>CAYRUT010000115.1:0-1519 GCA_964427545.1 uncultured Bifidobacterium sp. | reverse complement strand
CCGCTGACGTGCTCGGTGCGTTCACCACGATGTCGAGCGCGGGTGCAACAGTCGAAGTGGTTGTGGTGGAAGTGGTTGTCGTCGTGGTGGTGGTCGGGACCGCGCTGACCGTGATGGTGACCGCGCCCGTGGTGGCCGGGCCGTAAGTGGCATCGGTGGCCTTGGTCGCCGTGACAGTGCAGGACCCCGTTGACGACGCCGACAGCACGGCACCGCTGAGGGAGCATCCCGCCGAACCGGCGGACGTGAGCGAGAAGGTCACCGAACCTGAACCCGATCCACCCGTTGTCGACAGCGTCAGGCTGGTGCCCAGCATCGTGGACGTGGAGACGAGCGACAGCGACGCCTGTGTCAGTTTCGAGACCGTGACGGTCACGGGCCCCGTGGTGGCCGACGCGTACGTCGCGTCGGCGGCCTTGGTTGCCGTGACAGTGCACGTACCAGCCGACGTCGACGACAGAACCGCACCGGTCAACGAACACCCGGCGGTGCCCGCAGATGTCACCGAATAGGTGACCGCACCTGTTCCCGATCCGCCGGATGTCGACAGGGTCAGGGTGGACCCGACATCCATGGAGTTCGCGACAAGGGTGAGCGGGGCTTGTGCCGAGGACGGACCGCCGTTCATGTCGCAGATGGCGATGTACGACCCGGTGGATTCCCGGTTGAGGCAGGTGTTGTTCCCGGGACCGCCGTAGAAGATCGATCGTTCGCGGTTGTTGCTGATGGTGTCGTCACCGGCGCCGCCCCAGAACCGCGAATCCCACATCGTGTCGACAGAGTCGTTGCCGGCGCCGCCGAAGAAGAAGTCATGGGTGCCGGACGGGTGCGAGTCGAGGTAGGTCACACGGTTGTTGCCGGAGTCCCCGCAGTAGATGTCGGAGGCGTTCCCGCGCAGGGTCGGGTTCCAGCCGGCGCCGGTGGAGATCTGGATCGTCCATGTCCCAGCCGTGACTGCCGACAACAGGGAGGCCTCACTGGCGAACTCCGTCTCCGAGAGAATGAAATCCTTCGTGAATGCGGGCTCGTCGATGGAAGAGACGCACTGATCAAGGAGTGACGGGGCCGCGCTCACCCCGGCAGGGACGACAGGCCACATTCCCAGGGTGGCCGCGATGACGGCAATGACTCCGGCCACTCTCGCGACACGGCGGGACCGGGTCTGGATCACGGCCGAATCGTACCGAGGTCTGTGCAGGTCGGGCCGCACTGCATTGTCTCGAGGGTCACCCCACTGAACATCCACGTCTCCGGGTCCTCCTAGGCCTCGGTGTCAAGGCGTCGCCTGCGGGTGGCGGGCAGCAGCAACGCCCCCGCGACCGCGAGCACGATCGGCAGCACAATCAGCCACACCGTCAACGACGACTCCTTCTCCCACTCACCCACGTTGATCCCCACGGCAAGCGTCGCCGGCTCGCCGTCGGTCGTGCGGGCCACGATCACCACACGGTGAGACCCAGACGGTGCGTCCTCTGGGATCGTGAACGTGGCGGTGATCGTGCCGTCCGCGCCGACCTTG
>CAYRUT010000114.1:0-1762 GCA_964427545.1 uncultured Bifidobacterium sp. | reverse complement strand
GCAGGGCCTCGCGGGTGCGCATCCAGTTGCGGTTGCCCTGCACGGTGTTGATCTCGCCGTTGTGTGCGATGTAGCGGTACGGGTGCGCGAGCGGCCACGACGGGAAGGTGTTTGTGGAGAAACGACTGTGCACCAGCGCGATCGCCGACTCCATGCGGTCATCAGAGAGATCGGGGAAGAACTGCTGAAGTTCTGGCGTGGTGAGCATGCCCTTGTACACCAGCGTGCGCGCCGACAACGAGGAGAAATACGTGCGCATGTCGCCCTCGAGCTCGTGCTCGATGCGCTTGCGCACGATGAAGAGCCTGCGGTCGAGGTCGATGCCGGTCGCGCCCGCAGGGTCGTCACAGAAGAACTGGCGCACGGTCGGCATCACCGCGCGTGCCGATGCACCGAGACACGCGGGGTTCACGGGCACGTCTCGCCACCCGAGCGGGCGCAGACCCTCCTCCGATGTGATGGCGTCGACGCGGGCAGCGGCTGCATCGGCCTTCGTGCTGTCCTGCGGGAGAAACGCGATGCCGACGGCATATGCACCGGCGGCGGGCAACGCCACGCCCGCAACAGCCCGGAGGAACTCATCGGGCACCTGGATGAGGATTCCCGCACCGTCGCCGGTGTCGGGCTCGGCACCGGTGGCGCCGCGGTGCTCCATGTTGGTGAGTGCGGTCAGGCCGAGGGTCACGATCTCGCGACTGCGGACACCCTTGATGTTGGCGACGAACGACACGCCACAGGCGTCATGTTCGAAACGCGGGTCGTAGAGACCGTGCGGCATGGGGAGATCGGGGTTCACAGCGTCTGGGTCCTTCCGGAACGGCATGCGGGGCATGCCGGAGAATCGGATGTTCGGTTCTCCCGGGACGACGCTGGCCCGAGCAAGAGCCAAGGCTACCGAGCCTCCCCTTGCGACACAAAGGAATTACGGGTCAGTGAAAGGTCACACCGGGTCGACGTAGGCCGGCGCACGCTTCTCGAAGTCGCTCATCACGGCCTCACGCTGGTTGTGACCGCCGATGAGACTGCCGATGATGCGGCGCTCGGCAGCGAACTGGGCCGCTGCGAAGTCGAGCGTGAGCCGGTTCAGCAGTTCCTTGGCGCCCCGCACGGCATCCGGGCTGCGCTTCACGATCTCTTCTGCGTAGGCAAATGCGTCCTCGCGGGGTGTCTCCGACAACCGGGTGACGAGACCGATCTCTTTTGCCTCGCGGCCGTCGAAGATGCGGGCCGACAGCACGATGTCCTTCATCACATCGGGACGCACGAGACCCTGCATGAGAACGGTTCCCGCCATGTCGGGCACGAGACCCCAGTAGGTCTCGCGCACGCTGAACTTGGTGTCGGGGTGAGCAAAGCGCATGTCGGCACCGAGTGCGATCTGGCACCCACCGCCGAGAGCATGACCGTGCACGGCCGCGATGACCGGCACCGGAACCTCTTGCCACACCCATGCCGACTGCTGACCCAGGTGGGTGATGCGGCCTTCGGCCATGTCGCCCGCCGACGGGCCGGGTGCGGCCTTGCGCTCTGCCGCCGCCATGCCACCCATCGAGGCCAGGTCGAGACCGGCGCAGAACGAGGCGCCCTCGCCCGACAGCACCACGACGCGGATCTTCTTGTTGGTCTTCAGCGACTCGCCGGCGTCGACGATGGCCTGGAACTGCTCGCCGTCGAGCGCGTTGCGCTTCTCGGGGCGGTTGAAACGAACGTCGGCGATGCCGTCGGAAATGTTGATGGTGACCCTGTCGCTCATGTCGCCATC
>CAYRUT010000113.1:0-1770 GCA_964427545.1 uncultured Bifidobacterium sp. | reverse complement strand
AAGACAAGGAGACGGGCGTGGCCATTGCACGTCGCCTGCGCACCGGCCAGGTCACGGTGAACGGCGGCGCGTTCAACCCGAATGCTCCTTTCGGCGGGTACAAGCAGTCGGGCATCGGCCGCGAACTGGGCGAGTACGGCTTCGAGGAGTTCCTCGAGATCAAGAGCCTGCAGCTCTAGACCAGCCGGGGCCCTTCACATGAGGGGCGGTGAGCCGGGGTTGCCGATGGGTCAACCCCGGCAGCACGTTGGCCCGCCCGCCACGACCGGTAATCGCGACCAAAATGCGCTGTGTTCGAGAAGGTCGCACCTGCCGGGCAGGAATAGGGCATAGCATTTCGTGCCATGGGGAAAAGATTCTCGGCCAAAACCCGTCTGCGCGCCCTTCTTGCGGCCCTGATGATCACCGTGGCTCTCGAGCCGTTCTCTGCCTCGCCTCCGGTGAGCGCCGACAGTTTCGCTGCCGTCTTCGCCTATGACCCCACCACGGTCAGCCAGGAAGTCGACGTCGCGAATCTGAACATCACGTCGCAGTTCAAGATGTCGACGAGCGTGGCAAAGGCTTGGGCGAATGACTCCATCTACATCGAAGCCGTCTTCAAGGATTCATCGGGAACCACGATCACCTCGGTGAGGAACCCCACGTCGGGGACAACCACGCTGACCTCTGACTCGCCCACCGAGATGTCTGTCACTCTGTCGTCGTCGGATGCCGGCTGGAGCAACTCCATCGCCAAGGTCGAGGTGATCGTCTGGGGTGACGACGGCGAGTACTGGGCAGGCAACTACGGCATCGTCGTTGACTGGGTGAAGCTCGAGCAGACCACCACGGCCGGGACGAGCCAGCTGCTTCTGAACCCGGAATTTGCGAACGGAGATGCGCACTGGACATCGAGCAAGGGCTGGCAGACGTGTTCGGGAGGTTCCGGCGGCGCGGTGTGCATCACCAACAACTATGCACCGTCGACCAGCTCGCCGACCACGTCTGTTGCACCGGCAACGTCGAGCACGTCGTCAACCACGACGACCACAACAACCACGACAACCACCACCACGACTGTTCCGGCCTCGACCACGACGGTCGCTGCCCCCTCGACCACAACCACAACCGTGGCCGTCGGTCAGGCTGCAATCCCGCGGGTGTCGACCACCGTCGCACAACCCTCCACCACATCGACTTCGTCAACAACCACGACAACCACCACGATGCCTCCCCCCGAGGAACCGAGCGTCGAACCGGGCGAAGTCAAACTCTCGGTCAACGGTGAGAACGTCGCCACGACCCTCGACCGCAAGAACAACCAGTTGATCGTCTCTGCCGGGTCGATGAACGCCACCATCTCCGGAGTGCGTGCCGACGGCACGCGGGTGGCGCTCGATTCTGACGGCAACATCCGGCTGGAAACCGGAGACCGACTGCTCACCGAGGTATCGGGCTTCAACCCCGATTCGAACGTTGACGTATGGATCTTCTCCGAACCCACGAGACTCGGATCGACCGGGGTGAACTCGGCCGGCCGTGCGACGTCGACATTCGCCATACCACCCACGGTGAAGTCGGGTCGACATGCCGTCGTGCTGTCTGGTGTCAACCCGCGGAACGAAGAGGCCGAGTTCTCTGCCGGGATCATCATCGGCACAGACGAAGGAGTCGGCACGCTCGGCAAGGTTCTCATTGCCGTTCCGGTTCTTCTGGCCGCTTTCATCGCACTGACCATCCCCGCCCGACGCAGGCGGAGAAACTCGGTCGCCGCTGCGTGAATCTCGGCGG
>CAYRUT010000112.1:0-1781 GCA_964427545.1 uncultured Bifidobacterium sp. | reverse complement strand
CTGACGAGCGGCTCCCTGCTCGCGAACGGCCAGACCGTTCGCCTCGTCTTCAACGAGGCGATCCATGCCACCACGGCACCCGCCAGCGCGTTCACGGTCACCGCGTCGGCCGTCAACATCACGCCATCTGCGGTGGCGGTGTCGGGTGCGAACGTGAACCTCACCCTGCCCGTGACACTGGAGGGGTCGGCCACCGTGACGGTGTCGTATGTGGCACCCGCGTCGAACTCGGCAACGTCGAACGCGGCGGTGCAGGACCTGGCGGGCAACGACGCAGCGTCGTTCTCGAACCGGCCTGTCACGAACAACTCCACAGCCGACGCGACTGCCCCCACGGTGACGTGGACGTCTCCTTCCACTCCGTCGTCCTCCCGGACGCTGTCCTACACGCTCACGTTCTCCGAGGCGGTCTCCGGGATCGTGTCGGGTGACTTCCGGGTGCTCGGCACCGCCACGGGGTGCACCGTGACGCCGTCGGCGGCGTCGACCTCCACCTCCATCACGGTGTCGGTGACGTGCAGCTCCGACGGGACTGTGCTGCTGGAGCTCCTCTCGAACACCGTCGTCGACGGGAGCTCCAACACCGGGCCGTCGGTGAACGCGGCCGCAACGCAGATCACGATCAACACCTCGGTCGCCACCACGACCACCGCGGCCCCGGCGCCGACGACAACCGCCACGGGAACTGCCACGACCACCACCGTCGTCACGCAGTCGGGTGGCACGACCGCGGGTCCAGTGCCGGGTTCGCCGTCTGCCAGTGCCACAACGATTGCGCGGTCCGGCTCCCCGTCGGCAACGTCGACATCTGTCGCGTCGTCCGCCGGTGGTGGTGCGTCCGCGGCAATCGTGCCGACGACGACCACCGAACCTGACGTGACCTCAACGGTCGCCGCGACTCCGGACTCCACACTCCCCGTCATCGATGTGCCGAGGACCGAGGTGGGCGGTGCGTCAGCGTTGATCGGCGGGGTGGAAGTCGCCGCGAAGGTGTCCCGTGAGGACAACGAGCTCATTGTTGATGTCGGACCCATCGTCGCCCGCATCTGGGCGACCGCGAGGTCGGGCGGCAAGGTCCCGCTCGATGCCGAGGGCCGTCTGCGCCTGCAGGTCGGTGACTCGGTCACCGTCGACATCGAGGGGTTCGACGCCGCGACACCCGTGGAGGTGCGCCTCTACTCCGACCCGGTGCTGCTCGGCAGGTCGCAGGTGGGCGCATCGGGCACGCTGGCCGCTGCCTACGAAATCCCCGAGGGTGTCGAGCAGGGGAACCACACGGTCGTGCTCGTCGGCACGGGCAAGGGCGACAGCGTGACGCTGGGCCTGTCGGTCGCGATCGGTGACGAGCCGACGGGGATCAACCCGTGGGTGATCATCGTGCCGATCGGGCTCGCCGTTCTCGGTGCGTTGCTCCTCCCGGTGGCCCTGCGCCGCCGCAGGAGGGAAGCCGCGGCCTAGGGCCGGTCAGCCGAGAGCGCCGGCGAGCTGTTCCAGCTGCTTGCCGAGACGCGCAGGCAGCTTGCCGCCGAACTGGGCGTAGTGGTCCTTGATCTGGGGGAGTGCGGAGCGCCAGCCCTCTGTGTCCACCGTGAGGATGGCGTCCATGTCCTCGGCCCTCACGTCGAGGCCCTTGGTGTCGATGTCGGCGGGCGACGGCAGGTAGCCGATCTCGGTCTTTGTCGCGTTCGCCTTGCCGTCGACGCGGTCGAAGATCCACTTCAGGACACGGCTGTTCTCGCCGTAGCCGGGCCACAGGAAGCGGCCGTCCTCGTCGCGGCGGA
>CAYRUT010000111.1:0-1817 GCA_964427545.1 uncultured Bifidobacterium sp. | reverse complement strand
CACGCGACATGTCGCGACACCGACCCGGAATTGTTCTTCCCCATCGGAACCACAGGGCAGGCGTTGCTGCAGATCGCAAAGGCGAAGTCGGTGTGCTGCGAGTGCCCGGTGCATGTCGAGTGCCTGCAGTTTGCTCTCGACACCAACCAGGACACCGGCATCTGGGGCGGCACCTCTGAAGAAGAGCGTCGACAGATGCGTCGTGAGGCCGCGGCCCGCGACCGCGCACTGCGTCAGCAACGCACTGCTCTCTAGTCGGGTGCCGGGTTACTCGGTCTCTTCGAGCGGAACCCGCAACGCAATCACGGTCCCGGTGTTGCCCGCCTGAGGTGACAGTTCTGCTTCCTGCAGTTCCGCCGTCGTCGCGGGGCGCATCTCGATGGAACCCGCGAGTTCGGTGGTGACCAGCGTGCGCACGATCGACAGACCGAGCCCGGTGGCGTCGGCCAACTGGAAATCGGCGGGAATGCCGCGACCGTCGTCGATGACGTGAATCACGAGGACCCCCTCGTCGACGTTCAGGCGCACCACCACACTGCCGCCGCCGTCGCCGCCCGAATAGCCGTGGTCGACGGCGTTCTGCAGCAACTCGGTGAGCACCACCGACAACGGCGTCACCACCGTGGCGGGCAGACGGCCCCCGTCGCCGATCACCGTGAACCGCATCGGTCTGTCGGGAGACTGCAGACTCTCCTCCACGAGGCGAAGCAGCGGCCGCACGATCTCGATGAACGCGACATCGTCGCCCGGTTCGCGCGACAGTGTCTCGTGCACGAGTGCGATGGTGCGTATGCGCCTCACCGACTCCGCGACGGCGGCCTTGGCCTCGTCTGACTCGAGTCGTCGACCCTGCAGTCGCAGCAACGACGAGATCGTCTGCAGGTTGTTCTTCACGCGGTGATGAATCTCGCGGATGGTGGCATCTTTCGAGAGAATCAGTCGGTCGCGGCGACGCAGTTCGGTGACGTCTCGCAACAACATCAGTGCGCCGGTCACCACGGGGCCGTCGTCTGACTCGCCCACCAGCGGAATGCACCGCGTCAGCAGCGTGACGTCGGTGGTCTGTTCGAACTCCTCCACCACCGGTTGCAGGCGCTCGAACGCCTGGCGAACCGACGAATCGATCACTCCGAGTTCGGCAAGGGTCTGGCCCACGGCGTTCGCGCTGATGCCGACACGGTGCAATGCAGAGGTCGCGTTCGGCGATGCATACCGCACGCGCGAGTCGTGGTCGAGAACTATCGCTCCGTCACCGACACGGGGCGCGACACTCGAGTCGGCCACGCGGCCGGTGAACGGGAACGACCCGCGCACGATCATCGCGGCGAACCGGTCGAACATGTCGAGATACGTGCGTTCGAGCTCGCCCGGCTGGCGGCCCGTGCGGCGCGACCATTCGCGTGTCAGCACCGCGATCGTCTGGCCCTCGTGCACGACCGGTATCGCCATGAGGCGGCAGTCTTCGTCGATGCCCTCGACGAAGATCTCGTCCTCCACGATGGTGCCGGTGCGGAATGCCTCTGTCAGCAGGGGCGACTCGGACCCCTCGGCCATGGTTCCCACCTTGTCGACGAGATAGAGGGTCTGGCCGGTTGCGGCACGTACCTGGGCCACCACCAGCCAGTTGCCGCCCTCGACGGGCACGTGCAGCATGAGGTCGGCGAAACACAGGTCGGCCAGCATTCCCCATTCGCTGATGAGGTTCACGAGGTGAGCGGTCTGCTCTTTCGAGAGGTCAGTGTGCTGACGCGCGAGTTCACCGATAGTCGACATGGGCGCTCCCTTCCTGGAAGCAAGTCTGCCCCACGTGACGGGTG
>CAYRUT010000110.1:0-1846 GCA_964427545.1 uncultured Bifidobacterium sp. | reverse complement strand
CATCTCGTCGAACGGTCTGTTTCACTCAGACGTGATCGGGATTTTGACCCGCTGACGTTCCCGACCTATTCGTCCACCTGACCGACAGACTCACCAGACGAGCCGTAATACGAAGCCCATTCGGGGGCAACTTCGCCGCCATCACGTTCTGCACGGACCTTGCTCAGCGTCCATCTTTCCGAGGATGTGCCACCAAAGTGCCAGTGTCCGCACTTTAGGCATCGATAGCTGTACAACAAGTTGCCTTTGTGTCCGTGTTCGTACATCACCCTGATGCGGTCATCGGCATCTGCGTACGTGCGGTACTTCGCCTTCGCACTGCCGTCACTGTTGAAATGACTGAAGGGCGCGCGGTTGCCTTTCTTCGGTTTGAACATGTCGGGGAACATTCGGATGCCGATCTCCCGGTAATCGGCGTTGGGGTCATTGCCCGTGATCTTCAGCCACATCTCGTCACCCACTGACACGACATCGCCCGCCTGACGCACAATGCGCTCAGAGAGTTCCGAGACGTGGGCGAATCCGTACACGCCAGGTGCCATCTCGAAATATGCAGCGTGCGGCAGAACCGACACGGCACGGCACCAGACGAGCTGGCCCGTGTAATGCTGCTGTTCGTACCCCAGCCACGGATCCTCTGTGACGTTTCGGAGACTCAGGTTGAACTGACGCTTCTCAGGTGCGACTTTCGTGACCGCGACCTGCAAACAATCACCGACCTCGTAGTCGTGCGAGAACTTCTCATTGATGGTCCACCCGATTTCCATCGGGGGAACGAGACCGTCAACACCACCCACCCTGACGAAGATGCCCAGTGGGCTCACTTTCCGAACCACGCCGTCGACGAGGTCGCCCACCCTGGTTGTCCCGAGCGTGCGGTCACCCTGGATTCTTCTGGCGCGCTCGAGATACGACCGACGGGAGACCACCAGCCTGTCGGTTGCAAGGTTGCATTCCTCGATCAGCACCTCAAATCGTTGCCCGACGAACTGCTCAAGGTCCGTCACCGGAACCACGTCGATCTGTGAACGGGGCAGGAGTGCGGGTGTTCCCGCATCGACAATCAAACCGCTGCTGACGACGCGGAGGACGGTGACACTCAGGGACTCGCCAACGGCTCGTAGTTGATCTATCTCCCTGAGTCGTTCCTGACGTCTGTAGCCCATGATCGACCGCCTCGCCCCGTTGGATCGTCAGTGACTGCCCGTCGGTGACGGAGATCCGGCGGTTCCCGATGACTTGTGCACTTCGCGCACCACTGTGCCGAAGGTCTTGTCTGCAGGTTTCTTCGCCTTGTCGAGTTCGTCGCTCACGTGAAATCCCCCCTCGTGACGCAGCAGAAATCATTCTAGGAAGAAGATGTGACGCGGTGCCGAAGCTGCCGCGGCGCGCCTTGACCGCTCTTCACGCGCCGGCGGATGCGTTCGGCTGCCACATCGGCATCGACATGTTCCCACACGGTGAGCACGCTCCATCCCTGGCGCCGAAGTGCCGCAGCCTTCCTGCGGTCGCGTGCCTTGTTCCGTGCAATCTTCTCTTTCCACCACTTACGGTTGTTCTTCGGCGTGGTGTAATGCCACGGACAGCCGTGCCAGAAACAACCGTGAACGAACACCGCAACACGCCGGACGGGAAGCACTATGTCGGGCCTGCCCGGAAGTTCCGCAACGTGAGTCTCGACCCTGAACCCGCGGCGGCGAAGGGCGTCGACCAGCAGCAGCTCGGGGGTCGTTCCACTGGTCTTTTGCTGCCGCATGCGCGAGGCGACGCCCTCGTCCCTGGGTACGGGGTGCGCTCCGCGGCTCATGGCCATCACGCTAGAACGCCTGCCCGCACTACGCTCTGC
>CAYRUT010000109.1:0-1935 GCA_964427545.1 uncultured Bifidobacterium sp. | reverse complement strand
TTGCGGGCAGGCGGGTCGCGTACACCTTGCTGTCGACCCGGCCGGCTGACGAGCCACCGATGACACCGGTTCCGTCACCACCGCTGGTGACCCCGGCCGCTGCTGACCACACGGTGTACTTCAGGCCGGCCGGCTGGGAGCCGATGGCCCGTGTCACCTGCAGCACTGCATGCTGGCCCTTGCTGTTGACGTATTCCACCACTGCCCAATTGCCACCGCAGCTGTCGGCCGTGGAGTACTGGGTGGTCACACCCTGGCCGAGCCCGTTGGTTCCGAAACCGGTCACGAGCCCCTTGTCAAGCGACATGTAGTAGGGGTAAATCGTCATTTCGTAATTGGTGGGCTGACTGCAGTTGAACGAACTTGGGGCAGTCGATGTCGACGAGAACCCCGTGAACAGAGTCTCACTTGCCGTCGTGGCGACTCCCATGAAGAAATAGCGCATCGACACCGAGGTGCCGTTGACGGTGACCGTCGAGGGGAGGCCGGTGAGAACCTTCTGACCGTTCGGCCCGAGCGTCGTGTCGGGCTCACCCTTTGTGTTCAGACGGAAGAGCGACGTGGTGGCATTCGCGCCGAAGCCGGTCATCAACGTGTTGGTCCAGCGCCCGTTGCTGTCGATGATCCAACGGAAGGGCTTGATCTCTGTTGCGAAGTCAGTCGATGCACTCACGGAACCCGATGCGGTCAGCGCCATGAGGGTCGATCCGCTGGTGGCCGGCATTCCCATGGTGAGGCATCCGTTGTAGGTCGTGACCTGGTTGTTGAAGGGGTGCATTGTCACCCGCGGGTAACGGTGGAGGAGCACCAACGTGAAGATTTTCGGCGAGGAATTCGAGGTGATCGAGGTGTCGAGCGAACTGCCGCCCCACGACCTTGCGCACTTGGTGGGGTCGTCGAACGTCTTGACGAAACCGTTGGTGCCCCACGAGTTGTCGCGCACCAAAGCCGAACCGGATGCCTTCAACGCAAAGTAACCCATCGGTGAGTGGTCGGTCACCGAGAGGTTCTGGGCGTTCCCTGAGCTGAGTGAGTACGTGCACGATGTGCTCATGATGAGTGACTTGTCGGGCCGGATGAACATCGTGTAAGTGGACAGGTTTCCGTTGAAGAAAGGGGCTCCCTGGTAGGTGCTGCCGAAAGCCGATGTGCAGACTGTGCCGACAATGTCGCTTGCGTTGTAGGCGGCGAACGTCGTCGCGAGGGGCGAAGCGGCATCCGGTACGGGGAAGAAGACGCTCTTGGCCGTGACGGCGCCGGTGGTGAGGTTGCCGACAGCAATCGAGATGAGATCGGTGGTGGTGCTCGATGCTGTGAGGCTCCGCCTGAACGCGATGGCGTAGGTGTTCACAGCCTCGTTGACGATGAAGGTCTCGAGTCGGTAACACGCACCTGACGCACTTGACTGGCTGCTGTTCGCGATGCACGATGAGTTGCTGGCTGTCGGGTACTCGAAGTCGTTCCCGAGGTCGACCGGGGTGAAAGAGGAGTCGAGCGTGAGGTCTTCTTTGATCTTCCAGAGGTGCATGTTCGCCCCGGCAGTGTTGGCGTCGATGCCGACGACGAGGAACGTGTTCGAGTTGTTCAACCGGAGAATGCGCAGGATCTGCGCGTTCGGTACCGAACCCGGGGCAACCATGCCTGCGGTCTTGACGGTGGCCTCGCCGCCTGCTGCAGACACGCCGCTGGCGGTCGAAGAGACGAGTGACATGGCGGCCAGGGCCGACACAAGAAGTGCTGAAAGACGACGCACGAAAAACTCCCGTTTGTTGGTCGAGTGAGTGGACTTTCCGTTTGGAAAGCGACTCCCCGAATATAGACCAGAAGTTCGGGGGGTGTTGCGGAAAATTTTGAGATTTCAGTCGGCTGGGGCGACCAGAGCCAGGGCGGCAGCGAGTCCGCTGAGGGCGGCACCTTCCACCTTCGGCCCGGCGA
>CAYRUT010000108.1:0-1998 GCA_964427545.1 uncultured Bifidobacterium sp. | reverse complement strand
GCGTCGATCAGCGACTCGGTGTGAGGAGTGAGACCCGGGCCCTCCCAGTCCCACCAAAGTGGGCTCGACCCGCGCACACGTGGCGGCAACTCGAGCTGCACGCCGGCATGGGTCACGACGTTCACCGGGTTGTCCTGGTGCAGACCACGCAGGTTCTCGGGAATGTCGTCGAGTTCGTCGATGATGCGGTATGCCGGCAGATGATGCCGCAGTGACGCGCCGAGATGCTGCGCCAACCTCCGGTTGCGGCCGCCGAGCAAGAGCGACGTGAAAAAACCGGCGCGCCCAAACCCGTGCACCGTGATCACGATGTCGACGTGCGAGAGGAATTCACCCAGCAACGCAGACTGGTCGGCGGTGACGCGGTGCGAGGGGATGTGCCATTCGAGATTGTCGGGCAGCTGGATGCCGTAGTACGAGGCACCGGCGCGTTCGGCCGCACGCGAGGCGACAATGTCGGTCATCTCCTCGAGAGCACCGCCGTGGAACGCCATGAACCCGAACGTCGAACGCAGCGTGCTCTCCTCGGTGACCCCGTCGTACTGCAGAAGTTCGGCCAGTTGCACCGGTCACCCTGCCTTTGCGGGTCGACGGACAAACCACACGGCCACGGCGATCACGACCGAGAAGACGATCGCAAGCCTGAGGGCCCCGACGTCGTTCAGGGCATTGACCACCGACGACTGCCACGAATCGACGCGACGGATCACGCCGTCGCTGCCGCGCTCGGTGATGGCCCCGTACCAGTACCACGTGAGATAGAGGCCGGTGACGAGCACGAACACCGCAGAGACCCTGTCGAAGTAACGGAAACTGCTCTTGAGTGTCTTCACGATGCCGACCTGGGCAAAGGCGAGTGCCACGGTCAGGGCGATGACCAGTGACGCCATGCCGACCCCGTACAGAACGATGCTGAACACTCCCGACACGAATCCGTGACGCCCTACCGATCCGAACACTGCCGAGGTCACGAAACCGATGGTGCACCCGATCGATGCAACGGCATAGGCGATGCCGAAGAGGAACATGTTGCGGAAGGTGCGCTCGCGACTGATCGAGAGGTCGGGCCGGGCGACGCGGGGTTTCCAACCGGCGAGCATGAGTGCACCCATCGCGACGAGGGCGAGACCGACGACGAAGGCAAGGTATTTCGAGTTGTCGCGCACCGCGGTGGTGAACGACTGGGTGATGATTCCCACGACCAGGAAGAGCCCGACAAAACCCGACGACACCGCCGAACCGACGAGAAGCGCACGCCTCAACGTGGCCGTGCGGTTCTCGGAACGCTGCAGTTCGGTGCCCAGGTAGTAGACGAGGTAGGTGGGAAGCAGAACGAACCCGCACGGGTTCACCGCCGACATCACCCCGAGGATGAAGTTGTAGGCGAAGTCACCCTCGATCGCGATCACGGTCTCACCCCGAGGTCGTTCATGATGATGGAATCGATGTCCGCAGCAGTCAGTTCGCCGGCCTGGGTCTTGACGATGTACCCACGGTCGTCGACGAAGAAGGTGGTCGGCATCGTCGTGACGCCCGCTTCGGCAAGCTGCTTCCCGTTGTCGAGGTAGTTCGCGTACTTGATGCCGTACTTCTCGAGGAACGCCGATGCCGACTCGGTCGTGTCGTTCGGGTTGATGCCCACGAAGTTGACGAGGGAACCGTATTTCTCGGCCGCTGCCGTGAGTGCCGGCATCTCGCGTTTGCAGGGCTCGCAGGTGGAGAACCAGAAGTTCACCACGATGGGTCTGCCGAGCGGGGTGACCGTGACCTTGCGCCCCGACAGCACGTCGATGACCTCGACAAAAGGGAACTTCTTGCCTGTGATGTTGGCATTGGTGCCGATACCCGGGGTCTGTTCGACCCCGGGTTCGGTGAGATTGGCGTCAACGTCGTCGGAGGACAGGCTGAGGGCCCACCCCCCGACGACGCTGACAATCAGCACGATGGACAGAACCGCAACAACGACCTTTTTCCGGTTCCGTCCCATGTGCTCAGGCT
>CAYRUT010000107.1:0-2230 GCA_964427545.1 uncultured Bifidobacterium sp. | reverse complement strand
GCACAACCCGCGTCGCCACAACGGAGTGGCCGGCGCGGGTTGTCTGCGTTGTGCGACCATTCACCAGCCCGAAACACTTCCGAAACAGTGGCTTCCTAGCGTCGTGGACACCTACCCCTCTCACCACAGGAGATTCAGATGCTGTTTGCGGCAGATATCGACACCGGAGCCACCGCGTGGGTTCTCGTGTCAACCGCGCTCGTCGCGTTCATGACCCCCGGCCTCGCCTTCTTCTACGGCGGCATGGTCCGCTCGAAGAACGTTCTCGGGATGTTGATGCAGAACATCTTCGCGATGGGCCTGATCAGCGTGCTCTGGGCCGCGATCGGCTTCTCGCTCGCGTTCGGCGGCGACAACGCCTACGTCGGCAACCTCGACTTTCTCTTCCTGAAGGATCTCGCCACGATCGCAGAACTGCCCGGGTACACGGGCGACTTCGGGCTCGTGGTGCCGATCATGGTGTTCTTCGCGTTCCAGATGATGTTCGCGGTGATCACGCCGGCCCTCATCACCGGCGCAACGGCAGACCGCCTGAAGTTCTCCGCCTACGCAGTGTTGATCGGTGTGTGGGGCGTCATCGTGTACCCCACCGTCGCACACTGGGTGTTCAGTCCCAACGGCTGGTTGTTCAAGCGCGGAGCGCTCGACTTCGCCGGAGGCGCAGTGATCCACGTGAACGCAGGCGTCGCGGCACTCGCGGTGATTCTCGTTCTCGGCAACCGCAAGGGCTGGCCACGTGAGGCAATGCCCCCGCACAACCTTCCCTTCACCGTTCTCGGAACCGGAATCCTGTGGTTCGGTTGGTTCGGCTTCAACGCCGGGTCCGCTCTCGGCGCGAACGGGCTCGCCGCCCAGGCCCTGGTCAACACTCACCTCGCGGCCGCTGCAGCGATGGTCGGCTGGTTGATCGTCGAGAAACTGCGTGCGGGTCATGCCACCACGCTCGGCGCGGCATCGGGTGCGGTCGCCGGGCTCGTGGCCATCACCCCCTGCGCCGGCTTCGTGGGCGGGTTTGCACCGGTGATCATCGGTCTCATCGCCGGCGTCGTGTGCTACCTCGCGCTCTCGCTGAAGACCAAGTTCGGCTTCGACGACAGCCTCGACGTGATTGCGGTCCACCTGGTGGGCGGAATCCTCGGTGCGGTGCTGCTCGGTTTCTTCGCCGACACCAAGGTCAACTCGCTCGGGTTCGACGGCGTCTTCTTCGGTGGCGGCGCCGACCTGCTGGTCGACCAGCTCGTCGCCCTCGGTGCGACCATCGTGTTCTCCTTCGTGGTCACGTGGGTCATCGCGAAGGCAATCGACGCAACAATCGGTCTGCGCGTGAGTTCGGAGGACGAACTCGTGGGCCTCGACCAGAGCCAGCACGCCGAATCGGCATACCAGTGACACGGACCATCAAGAAGAAAGGCAGAATGAACCCATGAAGCTCGTGACAGCAATCATCAAGCCGTTCAAGGTCGACGACCTGAAGGAGGCACTGAAGGGTGCCGGCATCCAGGGAATGACCGTGTCGGAAGTACGCGGCTTCGGCCGCCAGGGCGGACACACCGAGACCTACCGCGGCTCGGAGTACCAGATCGACTTCGTGCCGAAGATGAAGATGGAACTCGTCATCGACGACGCCGACGTCGACCGCGTGGTCGATGTCATCGTCCGCGCGGCCAACACGGGCAAGATCGGCGACGGCAAGGTGTGGGTCACCAATGTCGAGCAGATCGTGCGCATCCGCACCGGCGAACATGGGTCTGACGCCATCTAAGCCCTAGTCTCGGTGGCATGACCATGACACCGGATGCCCCCGCCAAGGCCGAGCGCTGGACAGCGCAGTGGAAGGAACTCTACGAAGAGGTCATCAACACCGGCCTCTGCACGGGTTGCGCCGGCTGCGTGGTCACCTGCCCCCACGACGTCATCGGGTACGAGCACGAAGAGGGCAAGTACAAGCCGTTCCACCTCGAGGAAGAACTCGGTCTCGACAACTGCCTGCACGGCGAGAAGGGATGCACCACCTGTACCCGCGCGTGCCCCCGCTTCCGTTCCTGGGAGACGGCCGCCGACATGCACCTGTTCGGTCGCACCCGTGAGCCCGACGAGATGGCCGGCATCTGGCGTCAGCTTCTTCTCACCCGCGCGTCCGACAAGGTCGCCCACGAGAAGGGTCAGGACGGCGGCTTCGTCTCGGCCATGCTCATCTGGTTGCTCGAGAACGACTACATCGAGGCCGCGC
>CAYRUT010000106.1:0-2446 GCA_964427545.1 uncultured Bifidobacterium sp. | reverse complement strand
CGTAGCGGTCGGTGCGGTATTCGACCTTGCCGCCCTTGAACTCGCCCACCGCGCGACCGACGTCTGTCGTGACCGTGCCGGTCTTGGGGTTCGGCATGAGGCCGCGTGGTCCGAGCACGCGACCCAGGCGACCGACGAGCGGCATCATGTCGGGGGTTGCGATCATGAGGTCGAAGTCCATCATGCCCTTTTCGATCTCTGCGGCGAGATCGTCGGCACCGACGAAGTCTGCACCTGCGGCACGGGCCTCGGCGGCGGCGTCACCGGCGGCGACAACCGCGATTCGAAGGGTCTTTCCGGAGCCCGACGGCAGTGCAACGGTTCCGCGCACGTTCTGGTCGGCCTTTCGCGGGTCGACGCCGAGGCGGATCGCCACGTCGACCGACTCGTCGAACTTCGCGCTCGCGGTCTTCTTCACGATGTCGATCGCCTCGGTGGGCGTGAACTGGGCGTCACGGTCGAACAGTGCGACCGCTGCCTTGTACTTCTTTGAAATCGCCATGATGGCTCCCTCTCACTTTCTGTTGTGATGTGTCCCGACCCTGGTGAGGTGTTCCGTTGGGTCCGGGTTGTGACTGACTGGTGTCAGACGATCTTCAGCCCCATGCTGCGGGCGGTTCCGCGAATCTGCTGCTTGGCAGCCTCGAGGTCGTAGGCGTTGAGGTCGGGCATCTTGATGAGTGCGACGGCCTCGATGTCGGCTTCGGTCACGGTGCCGGCAACGGTCTTGCCGGGGGTCTGCGAGGCCTTCTCGAGCCCGGCCTTCTGGCGCAGCAGCACCGGTGCAGGCGGCGTCTTCAGGATGAAGGTGAAACTGCGGTCCTCGAAGATGCTGATCTCGACGGGGATGATGGTGCCGGCCTGCGATTCGGTGGCGGCGTTGTACTGCTTCACGAAGTCCATGATCTGAACGCCGTGAGGTCCGAGCGCGGTACCGACCGGCGGAGCAGGGGTCGCCTTTCCGGCGGGAATCTGGATCTTGACGATTGCTGCAAGCTTCTTCTTTGCCATGGTGTTTCTTCCTTCTTAGAGCTTTGCGACCTGACTGAAGTCCATCTCGACCAGGGTCTCGCGACCGAAGATGTTGACGAGCACTTTCAGCTTCATGTGATCGGTGTTGATCTCGGCGACGGTTCCGTTGAAGTCGGCGAACGGGCCTTCCTTCACGCGGACGCTCTCGCCCTCTGAGTATTCCATCTTCGGTGCGCGGCGCTTCGGTGCATCGGCGCCGTCGCCCTTCGCGGTGAGGAACGTCTCGACTTCGCGGCGCGACAACGGCGTGGGCTTCTGGCCCTTGTGGCTCTGCCCGACGAAACCGGTGACACCGGGCGTGTTGCGGATGCAGAACCAGGTGTCGTCGTCCATCTCGCAGCGCACGAGCAGGTATCCCGGGAAGACCTTCTTCTGTACGGTCTGCTTGCGACCATTCTTGAACTCGACCACGTCTTCCATCGGCACGACGATCTCGTAGATGCTGTCGCCCATCTCCATGGAGTCGATGCGGTTCTTGAGGTTGATCTCGACCTTCTTTTCGTACCCCGACTGCGTGTGCACGACGTACCACTTGCCGGGCTTTGCCCATGCGGGGGTCTCGGCGGGTGCATCGTCGTCTTCGTCGGAGGCGTCGTCGGTGAGATCGAGCACCACATCGGGCTCGATGGTCTCGACGTCGTCCGCGGCCGGGGCGTCAGTGGTGGTGAAAGTGTCGTCGCTCATTGATCAATCCTTGTAGAGCCAACCAGAAAAAAAGCCGAAAACCGCATCGAGGGCCCCGACATAGGCCGTGAAGACCACCACGGTGGTCAGAACGATGAGTGAATACCGGCGTACCTCGGGCCACTTGGGCCAGGCCACCTTCTTCATTTCGTCGTTGACTTCCCGCAGGTACTGGGCCGGCCCGATGCGCGGCTCGTCATGACCCTTCTGGCGAGGCTGCGGCTGGGTACGCACGGGATTTCCCTGGTCGTTCAGGGCCCCCATGCGCTTCAGCGCGCGCTTTTGCTCGCGGTTCAGATCTTGACTTGACATTTCCTGTGTTCTCTCTTGTGTTCGTTCTCTGCAGGGCAGGAGGGACTCGAACCCCCGACCGTCGGTTTTGGAGACCGATGCTCTACCAACTGAGCTACTGCCCTAGATCCCGCCCGACGGCGCGAGGCCGACAGAGGATTCCCGGCTAGCGGGTCTCCTTGTGGGTGGTGTGTCGACGGTCGCGGGCGCAGTACTTCTTCATTTCCAGACGCTCGCGGTCGTTGATCTTTGACTTCATGGTGATGTAGTTGCGCTCTTTGCACTCGGTGCACTCGAGCGTGATCTTCACACGCTTGTCGCTCTTGGCCATTTCCGGCCCCTTCCCTTACAGACTCTCGTTACTTGATGATCTTGGTGACGCGGCCGGCACCGACAGTACGGCCACCCTCACGAATAGCAAAACGAAGACCCTCGTCCA
>CAYRUT010000105.1:0-2460 GCA_964427545.1 uncultured Bifidobacterium sp. | reverse complement strand
GGTCGGTGTAGTCGTCCGCGGGCACGTACACGGCCTGCAGCGAGGTGATCGAGCGTCCGCGCGTCGAGGTGATGCGCTCCTGCAACTGACCCATCTCGTCTGCGAGCGTCGGCTGGTAACCCACGGCCGAGGGCATACGACCGAGAAGAGTCGACACCTCGGATCCGGCCTGCACGAAACGGAAGATGTTGTCGATGAAGAGCAGCACGTCCTGGTTCTGCACGTCACGGAAGTACTCGGCCATGGTGAGGGCCGAGAGAGCGACGCGCAGGCGCACGCCCGGCGGCTCGTCCATCTGGCCGAACACGAGTGCGGCCTTCTCGAACACTCCCGACTCCTCCATCTCGAGACGCAGGTCGGTGCCCTCACGGGTGCGCTCGCCCACTCCGGCGAACACCGACACACCACCGTGCTTCGATGCCACGCGGTTGATCATCTCGGTGATGAGAACCGTCTTGCCGACTCCTGCACCACCGAACAGACCGATCTTTCCGCCGGCGAGATACGGGGTCAGAAGGTCGATGACCTTGATGCCGGTCTCGAACATGCGCTTCGACGGCTCGAGGCTGTCGAAGTCCGGTGCGGCACGGTGAATGTCCCAGCGCTCGATGTCGTTGAAGTCTGCGTTGTTGCCGTCGAGCACCTCGCCCCACACGTTCCACACGTGTCCGAGGGTGCGGTTGCCCACGGGCACCTGGATGCCGTGGCCGGTGTTGCGCACGGGAGTACCGCGCCGAAGACCGTCTGTCGGCTTCAGGCACACGGCCCGCACGCGGCTGTCACCGAGCTGCTGTGCAACCTCGGCGAGAACCTTCGTGGTCGTTCCGTCGACGACGATGTCGAACTCGATGGCCGAGTTCAACTCGGGCAGTGCGCCACGGGGGAACTCGACGTCGATAACCGGGCCGGCAATCGCCACCACCCGTCCGTCTTGCTTGGTCTCTGTCATGCTCATCTGGATTTCTCCTGTTTGTTCGCTCTTTAGTTCCCCGCCGACATGGCTTCTGCGCCACCGACGATTTCCATGATTTCGGTCGTGATCGAGTCCTGACGGGCCCGGTTCATGATTCGTGAAAGGTTCTTGATCAACTCTTCGGCGTTGTCGGTCGCCGACTTCATCGCGCGCTGGCGGAACGCGTGTTCCGATGCGGCTGCGTTGAGAAGCGCCGCGTACACGCGCGCCTCGACATAACGCGGGAGAAGGGTCTCGAGAATGGTCTCGGGTGAGGGCTCGAACTCGTAGTCGTGCCCTGCCGCGCTCTTGCCGTCGCCACCCTCGGTGGTCTTCGTGTCGAGCGGAACGAGCGGCCGCTGCACGACCTCCTGGTTGCCTGCCGACACGAACCGGGTGTACACGAGCTCGACACGGTCGACCTCGCCCGACTCGTACAGGCCGGTGACGTACTCGCCCACTTCCTTCGCGACGGCGTACGACGGGTTGTCGGTGAAACCTGTGAAGGACTTCGACACGTTGTAGCCACGGAAACGGAAGTAGCTCTCGGCCTTGCGCCCGACGGCCACGATCGTGTGACTGCGGCCCTGCACAGCATCGACCTTGATCTCGCCCTCGGCGGCGCGCATGACGCCCGAGTTGTAGCCACCGCACAGGCCGCGGTCTGCGGTGAGAACCACGTAGCACACGTTCTTCACGGTGTCGCGCCCGGCCAGGAGGGGCGACGACGAACCTGCGCCCGCAGCCGACAGGTCACGTACGACTTCGGTGATCAGGTCGCTGTAGGGCACGGCCGCGGCCACGCGCTGCTGTGCCTTCACGATGCGCGATGCAGCGATGAGCTCCATTGCGCGCGTGATTTTCTTCGTCGCCTGCACGGAACGGATACGTCCGCGCAGAATGCGTTCCTGACCACCAGCCACTTAGTTACTCCGTTGCGAGGGTCTTGTTGCTTGCCGCGTCACCGAGTGCCTCGGCATCGGTTGCGGTCGGGTCGACCGAACCGGCCTTGGGGCCGGTGACCTTGAACTGCGACTTGAACGACGACACGATGTCGCCGAGGTCGGCAGGAACATCGGCCTTGCCGTTGGTGCGCAGCTCGGCGAGCATCGCACCGTGACGTGCACGCACGTACTCGAGCAGTTCGGTCTCGAAGCGACGCACGTCGCCCACCGGGATGTCGTCGAGGTAGCCCTTGGTTCCGGCGAAAATCGACACGACCTGCTCCTCGACGGGCATCGGCGAGTTGAGTCCCTGCTTCAGCAGTTCGACCAGGCGGTAGCCACGCTCGAGCTGTGCCTTCGACACGGCGTCGAGTTCGGAACCGAACGTGGCGAATGCCTCGAGCTCACGGAACTGTGCGAGGTCGAGCTTCAGTGTTCCCGAGACGCTCTTCATTGCCTTGGTCTGGGCCGCACCACCCACTCGCGACACCGACACACCCACGTCGACCGCCGGGCGCACACCCGACTTGAAGAGGTTGTCCTGCAGGTACACCTGACCGTCGG
>CAYRUT010000104.1:0-2591 GCA_964427545.1 uncultured Bifidobacterium sp. | reverse complement strand
CGACCCTCACCTTGGCAAGGTGATGCTCTACCAACTGAGCCACATCCGCGTATGTGTGCATCATTGTAGCGAGACAAGTTCCCGTCGCAACGGGTGAACCCAGCCTGCTCAGGCCTCACGGTCGACAACGGCTTCGGCTGTGGTCTTCTGTTCTCCCACCAGTGCCGCCAGGGACCCGAGCACCACGACGGCACCGACCACCTGCATCACGGTCAACGATTCACCGAATGCCCACCACGCGCCCACCGTCGATATCACCGGGCTCAACAGACCGAGCAACGACGCCAGGGTGACGTCGACATGGCTCTGTGCCCATGTCATCAGACCGTGCCCCACGAGACCGGGACCCACCGCCATTGCGACCACGTACACCCAGTCGAGCGACTGCATCGCGCCGAGATCGTTCGACCCGACTGCGCCGAAAGGAAGAATGACGACGGACGCCCACGCGAACACGGCCGCAAGGTACGACCACGAGTGCACACCGGCGAGTCGCTGTTTCTTCGAGATCACGAAGTACATGGTCCACAGCACAACGTTCAGCAGGGCCATGAGGTCACCACTGATGTGCGCACCGCTCGTCGACGCTGCCGCGAGCACGACAGTCAGCACGCCGGCCATCGACAACGCGGAGTACGCGAGCTGTCGACCACGCAGTCGCTCCCCGAACATCCTGGGTGCCACGAAGAGAACCAGCACCGGCTGGATCGTCGTGATCAACGTTGCGTTGGCGATCGACGTCATCTTCACCGAGGCAAAACCGCTGATGAACGACAACGAGAACAACAGACCGGGCACGGCAGTTTGCCTCATGAGGTCGCGCGACAGACGCCCGCCGGTGGCGTACGCCATCGCGACCATCATGGGGAGACCCACGACCATCCGGTAGAACACGATTGCGGGCGTGTCGACCGACATTGCCTTGTTCAGCACGGGGCCCACTCCCCACGCGGTGACCGCCGCGATGGCCGCCAGAACGTGGATGTCGTCGCGGTTTCGCAACCGCTGCGAGGCATCCGCGGTGAGCGTCACTTCGGCGGGTTCAGATCGATGCGGAGCGTGAGAATCCCGTCCTCGAGGGTCGCAGTCGCATCGCCGATGATCGCGAAATCACGGAAGTCGGCTTCGGCCTGTGCAATGAACAACTGCCGCTCTTCGCCCGCCACCGGGGGCAACGGTCGCTTGCGCACGGCGGCGGCCCTGTCGCGGAAGCGCGAGATCATCTCGTCGGGATCGAATGCAGCCATCAGTTCGTCTCCTTGTTCTGGCTCAAGAGTGGGTCGATGATCGTCGGGGGTGCCTCGAGAACGTCGACCGCGTCGTCGGAGTGGTCAAACGGGTCGCGGAACGGTCTCTCGGGTTCTGACACGGGTTCGCGCGTGAGCACGGGTGGTGCCGCGTGGTGAACGACCGGTTCGGCGTTCTCCGGGCGCACCTGGTTCAGCAGTGCGAGCCTCTTCGCCTCGTCTGCACGTGCATACGAGCGGTCGGCCATCACCTCGAGTGGCGCAAGTACCTCGTGGTCCTCGACGGCTGCCCTCCAGAAACCGAGGGTGACCGCCAGCAGCACCAGCCCCAGCACGATGAGCCCGGCCCCCAGCAGGTTCACTGACATTCTCGAGGCGAGCAGCACGGCAAACATCGTCTTCAGTCTCTCACGCCAGAGGCGTGTTTCGGTGTCTCCGCCTACTCGGTGTCGGCCAGGAACTCTGACAGATGCAGGCTCACGGGGGCCACGTCCACGAGGAAACCGTCGTGGCCCTCGCCGCTCTCGATGGTCACGTGCCGCGTCCGCGGGTCGACATGCGAGAGGCGCCTGTGCAGGAACTCCTGCTGGTACGGCGGGTAGAGAATGTCTGAGTCGATGCTGAGTGACAGCGTCGGTGCGGTGATGCGCTTCAGGGCCTGGTCTATCCCGCCGCGCGAGCGGCCGATGTCGTGAAGATCCATGGCCTTGCCGATGTAGAGGTAACTGTTGGCGTCGAAACGGCGCACGAGCTTGTCGCCGTGGTGGTCGAGATAACCCTCGACACTGAACCGTGAGAAGAGGTCGATGCCGTGCTCGTTGAGGTTGCTGTCGCTGAGTTCGCGCCCGAACTTCTCGGTGAAACGCGAATCCGTGCGGAAGGTGACCTGGGCGACCATGCGCGCAACCGCGAGTCCGTACCACGGGCCGGCATCGGGTTCGGCGTCGTAGTAGTCGCCGTTGTTGTAACCGGGATCCATCAACAGGGCGCGTCGCCCGATCGACCCCCACGCAATCTGCTGGGCAGACGCCGCCGCCGAGGTCGCAATCGCGACGAGCGTGCGCACCCTCGACGGGAACATGATTGCCCACTCGAGCGCCTGCATGCCGCCCATCGAACCCCCGACAACGGCGCGCCACGTGCGCACGCCCAGCGCATCGGCGAGCGAGGCCTGCGCACGCACCATGTCGCGGATCGTCACCACCGGGAAACGCAGACCGTAGGGCTTGCCGTCGTCGGGGTGCGGCGACGCCGGCCCGGTCGAACCCTGGCAGCCACCGAGAACGTTCGCGCACACCACGAAGTACCTGTTGGTGTCGATGGCATGGTTCGGCCCGACGACCC
>CAYRUT010000103.1:0-2758 GCA_964427545.1 uncultured Bifidobacterium sp. | reverse complement strand
CGCAAGCATCGGTTCGAACGAACGGCAGAGCTTTGCCGCCTCGACCGCGATCTGCTTGACACCGTCCTTGTCGAGGCCGAACACCACGCGTCGTTGCAGCGGGTTGACCGAGTTGTAGAAGTGCACGATGGCGTTCTTCGCGCCCTTCAGGCATTCGTAGGTGCGCTCGATGAGTTCGGGGCGGCACTGCACGAGCACCTGGATGGTGACGTCGTCGGGGATCAGATCTTCCTCGATGATCTGGCGCACGAAGTCGAAGTCGGGCTGGCTGGCCGAGGGGAACCCCACCTCGATCTCCTTGAATCCCATGTTGACCAGCGCCTTGAACATGCGCAGCTTGCGCTCGGGGTCCATCGGGTCGATGAGGGCCTGGTTGCCGTCGCGCAGGTCGACACTGCACCACACCGGCGCCTTAGAGATCACCCTGTTCGGCCAGGTGCGGTCCTCGAGCACGACGGGGACCCACGGCTTGTACTTCTCGAAGGGCATTTTCTTCGGGGTCACGTTCTGTGGAGGCATTTTGGTTTCCTTTGGTGGGAGAGAGGGTCGAATCGGGCAAACAAAAAACCCCCTGCCGTGGCAGAGGGTTTCGACAGCAGCGATATGCGGCTGCTGCCGTTACGTAAGAAGAAGGAGGCTGGTCGACAACGTCATTGACCTCAGGTTATCCGCGCAGGCCGCCGGCCGCCACCCTTCCGCCCGACTCACCTCTCAGGTACCGTTCGTCGCATGGCTGAGATTGTCGAATCCGAGGAATGTGCCGCCTGCGCAGGGGGGTGGGGCCACGAGGTCGACATGACCGACGGGTATGAGTGCCGGTTCCGCTGCCGTGTCTGCCGCGAGGTGCAGGTCATCGATGCCCGCGACGAGACCGAATGTTGCGACCACCGGTACGTCGGCGAAGACCTGTGGCGGGCCGAGTACGCCTCCGACGTCTGGACCTGCCCTGTCTGCAGCGGCACCTACGGGGCGCACGACATGGACTGTGGGTACTTCGTGTGTGACTGCGGTGGTACCAGTGGCGAGCACGACCCCGACTGCGAGTACTTCACGTGTGAGCACTGCGGAATGGGCCACGGCGAGCACAGTGACGACTGCGAGAGCATTTCCTAGTGTGGCCCGGGCACGTGGTGCCCGGGCTCAGGCGTCGCCCAGCAGGAAGTTGCCGAACTGCCACGGGTCGCTCGGGTCGAGCAGGTCCGCGTGGTCGGCCCACTGGTCGAAGATGTCCTTGCGGTTCTTCAGCGGTGTCCAGTCGGCCGGGCCCGAGAACTGCGTGCCGAGGTAGGGGCGGGCCTTCTCGAGTACGTAGTCGTGCGGCAGGTCGTCAGGAACGCACAGACCCTTGTTCGGTTCGTCGATCATCCACTGCACGGCCGACACGATCGACGCTGCGACCTGCAGGGTGGTTGCGCTCTGGTGCGGCAGCACCGCGCGGGCCTCGTCGATCGACAGCAACGATCCGGTCCACCACGCCTTGTAGGGGTGGCCCATCAGCAGCACGCCGAGTTCGTCGCGGCCGCTGACGATCTCGTCGTTCAGCAGACGCTGTCGCGGCTGCATCTCCCAGTTGCGCATCTGCAGTTCGCGCACCGAGGCGATCGCCTCGTTCGACGGGCAGTACGCGTAGTGCACGGTGGGTCGGTAGATGTCGACGCCGTTGTCATCGCGGACAGTGAGGTGGTGGCACATGGTGTAGGCCTCGCCGTGGCGGATCACCATTCCGTGGGAATCTCCCGACGGTACCCAGGTGCGCACCCAGGTGTTCATCCCGGGCTGTGCGATGCATATCTGGTTGCTCGGGCCGTCGTCGTCGTGCTTGTAGCCGCGCGGGGGGAGACGCTTCTCGTGTGTTCCCCACCCGAGTTCGGCAGGCGCGATGCCTTCTTCGTAGAAGCCGTCGACCGACCACGTGTTCACGAACTCGTTGACTTCCTTCGGCTTGTTCGAGATCTGCGTGTCGCGTTCGGCGATGTGGATCACCTTGGTTCCCGTGAGCATCGCGAGCCTGTTGTGCTCACCGTTCGCGAGAGCCGATGCGAGTGCATCACGGTTGTCTCCCGCGAGGCCGTCGGCGAGCATGCGCTGGGTGATCTCGACGAGGGCCTGCTTCACGAAGTGACTGACGAGTCCCGGGTTGGCGCCGTGCTCGAGAACAGCAGTGGGTCCGCTGTTGGCGCCCCACGACTCGACCATGCGCCGAAGCGACTGGTGACGCACGTAGAGGGTGCGCTCGAGCGGGTGGGTGGTGGCGAGATCGGCGTAGGGGTCCCACAGTTCGACCGAGGTGTTCAGGTACCGAACACCGTGGTCGTGGCACCAGTTCAGGATCGTGGGTGCATCGATGTTCCATGCGAGGTCGAGCAGCAGGTCACCGTCGGAGACGCGGGCCGAGAGGAACTCGTCGATGTTCTCCGGTGTCACACGACCGATCTCGTAGTTCACGCCCTGGGCGATCAGGTCGGCGATGCGCGCACGGTTGTCGAGAAAATCGACGACGGTGACGGTGGTGGGGTCGATCTTGACGTCACGCACGAGCAGCGGAAGCGTGCACTGGGCGACTCCGCCGCACCCGAGAACGAGAACGCGGCGGGGGATGAGAGGTGAAGTTGTGGGGTTGATGGGTATCAGTTCCCACGCTCCGCAGCGACGGAGTCGTCACTGATGAGGTCGCTCAGCGATTCGCTGAACTCCGGTTCTGCCGGCACGAGCAATGCTTGCCAGTCGTATGCGATTCCTTTTCGGCCACATGTCTGTG
>CAYRUT010000102.1:0-2766 GCA_964427545.1 uncultured Bifidobacterium sp. | reverse complement strand
GCCTCGTCGTGTGCATAGAGCTTCTTGGTGCGCAGCACGAACTTGTCGTACTTCGCGTGGCGCACGCGCTCGACCACCGCAATGACGGCGGTCTGGTTCATCTTGTTGGAGACGACGAGACCCTCGCGGATCTTTCGCGCGTTGCGCTCGGTGTTGGTTTCTTCTGCCATGTGACTACTCACTTCCCGGCTGCTTCGGCCGCAGCGATCTCGCGCTGACGGATGAGTGTGTTGATGCGGGCGATCTGGCGACGCACCTTGCGCAACTCGTCATGCTTGTCGAGTTGGCCGGTTGCGTTGCGGAACCGCAGGTTGAGTGACTCTTGCTTGCTCGCACGGAGCTCGGCCACAAGGGCGGCGAGGTCCATGTCGCGGAGTTCGGAGATTGAACGTGCCATTTTCTGTGCCTTCCGGATCAGATCTGCTCGTCGCGGCTGACGACGCGGGCCTTGATGGGCAGCTTCTGCACGGCACGCTCGAGGGCGGCCTTGGCAACGTCTGCCTGCGGGTACGACAACTCGAAGAGAATGCGGCCGGGCTTCACGACAGCAACCCAGAACTCGGGGTTGCCCTTGCCCGAACCCATGCGGGTCTCGGCCGGCTTCTTCGTGACGGGCTTGTCGGGGAACACGTTGATCCAGACCTTGCCACCACGCTTGATGTGACGGGTCATGGCGATACGTGCAGCCTCGATCTGGCGTGCGGTGATCCAACCGGGCTCGAGGGCCTGGATGCCGTACTCGCCGAATGCGAGGGCGTTCCCGCCCTTCGACACGCCGGTCATACGGCCACGCTGGTGCTTGCGGTGCTTGACCTTACGGGGCATCAACATGATCAGTCGTCTCCTCGGAGTTTGGGAGTCTCGTGCGACTCGTGCAGGCGACGCTCGATTGCCTCTTCCTCCTCGAGCAGACGCTCGAACTCGGGGTCGGCCGGCTTCACGAGCGGAGCCATCTCGTCTGCGGCATCGACGGCCGCGGTGCGCGGACCGGCCGACGACACGACCTTGCGTGCTGCGGGCTGTTCGGCCACGGTCGAACCCGAGGTGTCGCCCACTGCCATTGCCGCCTCACGCGAGATCTTGTCCTGCGATGTGGTCTTGTACGGAACGATGTCGCCCTTGTACAGCCACACCTTGACGCCGACACGGCCGGAGCTGGTGCGGGCCTCGCGGAATCCGTAGTCGATGTCGGCGCGGAGTGTGTGCAACGGCACGCGGCCCTCGCGGTACCACTCGGTGCGGCTCATTTCTGCACCGCCGAGACGACCCGAGCACTGCACGCGGATGCCGAGTGCGCCGAACTTCTGCGCGTTCTGCACGGCACGCTTCATTGCGCGACGGAATGCGATGCGGTTGACCAACTGGTCGGCGACACCCTGCGCGATGAGGGCGGCATCGAGTTCGGCCTGCTTGATCTCGACGATGTTCAACTGCAGGCGGTTGTTGCCCGTGATCTGGGCGAGACCGGCACGGAGTTCGTCGGCCTTTGCACCCTTGCGTCCGATCACGATTCCGGGGCGTGCGGTGTGAACGTCGATGCGAAGCTTGTCGCGCGTGCGCTCGACCTCGACACGGCTGACGGCGGCGTCCTCGAGGGTGCCCATGAGGTACTCGCGGATCTTCCAGTCTTCGGTGAGGTAGTCCTTGTACTCACGCTCGCTGAACCAACGGCTCTTCCACTCGGTGGTGACACCGAGACGGAAGCCGTACGGATTGATCTTCTGGCCCATCAGTTGCCTGCTTCTTCTTCGGTCGTGGTGGATTCTTCGGTTGGTGCGTCGACGGTCGGCTCTTCGGCGGCCGCGGTGGCCTTGCGGCTCGCGGCGACACGCGCGCGGCGGTTGCCGGCCGGTGCGCCCTTCGACATCGTCTTTGCGTTGAGCACCGCGATCTTCTCGTCGCTCATGCGGTCGACGATCACCGTGATGTGACAGGTGCGCTTGTTGATCTTGCCGGCGCGACCCTTTGCGCGCGGGCGGAACCGCTTGAGGGTCGGACCCTCGTCGGCGAAGCAGGCCTTCACGTACAGCTCGTCGGTGTCGATCTCTGTCTCGTTCTCGGTTGCCTCGTGCACCGCATTTGCGACTGCAGACGCGAGAACCTTGCGGACGACGCGGGCCATCTCACGGTCTGTGAACTGGAGGATCTCGTCGGCGCTGCGGACATCCTGGTTGCGCACGAGGTTCAACACCACGCGTGCCTTCGACGCAGAGGAACGCACGTACTTTGCGCTGGCCTTGTGGCCGCTCTTCGTCCCGGCAACGCGGTTCGCTTCGTTGAGCTTTGGACCGGTCATGACTACCTCTTCGCGTTCTTTTCTTGTCCGGCGTGGAAGCGGAACGTGCGGGTGGGTGAGAACTCGCCGAGCTTGTGGCCGACCATGGATTCGGTGACGTACACGGGGACGTGCTTGCGCCCGTCGTGCACCGCGATGGTGTGGCCCACCATGTCGGGAACGATGGTGGAACGACGCGACCAGGTCTTGATGACCTTGCGGTCACCGGATGCGTTGGCGGCATCGACCTTCTTCAACAGGTGTTCGTCCACGAATGGACCCTTCTTCAGGCTGCGAGACATGTGTTACCTCCGTCCCTTTCCGGCGCGACGGCGGCGAACGATGAGTTGCTGCGACGGCTTGTTCTTGTTGCGAGTACGGCCCTCGGGCTTGCCCCACGGCGACACGGGTGCGCCACCGCCGGAAGTCTTTCCTTCGCCACCACCGAGCGGGTGGTCGACGTGGTTCATGGCCACACCACGGGTCTGCGG
>CAYRUT010000101.1:0-2809 GCA_964427545.1 uncultured Bifidobacterium sp. | reverse complement strand
CCTTACCATGGAAACGCTCTGCCGACTGAGCTAAGAGGGCGTGCGCACTGAAGCAGAGCCTCAATGAGCCAGACGGGAAAGGCTATCGGTGAGAATCTGCGATTCGCCACTAGGTTTTTGGCCGTGGGAGAAGTGCTGATTCGCCATTCTGAGGACCGTGACGCCGAGGCGATCCGGGCGATCTACAACCACGAGGTCGAGAACGAGACCTCGACGTTCGACCTTGTCCCCCGGTCTCTGGAGGAGCAGCTGGCGTGGCAGAACGCCCGCCAGGGCGCATTTTGCGTGTTCGTGGCCGAAATCGACGGGGAGGTCGTGGGGTTCGGGGCCCTCTCCCCCTACAAGGAACGGGCCGCCTACCGCACCAGCGTGGAAGATTCGGTCTACGTGCGCCGCGACATGGGGCGCCGGGGCATCGGCCGGGCCATCCTCGACCACCTCCTCACCACGGCTGCCGACGGCGGGTTCCATGCCGTCATCGCCCGGATCACCACGCTTTCAGCGGGTTCGCTGGCTCTTCACGAGCAGATGGGGTTCTCCCTGGTGGGGGTCGAGCGCGAGATCGGGCGAAAGTTCAACAAGTGGCTCGACGTCGCCATCATGCAGTGCCTGGTGCACGAACGCAGGGCCTGACCGGGCCGGAAAGACGGGCGGAAAAGATAAATGACCCCGCCGAACGAGTCGGCGGAGTCATTTACGGGTTGGGCTGTCTGGCTTTCGCCTTTCAGTTCACGGATCATACCGTGGTGGGCCGGGGAGGATTCGAACCTCCGTAGGCAGTGCCGGCAGATTTACAGTCTGCTCCCTTTGGCCGCTCGGGCACCGACCCCTATGGAATCGCCAAGGTTATCGGCTGGCTAGCCTTCCACCCCATGCCATCGTTCGACATTGTCTCCGAAGTTGACCGTCAGGAACTCCGCAACGGAGTCGACCAGGCCCAGCGCGAAATGGCCAACCGTTTCGACTTCAAGGGAACCAACTCCTCCATCGAGCAGAACGAACTCGTGATCACCATCAAGACCATCTCGGAAGAGAAGGCCAGGGCCATACGGGTGCTCCTCGAGGAGAGGTTCGTGAAGCGCGGCCTGTCGCTGAAGGGAATCGACTGGGGCAAGTTCGAACAGGCCTCGGGTGACACCGTTCGTCAGGTGGTCACCGTGAAGGTCGGCATCACCTCGGACAAGGCCAGGGAGATCAACAAGTTGATCAAGGAGAAGGGCCCGAAGGGTGTCTCGAGCCAGACCCAGGGCGACCAGGTGCGGGTCACCAGCAAGAAGCGCGACGACCTGCAGGCCGTGATGGCGCTGTTGAAGTCGGAGGATCTCGGCATCCCGCTTCAGTTCGAGAATTTCCGCGACTAACCGGCCCAGGCGTAGGCGCCGTCGACCGTCACCGGGTCGCCGTTGCCGAACCACACGGTGAGGGCGCCGTTCTTGCTCACCATCGCACTGCGCGCACCGTTGATGACGTACGTCATCATCCCTTCGGGTGCATCGTCAGATTTGTGCACCTCGAACGAATCGGGATAGCGATGCTCGACGATGTTGGTGCCGGTGGCCGACACATTTCCCGTGACGATGTTGTCCGACTCGTCGACACCGATGAGGCCGACGCGCCACAGGTTGTCTGATGTCCACGTGACATCGGGGGTGATGCGCAGCGCCTCGCGCACGGTTCCCTCGCTCATGCGCGCGACCCACACGTACGCACCGTCTTTCGTGAAACCCGAGACGGCAATTTCGTCGCCGTTGATCCAGCGGGAACGGTACATCGTCGCAACATCGGCTTTCGGCAGGTCGAACGTGACGATGGCCTTCTCGGGGTCGGCAACCGAGGAGACAACCAGCTGTTCGTACGACACCAACGACAGCAACAGACCGTCGGGGCTGATTGCAGGCAGGTGCCCCGTCAGGATCTCCCATTCGCCGTCTTTCTCCCGGTCGAAATACGTGATGCCGCTGACGGGTTCGCAACACGCACCGACAAAGACGTCGCATGTCGCCGGCGAGACTGCCACGCTCTCGACGACGGTCAGGTCACCGCCGTACGAGTCGGCGAACGGGTCGTCACCGATCTGTTCGAGTTCGCGCGGCGTCGTCGATTCCGGCCGGTCCCACACGACGACGCGGTACTTCTGGTTGATGGCGGCCAGCCCGAGGGTCGGGTTGTCGGCTGTGGGTGCGCACTTCCCTGCCGGCAGGGTCACACCAGACGACGTCGGGGCTGCGTCGCTGTTGCCGCACGCAGCCAACGAGACGGCCGCACACACAACCGCCAACAACCGGCGCTGCATCAATCCTCGCCTGGGGATTCCGCAGCGCGCTTCTGGAGTTCGTTCACGACGTTGGCGTCGGCGAGCGTGGTGGTGTCGCCGAGGTTGCGGCCCTCTGCCACGTCGCGGAGAAGACGCCGCATGATCTTGCCGCTGCGTGTCTTCGGCAGGTCGGGCGTGAAGTAGATCGTCTTCGGCTTGGCAATCGCGCCGATCTCGGTGGCGACATGGTTGCGCAGCACCTGCTCGTCGACCTCGCTTCCGCCCACCAGGGTCACGTAGGCGATGATGGCCTGCCCTGTTGTTGCATCGTTCGCGCCGACCACCGCGGCCTCGGCAACAGCAGGGTGCGAGACGAGTGCACTCTCGACCTCCGTCGTCGAGATGCGGTGGCCGGACACGTTCATCACGTCGTCGACGCGTCCGAGCAGCCACAGGTAGCCGTCATCGTCGAGTTTGGCGCCGTCACCGGCGAAGTACCTGCCCTCGAAGCGGCTCCAGTAGGCATCCTTGTAACGCTCGGGGTCCTTCCAGATG
>CAYRUT010000100.1:0-2996 GCA_964427545.1 uncultured Bifidobacterium sp. | reverse complement strand
TGATCTCGGGCGCACCGAGGTCGAGCAGACGACGCAGACGGTTGTTGCGGTTGATGACACGACGGTAGAGGTCGTTCAGGTCGGACGTCGCGAAACGTCCGCCTTCGAGCTGCACCATCGGGCGCAGGTCGGGCGGGATGACCGGGACAGCGTCGAGGATCATCGCCTTCGGGCTGTTCATGCGGCGACCTGCCTCGTCGCGCTGGTTGAACGACGCGACGATCTTCAGGCGCTTGATGGCCTTCTGCTTGCGCTGTGCCGACAGCGGCTTGCCCTTGAAGCCGTTCTCGATGGCGTCACGGAGCACGGCTTCTTCCTCGTCGAAGTCGATCGAATCGATGAGCATCTTGATGGCGTCAGCGCCGGTGCCGCCGGTGAAGTAGTCCTGGTAGCGGGCGAAGATCTCGCGCCACAGGGCTTCGTCCTCGATGATCTTGCGCGGGTGAAGGTCGCGGAACTCGTCCCACGCACGCTTCACGGCAACGAGTTCCTCGTCGAAACGCTTGCGTGTCGACTCCTCGTCCTTGTCCATGGCCTTCTGGCGCGCCTTGATCTCGGCTTCCTTGGCGCCGTCCTTCTCCATGGCCTTCAGCTCGGCCTCTTGCTCCTTGAGCTTGGCCTTCAGGGTCCGGTCGCGTTCCTTCTCGATCGCGGCGCAGTCCTCGATGAAGTCTTCCTCGAGCTCTGACATCTTCTCGTGGCGCAGGTCCTCGTTGACGGTTGCGACGAGGTAGGCAGCGAAATAGATGACCTTCTCGAGCTGCTTCGCCTTCAGTTCTTCCTTCGGCTCGAGTCCGCCCAGCAGGTAGGCCAACCACGAACGGGTTCCGCGCAGGTACCAAATGTGCACCACGGGCGCGGCGAGTTCGATGTGGCCCATGCGCTCACGGCGCACCTTCGAGCGGGTGACCTCGACGCCGCAGCGCTCACAGATGATGCCCTTGAAGCGAACACGCTTGTACTTGCCGCAGTAGCACTCCCAGTCACGGGTGGGTCCGAAGATCTTCTCGCAGAAGAGACCGTCTTTCTCCGGGCGCAGTGTGCGGTAGTTGATGGTCTCGGGCTTCTTCACCTCGCCTTTCGACCAGAGGCGGATCTGGTCGGCTGTTGCGAGGCCGATGCGGAGTTGGTCGAACATGTTGACGTCGAGCATGGGAGTGTCTTTCGTGAGGGTCGGGCGGATCAGTAGGCGCGTGCAGGGCGGCGGTCACGGTCGTCGTCATCGGAGCCACGCTCCGGACGACTGATGTCGATGCCGAGTTCCTCGGCCGTGCGGTAGATCTCGTCGTCGAATTCGTGCATCTCGATCTCCTTGCCTGCGTCGTCGAGAACCTCGACGTTGAGGCACAGAGACTGCATTTCCTTCATGAGAACCTTGAACGATTCGGGGATGCCCGGTTCGGGGATGTTGTCACCCTTCACGATGGCCTCGTACACCTTCACGCGGCCGAGAACGTCGTCTGACTTGATGGTGAGCAGCTCCTGCAGGCAGTAGGCGGCACCGTAGGCCTCGAGAGCCCACACTTCCATCTCACCGAAGCGCTGGCCACCGAACTGGGCCTTGCCACCGAGCGGCTGCTGGGTGATCATGCTGTACGGGCCGGTGGAGCGTGCGTGGATCTTGTCGTCGACAAGGTGGTGCAGCTTCAGGATGTACTTGTACCCGACGGTGATCGGGTTGTCGTACCTCTCGCCGGTGCGGCCGTTGCGCAGCCACGCCTTCCCGGTGTTCATCACGAGGCGCTTGCCGTCGGCACTCTCCGGGTTGAGGTTCTCGAGGATGGTCTTGATGGTCGGGTGTTCGCCCGCGGCCTCGACCTCGTCCCAGTGCGCTCCGTCGAAAATCGGGGTTGCGATGAATGTGGCGGGGTCGGTTGCGGCACGTGTCTTCGACTCTGTGCCACGACCGGGTTCTGCACCGACCGGCTTGCCCGACTTCGGGTCGTTCCAGCCCCAGCGGGCCGCATACCCGAGGTGCGACTCGAGAACCTGACCGACGTTCATTCGGCTCGGCACGCCGAGCGGGTTGAGAATGATGTCGACGGGGGTTCCGTCTTCCATGTACGGCATGTCCTCGACGGGGAGGATCTTCGAGATGACTCCCTTGTTGCCGTGGCGTCCGGCGAGCTTGTCGCCCACCGAGATCTTGCGCTTCTGCGCCACGAACACCTTGACCAACTTGTTGACGCCCGGCGGCAGTTCGTCGCCGGCATCGCGCGAGAACACCTTGACGTCGATGACCTTGCCACCGGCACCGTGCGGCACCTTGAGCGAGGTGTCACGGACTTCGCGTGCCTTCTCACCGAAGATCGCGCGCAGCAGGCGCTCTTCCGGCGTGAGCTCGGTCTCGCCCTTCGGCGTGCCCTTCGCGACGAGAACGTCACCGGGGCCCACTTCGGCGCCGATGCGGATGATTCCGTCTTCGTCGAGGTCGCGGATGATGTCTTCAGAGAGGTTCGGGATGTCGCGCGAGATCTCTTCCTCGCCCAGCTTGGTGTCGCGGGCATCGACTTCGTAGTTGTGGATGTGGATCGACGTGAGAACGTCGTCTTTCACGACGCGCTCGGAGAGGATGATTGCGTCCTCGAAGTTGTAACCCTCCCACGGCATGAACGCGACGAGCAGGTTCTTGCCGAGTGCCAGTTCGCCGTCGTCTGTCGACGGACCGTCGGCGAGCAGGTCGCCCTTCTTGATCTTCTGGCCCTCGCTCACACGGATGATGTGGTTGATGCAGGTGTCCTGGTTCGAGCGGTGGAACTTCATGAGCTTGTGCTCGGTCTTCTTCGACTTGCCCGCGTACTTCACCACGATGGACTCGCCCGAGATCTCGACGACCTCTCCGTCGTCCTCTGCGAGGACGACGTCTGCCCCGTCGTGCGCGGCACGCTTCTCGATGCCGGTGCCGACGTACGGCGCCTCGGCACGCACCAGCGGCACGGCCTGGCGCTGCATGTTCGCACCCATCAACGCACGGTTCGCGTCGTCGTGCTCGAGGA
>CAYRUT010000099.1:0-3074 GCA_964427545.1 uncultured Bifidobacterium sp. | reverse complement strand
CCCGATAACCCATACAGGTAGCGTCATTCCCTCCATGGAACGTTTCGGTCTCGTCGGTCTGCCCAATGCGGGGAAATCCTCCCTCTACAACGCCCTGACGGGAGGCGGAGCCCTGGCGGCCCCCTATGCATTTGCCACCAAGGACCCGAACATCGGCGTCGCCAAGGTTCCCGACCACCGGCTGCTCGCTCTCTCGGAGATGTCGAAGACCAAGAACATCGTGCATGCGTCGGTGCAGGTGGTCGACATCGGCGGCCTGGTCGAGGGCGCCAGCAAGGGCGAGGGTCTCGGCAACAAGTTCCTCGCAAACATCCGCGAGGTCGACGCGATCGTCTACGTGCTGCGTGCATTCAAAGACGACGACGTGCCGGGCCCCGACGACCCGCTCGAGCACCTGCGCGTCGTCGAACTCGAGCTGGCACTCGCTGACCTCGAGACAGTCGAGACGCGACTGAACCGCGTGAAGAAGACTGCGCGCGTCGACAAGTCGAACCAGGAGGAAGCCGCGGTGCTGCAGCGCGCCTACGACGCGCTCGCCGAGGGCCTGCCGATCTACAGGTCGACACTGTCGCGCGACGACCGGGAGGCTCTCGCCCCCCACTTCCTGCTGACGAACCGTCGGGTGCTCGCGGTGGTGAACGTCGGCGAGAACGAACTCGACACGATCCCCGCGATGGAGGCACGGGTGCGCAGCGAACTGTGCCCGCCCGGTTCGGTGCAGGAGAACGACATCGAGGTTCTCGGCATGAGCGTGCAGATCGAGGCCGAGGCGGCCCAGTTGAACGACGACGACCGCGCCGAGATGCTCGAGGCTCTCGGGCTCGGCGAGGGGGCACTCGCGAAAATGGTGCGCTCGGCGTACCACGTGCTGGGCCTGCGCACGTACTTCACCACCGGCGAGAAGGAGACCCGCGCGTGGACCTTCCACGCCGGCGACAAGGCCCCGGTGTGCGCGGGGAAGATCCACTCCGACATCCAGCGCGGGTTCATCCGCGCAGAGGTCATCCACTGGGACGAACTGCTCGAGCTCGGATCGTGGAACGCGGCAAAAGACGTCGGCAAGATCCGCTCAGAGGGCAAGGACTACGAGTTCGTTGACGGAGACGTCACCGAATTCCGATTTAACGTGTGACCATGACACGCACTCCGCCGACGCACGGGGCAGAACCCGTCTGGCTCGTGAGCGAGGGGCGGGTTCTCGCATCGGCACGGCGTGCGACCACGAGAGCCGGACGGCGCCGCGGCCTCATCGGTGCAGCGTCGGTCGACGAGCCGTTGGTTCTCGAGCCGTGCAACTGGGTGCACACGGTCGGTGTGCGCACCGCGATCGACGTGGTGTACGTGCAGGCCGACAACACTGTGCTGGCCACCGCACACATGCGCCCCTGGCGCGTCGGGCCCATCACGCGAAAGGCACGTTTCATCATCGAGGCGGCACCGGGCTCGCTCGAGCGTTGGAACGTGAAGCCCGGGGACACGATCGAGATCCGCAATGTCAACCCCTGATGCGGTCACGTCGACCGTGCACCCCGGCCTGTGGCTCGTCGCCACGCCCATCGGCAATCTCGACGACATGTCGCCACGCGCGGTGTCGGTTCTGCGTGCCGCACATGTCATCTGCTGCGAAGACACACGCCACAGCGGAACACTGCTGAAGCGAATCGGTGCCGCACCCCGGAAACTCATCGTCACGAACGACCACACCGAACACGACGCCATCGACGAGGTTCTGGGCCTGCTGTCGAACGGGCATGTCGTGGCCGTCATCACCGATGCGGGAACCCCCGCCATCAGCGACCCCGGCGAACGACTTGTGCGCGCCGCGATCGCTGCGGGTCACCCGGTGCATGCGACCCCGGGGCCCGTCGCCTTCGTGGTCGCCGCGGCACTGAGCGGGCTTCCCACCGAACGCATCGCCTTCGACGGTTTCCTCCCCCGCTCGGGTGCCGAACGGCGCGAACGCATCACCGAGGTGTCACGCGAACGGCGCACCACGGTGCTCTACGAGGCGCCGCACAGGTTGGCAAAGACCCTCAACGAACTCGTCGAGGCATGCGGCGGCGACAGACAGGTCGTTCTCGCGCGCGAACTCACCAAGCTGCACGAGGAACTCTGGCGCGGCACGCTTGCCGGTGCAACCGAGCATGTTGCCTCTGTCGAGCCGCGCGGAGAGTACGTGATCGTTCTCGCGCCACAGGCACGAGCCGACCTGCAGGTGTCAGACGACGACATCCGCGCCGAACTCGCCCAGCGCACCTCGCGCGGTCTGTCTCGACGCGATGCCATCGACGAGGTCACCGATGCTCTCGGCGTGCCGCGCAACCGTGTCTACGCAGTGGCGGTGTCGTCGTGAGCGAACGCCCCACCGCAGCCTTCTTCGACCTCGACCGCACACTGATCGCCGGCTCGTCGGCGTTCGTGTTCGCCCGCGCCGCCCGCGACGCCGGCTACATACGCATCACCGATTTCGTGCCCGACGTCGTTCGCGCACTCAGGTTCCAGTTCCTCGGCTCGAGTGACGAGTCCACCATCAACGTGCGCGACCGCATTCTCGCCGGAGTCGGCGGAATGAAACAGGCCGACCTGGTGAGCCTGAACGAACTCGTGCTGCCCGAGTTGCTCGGGCTGATCCGCCCCGAGGCCCGTGCTCTTCTCGAACAGCACCACGCAGCCGGCCGCGAGACGTGGATCATCTCGGCATCACCGATCGAGATCGTCGAACCACTGGCCGTCGCACTCGGCATGACGGGTGGCATCGGCACGCGCGGCGAGGTCGACAACGGCGTGTACACCGGCCGCCTCGACGGCCCGTTCTGTTACGGCGAGGGCAAGGCAGAGGCAATCTCGCTGCTTGCCGCCGAGCGCAACATCGACCTCGCGAACTCGTGGTCGTACTCAGACAGCATGAGCGACGTGCCGATGATGGAACTCGTCGGCCACGCGGTCGCGGTGAACCCCGACTCCGAACTCTCACAACTCGCGCGACGAAAGGGCTGGCCCGTGGTGGTGTTCGCCCAGCGCTCGCGCATGGTGATCCGTCGGTCGAGCACGGCAACGTTCACGTTGCTCGCACT
>CAYRUT010000098.1:0-3116 GCA_964427545.1 uncultured Bifidobacterium sp. | reverse complement strand
CCTGCTGCACATCGCGGCGCAGGTCACCCTCGACGGTGATGTTCTGGTCGACCCAGCCACGGATGCGGTTGACTTCGTCTTCGGTGAGGTCGCGCACGCGGGTGTTGGGGTTGAGACCTGTGGCTTCACAGATCTTGAGGGAGGTCGATCGGCCGATGCCGAAGATGTAAGTCAACGAGATCTCCAGACGCTTTTCGCGCGGGATGTCGACGCCAGCAATACGTGCCATGTGTTTGTGTGTCCTTCGTTGACTCTCTTAGCCCTGGCGCTGCTTGTGCCGGGGGTTTTCGCAGATCACCATCACACGCCCGTGACGACGGATGACCTTGCACTTCTCACAGATTTTCTTGACGCTCGGGCGTACTTTCATTGCGTTCTCACTTGAAGCGGTATGTGATACGACCGCGGGTGAGGTCGTACGGGGTGAGCTCAACCTGGACCTTGTCGCCGGGAAGAATCCGGATGTAGTGCATGCGCATCTTTCCTGAGATGTGCGCCAACACTTTGTGTCCGTTCTCTAGCTCTACGCGGAACATTGCGTTCGGCAGAGATTCGAGAATCGTGCCCTCGAGCACGATTGCATCTTCTTTCGGCTTAGCCAGGATGATCTCCTTGATTGATGGAACAGAATGCCCCCATTGAAGGCCCGGCCGACGAGCGACCTGGCAGACCTGCGACAGGGGCGAGTGGCAATGCTATCGGCGCATTTTCCTTGCGCCAATGGGCCTAGCGCCTTTGTTCGACCGCCTTTGTGAGGCGGGAAAAGACCTCGTCAGGGCTGCCGACCCCGTCGACTGCCACCAGACGGCCCGTCGACCCGTAGTACTCGATGAGGGGCTGGGTCTGGGTTTCGTACAGGTCGAGGCGCTGGTTGATGGCCGCCGGGGTGTCGTCGTCGCGCTGCACCACGTCTCCCCCGCAGTTGTCGCAGGTCCAGGGGCTCGGGTCGTTGCCCGTCGCCTGGAAATTGGCACCGCAGTCACGGCAGACCCGGCGGGCAGAGAGCCGCGACAGAACGAGGTCCCTGGGCACGTCGAGGTCGATCGCCATGTCGACCGGGCGCTTCGAGGTGATCTCGTCGAGGGCCACGGCCTGGGCAACTGTACGGGGGAAACCGTCGAGGATGTACCCGCGCACGCGTGCGTCGTCGGCCTCCAGTCGCTCGGCGACGATGCCGACCATGATGTCGTCTCCGACGAGCTGGCCGGAGTCGATCACGGCCTTGGCCATCTTGCCGAGTTCGGTTCCCTCGCGAACGGCGGCGCGCAGCATGTCGCCGGTGGAAATGTGCGGAACGACGAAATGACGCGACAGGCGGACACACTGGGTTCCCTTGCCCGCTCCCTGGCGGCCCAACAGCACGATCCGTGCACCCGGAATCACGACACTCACCTAATCGAAACGGTAAACCACCACCCGCACGCGGATGCCGGTCACTTCAAGAAGCCCTCGTAGTTGCGGAGCATCAATTGGCTGTCGATCTGACGCATGAACTCGAGCGCCACGCCGACCGCAATGAGCACCGTGGTTCCCGCGAACGGGAACGACTGCACGTCGCCGATCCACAGGATGATGTACGGAAGGATCGCGATGAAACCGACGAACACCGCGCCGGGCAGCGTGATCCGGTTGACGGCCTTTGCGAGATAGCTCTCGGTCTGCTGACCCGGGCGGATGCCGGGGATGAACCCGCCCTGCTTGCGCAACTGATCGGCCTGACGGACCGGGTCGAACGCGATCGAGTTGTAGAAGTACGCAAACGCGATGATCAGCAGGAAGAAGCCGACGATGTAGACAAGGTTCTGGCTGTTGACCAGGTAATCGTTGACGAACCGTGCGATCGAGCCGCGCCAGCCCTCTGCGCTGCCCAGCATGTTCGACAGGAGAACGGGAAGCAGCAGCACCGACGACGCGAAGATGATGGGCACGACGCCGGCCTGGTTGACCTTCAGGGGAATGTACGTGCTCTGCCCGCCCATCATGCGGCGGCCGACGACGCGCTTGGCGAACTGCACGGGGATGCGGCGCTGGCCGAGTTCGACACGCACGACCGCGGCGAGAATGCCCAGCGACACGATGACGAGAACCGCGAACACCACGAACTTCTTGCTCTGGAGGATCGAGTAGTAGTTGTACGGCAGTCCCGCAACGACCGACGCAAAGATCAGCACCGACATGCCGTTCGAGATGCCGCGCTGGCTGATCAGTTCGCCCACCCACATCAGCAATGCGGTGCCTGCGACGAGAGACGGGATCACGAGCAGGGCGCGCGGCATGAACGGGTCGAGCAGCACCACGTCGGGGGCCTGTGCTGCCGCACCGATGAATGCCGAGCCGTTGCCCTGACCGAAGATGAACGTGAGACCGGAGCCCTGCAGCAACGCGATGCCGACGGCCACGTAACGGGTCCACTGGGTGATCTTGCGCTGACCGACGGCGCCCATCTCCTGCCATTCCTGCAGTTTCGGGATGACCACGTTCAGCACCTGCATGATGATGCTCGAGGTGATGTAGGGCATGATGCCGAGCGCAAAGATCGAGAACGAACCGAAGGCGCCGCCCGAGAAGAGGTTCAGGAACCCGAGTGCGCCCTGTGAATTGGCGGCCTCGCGCAGCTGGGCGACGGCCGTCGCGTCAACGCCGGGAACGCGGATGGCCGAACCGAACCGGTAGACCATGATCATCATCACGGTGAACAAGAGCTTCTTGCGAAGGTCTTCCACTTTGAAGATGTTCTTCACGTTTGAGAACACGCGCTACTCCTTGTTGACGTCGGACGGTGAATCGCGACGCGATCAGCGGTTGGTGAACTGGTTGCCGTTTGCCGCGGGGCGGATCTTGAACGGCAGCGGCAGGATGGTGACCGAACCACCCGCAGCGACAATCGCCTTCTCTGCTGACTTCGACACGGCGTGTGCCGAGACCTTGACCGCAACGGTGATCTCGCCGCGGCCGAGAACCTTGACGAAGGTTCCCTTGTGGGCCACACCCTTGTCCACGAGGATCTCGGGGGTGACCTCGGCCAGACCGAGTTCGTTCAACGAGTCGAGGTTCACCGCGTAGTACTCCACGCGGAACGGGTTGTTGAAGCCCTTCAACTTCGGCACGCGCTGCTT
>CAYRUT010000097.1:0-3164 GCA_964427545.1 uncultured Bifidobacterium sp. | reverse complement strand
GTGGAAAGTGTGTTCATGAATGCTCCTTTACGAATGGGTCAGTGGGAATCGGAGAACAGAGGGAGAAACACCGTGATCTCGCGGCAGCGACGGAGCGCGTCGGTGAAGACCAGCATGTGCGACTCAAAGTCGCGCATCGCTTTGGCGGGGAACTCGACGATGACGCGGATCTCCCCGTCGCGCCACAGCACACGGGCCCCCACGAGAGCCGCGTTGAGTGCGTTGATCTCCTTCATGACCTCGGGTGTGTCGGGGACGTTGTCGCCCACGATGTGGGTGAGACGCACGAACTCCGAGCTGCCGCTCTCGTGAACGTGGATCGACGCGTAACACGCATGACCGGCGATGCCGAAGTCGACGAAATCGGGAATGCGTTCGCCCTTGACTGCCTCGACGTCTGCACCCGACTCCTCGAGCTGCATGCGCAGAGCGCCTCCCCACCGTGCGAGTTCCTCACGGTCGCCCACGACACGGATCCCCCACCTGTCGCCCACGATGTAGACGTAGTCGGAGTTCTCGACATCGCCGAAGATGCGCGCGGTGTCGTGGTCGTCGCGCGACTTCAGGAACCGGGCAACGATGTAGGGATAGAACGTGACATGCGATGTTCCGTGCGTGTTGGCGCGGATCGACCCGGTGGTGCGGGCGGCACCGAAGCGGCGCCAGTCCATGGTCCACGCGAGTTGGTTGTTGCCGATGGTCATGTTGACGAAGGGGTACAGGCGGTTCTGGTCCTCTTCGGAGAGACGCGGGAAATCGAGCACGACATCGGAGAACAACGAGAGTTCGCCGACCGAGACCTCGGCCATCGCCGGATGTGCGTGATGACCGTGCACGTGCCCGAGGTACGGCATGTCACGCTCGGTGAACACTGCGTCGCGCGGGTGGTCGGTCGACACGAAGCGGTCACCGCTTCGACCGACGATGGTGCCCTCGACCTCGTTGCAGTAGATGTCGCAGCCGCCCGCACCCGACGAGATCTCGACGAGATGATCGATGAAGCCGTCGGGAATCGGGAGAGCGAACTCCGGGTCGCTCGCCTCGGAGTCAGCCACCAACCATGCAGTGATCATGCGCTCACGGATGATCCACAGACGCGGTCCGTTCGGCACCTTGGTGAGCCACACGGTCGACTGGGTCGTGCCCGCACGGCTCACCATCATGATCGTCGACATGACCTCGACGAGCTCGCCGAGCGTCGCGCGGATCGACCACGACGACTTGTTGGTCTCGAAATCGGGGCCGATCACTTGCGCACCACCCGAACGTGGGTGCTGGGAACATGAGTGAGACGCGCCGCGTCACCGACGATTGCCGGGCCGAGGTCGGGCTGGTACGAGGGGCGGGTGAACGCCGCGCCGTCTGCGTCGTCGATGATGCTGAGAACCTCTGACACGCGAGCCACGATGCCGAGAACCGAGTCCACCGGGATCGACTCGAGCGCAACCTTGTAGTTGTCGTCGTGGTCCTTGATGATGTAGGCCCACGAGCCGTCGAGCGAGGTGCTGCACTTGCCGAGAAGCGGGACGAGAACGCGGTTGATTTCACGGACCTTCGGTTCGAGGTCCTTCACGAACAGTTCGACCTCAGCGAGTGTCTCGAGAAGAGACTGGTCGGACGACAGGAAGTCGTCGCCGAAAGGGGAAGGTGATGTGGACATGCAGATGCTCCTTGTTGTGTGAGACGGTTGTTGATGTTGTGGACAGGACAAATCCGAAATCTGGTCGTTCGGACAGGTGACTGCCGACCGGTCAGATGGCTGATTTGCCTAGAAACCGTCTCTCGGTCATCTGCACTCCTTTCATCGTGTGCGAGCTGTGTCTGGGGGGAACCTGATTATGGCAGGTGTTTAAGGACAATGCAACCCGAAACAAACATTTGTTCGTAGGTTGCCTCACAAAACCGCCGCGATCAGGTCGTCGACGATCTGGGCCTTCTCTGTGAGGTCAACGACTGCGCCGGCCATGGCGGGCATGGCAGAGACGGGCATGTCGGCAATCGCCCGGAGCACGCCGTCGACGTGCACGAGCTTCACGCTCGGCCAGCGGTCGTTCCAGGCGTTCACCTCGGCGGCGAGAGAGGTGGTCCACGGGACATCGGTGGCGATGTCTGTGGTGAGACGCACGTAGTGGCCGAGACCGTTGCGGCCCGGGGTGAGCGTCGCGAGAACGGTCCGCGAACCTGCCGTGACGACGACGGTGGGATCCCAACCGATGCGGTTGTCGCGCTGGACGGTGAGCTCGGCGTCGCTGAACGTGAGTGACAACTCGAGACTGCGTCGGTACTCGTACACGTGCTCGAAGCCGAGACTGACGGCGTAGCTCGTGTTGACCGTCGAGATGCGGCAGATGTGCTGCTCTTCTTCGTTGAACTCGATGGCGAAGAGCCCCTGATGGTCGCTGCTTCCCACGTAAAACTCACGTGCGATGACGTCGGCGAACATGGAGAACGACCCACGGAAGTCGCCACCCGCCTCGACGGACATCGAGAGAACCGGACCACCGTGCGGCGACCAGTCGCGGGTCAGGGTGAGTTGCTCTCCGTCGAATGAACAGTGGATGAAGGGAGTAATGCCGTCGAAATCTTCGTCGCCGTCGCTCCCGATCGGGTTCGAGACGAGGAATGCCCCGAGATGTGCAAGTACCGGGCCGTGAAAGAAGACTCTCGAGGTGCGCTTCCACGTGGGAACGACCGCCGGTTCGGTCTGGTCGGGCAGTGTCGTGGAGAAGCTGGCCTTCTTTGCGAAGTAGGTGACGGTGTTGGCCTCTGTGTCGAACCGCAGCACGACTTCGTCTGATTCGCCCGACACCCGAGCGAGTTCCATCGACGTGAAGAAGTGAACGGGAAGCGTGATGTGCCCTGACTCGGGGCTGCCCGTGTCGGCAAACGCCGAGATTGTCATCGTGACGTTCGCCTGCGAGAAGGTCCACAACCGGTAATCCTCCTGGAACGACAGATGGAACGTGCTCGGAGGACACCCGTCGGCGAAACGCTGGGCCGCCTCGGCAATTCGGTTGAACTCGTGCGCCATCAGTTCGATCTGGAACTGGCGCGGCAATGCGGGGGTGTCGGAAACGGGGTCGGATTCGGGAGACGTCGGGGAATCTGTCATTTGTCCCTGAGTAAACCAAAGGGGTGGTACACGGTCAGCAAACCCTTGTGCC
>CAYRUT010000096.1:0-3183 GCA_964427545.1 uncultured Bifidobacterium sp. | reverse complement strand
CGGCGGAAACTCTCGCCGACATCGAACGCGGCGTCGAACGGAATCTCGCCGAACCGAGCGGGTGGTCGAACGACTACACACCCGACGGAGGCAACGGCAGGTTCTTCGACGACTACGTGAGTTGGCAACGGATTCCCGAGTTCGCCGCCACTGCACTGTCGGGGGTGTTGCCGCGGATCGCGGGCGAACTGATGGGCACGACGAACCCCCGGTTCTTCCACGAACACGTGTTGGTGAAAGAACCAGGAACTGCGACACCCACACCGTGGCACCACGATGACCCCTACTACGGCGTCGAGGGAACGAGCAACGTCAGTCTCTGGGTTCCGCTCGATGCGGTCCCGGCGTCGATTGCGTTGCGGTGCATACGCGGCAGCCACCGTGCACAGCGACGTTTCATTCCGAATCGTTTCGTCGACGACTCGCCGTACGTCGACGCTGCGGCCGGCTTCGAGGTGTTCCCTTCGGCAGAAGAACTCGAGTCACTCGGCGAGACTGTCGTGTGCCCGGCCGGCCCCGGTGACGTTGTCGCGTTCCATTTCCGCACCCTGCACTCGGCACCGGGCACGTCGGAGCATCCGAACCGACGCCGCATCGTGAGCTACCGCTATGTCGGCGACGATGCGCGTTGGGTCACCCGCCCGTGGAAGACGTCGCCACCTTTCGAACCACGTGGCCTCTCCGACGGAGACGTGCTCGACAACGAGAGATTCCCCGTCGTCACCCTGGCCTGAGCATCAGTCCTGGGGTCGGGCCACGAGTGTCGCCTCGAGAGTCACTTTCTTGCCGTCTCGTTCGACGACGATGGTGATGGTCTCGCCCGGAGCCGAGTCGCGGATGATCGCGACGAGTGCCTCGTCACCGATGATCGGCTGCTCGTTGATCGAGAGAACGATGTCGTTCTCCCTGACGCCGGCTTTCTCGGCCGGTGAACCCGGTGTGATCTCGCCGATGACTGCACCTGCTCCACCGTCATCGCGGCTACCGAGGCTGATACCGAGGAAACCCTGCCGGCGGGTTCCGCCGTCGGCCATCTCGTGCAGGATCCGGTTGACCCGCTGCACCTCTGCGACGCCGATCGCAAAACCGATGTTGTTGGCCGAGCTCGACATGCCGCCCGTGGCGACGGCGGTGTTGATACCGATCACCTGTCCGTTCATGTTGATGAGCGGTCCGCCGGAGTTGCCCGAAGAGATCGCCGCGTCGGTCTGAATCAGCGCATTGAGGAAGGTCTCGCTGTCGAGCTGCAACGTGCGGTTCAGTGCCGAGACGATTCCCGACGTGACGCTCGGGCCGCCGTCGAGCGCGAGCGCGTACCCGACGGCAACCACGGGGTCGCCCACCGCGATCGACTCGGGGTCGGCAAACGTTGCCGCCACCAGCCCGGTGGTGTTGCGCAGTTTGATGAGGGCCATGTCGTTGCCGGGGTCTGTCGCGAGGACATCGGCAATGATCGGCGAGGTCGAGCCGTAGAGACGCACACGTGCGGTCTTCGAGCCCTCGACCACATGGTTGTTGGTGAGGATCTCGCCGTCTGAGCTGATGATGATGCCCGTGCCGACGGCCTCTCCCGACGAGGAGACACTGTCGATGGTGACCACGCTCGGCGCGATCACCTCGGTGGCCCTCGCGACGTTGGTGTCACCGATGTCGCCCGACTTCACCGGGGCCGCGGTCACCAGAGGGGTGTTGTCGGATGCCTGCGGGGAGTCATCCATGGCCGAACCGACGAGACCGCCCGCGAGACCGGCGCCGAACGCCATGCCCACGATGGCCAGGGCCACCAGCAAGCGGGTGCCCCTGCGCCCGGACGGGACCGGTGCCTGCGGCGGGGTGTTGATCCAGTGCGAATCGCTCATGGCCCCAAGTATTCCGTCGCCGGTGCGGCAATGGAAAGCAGAAAGCCAAGAATCTCGTAAGAATCCGTCACGGAAAACGAAGAGGGAGCGACCTTGCGGCCGCTCCCTCTCCCCGGAACTGTTCGGTTCTACTGGATCTTGATCTCGATGTCGACGCCTGCCGGCAGGTCGATGCGCTGCAACGACTCGACGGTCTTGTTCGACGGTTCGACGATGTCGATGAGACGCTTGTGGATGCGCATCTCGAAGTGCTCGCGTGAGTCCTTGTCGATGTGCGGTCCGCGGATGACGGTGAACCGGTGCTTGTCTGTCGGCAACGGGATCGGACCACGGATCTTGGCGTTGGTGCGCAGCGCGGTCTCGACGATCGCGCGTGTGGCCTTGTCGATGTTGTCGTGGTCGAATGCCTTCAGGCGGATTCGGATGTTGGTGGTAGCCATCGTTCGGATCCGTTACTTGATGATCTTGGTGACGCGACCGGCACCGACAGTACGGCCACCCTCACGAATAGCAAAACGAAGACCCTCGTCCATCGCGATCGGCTTGCCCAACTCGACAGTCATCGTGACATTGTCACCGGGCATCACCATCTCGGTACCGGCCGGCAACTGCACCGTGCCCGTCACGTCGGTCGTACGGAAGAAGAACTGCGGACGGTAGTTGTTGAAGAACGGCTTGTGACGGCCACCCTCTTCCTTCTTCAACACGTACACCTGACCCTCGAAGTTCGTGTGAGGGGTGATCGAACCCGGCGCACACAGCACCTGGCCACGCTCGACATCCTCTTTCTTCGTGCCACGGAGAAGCGCACCGATGTTGTCACCGGCCTGGCCCTCGTCGAGCAGCTTGCGGAACATCTCCACACCCGTGCAGGTCGTCTTCTGCGTGTCACGCAGACCCACGATCTCGATCTCGTCACCGGTGTGGACCTTGCCCTGCTCGACCTTGCCGGTCACGACGGTGCCACGACCCGTGATCGTGAACACGTCCTCGATCGGCATCAGGAACGGCTTGTCGAGGTCACGGGCCGGCTCGGGAATGTACTCGTCACAGGCAGTCATGAGCTCCATGACCTTTTCCTGCCACGCCTGATCACCCTCGAGAGCCTTCAACGCCGACACACGCACCACAGGCGCATCGTCACCGGGGAACTCGTACTCGTTCAACAACTCACGCACTTCCATCTCGACCAGCTCGAGAAGCTCCTCGTCCTCGACCATGTCGGACTTGTTGAGCGCCACCACGATGTAGGGAACACCCACCTGACGGGCCAACAACACGTGCTCACGCGTCTGGGGCATCGGACCATCAGTCGCAGCCACCA
>CAYRUT010000095.1:0-3231 GCA_964427545.1 uncultured Bifidobacterium sp. | reverse complement strand
CGCGCGGTGGGCGAGTTCAAGGGCGGCAAGGTCGAATACCGCACCGACCGCTACGGCAACGTGCACGTGCGCATCGGCAAGGCGTCGTTCAGCGCCGCCGACCTCGAGGCCAACTTCCGCGCGGTTCTCGACGAGGTGCAGCGCGCCAAGCCGGCGGCCGCCAAGGGCAAGTACCTGCGCAAGATCAGCCTCAGCACCACGATGGGCCCGGGCGTCAAGGTCGACCTCAACCGTCTGCGCCCCGTCGAGGCATAAACCAAGAACCCGGCCGGGGTGGGGTTTTCCCCGATCACCCTTAGGCTTTGCACCCACAACTGAAATCTCTCGGTCCTCGCCGGAGACATCTGGTCCGGAGCAATCCGGATAATGGGAATTCCCACCAGACGAGGCGGACTCTTCACCTCTGGATCCTCGGGTCCGCTCGGTGCGGCGTTCGTTTTCATGCGAGCGCCCCGAGCGAAGCATCCAGGACAACCAGAGGAGGTGAAATGTCAACTGTCCGTTCCGAAAAGGAATCTGTCGTAGCCGAAATTCGTTCGAAGTTCGACGCAGCGTCCGCTGTTCTCGTCACCGAGTACCGCGGTCTCACTGTGCCTGACCTCGCAAACCTTCGTCTGTCGTTGCGGGCCCACGGAGCCGAGTACCGCGTGTACAAGAACACGCTCGCCCGCTTCGCCGCCCGCGATGCCGGTCTCGAGGGTCTCGACGCAATTCTCACCGGCCCCACCGCCCTCACATTTGTCGATGGCGATGTTGCCGCAGTGGCGAAGTCGCTGAAGGAGTATTCGAAGACCAATCCGCTGCTCGTTCTTCGGGGTGGTGCCGTCGCCGGAAAGCTCGTCACCGCCAAAGAAGTCGAGGTTCTCGCGGACCTTCCGCCTCGCGAAGTCATGCTGTCGCAGCTTGCGGGTCTCATCCAGAGCCCGCTCGTCAAGACCGCAGGTCTCCTGCAGGCGCTCCCGCGAAACATGGCGTACGGCCTGAAGGCCCTTGTCGACCAGAAAGAAGCCGCATAAGGCGACTTTCACCGTTCCATCAACAACCAAACATTCGTAAACCGTTCACTTCACAGTGGAGTGGACACCTCAACACAAGGAGAGAGCAATGGCTCTTACAAAGGAAGAGATCCTCGACGGGATCGCAGCATTGACAGTCATCGAGCTGAAGGACCTCCTCGACGCGTTCGAAGAGAAGTTCGGTGTCACCGCGGCAGCCCCGGTTGCCGTCGCAGCAGTCGGAGCACCTGCCGGTGGCGGTGCCGGAGCAGCAGCAGCCGAGGAGAAGGATGAATTCGACGTCATCCTCGCCGACGGCGGAGCACAGAAGATCCAGGTCATCAAGGTCGTGCGCGAGCTCACCAGCCTCGGTCTGAAGGAAGCCAAGGACCTCGTCGACGGCGCACCCAAGCCCATCCTCGAGAAGGTCAGCAAGGACGATGCCGAGAAGGCAAAGGCCAAGCTGGTCGAGGCCGGCGCAACCGTCGAACTCAAGTAATCCCGGGCGGCCAGGGCCGCTCACCCAATTCGCTCTCAGCCCCGCTGCCCCCCGGGTGGCGGGGCTGAATGCCGTACGGGGTCTGGGCCGGGGGCCCTGGCTGGGTCGCGGACCACTCGGCGGGGGTGCTTGACTCGGGGCCGAATCGGGCGTACCTTGCCCGCAGTTCGGTCAGACCCCCGGGGGCGGAGGGTCTGTTTCCCCGTTGTCTCAGGGGCCAAAGCGGCGATAGCGTACTCGTTTGCCGTGTCTCACCTCGCCTGCTTTCGCATTGCCCAAAATCAGTTCGTCAGTACTCGTGGTCGTGATTCTGCACTCCCTTGTCCCGCCTGTCAGGAGTAATCGTGGCCCCTCGTTCGTCGTCTCATGAACGCTATTCGTTCGCAAACCTCACAGAGCACCTCGAGTTGCCCGATCTCATTGCGGTACAACGTGAGTCGTTCGAGACCTTCATGAAGGAAGGTCTCCGCGAGACCTTCGAGGACATCTCTCCGATCACCGACTACTCCGGCAACCTGCGCCTCGAGCTCGAGTTCGACCCGAACGACGAAGACCTGTGCCCCGGACCCAAGTTCACCGAGGAAGAGTGCCGCCAGAAGGAGATGACATTCGCAACGCCGGTGTTCGTGCGTGCCGTGTTCTCGAACCGCACCACCGGTGAAATCAAGGAACAGGTCGTCTTCATGGGCGACTTCCCGAAGATGACCGACAAGGGAACCTTCATCATCAACGGAACCGAGCGAGTCGTCGTGTCGCAGCTGGTCCGCAGCCCCGGCGTCATCTTCGAACCGGGCGAGCGCTACCGCCTCCGTAACCTCGCCAAGCACCAGTTGGTGAAGGGAACCGTGCACCCGTACCGCGGTGAATGGCTCGAGTTCGACGTCGAGCACAAGCCGGGCAAGGACGTCACGGCCGGAACGCGCGTTGCACGCAAGCGCCGCATGAGCATCTTCACCCTGCTTCGCGCACTCGGATACGACGAAGCCGGTGCACCCGGTTTCCTCGACCGCTTCGTGAACCATTTCGACTTCCTCGAGGGACAGTGGGAGAAAGAGCGCGCATCGAACCAGTCGCGCGAAGAGGCACTGCTCGAGATCTACAAGCGCGCACGTCCGGGCGAGGTTGCCAACGCCGAGGCAGCACGCGTGTACTTCGAGGGCGCGTTCTTCGAGAACCGTCGCTACGACCTCAGCCGCGTCGGTCGCTACAAGCTGAACCGCAAGCTCGGTGAGGAACTCGAGAAGATCCCGTCGCTGTTCGGGTTGTCGAAAGACCAGCTCGACCTGCCGACCGACGACCAGGATGTGCTCTCGAAGTGCGAGGTTCTCGCCGCCATCTCGTACATGTTGCACCTCGTCAAGCAAGAGCCGGGCTACCGTCTCGACGACCAGGACCACTTCGCCAACCGTCGCGTGCGTTCGGTGGGCGAGTTGATCCAGAACCAGGTGCGCATCGGCCTGTCGCGCATGGAGCGCGTCGTGCGCGAGCGCATGACCACCCAGGACGTCGAGGCGATCACCCCGCAGACCCTCATCAACATCCGCCCGGTCGTTGCTGCAATCAAGGAGTTCTTCGGGACGTCGCAGCTGTCGCAGTTCATGGACCAGACCAACCCGTTGTCCGGTCTCACGCACCGCCGCCGTCTGTCGGCACTCGGACCCGGTGGTCTCAGCCGCGAACGTGCCGGCTTCGAGGTGCGCGACGTTCACTTCTCGCACTACGGCCGCATGTGCCCCA
>CAYRUT010000094.1:0-3299 GCA_964427545.1 uncultured Bifidobacterium sp. | reverse complement strand
GCGTGATCGTCACCGAGATCGACCCGATCAACGCCCTGCAGGCCGCGATGGAGGGTTACGAGGTCAACACACTCGAGTCGGCGCTCGGAACAGCCGACATCTTCGTGACGGCCACGGGCAACGAAGCAATCGTCACCGCCGAGCACATGGAGAAGATGAAGCACAACGCGATCGTGTGCAACATCGGGCACTTCGACAACGAGATCGACATGGCCGGACTCGGCCGCAGCAAGGCAACCCGCGACGAACTGAAGCCCGGCACCGACCTGTGGACATTCCCGGACGGCCACTCGGTCATCGTTCTCGCGGAGGGACGTCTCGTGAACCTGGGCTGCGCGACGGGCCATCCGTCGTTCGTGATGAGCTGCTCGTTCAGCAACCAGGTCATCGCCCAGATCGAGCTGTTCAACAACCTCGAGAACTACCCGACCGGCGTGTACGTGCTGCCGAAGCATCTCGACGAGAAAGTGGCCCGCGCACATCTCGAGGCGCTCGGTGTGAAATTGACGCAACTGACCGACGAGCAGGCCGAGTATCTCGACATGGACCCCTCGGGCCCCTACAAGCCGGATCACTACCGCTACTGACACGAACGTGCAGGGGAGTCGCCGGGTCAATCCGGCGGCTCGACTGCGTTCACTGCTCTGTTGCCTCGCCCTCGGCGAGCGCCACCTTCGACGGTGCCATTCGGAAGAGCCGCAGCGTGACCTGCACGAGCGGGCCGATTCCGAATGCGAACACGAACGTGCCGACACCGAGTGAGCCCCCGAGGAAGATGCCGATGATCATCACGGTGACCTCGACGACGGTGCGCGCAAGCCGCACGCTGATGCCGTACCTCGCGTTGAGGCCGAGCATCAGGCCGTCGCGGGGGCCGGAGCCGAGTTCTGCTCCGATGTAGAGCCCGGAGCCGAGTGCGATGCACAGCATCCCGGCGGCCATGAACACAACCTTGACCGCCGGAGACGTGGGTGACGGCAGTGCGTCCTGCACCAGGTTCTCGACGAGCCCGATCTCGACGGCATTGAGGATTGTTCCGATGCCGGGTGTGATCCGGAGCGGGATCCACAGAAGCAGAACGAAGAACGCAACGATGATCAGCACCGTTCCCAGGCCGAGACCGGAACGCCCGGAGATCCCCTGGTGGAAGACGTCCCACGGCGGCACCCCGATGTCGGCCTGGACGAAGAAGGCGATGCCGCTGCCGAAACCGGCGAGGCCGAGCACACATCGTGCGAGTCGTTCGACGAAGCGGTCGTTCAGCGGCCGGGCCGCCGTCGGCGGGGTGGGGGAAACCATGGCAGTACACCGTACCGATGTTGTCGACCTCGGTGGTGCCCGATTGCCGAACACGTCGGTCATCTGCGCAGCCGATTTCGACGAGTCTGTGCGCAGTGTCGTCGCCGCACTGAAGTACCACGGCGAGAGGCGCAATGCGCGTGTGCTCGCCTCGATGTGTGTCGGTGCACTGTCGTCCGGCGATGCCGTCGAGATGCTCACGTGGATCCCCACGCTCGAAGCCCACCGCACATCGCGCGGTTTCGACCACGCCGAACTCATCGCCCGTCATGTCGGGGCACAGACAGGGACATCCGCACGTCGGTTGCTGAGGCGCACCTCGACCGGTCACCAGACCGGTCGCACACGCAGCGAGCGACTTGGTGCAGTGAGTTTCGTCGCCCACCCGTCGGTCAGGGGGCGCTCGGTCTGCGTGGTCGACGATGTGTGCACGACCGGCGCCACCCTGACGGCTGCTGCGGGGGCCTTGGTGCACGCGGGGGCAACCCGTGTCGTGTGCGTGGCTGCCGCCGGTGTGGCAGAAAAGTTTTCCGGCAGGTGGCAAACTACTGAACGTGGCACAGAAAGACGGCACTGACCAGAAGAGTTCTGCCGAGCGCATTCTCGAACGTGCCATCGAAGTCATCGAGAAATCGGGAGAGGCTGCGATCCGCACGAACCCGATTGCATTCGAGTGCGGTGTGACCCCTCCGATTCTCTACCGAGCCTTCGGCAGCAGGGAAGGTCTTGTCGTCGCGGCACAGGCCGAGCGCTACCGCCGGTCGACTGCCGAATCTGCCGACTATCTGTACCGCTACATCGCCGAGGCTTCGTCGCGCGAGTCGCTTCGCGAGAACATCTCGCGAGCTCTCGACTTCATCTTCGGCGAGAGCAGGGCAGCCAACCGTCGGTTGCGGGCAGAGGTCATCGGGTCGGCGGTGTCACGCCCGGGACTGCGCGGCGAGATCTCCCGCATCGACCGCGAGTACGCCATCGAGATTGCCCACGCGTACCAGCCGGCCGTCGAGAAGGGATGGATCGCCAGGGACAAGAATCTCGAGGTCATCGCGATCTGGGCACAGGGCATCGTGAACATGCGCCTGATGATCGACGACTCCGACGACCCCGGTGCCTGCCGCACCTGGGATGCGATGTCGAAGACGGCGATTCTCTCGGCCGTGTTCGACTAGGGCAACTGAGTCAACGCACGGGCGGCGGCAATCGCGCCGCTCGAGTCCTCCTCGACAAGTACCCCGTGCATGCCGATGGCGGCCGCCGCGGCCACGTTCGCGTGAAGGTCGTCGAGAAACACCGTTCGTTCCGGCACGGCACCGATGCGCTCCATGGTGAGGTGGTAGATCGCGGGGTTCGGTTTGCGCATGCCGACTTCGTGGCTGTCGACCACGGTGTCGAAGATCGCGTCGAAATCCATGAGGGGCCACCACCACTCGCGGAACTCCTTCACGTTGTTGGTGAGGATGCCGATGGGGAAGCCGGCGTTCTTCAGGTCGTGGATGAACGCAACCATGTCGTCGTTCAGCCGGAACTCGAACGCCGGGCCGCCGCCCGTTTGCGGCCGCTCGGCGGGAACACTCGCGACCACACCGGCTTCGTCGAGTTTCTGTTTCGTCAGGGCGCGGCATTCGGCCAGTGTGATCTCGCCGCGTTCGACGCGGTGCCAGGGGTGGTCGGTGTCGAGATGATGGGGACCCATCACGAGTTCGGCGACGTACGCCGGGTCGTGGTCGGGGTATCTCCGTGTGAAATCACGGGGACCACCGTTCTGCATGATGACCCCGCCGAGGTCGAAAATGACTGCATCTGCGCGTCGCTGGTCCATTCCGATGATTCTTGCGAAGTTCTGCACTGCACGACGAACTGGCTGGCGAGAACCTCACGGGTAGGCTTCGTCTTCGCATGAAAGTTCTCGATCGCGTCCTCAGGGCCGGCGACGGCAAGCGGGTGAAGGCCCTGCAGGGCCTCGTCCCCGACATCAACGCCCTTGGCCCCGCCATGGCGGC
>CAYRUT010000093.1:0-3380 GCA_964427545.1 uncultured Bifidobacterium sp. | reverse complement strand
CGCCAAATTCGTCGGAGCAAACAGAGGCTCACCCTGCACAACCTGGGGTAGTTTCTCATGCGGTGTTTCGACACCTGGTTATTGGTGAGAACAAGAGGAGAACCGGATGCCCCCGAAATTGCGCGGAAAATGGGCTCTCGGAATCACCCCCAGGAACTTCACCTGGATCATCAAGGACCAACTGGCCATCTGCGAGCGGCCCGGGGGCTACGGCGACAACCACCGTCGCGTCCGCCGGCAGGAAGAGATCATCTGGCTGCGTGAGAACCACTTCGACCTCGTCATCTCGATCATCGCGGCACCCCACAACCTGCACGCATACGAAGAACTGAACATGCCCTACCGTCACCGCCCCCTCAGCGGTGCCGACGACACCGATGTCTTCCTGCGGGCGTTCTACAAGGAACTGCACGACCTTCTCGGCCGCAACATGAAGTTGATCATGCACTCGGAAGAGGTCGGTGACCGCCTGCTCGGCATCGTCGGCGGGTACATCCGCTGGACCGGCATGGTCGACGACCCGTCGCAGGCCATCATCATCACCGAGCGCATCGGCGGGCGCCAGCTCGACACATGGGCCAGAGAACTCATTCTGAACGTTCACAACCTGCGCTGACCGCCACTACCGTGAAGTGTCAATGAAAGGTCGTCGCGTACTCGTCACCGGAATGGGCGGCGAACTCGGCTCGCTCGTCGCCTCGATGGTCGAGCGCAGCGAATGGGCCGGCGACATCATGGGCTTCGACGTCGACCCGCCCCGGCGTCACCTGTCGCGCGCCGAGTTCCACCGTGTCGACCCCACCGAGCACGACCGCATTGCCGAACTCATCCAGACTTTCAACCCGCACGTGTTGTTGCACGTCGGTGTGTGGGAACCGCATGCACGTCTCGCCACCGCTCAGGCACAGGAGTGCACCGAGCTCGTGGCCAAGGCGGTGTTCGACGCGGCCCACCAGGTCGAGGCGCTCGAGACCGTCGTGGTGCGCAGCGGCATCGAGATCTACGGCCCGGGTTCGTACTCCCCCGACATTGCGGTCGAGTCGACACCCGTCAACCCCACCTCCACCTACGGCCGCATGTGCCGGGTGATCGAGGAACAGTCGACCGAACTGCGCACCGCACGCGGCGTGAATGTCTGCACACTGAGACTCGCACCCGTGCTCGGGGCACACGTGCCGAGTCCGCTCGGTCGCTTGCTGCGACTGCCCGCAGTTCCGTACTACGGCATCGGCAACCCGATCTTCTGCGTGGTCGAGGACCACGATGCCGCAACAGCGTTCATGCAGGGTGCACAACGTGACGCAGACGGCATCGTCAACATCGTGGCGAACGGTGCCATCAGCATGCTGCGCGCCACCACGCTCGGGCGTCGGGTGCCGTTGCCCTCGTTCGGGCCCGGCTGGTGGCTGGCAAAGAACACGGCCGCCGTTGCCGGTGCACCGATGCCCGACCACGTCGCCGAATTGATACAACACGGGCGTCTCGCCGCGTCGAACGAAGCCGCACATCTGCTGCGCTTCGCGCCCCGACACTCGACCACCGAGGTCGTGAGGTGGCTGTACGAATGGCCGAGTGTCGAGCGAATCCCCGCGAAACGACAGGTGGCCTGATGCCGTTCGCAACCGCCGACGACGGCGTGAAGATTCACTACGAGGTCACCGGCCTCACGAAACGTGCGCCCGTGCTCTTGGTGCAGGGGCTCGGCGCAGAGAAGAACTCGTGGAACCTTCAGCGTGCCGCACTCGCGCTTCGCCACCGCACTGTTGCCTTCGACAACCGCGGCGCGGGCAAGAGCGACAAGCCTGACGGCACGTACAACCTCGAGCAGATGGCCGAGGATGCCATCGCGGTTCTCGATGCCGCCGGCATCGAATCTGCGCACATCGTCGGTCTGTCGATGGGCGGTGCCATCAGCCAGATCATCGCGTTGAAACACCCGAACCGTGTGCGTTCGCTCACGCTGGTGGCAACTGCGTGCCGCAACCACGAATGGCGCGAGGAACTTCTGCAGAGTTGGGCGGCAACCGCCGCCACCGACGGAATGACAGCGGTGGGCAAAGAGGCCGCACGGTGGATGATCGGCCCGCGGTCTTTCCGCCGTCTGTTGCCGGCACTCGGGTGGATGGGCCCCCTGCAGTTGTTCAACCCGGCCGGCGCGTTCGTGTCGCAGATCAAGGCCATTCTCGCGACCGAGGGCGATGCACTCAGCGTCGAACTCGAGAACATTGCGTGCCCGACCATGGTGGTGGTGGGCAACCAGGACATTCTCACCCCACGCGGTGACGCAGAAGAGATCGCCTCGCGCATACCCACTGCCGAGCTTGTGATCATCAGCGGCGGTGCGCACGGGCTGCACATCGAGCACGCAACGACCTTCAACCGGATTCTTCTCGAGTTCCTCAAGCGAGCCGAGAAGGCCTTCGTGCCCCACGGCTCCGCCGCGGTCAACGTCTGATGCGCGTCATCGTCGTCGGCGCCGGCCTCTCCGGGCTCATGGCAGCGCGATCGCTGCACGGGGCGGGTCACGATGTCACCGTGTTCGACAAGGGTCGCGGTGTCGGTGGCCGTCTCGCCACCCGCCGCATCGGCGACGCCACGCTCGACCACGGCGCGCAGTTCTTCACCGTTCGCAGCGATGAATTCGCCCGGCATGTCGACAACTGGGTCGACGCAGGTGTCGTTCACGAGTGGTGCAGGGGGTTCGCCGACAACGACGGTCACCCCCGTTATGTCGGCACACGCGGCATGTCGGGCATCGCAAAGCACCTCGCACAGGGTCTCGATGTCAGGGTGTCGCACCTGGTGTTCTCTCTCGAGGCCGGTGACGACACCGTCACTGTCGTCACCGACGACGGCGTGCGGCACGTCTGCGATGCCGTCATTCTCACCGCCCCGTTGCCGCAGTCGTTCTCGTTGTTGTTCGGTGCCGGCATCGAGATGCCGGCCGACCTGCGGTCGATCGACTACGACCGCACGCTCGGTCTGCTCGCGGTGCTCGACTCGCCCGATCACAACGTTCCGGGCCCCGGTGGGCTGCAGTTCCCCGACGACACGTTCAGTTTCATCGGCGACAACTCCGCCAAGGGGGTCAGTGCAGCCCCGGCCCTCACCTTTCATGCGAACCCCGGGTTCAGCCTGCAGCACTTCGACGACGACCTCGACGAGATCCATCGCCTGCTGCTCGACGCGGCTGCCCCCTGGCTGGGGCAGGCAGAGATTGTCGAGAGCCAGCCGAAGAAATGGCGGTTCGCCACGCCCCGGGCCACCTGGCCCGACCCGTGCTGGGTTGCCCCCGGCGGTCGCATCGTGCTGGCCGGCGACGTGTTCGCCGGGCCGAAGGTGGAAGGTGCCGCCCTCAGCGGACTCGCTGCCGCCCTGGC
>CAYRUT010000092.1:0-3582 GCA_964427545.1 uncultured Bifidobacterium sp. | reverse complement strand
TGAGAAGGTGTGAGAGTCAGGTTGTGACATGGCAAACGTTCAGGTAATCGCCCACCGTGGTGCCTCGAAGGCCGAGAAAGAGAACACGCTCGCCGCATTCCGTCGCGCACGAGAGATGGGGGCGCACGCTGTGGAACTCGACGTGCGTCGCACCGCCGACGGGCGCATGGCGATTCACCACGACGCCGCTCTTGCAGACGGCCGCCTGATTTTCGAGACGGTCAGCACCGAACTTCCGGGCGAAGTGCCGTTCCTCGATGCCGCTCTCGATGCATGCGAGGGAATGTGGGTGAACATCGAGATCAAGAATTATCCACAGGACCCTGACTTCGACGAAACCGACACGCTGGCCGCAACTGTCGCGAATTACCTGGCCGGGAGGGGCGATGACCACCGGTGGTTGATCTCGTGTTTCCACAGGCCGACCGTCGACGCGATGCGCACCCTGCGCCCCGAGGTGCGCACAGCCTGGTTGACCATGGGGGTCCGCCCCGAGGACTACGAAAAGACCGCCCGGTCGCTTGCTCACTCGGGGCACACGGCCCTGCACCCGTACTTCGGGCACCTCACCAGGGAGTGCATCGAGGTGTTCCACGCCCACGGGGTGCAGGTGAACTCCTGGACCGTCGACGACCCCGCAGTGATGGGTCAGTTGGTGGAATGGGGCATCGACGGCCTGTGCACGAACGTGCCCGACGTGGCCCTGTCGGTGCTTGCCTCAGAGGTGTGATCGAACGAGCCGCAGGGCACCGGGCACGTGCTCGAAGCTGACCTCGCGCACCTCTCCCAGGTAGTCGCCGTCGAGCTGGTAGGGGAACGCCCGGTTGTCGCGGGCCACCACCGATGACACGTTGGTGTGCACGTCGAGCCACGGCTTCTCGGGCACCCCGCCGCCCCTCAGGGCCGATGCGAGAGTGCGCAGGATGTGCGACGGCTTCATGGTCTTGAACGTGACGACCGACAGACCGGAGTCGAGACCGGTCGACGGCACCAGGTCGAGCGGCCGGTTGCCGAGGTAGGTGTACGGGTTGGTGTTCATCACCACCGAGAAATAGCCGTCGTCAACCACGTGGCCGTCGCCGAACTCGAGCGAGAAGTGCGGTCGCTTGCGGTCGAAGTCGAGGAAGAACGTCTTCAGCGACGCCAGCACGAACAACGGGTGGCCGGCGTACCGCTTCAACGCGGCGCGCTGTTCGACCCATTTCACGACGGCTGCGTCGTAGCCGAGCCCGGTGTGGAAGGTGAAGTAGCGGCCGTTGGCGCGCCCGAGGCCGATGGGCGAGACGTCGTTGCGCTCGAGGGCGTCGACAATCAGTTCCACGGCCTGGATCGCGTCGTTCGGCATGCCGAGGGTGCGGGCGAACACGTTGGTCGAACCCCCGGGGAGAACAGCGAGGGCGGTGTCGGTCGTGGCCACGCCGGTCGCGACCTCGTTCAGGGTGCCGTCGCCGCCGTAGGCGACGACCACGTCGATGCCCCGGCGGGCGGCGTCTTCGGCGAAGCGGGTGGCGTGGCCGCGGCGGTTGGTCTCGACCACCTGCACGTCGTGGTTCCGGGACAGGCTCTCATGCACCGCAACGGTGTTCTTGGCCGTCACGGAGGACGCAAAGGAGTTGACAATCAACAGCAGACGCAAGGGCATTCACGGTATCAGCGACCCTCCCGCAGGGGTACGACAAAGGTCACTCGAAAAGGCCCTGTCGGGTTGGGGCAAGGGCGAACTGGTGGGTAACAATGTGACCCATGAATGTGATCGTGTGTGTCAAGCAGATCCCCGACCCCGCAGCGCCTGGTGCACTCGACGGGGCAACCAACACCCTGAAGCGGGATGGCAAGCTCATCCTCGATGATTCTGACGCGTACGGCGTCGAGATGGCGCTTCAGTTGGTCGACAAGGCCGGTGGCGGTGAGGTGAGCCTCGTGTCCATGGCGCCGAACAGCGAAACGTCCGGTCTGCGTACCGCACTCGCGATGGGTGCAGCGAAGGGCGTTCTCGTGTCCGACCCCGCACTGCAGGGTTCCGATGCACTCACCACCGCAAAGATTCTCGCCGCCGCGATCAAGCGCATGGGCGGGGCAGACCTCATCATCGGCGCAACCGAGTCTTCCGACGGATACACCGGAACTGTTCCCGAGCAGATGGCCGAGATTCTCGGTCTTCCGTCGGTGACCTTCGCGAAGAAGGTCGCAGTCGAAGGCGGAACACTGAAGGTCGACCGTCAGACCGAAGCCGGCTACGACGAGGTCACATGCCCGCTTCCCGCACTGATCAGCGTGACCGCAGGTGTGGTCGAGCCGCGCTACCCCTCGTTCAAGGGAATCATGGCGGCAAAATCGAAGCCGGTCGAAGAAGTGACCGCGGGCGACCTCGGTGTCACCCCGGTCGGCTGGGCCGGTGCCGGTCAGCAGATCTCGAACGTCGCTCAGGCCGAGGCACGCCAGGCCGGCGAGATCATCGAAGACGACGGCGAGTCGTTCAGCAAGATCGTCGGGTTCCTCGAGAACCTGAAGGCAATCTGAGTCGAAGGCACTAGAGGAGAAACACCATGGCACTCAACAACATCTGGGTCTTCGCGCAGGTCGCAAACGGAACACCCACATCGGCAACTCTCGAACTCCTGACCAAGGCACGTTCGCTCTCGTCGAACGTCACCGCGATTCTCGGTGGAGACGGAAACGCTGCTGCGTCTGCGCTCGGCGAGTACGGCGCGACCAAGGTGTACGCGGTCGACCACGGCTCGTCGCTGCCCGGCGTCGCAATCGCGTCGGCAATGAAGTCGATCATCGACGGCGGGGAGACGCCCGACCTCGTCATGTTCCCGCAGAACTACGAGGGTCGTGACGTCATGTCGCGCCTGTCGGTGAAGATCGACAAGACCGTCATCACGAACAACGTCGACATCTCCGACTCGGGCAACGGCGTCACGGTCGTGACACCGATCTTCGGTGGCAACACGCTGGTCAGCACCACCTTCACCGGTTCGGCCCCGTACCTCGCGGCATTCCGCCCGAAGTCGTTCGCTGCCGAGTCGGCGGGCGGTTCGGCCGCTGCGGTGACTGCCGTGGCAGTGCCCGACCTGGGTTCGACCGGTGGTGCAACGGTGAACGCAGTTCATGTCGAGGAGACCTCGGGTCCGAAGCTCGACGAGGCAGACATCGTGGTGTCGGGTGGCCGTGGTCTCGGTGAGTCGGCCAGTTACGCCATGATTGACGAGCTCGCACAGATTCTGAAGGGCGCACCCGGTGCGTCACGTGCGATCGTCGACGCCGGTTGGGTGCCGTACTCGTACCAGGTCGGCCAGACCGGCAAGGTCGTGAAGCCGAACATCTACATCGCGGCCGGTATCTCCGGTGCGACGCAGCACATGGTCGGCATGAAGGGCTCGAAGAACATCATCGCGATCAACAAGGACAAGGAAGCGCCGATCTTCGGTGTTGCCGACCTCGGGATCGTCGGCGACGTGCACAAGGTTCTGCCCAAACTCATCGAAGCACTGAAGAACCGTTGATGTGATGGCTGGCCGTTGGGTCAGTCGCGATTGAGAATCGACCCTCGCCACACCGGCGGGGGTCTTTTCTTTT
>CAYRUT010000091.1:0-3629 GCA_964427545.1 uncultured Bifidobacterium sp. | reverse complement strand
GTGCGCCTTCTCGATCTCGTCGAACAGCACCACCGAGAACGGGCGGCGACGCACTGCCTCGGTGAGCTGGCCACCTTCTTCGTAACCGACGTAGCCGGGGGGCGAACCGACGAGGCGGCTGACGGTGTGCTTCTCCATGTATTCCGACATGTCGAGAGTGATGAGGGCTTGTTCGTCGCCGAACAGGAACTCAGCCAACGTCTTTGCGAGTTCGGTCTTGCCCACGCCGGTCGGCCCGAGGAAGATGAACGAGCCGCTGGGGCGGCGCGGGTCCTTGAGGCCTGCGCGTGTGCGGCGGATGCTCTGCGACACTGCCTTCACGGCGTCTTCCTGGCCGATGTAGCGCTTGCGCAGTTCGGACTCCATGTTGAGCAGTTTCTGGGTCTCTTCCTCGGTGAGCTTGTACACCGGGATGCCTGTCCAGATGCTGAGCACCTCGGCAATTGCCTCTTCGTCGACCTCGTCGAACAGGTTGACACCGGATGCCTTGATCTCGGCCTCTTTTGCGGTCTTTTCCTGCAGAAGCTGACGTTCCTGGTCGCGGAACTCACCGGCATCTTCGAAGCGCTGCTCTTCGATGGCCTTCTTCTTCTTGTCCTGCACCTCGGAGATCTTCGTCTCGAGTTCCTTCAGGTCGGGCGGGGTCTGCATGCGCTTGATGCGCAGGCGCGAACCTGCCTCGTCGATGAGGTCGATTGCCTTGTCGGGAAGGTGACGGTCGGAGATGTAACGGTCTGCGAGGTTCGCAGCCGCGACGATCGCCTGGTCGGTGATGGTGACGCGGTGGTGGGTCTCGTACTTGTCGCGCACACCCTTGAGAATCTCGATGGTGTGGGCAACCGTCGGTTCCTCGACCTTCACCGGCTGGAAGCGACGCTCGAGTGCGGGGTCTTTCTCGAGGTGCTTGCGGTACTCGTCGGTGGTGGTGGCACCGATTGTCTGCAGTTCACCGCGGGCGAGCATCGGCTTGAGGATGCTGGCTGCATCGATTGCGCCCTCTGCCGCACCGGCACCGACGAGTGTGTGGATCTCGTCGATGAAGAGAACGATGTCGCCACGCGTCTTGATTTCTTTCAGTACCTTCTTCAGGCGCTCCTCGAAGTCGCCGCGGTAGCGCGAGCCTGCGACGAGCGCACCGAGGTCGAGTGTGTAGAGCTGCTTGTCCTTCAGGGTCTCGGGAATGTCTCCCGACACGATGCGCTGGGCGAGACCCTCGACGACGGCTGTCTTGCCGACGCCGGGTTCGCCGATGAGCACCGGGTTGTTCTTGGTGCGGCGCGAGAGAATCTGCATGACACGTTCGAGTTCGCGCACCCGCCCGATGACCGGGTCGAGTTTCTTGTCGCGCGCGAGCTGGGTGAGGTTGCGGCCGAACTGGTCGAGAATCTGGCTGCCGCCCTTCTCGCCGGACTCTTCTTTCGAACCGCCCGACGACTGGCCGCCGCTGGGCGCCTCGCCCTTCGACGCGGGGCCCTGGTATCCCGACAGGAGTTGGATGACCTGCTGGCGCACCTTGCCGAGGTCGGCGCCCAGTTTCACCAGCACCTGCGTGGCGACACCCTCGCCCTCGCGCAGCAACCCGAGCAGGATGTGCTCGGTGCCGATGTAGTTGTGTCCGAGTTGCAACGCCTCGCGCAGCGACAACTCGAGAACCTTCTTTGCGCGCGGGGTGAACGGAATGTGACCGGACGGCGACGAACCACCCTGGCCGATGATCTCTTCGACCTGGGCGCGGACCGCCTCGAGAGAGATGGAGAGCGACTCGAGTGCCTTGGCGGCGACGCCTTCACCCTCGTGGATGAGACCGAGGAGGATGTGCTCGGTTCCGATGTAGGAATGGTTGAGGAGGCGAGCCTCTTCCTGGGCGAGAACGACAACCCTGCGGGCTCTGTCTGTGAAGCGTTCGAACATTGGGACCACCCCGTTTTGGAATCGGTGGATATTGGTGTGAAGTGTATCGGCGGGGGAGTCAGTACCCCCGATGCCCCGTAGTCTGAGGGCGTGACGAATTCTCCGCTGTTCGGGTTGCCGACGATGGACAACGACCGCCAGCGGGTGGAAAACGCCCTGCTCGACTCGGTGCGCACTCCCGATGCGTATCTCACCGAAATTGCGTCACATCTCATCTCTGCGGGCGGAAAACGTCTGCGCCCGGTGATCACCATCGTGGCGTCACAGGTCGGCCGGAACGGTGCCGCCAGCGAAGAGGCAATTCTCGGCGGCATTTCGTGTGAATTGGTGCATCTCGGATCTCTGTACCACGACGACGTGATGGATGAAGCCGTCACCCGGCGTGGAGTCGACACGGTGAACGCCAAGTGGGGCAACCTGCAGGCGATCCTGGCCGGTGACTTTCTTCTCGCGAAGGCGTCCGAGATTGCCGCGGGGCTCGGAACCGAGGTGGCCGGGCTGCTGGCCCGAACAATCGGCCAGTTGTGCGAGGGTCAGATTCTCGAGTTGCGACACACCTACAACGTGGCCCGCCCCATCGACGCCTACCTGGCCTCGATCAACGGCAAGACCGCATCGTTGTATTCCACTGCGGCCCGCATCGGTGGTCTGGTTGCCGGGCATGACCGTTCGGTGGTCGATGCCCTGACCGCCTACGGCACCGCCTACGGCATGGTGTTCCAGATGGTCGACGATGTTCTCGACCTCACCGCCACCGACGAACAACTCGGCAAGCCGGCCGGGCACGACATGGAAGAGGGCGTGTACACACTGCCCGTGCTGCACACGTTGGCGGCGGGCGGTGCCGCCGCAAGCGAACTCAACGCGATTCTCGGCAAGCCCCTCGATTCGGTCGAGCGCGAGAAGGTTCTCGAGATCGTGCGTTCGAACGGCGGAGTGCAGACGGCGATCGACCATGCGCGTTCGTTCGTGAACGATGCCGAGGCTGCATGCGATGCCCTCCCCGCCGGTGCCACGACCACCGCAATGCGAGAGGCCACGGCTGCGTTGCTCGCAACCGTGGCCTGACCCGACTTCTTCAGTTGTTGCCGCGCGTCAGCGCGCTGTGGTCACTTCGGAACGATGAAGACCTCGACGCGGCGGTTCTGCGCCTGTGACTTCTCGGTCTTCGATGTCTTCACGGGCTTCGAGTAACCCATTGCAACAACGTCGATCGGGGTCTTGACGCCCGCCTTGACGAGGGCAGCCTTCACTGCGTTCGCGCGGTTGCGCGAGATTGCGTAGGTGTAGGGCGACGTGTCGCCGATGGCTGCTGAGTGACCGACGATCACGATGCGCCCGGCTGTCGACGCCGAACTGACGATCGCGGCGACCTGGGCCTGCGCTGTCTTCGACAGTCCGGTCTTTGCCTGCTTGAACATGATCGGCGTGCCGGTGGTGACGACACTGCCGACGGTTGCGTCGGTCTTCTTCACCGTGGTGACCAGACGTCTCACGACCTCGTTGGTCGAGTTGTTGACGATGCGCACCGAACAACGACCTGCGTCGAGCATGAGGATCGACGTTGAAGCCCCCACACACACCTGCGGGGTGTTCGTGCGCACACTGAGTGTCTTGGCCTGGCTCGATGACAGAACCGAGAGCACGCTGTTCGTCTGCACGCTTGCGGGCAGGCGGGTCGCGTACACCTTGCTGTCGACCCGGCCGGCTGACGAGCC
>CAYRUT010000090.1:0-3709 GCA_964427545.1 uncultured Bifidobacterium sp. | reverse complement strand
ACCGGCTTCATGTGCTGGAACAACCGCACGCCCGACTTGCCGTGGTACGCACCCATGCCGCTCTCGCCGATGCCGCCGAACGGCAGGTGAGGGCTGGTCAGGTGCATCAGCGTTCCGTTCACCGTCACGCCGCCGGCCGTCGTCTCTGCCAGCACCTTGTTCACCACCTGCTTCTTCTCCGCAAACACGTACAGCGCCAGCGGGTGTGGGTTGGCGTTGATGTGGTCGATTGCGGAGTCGATCGACGCAACCCCGATCACCGGCAGCAACGGCCCGAAGATCTCTTCGTTCATCAGTTGCGACGACATGTCGACGTTCTCGAGCACCGTGGGCGCGATGTAGCGGTCGTCGGCGATCACGTCGCCACCGATCACCGGTGTGCCGCCGCTCATCAACGAACGCAGACGGTCGAAGTGACGCGGTGTCACGATGCGGCCGTAGCTGTCGCTGGCGTGCGGGTCGGCGCCGTAGAAGTCGGTGATTGCATCGCGAAGCTCATCGACGAAATTCGTGCGCACCGACTCGTGCACCATCACGTAGTCGGGTGCCACGCAGGTCTGGCCGGCGTTCAGCCACTTGCCCCATGCGATGCGTCGTGCAGCCACACGAACGTTGGCAGATTCATCGATGATCACGGGGCTCTTGCCGCCCAGTTCCAGCGTCACGGGTGTCAGGTTCTTCGCCGCAGCCGCCATCACGATGCGGCCGACGGTTCCGTTGCCCGTGTAGAAGATGTGGTCGAAGTGCTGGTCGAGCAGGGCAGTGGTCTCTGCGACTCCGCCCTCCACGATGCCCACCGCTGATGAGTCCATGTACCTCGGCACCAGGTTCGCGAGAACTGCCGATGTCGCACTCGACACTTCCGAAGGCTTCAGCATCACTGCGTTGCCCGCGGCGATTGCACCGGCGGCGGGCACCAACAACAGCTGCACCGGGTAGTTCCACGGCGCAATCACCAGCACAACACCGAGCGGCTCGGGGACCAGACGGGACTTCGCCGGCTGGGTGACGATCGGTGAGGGAACCCGCTGCGGCTTGTTCCACTTTTTCAGGTTCTTCAGCATCAGCTTGATCTCGCCCGTCACGAACGCGATGTCGGTGATGAACCCCTCGACGGTCGGCTTGCCCAGGTCGACACGCAGGGCGTCGGCGAACGCGGCCTCGTTCTCCTCGAGCATCTTGATCATCTGGTGCAACTGTGTGCGGCGCCACTCGAGCGGGCGTGTGCGACCGCTGCGGTATGCGGCGCGCAGCCCGGTGACCATGCCCGGGATGCCGGCGAGGTCGGTGTGTGGTTCTGCGACTGCAGTCATGGGGAATCTCCTTGTGATGAGAACTGATGTCGAGGAATCGCGCGCGACTACACCGCGGTGACGCACAGAGTGTCGCCGGCCGCGATGGTGCCCACGGTCTCGGGTTGGGTGTCGCCGTAGATGGCGCCGAGCATGCCCTTGACCATTCCGCGCTCGACGGCGCAGATCACGGGGTGCTCGATGGCGACGTCGCCGAACGGGCAGTGACTGGTGACGATGCGCAGTTTGTTGTCGCTCTTCTCGGTGTGGGCGGCAAACCCGTGCGCAGTCAGCGCGTCAGCCACCGCCTGGATGGCCGAGCGCAGCGAGCGAGTGCCGACTGCGGCATCGTGACCCGTGAGGCCGGTGGCCATGGCCTCGCCATATTCCTTGCCGACCTGTTCGGCGATGTCGTGTGCGACGTCGGCGGGGAGAGCGGCGAGTGCCTTGCCGAGCAACGTGAGCACGAGGTCGTCGGTGCGCACGGGGAACTCGAACTCCATCTCCTTGCTGGCGACCTTGTAGTGCTTCGAGGGGCGGCCGACGCTCGCACCCGTTGCGCGGCCCACCGACACCTCGAGATACCCGCCGGCCGCGAGCTTGTCGAGGTGGTGACGCGCGACATTGGCGTGAAGGTCGAACTTCTTCGCGATTGCGGCGGCGGTCACACCGTCGGGGTTCTCGCGCACGAACAGATAGATGGCACGGCGGGTGGGGTCGCCAAAAGCAGAGGTGATCGCCGACACAGTGGCGGTGAACGCCTTCGGTGTCATGACGTGGGTGGTGCTCACTTCGGTCACGCAGGTATTCTACCTATCGCCGTAGTGCAAATACCCCCCTTGGAGACTCCCATGTCCACAGCAACCGTCGACCAGGTCATCGAGGCTCTTCGCCCCGTCGAAGACCCCGAACTGCACCGGTCCATCGTCGATCTCGACATGGTCCACGACGTCGCGGTCTCGAGCCAGGGCGTGTCTCTCACCATCACGCTCACGGTGCCCGGTTGCCCGATGCGCAACGAGATCCAGAACCGTGTCACGACTGCTCTGTCACCGTTGGTCGACGGCAAGCCGGTGAGCATCAACTTCGGGGTCATGACCGATGCCCAGCGCGCGAACGTGCGACAGATGCTGAACGGAAACCCCGGCGCGACTGCGGGCAGCAACCAGGCACACGGTCACGCCGAGGGGCGTGCGGTGCCGTTCGCCGCGAAAGACTCGAAGACCCGACCGCTGTTGATCTCGTCGGGCAAGGGCGGTGTGGGCAAGAGCAGCGTCACCACCAACCTCGCAGTTGCGCTCGCCGCGCGCGGCCACACCGTGGGCATCGTCGACGCCGACATCTACGGTTTCTCCATTCCGCGCATGCTCGGTGCAGACCGCGACCCGGTGATCATCGACAACATGCTGCTGCCGCCCGAGAACCACGGCGTGCGGTGCATCTCGATCGGCTACTTCGTTCCCGAGGGAGAGGCAGTCATCTGGCGCGGGCCGATGCTGCACAAGGCACTCGAGCAGTTCCTCACCGACGTGTTCTGGGACGAACCCGACTACCTGCTCATCGACATGCCGCCGGGCACCGGCGACATCGCGCTGAGCCTCAGTCAGTACCTTCCGAAGGCAGAGGTACTTGTTGTGACCACGCCGCAGGAGGCCGCACAGAAAGTCGCTCGTCTCTCTGCCGCGATGGCAAAGAAGGTCAACCTGCCCGTGCGCGGGGTCATCGAGAACATGTCGTGGTTCACCGGCGACGACGGCAAGCGCTACGAACTGTTCGGCTCGGGCGGCGGCAAGGAACTCGCCGACGAACTCGGTGTGCCGTTGCTTGCGCAGATTCCTCTCACGGTTGCGTTGCGCGAGGGCGGCGACGACGGCAAGCCGATCGCTGCCGTGGCACCCGATTCGGAGACCGGCCGGGCGTTCCATGCCCTCGCCGAGGAAGTCGACAAGATGAAGCCGAAGAAGATCTTCAGCAAGGGACTCAAACTGCTGTAGCCGGCACAACGACGGAGACGAACCATCGTGTGAAACAGCCGGTCGGGTAGTACCGTTTCCCATCTCGCAACAAAAGGAACCACCGTGGACATTCGCATCGGAATCACACAAGCACCCCGTGAAATCGCACTCGAGGTCGAGGACGACGCCAAGGCACGCGAGGCACTGAAGGCGGCCGTCGATGCCGCCCTGAAGGGTGAGACCGACACGTTGTGGATCACCGACAAGAAGGGCCGCGACATCGCCGTGCCGGCGGCCAAGATCGCCTATGTCGAGATCGGGTCGAGCGATGCCGACCGTCGCATCGGCTTCGGGGGCTGACCCAGGCAGAACATGACCGCCGGCGTCGCGTGACGGTGGCGCACCCGCACCCGTCACGTGGGGCAGACTTGCTTCCAGGAAGGGAGCGCCCATGTCGACTAT
>CAYRUT010000089.1:0-3711 GCA_964427545.1 uncultured Bifidobacterium sp. | reverse complement strand
GGGCATGTTCGAACTCGACGCACATCTCGGTGCGCAGCGTCCCTTCGGTCTCAACTACTGGCCGTTGCCAGAGGATGCACCCGCAATGGACATCCCGAGGGAGTCCGTTCGGCTCGTCACGCCCGATGGTGCACTCGTTCGCGGATTGTTGTGGACCCCGCCGCACGGCAGATGGAAGACCGCGGTGATCCTCACGCATCCGCGGGGTGACTTCAGTGTCCACTATGCGTGTCCTCTGCTCGCAGCCGCCGGGTATGCGGTGTTCGGATTCGCCACGAGGTATCTCAACAACGACACCGACTGTCTGCACGAGAACTGCATCGTCGACGTCAAGGTCGCACACGACGAGATGATCCGCCGGGGTGCAGAGGCCGTCGTGTTGCTCGGCAACTCGGGCGGAGGGTCGCTGATGGCGATGGCCCATGCCGAACTCGGCATCGGCGATGGCTGGGTCGGCATGGCCGCCCACCCCGGGGAGGGGGTGTTCATGCTGCAGGTGATCGACCCCTCGGTCACCGACGAGAACGACCCGTTCAGCCGCGACCCCGACCTCGACATGTACAACCCTGACAACGGATGGCGCCCCTGGCCCGAACCCAGTTCGTACGACCCCGGGTGGCTTGCCCGCTATCGCGAGGCCCAGCGCGACCGGGTGGCCCGGATCGACGCCGTGGCCAAGGCCTCTCTGGCCGATGCCGAGGCCGCGGGGGAAGAACTGACAACTTTTCACAAAGACACAAACGTGGCCCGATGGCGTGATTTGCGGGCCCGGCGGGTCTTTTCCCGGTACCTCACGATCTACCGCACACTGGCCGACCCGGCCTATCTCGACCTGTCGATCGACCCCGACGAACGCCCGATGGGGTCGCTTTTTGCCTTCCCCGACCCCTTCGAGGCCAATTACGGCCGTGGCGGTCTCGCCCGCACCATGACGGCCAGGGGGTGGCTCAGCACCTGGTCAGGGCTCTCGAGTCACGCAAAACTGGCCGAAACCATGCCGAAAGTGTCGATTCCGACGATGTTGGTGCATCCCACGGCCGACACCGAGATACGGGTCCGTCAGGCAAAAGAGATCGTCGAGAATGCCGGGTCGGCCGACACGACCTACCTCGAAATGAAGGGTGCCCCGCATTATCTCGAGGGTCACCGGGTCGAGGCGCTGGCTGCGGTGGCCGAGTGGATGGGGGCCAGATTCCCGCGCTGACGGCACGCTTCTGCGGCGGAAATAGTCGTCTCTGGCCCTTTGTGGTCACAGATTTCCCCCGATAGCGTTACCACTCCGTGCGATTCGGGCCTCGGCCCGAAAAGCCAGATCGATCGTCGAAAACACAATCGACGTCCGTGAAGGCCCGGGTGCAGAAATGCACAAGGGAACCACACGGCAAAACCCAGACAGGTGCTCCGTCAACAGAAATGTTGTCGGAGCATTTGCGTGAAGAACCAACGAGAAAAAGGGTTGCCGCCATGGCACAAAAAGCGATCGTCGGCGAGAAAGTCGGCATGACACAGGTGTGGGGAGATGACCAGCGCGTCATCCCCGTCACAGTTCTGCGCGTCGAGCCGGTGCGCGTCGTACAAGTCAAGACAACTGACCGCGACGGCTACACCGCACTGCAAGTCACCTACGGACAAAAAGACGCGAAGAAGCTGAGCAAGCCCGAGCAGGGTCATTTCGCCACGGCGCAGGTCGAGGCAGGTCGACGTCTCGTCGAGCTCCGTCTCGACTCGGTCGACGGCTTCGAGGTCGGGCAGGAACTTGCGGCAGACGTTCTCGCAGCGGGCGAGAAGGTCGATGTCACCGCGGTCAGCCGCGGCAAGGGCTTTGCCGGCGGAATGAAGCGTCACAACTTCAACGGCCAGGGCGCGAGCCACGGCAACCACAAGCACCACCGTGCACCGGGCTCGATCGGTTCGTGCTCGTTCCCCGGTCGCGTGTTCAAGGGTCTGCGCATGGCCGGTCACATGGGTCACCAGCAGGTCACCACTCTGAACCTCGAGATCGTGCAGGCCGACGCAGAGCGCGGCTTGTTGCTCGTCAAGGGTTCTGTTCCCGGTCCGAACGGTGGCGTCGTCATCGTGCGCAACGCAGTAAAGGCGAAGTGATTCCCATGGCATCGATCGCAGTGAAGAACGCATCAGGCAAGTCCGCAGGAAACATCGAGGTTGCAGACGATCTGTTCGCCGTGCAGCCGAACGTTCCCGTCATGCACCAGGTCGTGAAGGCCCAGCTCGCCGCACGTCGCTCGGGTACCTCGGCAACGAAGACCCGCGCAGAAGTGTCGGGCACCGGCAAGAAGCCGTTCCGCCAGAAGGGCACCGGCGGCGCACGTCAGGGTTCGTTGCAGGCACCGCACTACACCGGCGGCGGCATCGCACACGGCCCCCAGCCGCGTTCGTACAGCCAGCGCACCCCGCGCAAGATGGTCCGCCTCGCGCTTGCCTCGGCATTGTCCGACCGCAACAGCGAGGGACGCGTCGTCGTTCTCGACTCGTGGGGCTTCGACACGCCGAGCACCAAGGCCGCACTGAAGACGCTCAGCGCAATCGGTGCGACGGGCAAGGTTCTCGTCGTGGTCACCCCGCAGGAAGAGAACGCCGTCAAGAGTTTCCGCAACCTGCCCGACGTTCATGTCATCTTCGTCGGTGAACTGAACGCCTACGACGTGCTGTGCAACGACTGGGTCGTCTTCTCGCAGGACAGCCTCCCCGGAACAAAGGACGCGAAGTAATGAAAGATCCGCGCGACATCATCATCCAGCCCGTGGTCTCCGAGAAGAGCTACGCGCTGATGGAGGCCGACGTGTACACCTTCCAGGTGCACGTCGATGCCACCAAGCCCGAGATCCACGATGCCATCGAGGCAATCTGGGGCGTCAAGGTCCTCAAGGTCAACACACTGAATCGCAAGGGCAAGTACCAGCGCACACGCAATTCAAATCGCATCGGTCAGCGTCCGCACACAAAGCGGGCCATCGTCACACTCGCAGCGGGAAGCAAGATCCCGTTGTTCGAAAGCTGAGTTCATCATGGCAATCCGCAAGCGCAAGCCAACAAGCCCCGGCCGTCGTTTCCAGACGGTGTCTGACTTCTCCGAGATCACCAAGACCACGCCCGAGAAGACCCTTCTCGCGTCGAAGACGAACACCGGTGGTCGCAACTCGTACGGCCGCAAGACTGCCCGCCACAAGGGCGGTGCACACAAGCGTCAGTACCGCATCATCGACTTCAAGCGCTCGAAGGACGGCGTGCCCGCAAAGGTCGTCTCCATCGAGTACGACCCGAACCGCACGTGCCGCATTGCGCTTCTTCACTACACCGACGGAACCAAGGCGTACATTCTCGCGCCCAAGGGCCTCGAGGTCGGCATGCGTGTCGAGAGCGGACACGGTGCAGACATCAAGCCCGGCAACGCAATGCAGTTGCGTTACATGCCCGTCGGAACCGTGGTGCACAACGTCGAGCTGCGTCCCGGCCAGGGCGGCAAGATCGGTCGTTCCGCCGGAATGGCAGTTCAGCTCGTCGCCAAAGACGGAGACTTCGCCACGCTGCGTCTTCCCTCCACCGAGATGCGCCGCGTTCTCCTCGACTGCCGCGCAACGGTCGGCGAGGTCGGAAACGCAGAGCACGAACTCGTCAAGATCGGCAAGGCCGGCCGCAACCGCTGGAAGGGCGTTCGCCCCCAGACCCGCGGTGTGGCCATGAACCCCGTCG
>CAYRUT010000088.1:0-3731 GCA_964427545.1 uncultured Bifidobacterium sp. | reverse complement strand
CTGGGTTACCGAACTGTCCCGCAGGAAGAAATAACCGCCTGATTGCCGGGAATTGTGTGTGTGACACAATGAGACAATGGCCGAAACGCCCGCACTCACGAGGAAGAACGTCAACGGCGCCTCGACGATGGAGACCCTCATCGAGCACGGTGTCGTCGAACTGAGACGTAGCGGTTCGATCGACTTCAACCTCGAGAACGTGCTGCGTGAGTCGGGAATCTCACGAGGATCGCTGTACCACCACTTCGGAAGCCGGCACGGTCTGATCACGCACTGTGAAGCGCACCTGCTCAAGCAGACTCTCAAGTCAGAGAACGAAACCATCCGTCGCCTCATCGAGGCAGGCTCGTCGGGCGAGGAGCTGTTCTCGTTGTTGTCGATGTTCATCCGCACACTCGGCACACCGGCGGCGATGGAGCAGCGCTCAAGGCGAATCCGGACTCTCGCAGGGTCGGTCGAAGATTCCGACCTGAGACGCTTGATTGCCGAGTCGCAGCAGAAGGGGTCCGCCTACCTGGTGGAGTCGTACCAACTGGCGGTCGACAAGGGTTTCATCAAGCCGCGGGTCGATCTGCCGTCACTCGTGTACGTCACACAGTCGATGTTCCTCGGCCGGGTGCTTGTTGACATCATCGGCAGCGACGACCTCTCGTCATCGGTGAACGAGGCCGCCATCGAGGCCTTGAGGCACCTCATGAACCCGCAACCACAAAACTAGATAATTATCTATTTATTCGGTACATTTCTGGATGAATCTCCAGAAATGAGGGCACGTGAAACATCATCTCGCTCGCACATTCACCGCCATGCTCATCGCCTGCTGTGCGGTGGTTAGCACCCAACTCTCGCCGGTCGAGGCCGCCCTGCCGGCACCGTTCGAAACCGGTTTCGGAACGAACGGCGTCGCTCGCCTCAGCATTCCGTTGCAGGAATCGAGGACATATGCGAAGAAGGTCCTGGCCGACTCGAGTGGGCGCGTGCTTGCGTTGTTCCACATCGACGAATACTCGAACGAGCCGAAAGTCGTCATCGGTCGGTCATCAGCAGACGGAGATCGTGACATGTCGTTCGGCACCACAGGTGGGACCGAACCCCTGGCACTACAGCAAGCCAACATGGCAATCGTCGCTTCGTCGGGAAAGATCATTGTCGCCGGGTACCGGATACGAAACAGTCGGGCAAGTTTGATGGTGTACCGGTTGACTTCGTCAGGTGTTCTCGACCGCACATTCGGTGTCGACGGCTACTACGAGATCCAGGGAATGCCGGGCCGTGACTTCGGTTGGTCGACACCTCAGATTGCCTCCACGTCCTCCCGAATCTTCATCGGTTTCGACATCAACAACACCGACGGCTCGAACCTGAATTTTCATTTTGTGGCGCTCGACCACTCGGGTGCACTCGACTATTCGTGGGGCTACGGTGGCGGTCGGGAAGTCATCCCCGTGGCCCCCGGCGGCGTGAGTGCATGGTCATCTCTGCACACCATCACGGTTCTCAGTGACGGCAGTCTTCTGGCGGTGGGCGCCGTGTACACCCAGGGGGCCGGACGACAGATAGTCCTGGTGAAACTGAACGACAACGGTTACATCGACCAGTCGTTCGACGGCGCAACGTCCGGAAACGGCATCGTGAAAGTCAGCTTCGCATCAGAGTCCGACGCGATGATGACAGCGGTCACGGTGCTGCAGGACGATGGTTTCGTTCTCGCCGGTCTGGCCGGAACGTACTACTACGGACCGTGGTACTACGGCGTTGCGAAGTTCCTGCCCACGGGCGTCGCCGACAGCAGTTTCGGCTCGAATGGATTTGCGTTGAGCACACTCAGCAACGATCTCGCTCAGTTGCCCGGGTCAGTGGCTCGCCAGTCAGACGGCAGGTACGTGTTTCCCGTCAGCGAAGGCACGGCGATGGGGTTCATGCGGGTCGAATCGAACGGAACCTTCAGTTCGGCGCAGGGATGCTTCAAATGCATGTGGGCCCCGGACAACCTGAATGTCGATTCGTATTCGCTGTTGTTGCAGAGCACGGGGAAGATCGTTGTGGTCGGTGCGGGTCTCACGGCCAGTTCGAGTGACGCCGCGGTGGTGCGTTTTCTTGCCAACGGCAGCGTCGACCCGTCGTTCGGCATCTCATCAGTGTTCTTCACGATGCAGAGGTGGGACATCATTGCGCTGAAGTCTCTGCCACAACCTGATGGGTCCATTGTCTCTCTTGCTCAGGGTTACTCGGGCAACCTCAGTCGCACCCTTGTCTTCAAACTGACGTCATCGGGTTCTCTTGACCCGTCTTTCGGAAGGGGCGGATACCAGTTCCTGTTCGCGCCGTCTGACGAAGGTCTGCACTGGACTCGCGACCTCGCGGTCCAGTCAGACGGAAAGATCGTGGTGCTCTCTCAGTTTCGGGATAGCAACATCAGTATCGACAATTCGGTGGTTCTGTGGAGACTGAATGTCGACGGTTCGACCGACAACACGTTCGGAACTAACGGCCGCACGGTCACCTCTGACGCCCAGGCGAGACTTCAGCCTTCGTCGCTGGTTCCTGTGTCTTCCGGGAAGATCCTCGTGTCGCTGACCCGACTCGACACCAGCACCTATTCACCGAAGCCGTGGGTCTTCAGGTACCTCTCCAACGGATCACTCGATCCGTCGTTCACTGACTCGAACAACTTTGCGGGCGGAATCCAGCCCACCCCCGGTGACGGTGACGGTGAAATGCGGAACATCTACGCCGCCGGAAACGACACCAGTTACATCACAGGTTGGACATACATCAACGGTGTCGAGTCGATCTTTGTTGCGAGACTCCTTGCCGACGGAACTCTCGACCCCGCGTTTGCAGGTGGCCGTGTCACGTGGGTCGTGGGACAAGCCGATTCACTCGACGGCATCAATCACGTGCATGTGGGTGACGGCGGGAAACTCACCGTTTCCGGATGGGTCAGCAACCCCGCAACGAGAGAAGTCATCGTCAAGTTGCTGCCGAACGGCACCCCGGACACAGTGTTCAACGGCACGGGGCGCGCGACATACCAGTTGCGCGACCCGGCCGGCATCGACTGGGTCGGCACCTCGGCAGTGACCAGCACATCTGCGGGAATCATGGTTGCAGGGGGTGGAAGCATCGACAGTGCCGGCAACCTCGAGTTCTTTGCAGTTGCCAAGTTCACACAGGCAGGCGTGATCGACGGATCGTTCGGCACCGGAGGGAAAGTTCTCTCTGATGACACGTTCAACGGAAGGTTCAATGACATCGTCGCGGTCGGACCGACCACGAACCTTGTCACCGGCTACAGCGTTGAGAACCGCAGTACATCAGGTGTGGTCATGAAGATCGCCACCGTCATGCCGACACCCACGACTGCACCCCCGAGCACGAGTCCACCGACGACACCTGCGCCTGCCCCCTCGCCGACCACGACAGTCCCGGCCACGGCCACCTCTGCCGACGACATCAGACTTGCCGTCTCCACAACCCAGACCGCAATTCTGAAGAGACTGAAGATCAGCGTGCCGAAAGGCGGCAAGGTCGCGATGAAATCGTCGACGGCAAAGGTCTGCAGGGTCGCAGGTACGAAAGTCGTGGCAACATCCCCCGGGACATGCAGGGTCAGTGTCACCGTCACGGTGAAGGGCAAGAAGTCGACGAAGACTCTCGCCATCAAGGTCAACTGATTGCTGCGTCGAACGACGCAGATACATTTCTCGGCGTGAAGAGAGCGTCTGCAA
>CAYRUT010000087.1:0-3787 GCA_964427545.1 uncultured Bifidobacterium sp. | reverse complement strand
CTTGTCGACGATTTTCTGGTCACCGCCGAGATCAACTGGACAGAAGAAAGCTGCTGACGATGGCCTCCAGGAAGTCGCCCGACGGGAAACCGGAATCTGCAGACCGGCGGAGACGCGCAGACGGCCGAAAGACGGCAGAGCGAATCCTGGAGTTTGCAGAGAAGGAACTCGTTACCCACGGCATCGTGAACTTCAACCTCGACCGTGTCATCGAGAAGTCAGGTGTCGCGCGAAGCTCGGTGTACCACCATTTCGGTGGCCGCGAGGGTGTGATCGCGGCGGTGGAGACTGAGTACCTGAGGGCGTCGCTGGATGCCGGCATGACCGAGATGACGACAATGTTGGGACAACTGAAATCCGGCGAGGAAGCGTTTGCCCTCGTCGAGCTCGGGGTACTCACGTCAGGACTCGATTCGCAGAAGGCGACCCGCCGGCGTCGAATCTCGACACTCGCAATCGCGGCGAACAGCCCGGCAACGATGGAGATGCTGTCGCAGCTTCAGTCCTCGGGTACCAAGCGATTTGCCGATGTCATCCGTGGCCTGCGGGACCGGGGTCTCATCGATCCGGTCGAGCCCATCGACGGAACTGCGCACATCATCCAGTCGATGCTGCTGGGCCGGATTCTGGTCGACATTCTCGACGACAAGACTGCTGAATCTGACTGGTCACAGGCTGCCGTGGTCATTCTCCGGCAACTTCTCCGACCGCGGCCATAGCAGGGCAGTTGACCTTTTCATCTAACTAGATTTTTCATCTAAATAGACATAAGGTGAGAGGGTGACCTCGTCGAAGAGTTCCTTCGGACTTCCTCCGCGCCGCTTTGTGCTGGCCTGTGCGCTCGGCATCGCGATGGCGGGATGGTTCGCCATGTCTTTCTTTGACCAATCACCGGCACACGGGGCAACGAGCACCGTCACCGTCTGTGTCACACGCTCGGGAACAGTGAATGCCGCGCTTCCGCGAAGCACCTGCGCAAAGACGGAACGAAAGACGGTGCTGTCGACCACGACAACGAAGATTCTCTGCGTTGCGAACAAGTCGAAGATCGTTTCTCTCACCTCGAAATCATCGTGTTCGACCGGGCAACGTGCCGCAAACGAGATGACAACCACTTCCCGTCTCCCGGTGTGCCGACACTCGAAGACCCGGCGCATGACCTTGAAGGAAACTCCCCGGTGTTCGAAGGGAACCGTGCCCACCTCGCTGCCCGTGAAACAGAAGTCCACCAGCATCGCCAATGAGATCACTGCGTCGTCGACCTCGACAACCGTGCCCAGCGGCACCACGACATCCACTTCGACGACGACCTCGACAACCACAACCTCGACAACCACCACGACATCCACGTCGACGACCGTTCCCACATCGACCACCACAAGTTCAACGACAACATCCGAAGCGCCAACCACCACGGCAGCGCCCACCACAACCACCACAACCACCACGGTGCCGCCGGCCAGCATCACGTCTTTCTCGGCCGCACAAACAACAATCAATCAGGGGGACTCGACAACTCTCACCGCGGTCTGGTCGGGTGCCAGCGCCAGTATCAACCGGTCAATAGGGTCCGTCGCCAACGGAGGCGTGGTGACCGTCAGTCCGACCAGCACCACGACATACACATTGACCGTCTCGAACGGTGTCGACCACTCGATCACACGGAATGTGACCGTCTGGGTGAATGCCCTGTCGATCCTGTCCCACCCGCAGAACATCACCACCAGCAACACCTACGGCGAGAATTTCACGGTTTCCGTTTCGGCAACGGGAGCACTCTCCTACAAGTGGTTCAAAGATTCGAACCAGATCAGCGGGGCAGTCAGCTCGTCGTACCGGGCCACCCAGAACGGCACCTACCATGCGGTGGTGACCAGCACCCTCAACGGGGTGACACGCAGCGAGACAACGAACAGTGCGACATTCGCGCTGAACACCGTGTCGATCGTGACTCAGCCGGTTGCCGCGCTGGTGGCCGACGGCGACAGCAACACGTTCTCTGTGGCGGCAACCGGCAGCGGAACCCTGAGCTACCAATGGTCACGCAACGGCTCGGTCGTTGCCGACGCAACGTCTGACACCTTTGTCAGCAGTGTGTACGGCACCCATGAGGTGGTTGTCACCAGCACCCTGAACGGGGTCACGACGTCTGTGACCTCGAACTCTGTGTGGCTTGATGTAAACACCGTGACCATCTCGAGCGGACCTGCAGACCGCTACATGACCACCGGCGGCACCGCTTCGCTCGGCGTCACGGTGAGTTCCCACGGATCGGCGACGATCTCGTACCAGTGGTACTTCAACGGCGTCGAGATTGCCGGGGAGAACGACATCGGCATCGACGCGACCCAGGCCGGCGAGTACAAGGTGAAGGTCACCAGCGTGCGCGGTGGGACAACGTTCTCACGCTTCAGCACGACTGCGACCGTCACCGAGGTGGCTGCCCCCGTGATCTCGAGTTTCGTGGCATCACCGTCGAACATAGGCCTGGGCAATTCCACCCAATTGAGTGTGGTCTTCTCGGGGGGTACAGGAATCATCACGCCCGGGGACATTGTCGTGAACAGTGGTGACACGGTGACGGTCACGCCGTTGGTGTCGACTTCGTACACCCTGTCGTTGGAGAACGCCGCCGGCACGCAGGTCGGTCAGACCATACGGGTCTCGGTAATGACCGGAACATTCACCGCCACCTCCAACATCAGCAATGCAGACCGTTACAGCGCCTCCGAAGCTGTCACGTTGCAGAGCGGGAAAGTGATCGTTTTCGGCAGCTATCTCTACACAAACGTCACCGATTCGTACGACCCTGCGACAAACAGTTTCACCCAAGTCGGGAACATGAACCGTGGCCGACGAGATTTCGGAACGGCTCTTCTGCAGAACGGCAAGGTGCTGGCAATCGGAGGCATGTACGAGAGCGGAACTACGTACACCAGTCTTGCCACGGTCGAGATCTACGACCCGGCAACCGAGACCTGGAGCTACACCGGTTCGCTGAACATCGCACGGGAGAACCCCGTGGTCGCAGTGCTGCAGAACGGCAAGGTTCTCGTGGCCGGTGGCTACATGCGGGCCCCGGCAAGTACCTATCTTTCGAGCGCCGAGATCTACGACCCGGCGACCGGAACCTTCACGTACGTGAACTCGATGCCGCAGGCTCGCGGTAATGCCACCGGAGCCCTCATGTCTGACGGTCGGGTCTTTGTTGCCGGTGGGTACAACCCGACGAACGGCCACATGAAGTCAGCGGTCATCTACAACCCGGGTCTCAACACATGGACCTCCGTCGCATCCCAGATGAACTCCGTTCACTCAGAGGGTGGGTCTGTCACCCTTCTCATGACAGACGGCCGGATGATCGTCGCGGGTGGGTGGAACCCGTCAAACGGTGTCGCCACGATCGACATCTACAACCCCGCCACCAACACCTTTGTCGCGGCCGCCAACCTTCCGCAGTTCAACCATGGTCGCGGCGGCGTCACGGGTCATGTTCTGGACAACGGTCTCGTCGCATTCATCGGTGGGTCGAGTGGTCTCGGCACCGTCGCGAACACGGTGGTTCTCTATGACCCCGTGGCGAACACCATGGCCACCGAGGCAAACACCATGGCCACAAGGCGCTACAACCAGGCAACTGCCAAGTTGGCGAACGGGAGCATTCTCATCGTCGGCGGATGGTCTTCGACATTCAAGTTTGCTGCCGAGGTGTACACCCCGTGAGTCTCCCTCAGCGCGACCCGTGCGAGTGGTTCGCCGGCGCGAACTGATCGAACCAGTTCGGATT
>CAYRUT010000086.1:0-3847 GCA_964427545.1 uncultured Bifidobacterium sp. | reverse complement strand
ATCCCCGCCCGACGCAGGCGGAGAAACTCGGTCGCCGCTGCGTGAATCTCGGCGGGTAGGTGCCGGGGACCCCCCGCGTCGGCCCCTCCGGAGGGAACCGGCAATCGACGTCCATGTCGCCCTGATAACAAGACTTCACATCTGAATTCGAAGGGGCAGCCGACACCTGCGGCGGATGTACCTTCGCGACATGAGCCGTTCGTTCGCAATCCGTTTCGTCTTCGTCCTCGCGGTCGTTTCACCGACAGCAACAGCGCGTCAAGTAAGCGCGGAGAAGCCGCAGCCCACCATCTGCGCCACGTATCTGGGTGTCCGCAAGTGCGTCGTCACACGGGAGCCGGCCCCGAAGAGCCCGGTCACGACACCCGGGATGCAGGCAGTGGCATCACCGAAGACCATCCGCGGCGACGGAACGGTCTCTTTCACCGCCGGGGGTCGTCCGGGCGGGCGTGGCTTCACGGCCGGCGAGGTGGTGCGGCTCTTCGAGTTCCGCAACGGCAAGGTGTCAGAAATGATCAACGCGCGTTTCGCCGACTCGAAGGGGTCGATCACCACGAGCCGCGAACTGTTGTCACTGCCCGGCGTCGACAACGACGGTGCGCGCATCCTGTGCGCACGGGGCGAGCGCAGCCTGCGCATGGCCTGCGCCCCGTACAACGTGGGCACCACGACACCCACCACCCAGCCCGCCGCCATCACCTCGGGCCCCCGTCAGGCAAAGACCAGCCCGGGCATGAAGGCACGCGCCACCAGGGCGCAGGTCACCCCGGGCCAGACGTCGAAGGTCACGTTCTCGCCCGCGTCGGGCCGCAAGGGATTCAGGGCCGGCGAGAAGATCGTGTTCTACGACTTCTTCAACGGCTCACGCGAGACGATCGACTCGGGCAAGGCCGGCTCGAACGGCTCGGTGACCATCACGGTGGGCTGGCGTGACGGAGCAACCACGAACGGGACCCACGAACTGTGCTCGTACGGCGTGACCTCGAAGATGATGGCGTGTTACACGCTGACCACCTCGGGATTCACCCTGGACACACCGCCGACGACCACGACTCCCCCGGTCTCGACGACGGCGCCACCAGTGAGTTCGACCTCGTCGACGAGTTCGACCTCGACAACGACAACGCAGCCCTACTCACCGCCCGTGGCGAGCTAGTCGGCGAGGCCCTCCTTCTCGAGTCCTCCCAGGTAGGCGAGAACCCGCGCACCGAGATAGCCGGACCAGTACTTGCCGAGAGCCGAGATCTTCTCCTGCACGTCGCCCTCACGGTCGAGTGACGCCGACTCGTAGAGACCGACCTCATTCGACGGCTCGATGGACTTGCCGCGCAGCATCTCGATGTTCGCCGTGAGCTGGGACTTGCCGAGATCGAGCGACGACGACAGCGCAGCTTCGGACTGCACCCCGGTGATCGCAAAGTTCTCGTCGAGCACCCCGTTGGAGGCGTACTTGTAGAGAATCTGGGCGGTGCGCGAGTAGTTGTTCACGCCGTAGCCAAGGATCGCATACACCCGCGACGGGCTCTTCTCGCCGAGATAGGACGAGATCACCTCGATGGCAACCTGCTGCTCCCGTGCCAGTGCCACGTCGAGATCGTTGTCCGCGATGACCCCTTCGATGAACGAGGCCGATTTGTTGAACTGCTCGGCGATTTCGTCGACCACCTGCGACTGGAACGCCGCGAGATTCGCATCGGCGCCCTTGCGCAGCAGGTCCGCGAGGCCCTGCACGTTCACGTCCTTCGTGATCTCGCTGGTCCCGAGGTCACGACCCGCGTCGAAGAGTTCCTTGGTCGAATCCACCTGGACCGCGGCGAATTCGTTGTACAGAAGGGGGACGATGAGTTCGCTGACCGCACCGTCCTTCGTGATCTCCCCTGCCGCATAACGGTCCTTCACCAGGTTGATCTTGTCGGCCGCGAACGAGGTCAGACTGAGGGCATCGATTGCGTTCGCGAACGCCGTCATCAGTGCGGTGGCATCACTCGGCGACTTCGGGCTGAAGGTCTTCAGGTTGTCCATCAACGCGATGACCTTGTCGTTCACCACGTTCGAGTCGTTGATACGCGAGATGGCCGAGTCGCTGGAGTCGAAGAAGAACGAGTCGAGCACCTCGCCGGACGACGCAACGGCGCGCGCGTACCCCCACGCAGCCACGGCCGCGGTGAATGCTCCAGCCACGAGACCCTGCTTCTTCAGGTCCTCTGCCCTCTTCGCCTCGTTCGTCGCCTCGGTGAGGAGTGACGCGAGAAGGGCCTGTGCGAAATCGGTGAGACGAGACGCGTCGCGCAGGCTCTCTTCGTAGTTGGCGAGCATCAACTGCGTTTTCGCGCTCAGTCGTTCGTACGAGGTGTCGCCCAGTTTCACGCTGCCCGTCGAGGACATGCGCGAGAGCTGGTTGCCGGTGAGGAACGAATAGGCCTCGTAGATGTTCGCGATCTCGACGACCTCGACACCGAGTTCACGCCCGAGCGAAACCACGTCGACACTCTCGCCCGAGGCGGCCGACTTGGCATTGCGCAGCCCCACGGGGATGCCGACCTTGGTGAACCCCTTCTCGGCGGCGGCCTTCACCTTCTCGGGCACGCCACCCACGGGGCCGACCGATCCGTCGGGCTGGATGGTGCCCGTCATGGCGGTCTTCTCGAGCAGTTTCTCTCCTCGCATCAGGGCGAGAGCGGCAACCGTCGTGACAGCGCCCGCACTGGGGCCGTCGACCCGGCCTTGCACAGCGAAACTGAATGTCTTGTTGGGTGTCTCCCCCGACAGCAAGGTCGCCACCGTGGCCACGTTCCACAATGACGCACGGGTCATCGCCCCGAGACCCTCGACCTCGTCCTCGCTGAAGTCGACGCGCACAGAGCCGTCCTCTGACTCCGAGACTCCGACGATGACCTTGCCGACGCCACCCGCGTCACCCTTGAAGTAGAGGACGGGCACTTCCATCTCCCCCGACTTCGACGACCCACCGTCGCCGCCCCCGGAGCAGGCCGAGACGGCGAGGATCATCGAGACCCCGGCCACGGCGGCGCAGAGACGTGTGGACAGTGAGCGACGACCAGTCATGTGAGGTTCCCCCGTTTCGGGCCACGCGAGTCGTGACCCTGGCAAAATCCTTTCATCGGCTGCGGAAGGGCCACAGGGCTCGGCTCAATTTCTGAGACTTCGTTATCGGCACCCGCAGGACCCAGATGAAACAATGACGGCGAGCCGTCATGTCACGCCACCACTACACCACGGGATTCATCAGGGACGCGGTCCTGAACGAACTATGCGACCACGGGCACGCGGCACTCACGATGGAGACCATCGCACGACGGTCGTTCTCGTCGATCGGCAGCGTCTACTCGCGCTACCCGAACAAGATCGCCGCCATGGACGACGTGCTGACGAACGTCGTGCTCCCCCGGCTCGAGTCCGCCCCGTACCCGCCCGGCGAGTCCGTGCTCGCGCGCTTCCTGTCGGATGCCGACACCGCCCGCTGCATGACCGCACTCGTCGAGATGGCGCTCTGCTCGCGCCACTGTGACGACCTGAGCGCTGCTGCCCGCGCTCTCGTCTCGCTGACCCGCACACGCATCATGGAGACCCACGGAGACGACCCCGCCACGGACGGACTCCGCTGGCTCGTGGGCTCCGTGCTCGTCGGTCACGTGGTGCTCGACTCGGTCGGGTGTGCAGTGCCCTCGATCGACAACCACCTCGCAGCGCTTGTCTCGCTCGCGACCTGCATCAGCGATGCGCACGACCGCATCACGGCAATACACGCATCGGTGCCCGCTTCGGTACCAGCGAGCCCCACACCCAGCTCGAGCGACGACGTCGCCATGTCACTCGCGGCGGCCAC
>CAYRUT010000085.1:0-3943 GCA_964427545.1 uncultured Bifidobacterium sp. | reverse complement strand
AGTACTCCACGCGGAACGGGTTGTTGAAGCCCTTCAACTTCGGCACGCGCTGCTTCAACGGCATCTGGCCGCCTTCGAAACCACGCGCCACCTTTCCGCGGCCACGTGCGTGCTGGCCCTTGGTACCGCGGCCTGCGGTCTTGCCGCCCTTGCCGCCGGTTCCGCGGCCCACGCGCTTCGCGCGCTTCACGCTTCCTGGTGCGGGTGCGAGATCATCTACGCGCATGGTCAGTTCTCCTGTACTTCGACGAGGTGCGGAACACGTGCGAGCATTCCGCGGATTTCCGGGCGGTCGGGCACGGTGTTCGTGTCACCGATCTTGCTGAGACCGAGTGCGCGCAGCGTGCCGCGCGTCTTCGGCTTCGAGCCGATCTTCGAACGCTTCAACGTGACTGTGATGGTCTTTTCGGCCATGACTAGTGCGCCTCTCCTGCTGCCGCCGCCTTCTTGCGGTCGGTGTATGCCTTCAGCATTCCCTTGGGTGCAAACGACTCCGCGGGGATACCGCGGCGCTTGGCGACCTCGTCGGGACGCTGCAGTTGACGGAGACCCTCGATGGTGGCACGGGCGACGTTGATCGCGTTTGCCGAACCGAGCGACTTCGCGAGCACGTCGTGGATGCCGGCCTCTTCGAGGATGATGCGGGCTGCACCACCGGCGATGACCCCGGTACCGGGGGCCGCAGGCTTCAACAGCACGCGGCCCGCGCCGGAGATGCCGAGAATCGGGTGGGTGATGGTCGAACCGGCGAGCGCCACGTCGAACATGTTGCGCTTGGCCTCCTCGGTTCCCTTCTGGATTGCCAAGGGAACTTCCTTGGCCTTTCCGTACCCGAGACCGACACGACCGTTGCCGTCACCGACCACGACGAGAGCAGTGAAGGAGAAACGACGTCCGCCCTTCACGACCTTTGCGACGCGGTTGATGTGGATCACGCGTGATTCACGGAGGGCACCCGGCTCGGGTGTTGCGTTTGCGATGACGTTGCTCATCAGAACTCCAGTCCTGCTTCACGGGCGGCTTCTGCCGCAGCGGCAACGCGACCGTGGTATGCGAATCCACCGCGGTCGAAGACGACCGCCGTGACACCCGCAGCCTTGGCGCGCTGTGCGATGAGTTGGCCGACCTTGGTGGCGGCGGCAACGGTTGCACCGCTGTCGTTGCGCATCGAGGTCTCGACCGATGATGCCGCTGCAACGGTGTGACCCAGGTCGTCGTTGATCAGCTGCATGTTGAAATGCTTGTTGGTGCGGTGCACCGCGAGGCGCGGACGCTCGGCGGTGCCGTGAATCTTCTTGCGCACCCGGCGATGACGACGGAGACGCGATTCGCGACGGACTTTTGCGATGTTTGGCATGGCTGAACCTTTACTACCGAATCACTTCTTGCCGGTCTTGCCGGCCTTGCGGAGAACACGCTCGCCGAGATAGCGAACGCCCTTGCCCTTGTAGGGCTCGGGCTTGCGGATGGAGCGGATGTTCGCCGCAACCTGGCCGACGAGCTCTTTGTCGATGCCCTTCACGATGACGCGTGTCTGCGCGGGGATCTCGAAAGAAATGCCGTCCGGTGCGGGAACGATGACCGGGTGGGAGAAACCGAGCGCAAGGCGCAGGTTCGCACCCTGGGCCTCGGCGCGGTAACCGACGCCGATGATCTCGAGTTCCTTCGAGAACCCGTCGGTCACACCGATGATCATGTTGTTGACCAGGGTGCGCGAGAGGCCGTGCAGCGAGCGGTTCTGGCGCTCGTCGTTCGGGCGCTCGACGACGATGGTGTTCTCTTCCTTGCGCACCACGATGTCGCCGGGAATGTCGCGTGCGAGGGTGCCCTTCGGGCCCTTCACCGAGACGTTGCGGCCGTTGATGGTGACGTCGACCCCCGACGGGATCGCGATGGGAGCTTTGCCGATGCGTGACATGTCGTTTCCTACTTTCCGGTCACCACACGAAGCACAGGACTTCGCCGCCGACCTTGCGCTTGCGCGCCTCGCGGTCGGTCATGAGTCCCTGACTGGTGGACAGAACTGCAACACCGAGGCCACCCAGCACGCGGGGCACTTCCTTCGAGTTGCGATAGACACGCAGACCCGGGGTCGACACGCGGGTCAGACCGCTGATGGTGCGGTGACGGTCGTTCGAGTACTTCATCGTGACGGTGAGCACGTTGCCGGGTCCCTTCGTTGCGGGTGCAACGGAGAAATCGGTGATGTAGCCCTCTTTCTTGAGGATCTCTGCAAGAGCAACCTTCTGCTTCGACGACGGCATGACAACGGTTTCCTTCAACGCGGTGTTCGCGTTGCGGAGACGGGTCAGCATGTCTGCGATGGGATCAGTCATCATGTCTGTTACCTCACCAGCTCGCCTTGGTCACGCCGGGAATCTCGCCGGCATGCGCCATCTCACGGAGACACACGCGGCAGAGCCCGAACTTGCGGTACACCGAACGGGCGCGGCCGCACTTGCGGCAACGCGTGTACGCACGCACCTTGAACTTGGGCTTTGCGTTCGCCTTGTTGATGAGCGACTTCTTTGCCATGGTCCTCTACCTACTTCTTCTTGCCGCCGCGGACCGGACCGCGTGACTTGGGCTTCTTGCGTGCGGGGGCTCCACCCTCGTTGCCACGCTTGAAGGGGAAACCGAATGCGTCGAGAAGGGCCTTGCCCTGCTCGTCGTTGACCGCCGTGGTGACGATCGTGATGTCCATGCCCTGGGGGGCATCGATCTTGTCGTAGTCGATCTCGGGGAACACTGTCTGTTCCGAGAGACCGAACGTGTAGTTGCCGCGACCGTCCCACGAGTTGGCGGGCAGACCACGGAAGTCACGGATACGCGGGATCGCGATCGCGAGCAGGCGGTCGAAGAACTCCCACATGCGGTCGCCCCGCAGGGTGACCTTGCAGCCGATGGCCTGGTTCTCGCGCAGCTTGAAGCCTGCGATCGAGTCACGCGACTTGGTGACGATCGGCTTCTGGCCGGCGATCACCGTGAGGTCGGCGACGGCGCTGTCGAGCAGCGACGGCTGCTGCGTTGCCTTGCCGACACCCATGTTGATGACGATCTTTTCCAGTTTGGGAACCTGCATCACGTTCTCGAGACCGAGCTGGGCGAGAAGTGCCTGCTTCACCTCGGCTTCGTAACGTGCCTTCAGACGCGGAGCGGTGGCGGTGGCCATCAGACTTCCTTTCCTGACTTCTTGGCGACGCGCACCTTCGTGCCGTCTTCCTTGACCTTGTAACCGATGCGGGTCGGCTTGCCGTCGACGATCAGCATCACGTTCGATGCATCGATCGGCATCGGCTGCAAGACGATCTCGGCCTTCTGGTTCTTCTGCGACGCCTTGCGGTGACGCTTTGCGATGTTGACGCCCTCGATCAAGACCTTGTTCTCCTTGGGGAACGCCTTGATGATGGTGCCGCGCTTGCCGATGTCCTTGCCGGCAATGACCTGGACTTCATCCTTGACCTTGAACTTCATGGCCTACAACACCTCCGGTGCGAGCGACACGATTCGCATGAACTTCTTGTCGCGCAGTTCACGACCGACGGGCCCGAAGATTCGGGTTCCGCGCGGCGTGAGATCTTCCTTGATGAGAACTGCGGCGTTCTCGTCGAAACGGATGTAGCTGCCGTCGGGGCGGCGCTTCTCCTTCTTCACGCGAACGACGACGCAACGGACGACCTCGCCCTTCTTCACGCCGGCACCCGGAATTGCATCCTTGACCGTGCCGATGAAGACGTCGCCGATCGACGCGTAACGACGACGCGTTCCGCCGAGCACCTTGATGACGAGGACTTCCTTTGCGCCGCTGTTGTCGGCAACACGAAGACGTGACTCTTGCTGGATCACTTTGCACGCTCCAGGATCTCGACGATGCGCCAGCGCTTCAGCTTCGACATCGGGCGGACTTCCATGACACGCACGCGGTCGCCGACGTTGACGTCGT
>CAYRUT010000084.1:0-3944 GCA_964427545.1 uncultured Bifidobacterium sp. | reverse complement strand
CAGATCCTCTACCTGGAGGACCAAGCCTCGGATATCACCGTCGACATCTCGAACCTGACCTTCCGCAACGGTGGTGCCAACACCCGCAACGGCGGTGAGTGCAATCTCGGTTCGAACTGCGGCGGAGCCATCTATGTCGATCTCGGGTCGGTCGTCAACATCGACTCTGCGCACTTCTACTCGAACAGGGCCATGTTCGGCGGCGCAGTGGCAGTCATCAGCGTGTCCAACAGCACGCTCGTGGACGGCGGCGCGATCCTCGCGCTCGGTGGTGGCGGGCTGTCCATGGACCGCATCACTGTCGTCGACAACTACATCGCCGACGGCCCGGAGTCCCGCGACGGAAGTGCGATTGTCGTCAACTTCTCCAGTGCCACGATGACGAACTCGACACTCGTCAACAACCATGTGATTCCCTCGCGGCTGCAGGCGACATCCGGCCAGATCTACGTGAACGGTTCGTTCTCCGTCAAGAACTCGATTCTCGCCTCGACGGGGACAGGAAACATCCGGATGTGCCGCGGGACCACCCCCACGAACATCACTTCCGGGAACCTCATCACCGACAACACCTGCGGTGTCACGGGCACATACCCGCCCGGGTCCGCTGGTGCCTCGAGCGTCGTCTCTTTCGCCGATCTCAAGCTCGGGGATCTGGGCTACGCCGGATACGCAACCCAGACCGTCCCCCTGTTCGCGGGGTCTGCGGCCCTGAATTACTGGACCGGAGCGTCCTGCACGGGCTCTGATCAACGCGGGATCTCCGTTCCCCAGGGTGCCTCCTGCGACGTGGGCGCGTACGAACGCCACGCATCGCAGTCGATGAACACCCCGACCACGTGGTCATACGGCTCGGTCCCGTTGCAGCGCACGGGCGTGACCACCTTCCCCGTGACGACCGCGTCGACGGACCCGGCCGGCCAGGGCGTCACGTACTCGTCGTCCACCACCTCGGTGTGCACCGTGAACGCATCGACTGGTGCACTCACCGCGGTGTCGACCGGGACGTGCACCCTCAAGGCGTCGGCCCCGAGCCATCTCCTCAGGGATGCAGACTCGACGAGCCTGACGCTCTCGATCGTCGATGCCCCGGCAACGACGACCACCGTGGCACCCGCAACCACGACGACGGTCGCGGCGCCTTCCCCGACGACGTCGACGGCTGTCCCCCAGGCGACAACCACGACTGTCGCGTCGTCGCAGACGACGTCGGCACCGAGTGCGACAACCCCGGTCGTCGCACCGTCGGGCTCGGCCGAAACCGCTTCCCCGTCCACGACCGCACTGAATCGCGGCTCTGCCGCTGCAGTCGCGACGACCGCCGCGCCGGCACCCACGACGACATCGACCACCATCCCTGCGCCTGATGCCCCTGATGCTGCGCCGGGCGAGGCGGGCGCGACAGTGGACGGCGAGGAGATCAACGTTGATGTCGAGCGCGCCAACAACGCGCTCGTGGTATCGGCGGCGGACGTGACCGCGACCGTCTACGGCACAGACGCCGCTGGTGAGCGGGTCGCACTGGATGCCGACGGAAACCTCCGCCTGGAGGAAGGAGACTCCGTGGTCATCGAGGCATCCGGTTACGAACCGGGTTCCGAGGTGGAGTTCTGGCTGCGTTCGACTCCCGTGCGGCTGGGCGTGCGCACCGCCGATGCATCCGGTGCGGTCACGGGCAGGTTTGCCGTGCCGTCGTCGGTCGATCCGGGTGATCACCGTGTGATCCTGTCGGGTCTGACCGCTGCCGGCGGCAAGTCGATCATCGGTGTGGGCCTGCGCATCGGTGCGTACGAGAAGGAGTCGGGACTCAGCACCTGGCTGATTGTCATCCCGGTGCTCCTCGCGGTCCTCGCCGCCCTGGTTCTCCCCACCACTCTGCGCCGCAGGAGGCGCGCGCATGCGTGACACATCGAGAACGCGCAAGGTGCTCGCTGCGGTGTGGCTGTTCGTCGCGGGCGCCGCGGTTGCTGCCGTTCCCGGTCACTCCGGCCCAGCGAACGTGGCATCCGCGGCGCCGCAGCCGATGTACGCGTACACCTCCGCGCACAGTGGCCACTGGTCCTACAAGATCAGCCCGACGGCTTCTCACTCGATTGCGGCGTCATTCGGTGACTTCAGCACGAACACCAACTGGCGGTGCAGCTGGAACACGAACATGGTGAACAGGGCCGGGACGAAGATCTACCAGGGCAGGTCATGCGACAATGTCGTGACGGAGATTGATGTCGCGACTGACACATACCGCACGCTGGCGATCAACGCGCGGAGCAATGCCATGGCGGTGAGCCCGGACGGCCGCTACCTCTACACGGCAGAGGCCTATTACATCAACAAGTGGGATCTCTCCGTGTCGCCCCCGCAGAGGGCGCACGGCGGCTCGCGCAATGACAACAACGCCGGGATCAATCTTGGCATCCTGCCTGACGGTTCGAAGCTGTACTCGCCGGCAATCCAGGGCGGGAAGAACCAAGTGCAAGTGTTCAGTTCCTCGCTTGCACTGCTGGCCACGATCACGAATCCGCTCATTGTGGCACCCGCCTGGGCGCTGCCGAACCCGCAGGGTACCGAGGTGTGGATAGGGGCAGGCAACTCGTTCATTGTCGTGGACCCGGCAACTGACACGGTGAGCCGCACGTACACGTTTGCGCACGGCACGACCTCGCTGCCGTCGTTCAACTCGACCGGCACGCGCCTCTACCTCTCGGCAGGCGATCTTCTCGAGTTCGACACCTCCAATGGCACGGTCACCCGGACGATCACCGGTCTTGGGGCGGGTTCGCACGCCTCGATCAGTCCCGATGACCGTTATGTGTACGTCGCGTACGGGCAGACCCAGAAGTGGGTCGACCTGTCCTCGGGCAGCACCGGAACCATCACCCTCCCCACGCAGACCCCCAACAACGACACGCCGCGCACGATTGTCTGGGCCCGTCCCACTGAGGCGCCGTCGATCGTCCTGAGTGCGGTGTCAGGCTCCGCGGTCACCGGCAGCCCGGTGGGTTCTCTGTACTCGATCACCAACTCGGGCGGTGACGTGAGCTCCTACTCGGTCACCCCTGCGCTGCCGGCCGGTCTGGTCTTCAGCCAGTCGGCGGGGACAATCTCGGGAACACCGACTGCGGTGCAGGCAGCCACGACTCACACCATCACTGCCACGAATCTCGGGGGCACCTCCACTGCAACGTTCACGCTTACGGTCACGGCACCTCCGCCCACCACCACCAGCACCACCACCAGCACCAGCACAACCACCTTGCCGAACACCCCGCAGACGACGACCACTGTGGTCGCGGGCGCCCCTCCTGCATCGACGGTCGACCCGGTTGTCACCCCTGCGGGCGCAGTTGCCTCATCTGTCCCTGCCATGTCCTCACTGAATCGAGTTGCGGCTGGCGTGTCCACTGGTGCGAGCTCTGTCCCGCTGACGACGACCATCGTCGCGACGTCAACCACGACGACCACGACAGTTCCCCCTCCCGAGGTTGCGGACGCAGCACCTGGTTCTGCTGTGGCGACTCTTGACGGGCTGCCGGTGGAGACCCGTATCGAGCGGCGCGACAACAACCTCGTCGTGTCGGCAGCCGGGGTGTCGGCCTCTGTCTACGGCATCGGCACTGACGGGAAGAAGATCGACCTTGACGGCGAGGGGAACCTCGTGGTGATGCCCGGTGCGAGGATCGTCATCGACGGGTCGGGGTACGAACCCGGTTCCGAGGTGGAGATCTGGTTGTTCTCGGACCCGACGCTCCTCGGCCCGGTGCGCGCGTCGGCTGGGGGCGAAGTCAGCGGCAGTTTCGTCGTCCCGCCTGCCGTGGAGACTGGTGACCACAGGGTGGTTCTCTCCGGAGTCGAGAAAGGCGGGTCCGAGTCGATCATCGGTGTGGGTCTTCGCATCGGTGCGTACGAGAAGGAAGACGGCCTCAACAAGTGGCTCATCATCCTCC
>CAYRUT010000083.1:0-4116 GCA_964427545.1 uncultured Bifidobacterium sp. | reverse complement strand
CAGGTGCCATAGGTATTCCAGCCTACGGGCGCCCCTGTGGATAAAGAAAGGGTTTTCTCCGTCGACTCCCTAGAGAGACACCAGCCGGGCACCGGCCTCTACGGCAAGATCGCGGGTGTCGTCGTGGCATGTGAACAAGACGACCTGATTCGATTCAGAGGCCTGGGCAAGAATCTTGACGACTTCGGGTGCCCGACGGTCGTCGACATGCACAAGAGGATCGTCGCACAGGATCGGCAGGGCGACTCCCCGCTTGGCACGGTCAGCCTCGACGAATGCCAGGCGCAGCGCGAGGTACGCGAGTGCGCGCGAACCGGTCGACAGTTTCGAGGTGCGAAGACGGGCAGAGTCACTCACCCGCTCGATCACCGGCTTTCCTGACTCGTCGGTGGTGTACACGAGGTCTCCGTACCCGGGCACCACCGCATCGAGGATCTGGTTGGCACGGGTGACCAACGGACCCTGGTTCTTGGTCTGGAAATCGTTGATGACATCGGCAAGAGTCCTCGCCGCAATCGCGACGACCTCTTTCTCGGCATTCAGTTCATCAAGTTGTTCCTCGAGTGCGCTCTTCTTGAGATTCAGTTCGTTGATGAACTCGGTGTTCTCAATCTGGCTCTTCTCGGTCTCGAGGGAGTTTCTCGTCTCGATGAGTCGGTCACGTTCTGCGCGGTCACTCTTGTGTTCGCCCGACAGGACCTCGACTCTTTCCTGCAGTTCCGCCAGCGTTGCAGTTGATCGCAGGAGGGTCTCGACGTCTTCGTTGTTCCCGGCAGCGGCACGCGCTTCACGCTCGGCCATTCCGATACGGGACTTCAGGTCGTCGTGATCGGCCGCGTACCGGGCATGTTCGTTGAGATCCTGCATCAGGCGGTCAGAGTGGAGATCTGTGTCGGGAGATATCGCCGCACCGAAAAGTGCCCGGAGCGTCGATTCTGTCGCCTGCAACCGCCCCATGAATTCCGCGAGTTCCTTGCTCTTCGAGACGGCCAACGCATAGGTGTCGAGCCACGCACTCAAACCGGTGAGTTCCCCGGTGTAGGTGATTCCGTATTGTGTGGCGACATCCTCGAAGCTCGCGCGCGCACCGGATTCGGCGGCAAGTTCGTCGTCGACGACCGACTGTCTGCCGCGCTGGCGGGATTCCTCGTCGGCAAGAGACACGGCTGCATCTGATGCGTCTTTGATGCGTGTGCAGACATCTTGGGCAAGTTCCACGGCGGGCACCGCGATGCCGAACGGTGCGAGCCGCCCCTCGAACACCTGTCGTGCCGAGTCTGCATCGATTCGAGCCTCGGCCGCTTTCCTGCGGGCCTCGATTGCCTGCGCATTGAGGTCACGCACACGAATGCCCGCCTCGGAACCCGTCTCGGCCGGCGAACCCACACCCCCGGTCTTTCGGGAACGCATCCACCAGCGACCGAACACGCCGGCCACGAGGACTGCACCGACGAGGATTGCGGGCCTCCAGAACGCGCCCGCAATCATGCTGACGATGGCAACGGCTGCAATCACAGCCGGGATGTTGCCCGACAGCGAAGCGGGTGTTGCGGCAGAGGTCGAGTTTTTCTCCTCGTTGGCGAGATGTGCACGGGCCGCAGCAGCGGCTTCGTCAGCTTTGTCGGCGACTTCTTCTGCCTGTCGTGCACGGGCGTGTGCATCTCGCCATGAGACCGCGGCATTGTTGAGATCGTTCCATGTGCCGATGACTGCCGACAGACCGAGCACCTCGTGCGACGAGACCCCCAGATTCTTCGCGGCCTGACTGACCTTGTCCATCGCCTCGCGGCAACTCTGTGCGCCCCGGTCAAAATCAGCCTGTGCAGAAGAGAGCCTGTTGATCGTGTCCTTCAACGAGTCTCCTGCGATCTGGATACGGCTCTTGTCACCCAGAGAAAAACTTCTCTCGGCGGCCTCGTCAACCGTGAGACCGACCTGCGCAACGAGAGAGCCCGCGTCTTGGCTGAGGTCGCGCATCGACGAGATGAGGTCTTTTGCCGCCTGAACCTCTCTTCGGATGTCTGCGGCGTTCTTCACCGCCTCGGCCCACGACTCTTCCGGCGCATCGAGAGAGTCGAATTCGCCCCGGAGAGAACGCAACTTCGCATTTGCCTCGAACGCCGCGATCGCGAACTTGTACGTCTCGATCTCACGTGCGCGCACGAGACCGGCGTCATCAATGCCCGCGAGGAGTCTTTCGATGTCGAGGAGTTCCTTCTCGACATCTGCCAACCGAGCGGGCGACTTCTGCCCGTCCCGAATCGCTGCTTCGATCTCCTTGATGCTCTTGGCGACCTTCTTGATGTCCGAGTCGTAACCGGCGACCTTCTTGAAGAGATCACTTGCGACAGTCGTCGGATTGACGTCGGAGACCGCACTGCCGATGGCGAACTGCGACAGAATGCCGGCAAAGTTCTCGGCAGATTCGGTGTCGTGAAGCACCGGACCGATGAACCTGTAGATGAAGGCATAGTCGGCTGCCTGCAGGTGGCCGAGCTGCGCCGCAATCTCGCGGGCGGTCACGGTCGACGAACCGATGGATCCGCTTCGGTCGTCGTTCGGTTTCCCGTTGTCCTTCACCTTGAACACGCCCTCGATGTCAACGGTTGATCCGTTCAGTTCCGCAAGCAACCGGCCCCTGATGGTCTGCTTCGGCTCCCCGAAGCGGTGTGAATCTGCGGTGCTTCCGACCGGGCCACCAGTGATCCAGGTGAGGAACTCCGTCAGGGTCGACTTTCCGGATTCATTGGCACCATGCACCACGACGAACGGGTGATCGAGTCCGTCGATGGACTCGTTGCCGAACCGACCGAACGACAGTGCCCTGACAGCCTTCAGGCGGAAACTGCTCATGACTCGACCACCAGCTTCTCGACAAGGATCCGTTCGACCTGGTCTCTCACCTCTTGAGAATGTTCTGATGCATCGAGTGACTTCAGGGCCGCCGCCAGCACAGTCGTGCGTGCCCTCAGTTCCACCGGATCGACCTTGCGCGTCGTCGAGTTGACAACCTTGATGACCTCGCCGTCTCCGATCGCGAGTGCAACGTGGCTCCGCACATTGTCAAGAAGCGTGGCTTCTTGACGACGAACCTCGTCGAATGCAGATGTGCCGCCGACCAGCTCGAGCCGAATCAAGGTGGGGAGCCCGGTGTTCCGGCTCACTGCTTGCTCGACGCACTTGAGAGCAGCATCGAGAACCTGGATGTCGGAATCGCACTCGTCGCAGGGCACGCTCACCCGTTCGAACCGCACGCGGTCGACAGCCACGAACTCAGGCTTTTCAACCTGGCCGTCGTCGTCGATACCTACGATGAGTACACCCTTGGGTCCGCATTCAGTTGCCTTGGTGCTGCGGCCCTGCAGGTTGCCCGGGTACGCCCAGTAGCCACGCGGGGTTTTCTCGACACGCCGGTCGTGGATGTGACCGAGCGCCCAGTAGTGCACGGGGGCGTTCTTGAGGTCGTCTTGCGAACACGGCGCGTAGTTGCCGTGGCCGCCCGCGGTGCCGATGCCGCCCACATTCGTGTGCAGCACCCCGATGACTGTCGACCCGGACACCGAGGAGAACTTCGTCGCGAGGTTCTCCTCTTCTTTCTCGGTCTCGAAACTGATTCCTGCCACGGTTGCCTCGACGCCGTTGCGCAGGGTGAGTTTCTCTTCGCCCACGACACCGTGCGTGAACACATGGACATTCGAAGGCCGGTCGCTGACAGTTGCCATCTTCCGGCCCACGGGATCGTGGTTGCCGTGCACGACGAACACCCGGATGCCCGCTTCGTCAAGACGACGGAAGCCGCGGTACACACGCTGCTTCGCACCGGGATCGTTCTCTGCGTGGTCGTAGACGTCGCCAGCCAGGACAACGAACTCGACACCGCGTTCGATGGCGAGCGAAACCATGTCGTCGAAGACCTGTGCAACCTCGCGACGGACGAATTCGGCTTTGTCGGGGTCGATCTTGTCGCCGAGGCTCTTGAGCTGCGCGCCGAGATGAAGGTCGGCCGCATGGAGGAAATACGAGGTTGCCACGAAGTGGCACCTTAGTGGCGGGGTGTTTCACCCCTGCCCGACCTGCCCTGCCGCCGTGGTTCCCGGCTACCAGTCGGCCGAATCA
>CAYRUT010000082.1:0-4190 GCA_964427545.1 uncultured Bifidobacterium sp. | reverse complement strand
CGGTCGTGCGAAGAAGGTCGTCATCACCAAGGACGAGACCACCATCATCGAGGGTGCCGGTTCGGAAGACGACATCAAGGGTCGCATCAACCAGATCAAGACCGAGATCGACAACACCGATTCCGACTACGACCGCGAGAAGCTGCAGGAGCGTCTTGCCAAGCTGTCGGGCGGTGTCGCAGTTCTGAAGGTCGGCGCGGCAACCGAGGTCGAGCTGAAGGAAAAGAAGCACCGCATCGAGGACGCAGTGAGCACAACCAAGGCCGCCATCGAAGAGGGCGTGGTGCCCGGCGGTGGCGTTGCGTTGCTGCGTGCCCAGGCCGCGGTTCTCGCAGCTGCCGAGAAGTTGACCGGCGACGAGGCCACCGGCGCACGCATGGTGGCGCGTTCGCTCGAGGGTCCGCTGAAGCAGATCGCCGAGAACGCCGGTCTCGAGGGTGGCGTTGTCGTCGAGAAGGTGAAGAGCCTGAAGGGCAACGAGGGACTCAACGCCGCAACCGGCGAGTACGAAGACCTGGTGAAGCTCGGCGTCATCGACGCAGCCAAGGTGACCCGTTCGGCCCTGCAGAACGCGGCATCGATCGCAGCGTTGTTCCTCACCACCGAGGCCGTCATCGCCGACAAGCCCGAAGAGGCATCACACGCCGGCCACGACCACGGCATGGGCGATTTTTAAGCACGTCGTTCGTCGAACACAACGAATTCCCGCCGTGGCGACCGCAAGGTTGCCACGGCGGTTTTCGTTTTCCGGCGACCCGTGAGGTCGGTGACTGTCCGTGCGGGCGCCCCATGATTACGCTCTAGGAAGCCTCTGGGGGAACGATGAAGAATTCAGCGAAGTTGTCGACGCGTGCATGCGCAGGTCTGTTGGTTGCCGCATTGACGGCATCGTGCGGGGCCGGAACAGAATCACGAGGCAGCACCGAGAGAACCCGCAACTCGGCAAGCGGCTGGACCGCGACAACCGAACCCACCCGGGGAGTGGTGTTCGGCACCCAGGACGGCCTCATCGAGTGGGTCGACGTGCCGGCCACGTCGGCCAAGGTCATGTCGTACAACATGTACACGGCCCCGACGAGTGCGCTGGGGAACACCATCAGCATGGTCGCGTTCGACTCGGTACGGTCCGAGCTTGTTTTCGGGGGCAACACCCCCACGTCCGGGGTGTTCGTCTCGCGGAAGAATTTCGGCGACGCCGCACCGACAGAGGTCTACTCGGCGGCAAGCGGCTTCATGTACGGCGGCGGGTACGACCCGTCGAGCCGCGTTGCGGTCTTCACATACAGCGACCTCGGTTCCTTGACCTACGTCATCAACTCTGTCGACGAGCCGGGCTCGCCGGTGCTCGAGTCGAAGTTGCCCTTCTATGCGATCGCGAATTACGACGGGTCACGGGCTCTCATGACGTCGGGTACGAACATTCGCGAGATTGCCGTCACCGACCCGGCAACCACCATCCTTTCGACTCCCGACATCACCACGACACCGTTCGACCTGTGGGGCTTCGTGAAGGACCCGCTGTCTGACGCTGTCTACGGGGCCCGCCAGAACTCGGGCGAGATTCTCAAGGGAAATCTCGACGGATCCACCGGCACGTTCCTCGAAGTGGGAAGAGCCGTCAACCCGGCGTCACTTGCTGCATTCTCTGACGGCACGCTCATCGTGGGTACCGGCGCCGCTCTCAACGCAACGGGACCTTTCGAGGGGGCCCTCACGGTTGTCGACCCCACCGGGAAGGCGGCCAACATCGACATCTCGGGCATCGGCTCGGGTGCGTCCACTTCTGGCGTGCAGTCTGTCTGGGCGGTCGAGTCACCGATCGCCACCGCACCCCCGAGTGTGAGTGTGGATGCCTCGGGAAACCTCGTGTGTTCTGATGCAACATGGCGCGGTGACCTGCCGCTCAGCCGGTTGTCGCGAGCACCGGTGGAGTCCGCCCGCACGTACGGGTGGTTCCTCGAGGGGAAAGAAATAACCGGCGAGATGTCCGAGACGCTGGTCACCGAAGACTCGGGGAACTTCTCGTGTGCAGTGATTGCGTCAAACGGCGCAGGCGTGGGTTATTCGGCTCAGTCGGCCCCGGTTGCATACGTGCCGCCCGTGCCCACCACGCCGCCGGCACCGGTCGACGACACGACAACGGTTCCCGCGTCGGGCGGGGCAACCACAACCACCGTCGAGGGTTCCGGCGGTTCCGATTCTGCACCGGCCGAGTCTCCTGTGGTCACAGTTCCCGCGGTGACACCCGGGGCACCGGTCGCTGTTGTGACACCGTCGTTGCGATCGGCGAAGTGGAGCTTCAGGGGTCGCACGGTGAAGGTGACGTTCAGAAAGTGGACCGGAGCGAGGAAGTACCGCCTCTACGTGCGCGGAGCCACCCGCAAGACGGTTGTGTGCAAGACCGCAAAGACGACGGTGACGTGCACGACGACCCTGAGGAAGGGAATCAACTCGTTCAGTGCGAAGGCGCTGAGCACTTCGGGCATCACTCTGGCAGTCAGTTCGAAGACAAGAATCACGAGGTAGGAACAATGAGATCAACACGGTTTCTCGCGGTTGTGGTCGCGGCCACATTCGTCGCTGCATCGTGCGGGGGAGGTTCGGGGTCGTCCGACACCACGGAGAGAACCCGCAACACGGCCACCGGTTCGCCGTTTGCGAACATGGTCATGTTCGTCTCCGGCGAAACCACGGGTGGAGAGACGAAGATCTACCAGTACACGTTCAACACCGCGGGTGTTCCCGCCGTGACGGAGATCTACTCTGCACCCGTCGGCGGAAACGTGGGAGTCACGGGCATCTCGTACGAAACGGCTTCGAACACCCTGTACTGGGCGATGCAGGAGGGGAGCGACCTCAAGATCAAGTCGGTCGTCCTGGGTGCAGGTGACTCTCCGACAACACTGTTCACAGTGCCCGGTGCCTACCCGTATTCACTTGCCACCAACGGCGCTGACTCCGTTGTTTTCAGCGGTCAAACAACCTCACCGCAGGTCTGGGTCGGCTCCAAGAGCACATCGGCGGTGACTTCGATCCGTTCGGCGGCCGTCGGGTCGGTGGTGGTGGCATCTGGTGCATCGGGGACGGCGTACGGCATCGAAGGCTCGCTCGTCATGCGGTACATCTGGGGATCGCGGCCCTCGACGCGAGTCGTCGCAAATCCCGGAACGACCCTGGGCTGGCCCACGCTTTTGGATCAGGATGCCACCGTGTCCTTCTATGCCACCGACTTTGTCTCCGGTTCGAATCAGGTGTACAGCGACATACATTTCACGACCGACGAACCGGTGCTGAAAGCCACCGCATCGAAGCGCATCGTGGCGATGGCCATGAAATCAGACGGTTCGCTCTTCTGGGCCGACGGTGTGCGTCCGTCGAGAGGTGACCCGTTGACTCCGTCGACGATCACCTGGGTGAGCCCGGTCGATTCTTCTGTCACGCAGGAGATCACCGCCGACCCGGCCCTCGCAATCACATCGATGTGGATCGTCGAGCCGCCCACAACTGCAATCGACTCCGTGATCGAAGGCGACGGCCTCATCAACACCGAGCATTACTGCAGCCACTTCTGGAACGACAGCCGACCGGGGCTTCATCTCGGACGTGAATACTCCGCACAGGAGAATCAGTGGTATCTGAACGGCTCGGCAATTCCCGGGGCCACCAGCGACAGCTACACGCCGACAGAACCCGGACGCATCAAGTGTGTCGGTGCGGGAAGCAACGTGGCGGGGCTGACTTCTGTGTCGACTCCCGAGATCACGGTTATCGATCCGGCCGCCACCACGACAACTCTCGAACCGAGCGGATCGGGAAGTGGCGGGTCGGCAACCCCGGTTCCCGCACCGACCTACAAGTCGATCTCCGTGAAATGGAGCTACAACTCGTCGAGAAAGATCCTGACGGGAACGTTCAGGAAGGTCACCGGAGCGCGCACCTACAGCATGACCATGACAGGTGCAACCAAGAAGACGGTGAAGTGCACGGCTGCGGGAACCAAGGTGACGTGCAAGACGACCCTTAAGAAGGGTCGCAACTCGATCACGGTGAATGCCCGGAACGCAGCGAAGGTGATCGTGGCCCAGAAGAAGGCGTCGAAGACCGTCAAGTAGTTCGTCGAAAGGCCGTCTGAACACGCCGATAGCCTCGGTCAACGTGCCGAAGAACGTCGCCCTCGTCTCGTGTGAAGA
>CAYRUT010000081.1:0-4305 GCA_964427545.1 uncultured Bifidobacterium sp. | reverse complement strand
GTTCCAGCCTTCCAAGCTGGCTATGCGGGTTCGATTCCCGTCACCCGCTCCATTTGTCCGGCTGCTGATCGCACATGAAGTGCGATGGCTCGTTGTAGCCATCCTCGTGAACCCCGCTAGCGTTCTCGACTGTCTGCGGGTGTAGTTCAATGGCAGAACATCAGCTTCCCAAGCTGAGAATGCGGGTTCGATTCCCGTCACCCGCTCCACTCTCCCCTGGGACTTCGACAAGACCAGGTGTCATGGGCCCAGGGTTGGCGCGGCAACTACTCTCTGAATCCGGATATGTCGCTTCTCTTCAGCCCCATCACCTTCCGCAACGTCGAGATCAAGAACCGTCTGTGGATCTCCCCCATGTGCCAGTACTCAGCCGATGACGGCGTGGTGAATGCCTGGCACATGCAGTGGCTCGGTTCGTTGGCGGTCGGCGGGCACGGCCTCGTGATGACCGAGGCCACCGCGGTGAACGAGGTTGGTCGCCACTCTCTCCACGATGCGGGCCTCTGGCGTGACGATCACGTCGACGCATGGCGGCCGATCGTCGACTTCTGTCATTCGTACGGGGCGACCATGGCGGTGCAACTCGCACACGCCGGCCGCAAGGCCGGCACCCGCCCGCCGTGGCTGGGTCGCACCGAACTCACCGCCGAGGAAGGTGGCTGGGAATCGGTGGGGCCGAGCACTCTGCCCGCCGAGCATCACTCGAATCCACGCCCTCTGACGAAAAGCGAGATCAGTGAGGTCATCGAAGATTTCGTGATGGCCGCACGACGGGCGATGAACGCCGGATTCGACGTGATCGAGATTCACTCTGCCCACGGGTATCTCTTGCACGAGTTTCTCTCGCCGTTGTCCAACGAACGCGACGACGAGTACGGAGGGACGTTCGAGAACCGCACCCGTCTCACTCTCGAGGTGATGCGGGCCGTCCGCCAAGAGGTGGGTGCCGACGTTCCGGTGTTCGTGCGACTGTCGTGCACCGACTACATCGACGGCGGCTGGACCATCGACGACACAGTGAGACTGTCAGCACTCCTCAAAGACGCGGGATGCGACCTCATCGACTGTTCGTCCGGCGGCGTTGCCCCGGTCAAGTTCACCGAGATGGACATCGGACCCGGTTATCAGGTGCAGTTTGCCGATGCCGTGCGGAAGGGAGCAGCAATCGCGAGCGGGGCGGTCGGTCTCATCACCGACGCCGAGCACGCCGAGTCGATACTGCAGGACGGCAAGGCAGATGTCGTGCTGGTGGCGCGGGCCGCGATGCGAAATCCGTACTTTGCTGTCGCTGCTGCCGAACAGTTGGGCGAGGTGATCCCCTGGGCGTCGCAACTGGAGAGGGCCCGTCGGGTCAGAAAGCGTTCATCGAAGGGCGACTAGTCTTCGCCCATCGTGAAACGCCAGCGACACCACCGCGACTACAGCCTCGTCGGCACCGAGTCCGATGCTGCCGTCACGAAGGGGCTCGCAGGTGCCACATGGCGGCTCAGCCCGGTGCAGCGCGAACAACTGCTCGCCCTCATGAAGCGGCGCAACAACCCTGCGGCGTTCCACACCGTGCTGTGGCTGGCGCTGCTCGTGGCGTCGGGCGTCTGGCTGGCGATGTCTTGGCTCTCGTGGTGGACACTTCCCGCAGCCTTCGTCTACGGCACCCTGTACGGGTCGGCGTCTGATGCCCGTTGGCACGAGTGTGGCCACCGCACCGCGTTCGCCTCGAAGCGGGCAAACGACGTGATCTATCACCTCGCGTCGTTCATGGACATCCGCGAACCGGTGTCGTGGCGCTGGAGCCACAACCGCCACCACGCCGACACCATCATCGTGGGGCGCGACCCCGAGATCGCATACCCGCGGCCGACGTCGTACTGGCGCATCGTTGCAGACATGTTCGGCGTCTTCAGCACGATCGCAGAATTCCGCAAGTACGCACACAACGTCGTCGGCCGGTTGACACCCGAAGAAGCAACTTATGTTCCACCGCGCGAGGCAAAGGCCGCGGTTCTGTGGGGCCGCATTCATGTTGCCGTATGGGCGCTGGTCGTGGCCGTGTCGGTCGCGACCGCGTCGTTGCTGCCACTCATGCTGGTGGGCCTTCCCTCTCTCTACGGGCGGTGGCTGCTCGTTGTGTTCGGAACCACACAACATGCGGGCATGGCAGAAGACGTTCTCGATCACCGGTTGAACACACGCACGGTGATGATGGGGCCCGTGCTGCGGTTTCTGTACCTGAACATGAACTACCACCTCGAGCACCACATGTACCCGGCGGTGCCGTACCACTCGCTGCCCAAGCTTCACGACCTGCTGAAGGACGACCTGCCCACTCCGTACCCCAACATGCGCTCGGCCTACCGCGACATTCTCCCCGCACTGAAGAAGCAGAAGGCCGATGCGTCTTTCCACCTGACACCGGCACTTCCGTCGCGATGAAGGCAGACGAGATTCCCGTCGCACACACGCCACCGGGCGGGTACGGCGACACTTTCCCGCCGTTGATTCTCGGCGGGTGCACCGAACCGCTCGTCGACGGTGCGCCCGACCTGCGTGGCATCTGGCGTGCGATCAGTGCGACGCGTGGCGGAGAGCCGGTACCGGCAGACGACCGTCTGCTGGCATACACCGAGCGCATCGAACAGTGCGGCGACCGCATCGTCGACTGCGGCGGCGGAACCGTCGCCGATGCGCGCGCCGACGGCACCGAACAGAACGGGGTGCACGATGTGTCGGTGTTCGACTACACCACACCGATCCACGTGGTGGCGTCGTACGAAGACGGGGCATTCGTGCTGCGGCCCGTGGGGCTGCCCGGCATCGAGGTGCGTCGCTGGCTCGACGACGACGGCCACATGATCTGGACTCGGCCCGACATGGGTGGTATCAGGGTGGTGCTCGAGAGGGTCAGCGAACCGAGATAACGCGCCGTGCCACACACTGTGTGGGTACCATCGACACATGCCCAGCAATCTCATGTTGAAATCGATGAACGCAGTCCACAAGTTCGGGATCGCCCTCAGCGGCGGGCGCTGGGGATGGGAACCGGCAGGCATGACCGCCATCAAGTTGTTCACCACGGGCCGCAAGAGCGGCCAGGTGCGCGAGTGCATGCTGACCTGCCCCGTGGTGCAGGGTGACACCTACGTGATCGTCGCGTCACGCGGCGGCGACGACATTCACCCTGCGTGGTACCTGAACCTGCGCGACAATCCCACGGTGTGGGTCGAGACGAAGGGTCAACCGCGCCACGAACGACGGGCGCGCGTCGCCTCACCCGACGAACGCTCGGCACTGTGGCCCCAGATCACCGCGAAGTACAAGGGCTACGCGCAGTACCAGCAGCGCACCGACCGGGAGATCCCGGTCGTGTTCCTCGAGCGCGTCTGAGGGCGTCGGCAACCGGCGGCTAGTGCGCCGCGTTGCACAGGTCGACCCGCACGTTGTCGGGCTCGTTCGCGACGCCGGCCGCGATTCCCTCGAGCGCGGCAAACGGCCCGCACGGGTGCGGCGCGATCCACACGTGCACCATCGGGGCGCCCCCGCGCTGCAGGGTCGAGTTCGGCGGGCAGTTGCCGTTCGCGTCGAGTGCACCGATCACCTTCGGCACCCCGTTCACCTGTCGCCAGCACAGGTTGTCGTGCACGTGCCACTGGATGAGACCGCCCGCATAGTTGACGAGAGTCGTGTCGTTGATCTGGGTGCCCGACGGTGCGATGAACATCGCCGACACGAGGGTCTTCGTGCCGCCCACCACCTTGTACACGAGCGACTCCGGCGCAGTGGTGTCGAGAAAACGGCCGTCGTTCAGCAAGGAGTACTTGATGAGATGTTCGTACCCCGAGCTCTCGTCACCGATGGAGAGGTACCCGGCGGCGAGCGCCGTCTGGTAGTTCGCGTACGCGGGCAGGTCGCGCTTCGAGTTCTCGATCAGCGCGAGCGCACGTTGCGCCTGCTCTGCGGTGAAACCCTGGATGCCGTTCAGGTTGACCGGAACATTCGGGTCGAACGGACGCGGCCACCCCGATGCCGCCGCTTTCGCCTGGTCGGATGTCTGCACGTGCCCGTGCACAGTGGTGGTCGTGGTCGATGTCGATGTCGTCGATGTCTTCGTCTTCGACCGGGTGCCCGCCTGCGCGGCGACCGTCGTGGTGGTTCCGCCTGCCGTGGTCGTGGTGGCGTCCGTCAGCGATGCATCCCCGGAACCGGGAACGATGATGACGCCGTCGGCATTGACCGAGAGCCCACCGTCGACCAACTCCATCTCGCCGTGCAGGTGAACCGCACCGGTCGCACTCCACGCCCCCAGCACGG
>CAYRUT010000080.1:0-4467 GCA_964427545.1 uncultured Bifidobacterium sp. | reverse complement strand
CTTCTTACTTCTCGCGCTTTGCGCCGTAACGGCTGCGCGCCTGCTTGCGGTTCTTGACTCCGGCGGCGTCGAGTGCGCCGCGGATGATCTTGTAGCGCACGCCCGGCAGGTCGCGGACACGGCCGCCGCGCACGAGCACGATGCTGTGCTCCTGCAGGTTGTGTCCCTCGCCGGGGATGTACGCAGTGACTTCGACGCCGGAGGTGAGACGCACTCGTGCGACCTTGCGAAGTGCCGAGTTCGGCTTCTTCGGGGTGGTGGTGAACACGCGCGTGCACACGCCACGACGCTGCGGCGATCCCTTGAGCGCCGGCGTCTTGGTCTTCGTTGTCTTGGTGCTTCGACCCTGGCGGATCAACTGCTGAATTGTGGGCACGCAATTACCTCTTGCTAGAAAATCTGACTGACGGCCCCGGAACGGGAAACCCGCTCCGGCGACGGGCCATCAAGACCATGTAAGGCTAGGGGCGAGTCTTCCCCGGTGGCAACCCGCCACCGGTTCAGCCTGCCGATGATTCGGGGGGTTCTTCCTCGGTCACGACCTGGTCGGCAGGCACGTCGCCGGCCGGTTCCTCGGCCAGTTCTGCCACGGCCTCGGCGGCATCGGCCGCGTCGTCAGTGGCTTCCATGACCTCGACGGCGTCAGCGGTCGTGGTCATCGACTCGAGAATGGCGTCCTCGCTGGCGAGGTCATCGAAGATCTCCTCGTCGTTGGCCTTGAAAGTGCCCTGGAGGCCCGCAAGGTACGCGGCCGGGTCGGCCTCGTCGCTCGAGAAGTACTCCATGGGCACGTAGTCGGGTGCATCAACATCGAAGTAGCGGTACTTCTCCATGCCGGTTCCGGCAGGAATCAGCTTGCCGATGATGATGTTCTCCTTCAGGCCGATGAGGCTGTCGGCGCGGCCGTCGATTGCCGCCTCGGTGAGGACACGTGTCGTCTCCTGGAACGATGCCGCCGACAACCACGAATCGGTCGCGAGCGAGGCCTTGGTGATTCCCATGATCTCAGGGCGTCCCTCGGCCGGGCGCTTGCCGTTCTCGACCATCGAGCGGTTGGTGTCGCGGAAGATCTTCGCATCGACACGCTCGCCGGGCAGGAACCCGGTGTCACCGGTCTCCTGTACGCCGACACGTCGTGTCATCTGACGGACGATCAACTCGATGTGCTTGTCGTGGATCGACACACCCTGGTCGCGGTACACCTTCTGCACTTCCTCGATGAGGTACTGCTGTGTCTGGCGGATGCCGAGGATCTCCATGATCTCCTTCGGGTCCCACGGACCGGAGGTGACCGGATCGCCTGCATTGATGTCGTCGCCGTCCTTGACGGTCGGACGGCTGCCCGACGGAAGAAGAATGAGGTGCTCTTCTCCCTTGTCGTCGACGACGGTGACGGGGACTCCCTTGCCTTCGTCTTCGCCGATCTTCACCTTGCCGGTCGCCTTCGCGAGGCGTGCCGAGCCCTTGGGCGTGCGCGCCTCGAACAGTTCGACGACGCGCGGCAGACCGCCCGCGATGTCCTTGCCGGCAACACCGCCTGTGTGGAACGTACGCATGGTGAGCTGGGTTCCGGGTTCACCGATCGACTGTGCGGCGATGACACCGACGGCCTCGCCGAGTTCGATGGCCTTGCCCGTCGCGAGCGAACGGCCGTAGCACATCGCGCACACACCGAGTACCGCGTCGCACGACACGACCGAACGCACCTGGACACGCTCGATCTTCGGGTCGTTGCGCAGGGCGACCATCTCGGCATCGCCGATGAGGGTGTTCTTCTCGAGAACCTTGCCGTCGGACAGTTCGACGTCGTTCAGCAACGCACGGCCGAACAACTTGGTCTCGAGGTTCGCGCGCGTGCTGCCGGTGTCGGCCTTCACGTTCTCGATCCAGAGACCGAGACGGGTGCCGCAGTCTTCCTCCCGCACGATGAGTTCCTGCGCCACGTCGACGAGACGACGCGTGAGGTAACCGGAGTCGGCGGTACGCAGAGCGGTGTCGACGAGACCCTTTCGGGCACCAGGGGTGGCAATGAAGTACTCGAGTGTCTCGAGCCCCTCACGGAAGTTGCTCTTGATCGGACGGGGAATCATGTCACCGCGGGGGTTCGACACGAGACCGCGCATGCCCGCAATCTGGCGCATCTGGGTCATGTTTCCGCGTGCACCCGAGCCGACCATCATGTCGATGGGGTTGAAGCGGTCAGCCTTGAACTCCTCGACCATCGCGTCCTGGACGTCTCTCGTGGCGTCGGTCCAGATGGTGACTTCCTGCTGGCGGCGCTCACCGTCGGTGATGATGCCGCGACGGAACTGGGTCTCGACCTTGTCGGCCTGCTTCTCGTATTCGTCGAGAATCTGCCGCTTCTTCTTCGGCGTCTTCACGTCTTCGATCGACACGGTGAGTCCCGACTGGGAGGCGTAGCGGTAGCACACGGCCTTCAGACCGTCGAGGGTGCTCGCGATGGTGCTCTTGTCGTAGTGGTCCGACAGTCGCTCGACGATGACACCCATCTCCGACTTCTTCACCGGCTCGGTGATGTGGCCGAACTTGTCGGCGTAGTCGGCCGGGAGCGTCTCCTCGAACAACAGACGACCCGGGGTCGTCTCGAACGACACGCGCTGTCCGCTCGCGTCGCGGTCGAACATGCGGATCATCGTGTGGAGAGTGATCGCACCCTCATCGAGCGCGCGGAACACCTCCCAGCGCTGGGAGAACGCACGGCCGTGGCCGGGGGCGCCTTCCACCGACTCGGTCAGCCAGAACGCACCGATGATGAGGTCCTGCGACGGGGTCACGATGGGCCGGCCCGATGCCGGCGACAGGATGTTGTTGGCCGACAGCATGAGAACGCGGGCCTCGGCCTGCGCCTCGGTCGACAACGGCAGGTGAATCGCCATCTGGTCGCCGTCGAAGTCGGCATTGAACGCCGTGCACACGAGCGGATGGATCTGCAGGGCCTTGCCCTCGACCAACACGGGCTCGAACGCCTGGATGCCGAGACGGTGCAGCGTCGGTGCGCGGTTCAGCATCACCGGGTGTTCCTTGATGACGTCCTCGAGGACGTCCCACACCTGCGGGCGACGACGTTCGACCATGCGCTTTGCGCTCTTGATGTTCTGTGCGAGTTCGAGGTCGACGAGACGCTTCATCACGAACGGCTTGAACAGCTCGAGTGCCATCAGCTTGGGCAGACCGCACTGGTGCAGGCGGAGCGTCGGGCCGGCCACGATGACCGAACGACCCGAGTAGTCGACGCGCTTGCCGAGCAGGTTCTGACGGAAACGACCCTGCTTGCCCTTCAACATGTCGGACAGCGACTTCAGCGGGCGGTTGCCCGGCCCGGTGACGGGGCGGCCACGGCGGCCGTTGTCGAACAGAGCGTCGACGGCCTCCTGCAGCATGCGCTTTTCGTTGTTGACGATGATCTCGGGGGCACCGAGGTCGAGCAGACGACGCAGACGGTTGTTGCGGTTGATGACGCGACGGTAGAGGTCGTTCAGGTCGGACGTCGCGAAACGCCCGCCCTCGAGGGGCACCAGCGGACGCAGGTCCGGCGGGATCACCGGCACCACGTCGAGCACCATCCACTCGGGACGGCTCTTGGACTGGATGAAACCCTGGATGACCTTCAGGCGCTTCGAGAGCTTCTTCTTGATCTGCTTCGACTTGGTCGCGCGCATCTGCTCCTGCAGCTCGGCGACGGTGGCCTCCATATCGGTCTTGACCAGGGCGTCGCGCACGGCCTCGGCACCCATCTTGGCAACGAACGAATCGTCACCGTACTCGTCGAGGGCCTGGCGGTATTCGTTGTCGGTGAGCAGCTGGCGGGGCTCGAGCGGGGTCTTGCCCGGATCGATCACCATATAGTTCTCGTAATAGATGACCCGCTCCAGGGAGCGCGCCGTCATATCGAGCAGCAGGCCCAGGCGGCTGGGCATCGACTTCAGGAACCAGATGTGGGCCACCGGGACGGCCAGCTCAATGTGGCCCATCCGCTCACGGCGGACGCGGGCGATCGTCACCTCGACGCCGCAGCGGTCGCACACAACGTCCTTGTACTTGATCCGCTTGTACTTGCCGCAGGCGCACTCGTAATCGCGGACCGGGCCGAAGATCTTCTGGCAGAAGAGGCCGCCCGGCTCGGGCTTGAAGGTGCGGTAGTTGATCGTCTCCGGGTTCTTCACCTCGCCCTTCGACCACTTGCGGATGGTCTCGGGGGAGGCGACGGTGATGGACACGCAGTCGAACGCGCTCTCCTCCAGGCCGATGGCCTCGCGGGCCTGGTCACGGGTGGTGGCGGCGGTCTCGTTGGGTTGAATCATTGTGGTGTCTCCCTGGATGTTGGTTGAGTGGCCGGGGCCGGCGCTCAGGCGCCGAAGCTGAGGGCGTCGCGCTTCTGCAGCTTGATGTCGAGGCCGAGGGACTGGATTTCCTTGATGAGCACGTTGAAGGACTCCGGCGTGCCGG
>CAYRUT010000079.1:0-4530 GCA_964427545.1 uncultured Bifidobacterium sp. | reverse complement strand
AAGACCCGAACGCCGACATCTGGCTCTACATCAACAGCCCCGGTGGCTCGGTCACGGCCGGCATGGCCATCTACGACACCATGCAGTTCGTCAGCTGCGACGTTGCGACCGTCTGCATGGGTCTGGCCGCATCGATGGGTCAGTTCCTTCTCACTGCCGGTGCCGCCGGCAAGCGCTACACCCTGCCGAACGCGCGCATCATGATGCACCAGCCGCTGGCGGGTCTGCGCGGACAGGCCGCCGACATCGCGATCCAGGCCGAACAGCTGCGCTTCACCAAGCGCCGCATGGCGGAGTTGATCTCCCACCACTCGGGCCGTTCGCTCGAGGACATCCAGGCCGACAGCGAGCGCGACCGCTGGTTCACCGCCGAAGAGGCGAAGGACTACGGCCTGGTCGACAAGGTCATCGTGCGCCGCGGGGAGATCCGCTAGCCGCACTCACGGGGCGACAGTCGTCGTTCCGGCAACCGTCGTCGTCGGGGCCTGACGCGGCGGTTCGATGTTGAGCCCGGTGCTGATGTCGACGGCGCACGTGCTCATCACCCAGTCACGAACGTTCAGTGCGGACTGGTTCGCGGCGTAGGTGGCGTCGGCGAGTTCCTGCACCTGGTCCTTGTTGCCTGCATCGACCTTCTCTGCCATTCGCAGAAGATCGGTGAGCACCGCAAAATCCTTCTCGATGGCCAACGGCGACTTCTCGAGCAGTCGCTCGTACCGGTCGACCATCGCGGTGATGTCGTCCGTCGACTGGGGTCGTTGGGCGATGCCCGGGATCTCCCTGCCCAGCTGGGCACAGAACGCAGTACCGGTTCGCTGCGAACCGCCGCATGCCGCCAGCACCGCGAAGCACGCGGCCAGGCATGTCACCGTCACCGACCGCTTCGTACACATTCCCTCGATTATCACAGAACCACAGCGGGGGGAGACTGCACATGTACGCAGCAATCACGTCTGCGACACTCATGGGTACCGCCGGGTCACGCATCGTCGTCGAGGCTCATGTGGGCCCGGGCATTCCCGCGTTCACCGTGGTCGGTCTGCCCGACGAAGGGTGCAAGGAATCCCGCGACCGCGTGCGCGCGGCGTTGTTGTCGAGCGGGCTCGAGTGGCCGAACCGCCGCATCACCGTCAATCTCGTCGGTTCGGGTGAACGACGCGGGGGAGCAGGGCTCGATCTTGCGATCGCTGTCGGTCTGCTGGTGGCAACCGGACAAGTCCCGGCAGAGTCGGTCTCGTCATGCGCATTCGTTGCAGAACTCGGCCTCGACGGCTCGCTGCGCACGACCGCCGGCATGGCCCCGCTCGTCGCGGCCGTCGACGAGTGCGAGGTCGTCGTGGCAGAAGGCGCACACGACGAGGCGATGCTTGCCCGGCCGTCACGACTGCGCACTGTTCCCACCCTCGGCGGTCTCGTTGCCGCGCTCAGGGGTGACGCGCCGTGGCCCGACGTCGACGTGTCGCCGCCGTCGCCCGTCAACGACGAGACCCCCGATCTCTCAGACGTGCGTGGCCAGCCGTTGGCACGTCTCGCTCTCGAGGTGTCTGCGGCCGGGCTGCACCACATGTTGATGATCGGCCCGCCCGGCGCCGGCAAGTCGATGCTTGCCCGACGGTTGCCGGGGCTGTTGCCGCGCCTCACCCACGACGAGGCGTTCGAGGTGGCGATGATCCGCAGCGCGGCGGGCATGGCGCACCGTGCGGGCCTCGCCACGTCGCCGCCGTACCGGGCACCACATCACAGCATCTCGATGGTTGCCATGGTGGGCGGTGGGTCATCCCACATCCGGCCGGGCGAGATCACACTTGCGTCACACGGGGTTCTGTTTCTCGACGAGATGGGCGAGTTCTCGCCGGGTGTTCTCGATGCACTCCGGCAGCCCCTCGAGGAACGTTGCGTGCGCATCGCGCGGGCGCACTCGGCTGTCGAGATGCCGGCCAACTGCCTCGTCGTGGCGGCCACGAATCCGTGTCCCTGCGGTGTCGCGGCGCGCATCAACTGCGAGTGCGCACCGGCGGCGCGCCAGCGGTACCTGCGACGGCTCAGTGGCCCGCTGCTCGACAGGTTCGACGTGCGGGTGCATCTCGCGCGACCGACCACGGCCGAACTCACCGGTGAGGCCGCCGCCGAGTCGAGTGCGTGCGTGGCCGAGCGTGTCGCGCGCGTGCACGAACTCTCGCTGCGGCGCCAGGGCTGCACGAACTCTGCGATCACCGGAGACATGCTCGACGACGTCGCGCCGCTCGCCGACGATGCGATGGCAAGCCTGCGCTCACGGCTCGACGACGGTTCGTTGACGGGCCGCGGGTACCACCGCGTGCGTCGGGTGGCGCGGACCCTTGCCGATCTCGACGGTGAGCACGGGCTCATCACGCGCAGGTGGGTCGACGTCGCGCTGCACCTGCGTGCCCGACTCGATGTCGGGATCACCCCGCGATGAACGCCACGCCCGGCAGGTCGGCCTGTGCGGCGGCACTCGCGAGCCTGCCGTTGCAGACACCCCTCAGACTGCGGCGACTCCTTGCCATGTGGTCACCCGAAGACGCATGGAACATCGTGATGCACTCACGAGCCAGCGTGTTCGGCATCAGCGACAGCGTGGTGGCCGTGTGGCGTGGTCACGACACTTCGTTGGTGTGGCGCCTCGAAGAGCAGTGCCGCGCCGCGGGGGTCTGGGTCACCGTGCGCGGTGACCCGTCGTACCCTGCTGCACTCACCGACGACATCGATGCACCGAGCGTGCTGTTCTGCATCGGCCGTCACGAGGCGCTCGACCACCGTCGTGTCGCTGTCATCGGCACGCGTCACGCGACCCAGGCGGGCCGGCATTTCTCCCAGACGCTCGGCAGGCAGCTCGCCGACAACGGTGTCACGGTGGTGTCGGGTCTCGCCCGCGGGATCGACGTCGAGGCCCACCGCGGTGCGCTCGACAGCACGAACGAACCACACGCCGTTGCGGTGGTTGCGGGCGGACCCGACGTCGTGTACCCACGGGAACATGCCTCGATCTGGAAAGAACTGCCGCTGCGCGGCCTCATCGTCAGTGAGTTGCCCCCGGGGGCGAAACCGGAGCCGTTCAGGTTCCCCCAGCGCAACCGCATTCTTGCCGCACTGAGCGAGGTGGTCGTGGTGGTCGAGTCGCGCGAGACGGGCGGTTCGATGACCACCGTGCGCGAGGCGATGAAGCGCGACATTGCAGTCATGGCAGTGCCCGGTTCGCCGCACGTTCAGTCGAGCGCGGGAACCAACGGCCTTCTTCGCGACGGATGCGCACCGGTCACATCGGCTGGAGACGTTCTCGTTGCACTCGGCTTCGAGCACCGCATGCTGACGCCGTTCGTCGACACACGACCCGAGCCGACAGCAGCAGGTCGTGTGGTTCTCGCGGCGCTCGGCGACACCCCCAGAACGATCGACGAAGTCGCGCTGGCCACCGGCATGCCGGTTGTCGAGGTGGCCGTGGCGCTCGGGCAACTCGGGTCCGGGGGGTGGGTCGCCGACAGTGACGGCTGGTGGGAGGCGCTCACCCGCTAGGTCGCGACAACTACCGTGGGGTCATGGGCACCGCGGCGACATCACGTGTGAAGAAGCCCGATCCGTCGCCGTTCGAGGTCGACAGGTTCGTACGGTCGCTGCGCTGCACCGACATGGTGCGCGAGACCCGCCGGCACGATGTCGCCATGGCGGTCGATGAGTTCATCGCCCTCGGGGGCGCACACCCGGCAGCGGTCACTTCCGGGATGGTGGGCCGGTTCGTCGCCGATCTCGAGACCCGCGGCTACTCCGTCGAGACCGTCGAGCACAGGCTCGCCACGGTGAACAGCTACTTCGCATGGTGGGCGCGCACCCACCGACCCGGGCGCGGTGAGAAACCGTTCGTGAACCCGGCAAGGGGAGTCGCAGCGAGCCACACGGCGTCGTGCGCCGAATGTTCCGCCGCCGGAGTCGCGACTCTGAAGGGACGATGCGGCGCGCGCGACTCGCGACTCGAAGAATGGCAGCCGTCGTCGTTCGAGGACTCCCTCACCGCATCGGCCGCGAACACCAGGGCCGCGTACAGGCGTGATGTCGAGTTGTTTGCCGAATGGCTGCGCGACGCCGGTGTCAGCACGCCCGGACGCGTCACGAAGGAGAACGTGAGGGCCTATCTCGCCCATCTCCACGACAGCGGCGCGACGTCGCGCACCGTGGCCCGTCGTATTGCGGCTCTCCGCCGCTATTTCGTGTGGGCGATCCGCAGGCAGGTCGCCACGGTCGACCCCACCGAGGCGATCCACACACCCCAGACGAAGGGAAGACTGCCGCGACCGCTCGACGAGGCCACCGTTGCCGCTTTGGTCACCAGTGAGGACCCCGACGCACCCGGTTGGCGACGCGCGCGCGACCGGGCAGTGCTCGAGATTCTCTACGGCAGCGGCCTGCGCGTGTCGGAGGTGTGTGCACTGCATCTGCAGAGCGTGTCGACAGACGGCGGGTCGTTGCGCGTGATGGGCAAGGGTTCGAAAGAGCGCATCGTGCCGTTGAGTGCGC
>CAYRUT010000078.1:0-4598 GCA_964427545.1 uncultured Bifidobacterium sp. | reverse complement strand
GGAAAGCGGCCGTGCGGGGGCAAGCGTTGCGGCGTGTGCGGCTACTACTACCACGGTTGGGTGCGCGGCGACCGCCGTACCCACCGCCAGTCGTTGCGTGTCAGTGTGCGCCGGGGCGTCGGCACCGACGACTGATCAGCTGCGGGCGAGGTCCTTGCGGTTCGCGAACTTGGCCTTGCGGTAGTCCTTGTGCATCAACGCGATCACGTCGATGCTGATCTCCTTCGGACACGCCGCCTCGCACTCGCCGTGGTTCGTGCACGAACCGAAGTACTCGTCCATCGTCTCGACCATCGACTCGACACGGCTGTAACGCTCGGCCTGGCCCTGGGGCAGGCGGTTCAGGTGTGCGACCTTTGCCGCGGTGAACAGGTTCGCCGCGCCGTTCGGGCACGCAGCCACACAGGCTCCGCAACCGATGCACTCGGCCGAATCCATCGCCGCATCGGCGATCGGCTTGGCGATCGGGATCAGGTTTGCATCGGGTGCGCCACCCGTCTCGGCGGTGATGTACCCGCCCGACTCGATGATGCGGTCGAACGCCGACCTGTCGACCATGAGGTCCTTGATCAACGGGAAGGCAGACGCACGCCACGGCTCGATGGTGATCGAGTCGCCATCCTTGAACTTGCGCATGTGCAGCTGGCAGGTGGCCGTGCCGCGTTGCGGTCCGTGGGCCTGGCCGTCGATCATCAACGAACAGGTGCCGCAGATGCCCTCACGACAGTCGTGGTCGAACACGACGGCTTCCTTGCCCTCGGTGACCAGACGGTCGTTCAGGATGTCGAGCATCTCGAGGAACGACGCCTCGTCGGTGATCTCGGGGATCGAGTGTGTTTCGAAGTAGCCCTTCGCCGTAGGGCCGGCCTGGCGCCACACCTTGAGGGTGATGTTCTTGATGGTGTTGCTCACTTGTAGCTCCTCGTTGCAAGGTGGACTTCTTCGAAGTCGAGTTTCTCCACGTTGAGAACCGGCTTCATCGGGTCGCCGCCCCACTGCCATGCCGAGACATGACAGAAGTTGTCGTCGTCGCGCAGCGCCTCGCCGTCGTCTGTCTGGTACTCGGCGCGGAAGTGACCGCCGCAGCTCTCCTTGCGGTCGAGTGCGTCCTTGCACATCAACATGCCGAGCTGGAAGAAGTCGTCGACACGACCGGCCTTCTCGAGCGTCTGGTTGAGACCTGCACCGTCACCGGTGACCCGAAGGTCCTTCTTGAACTCCTCGTACAGCGCAGGAATCTCCGACAGTGCCTTCTCGAGGCCCTGTTCGGTGCGTTCCATGCCGCAGTAGTCCCAGATGATCTTGCCGAGTTCGCGATGGAAGAAGTCGGGCGACTTGGTGCCGCCGACCGCGAGATACCCCGCGAAACGCTCCTTCGCCGCGACTTCTGCTGCCTTGAACTCGGGGTGATCGGTTCCGGGCACCGGCTTGTTGAGAAGCGGTGCCAGGTAGTTGCCGATGGTGTACGGCAGCACGAAGTAGCCGTCGGACAGGCCCTGCATGAGAGCCGACGCACCGAGACGGTTTGCTCCGTGGTCGGAGAAGTTCGCCTCGCCCGCCGCGTACAGACCGGGGATGTTGGTCATGAGTTCGTAGTCGACCCACAAGCCGCCCATCGTGTAGTGCGACGCCGGGTAGATGCGCATGGGCTGCTCGTACGGGTTCTCGCCCGCGATGCGCTCGTACATCTCGAACAGGTTTCCGTAGCGCTCCTCCACCACCTCGCGGCCCAGCCGGTTGATCGCGTCGGAGAAGTCGAGGTACACACCGTTCTTCTTCGGGCCGACGCCGAGCCCCTTGTCGACGGCACGCTTCGCGGCGCGCGACGAGATGTCACGGGGCGCGAGGTTGCCGAACGACGGGTAGAGACGCTCGAGGTAGTAGTCGCGCTCTGCCTCGGGGATCTCGTGTGCCGGGCGGGTCTCGTCGGGGTTCGTCGGCACCCACACGCGGCCGTCGTTGCGCAGCGATTCCGACATGAGGGTCAGTTTCGACTGGCTCTCGTCGCTCTGCGGGATGCAGGTGGGATGAATCTGCGTGTAGCACGGGTTGGCGAACAACGCACCCTTGCGGTGCGCACGCCACGCGGCGGTGACGTTGCAGGCCATTGCGTTGGTCGACAGGAAGAACACGTTTCCGTAGCCGCCCGTCGCCAGCACCACGGCGTGTGCCGAGTGCGACGTGACCTCGCCGGTGACCAGGTCACGCACCACGATTCCCGCGGCGCGGCCGTCGATCACGACGACATCGACGAGTTCGGTGCGGTTGAAAAGGCGGATGCCACCAAGACCGACCTGGCGGGAGAACTGCTGGTACGCACCGAGCAGCAACTGCTGGCCGGTCTGGCCGCGTGCGTAGAACGTACGGCTCACCTGTGCGCCACCGAACGAACGGTTGTCGAGAAGTCCGCCGTACTCCCGGGCGAACGGAACACCCTGGGCGACCATCTGGTCGATGATGTCGACGCTGTTCTCGGCCAGACGGTGCACGTTGGCCTCGCGCGCGCGGAAGTCACCGCCCTTGACGGTGTCGTAGAAGAGGCGGTGGATGCTGTCGCCGTCTCCCTTGTAGTTCTTGGCGCCGTTGATGCCGCCCTGCGCGGCGATCGAGTGCGCACGACGTGCCGAGTCGTGGAACGTGAACGCATCGACCTGGTACCCGAGTTCGGCGAGCGTCGCCGCGGCCGAGGCACCGGCGAGACCCGTGCCGACGACGATGACCTTGAACTTGCGCTTGTTGTTCGGGTTGACCAACTTCATGTCGGCCTTGTAGGTGTTCCACTTGTCGGCCATCGGGCCGTCGGGAATCTTGCTGTCGAGTTGCACCGTGTTCTGTGCGAGGAGTTGGTCCGTGAGGCTCATGGTTGTCTCTTTTCTGCGGTCAGCTGATGACGCCGGCCATGACGGCGACGGGGAATGACACATTGCCGATGACGATGACTGCGGCGAAGCCGGTGGCAAAGGCCCGGCGCCACTTGTTGAAGCGCGGGTTGTTCCAGCCGATCGACTGGAACAGGCTCCATGCTCCGTGGAAGAGGTGGATGCCCAGCAGGATGTTGGCCACCACGTAGAACAGTGCGACGGGGGTGCGGTCGAAACTGGCGATGACGCTCGCGTACACGGCCTTCACCTCTTCGGTGTCACCCTCGTGCAGGACCATCTTGCCCACCTCGGGGTTGACGACACCGAAGGTGAGGTCGAGCAGGTGCCACACGATGAACGCGAGAACGATGATGCCGGTCCAGCGCATCGTGCGGCTCGCGAAGTTCGCGATCTGGTAGTCGCGCGCACTCTGGTACCTCGTCGGGCGTGCCCGACGGTTCAGGACCGTGAGCGACCATGCCGCGTGCAGGTGCAGAAACAGCATCGAGACCAGCCCACCGCGCAGGATCCACAGCACCCAGCCCTTCGGGGCCAGCGGATACAGAAGCGTCTGCAGGAAGTGCGCGTAGTGGTCGAGGTCGGCGGCACCGGCGTACATCTTGAGGTTGCCGATCATGTGGAAGAGGACGAATCCCATCATCGCGATGCCCGAGACCGCCATGGCGTACTTCTTGCCGACGGCGGTCGAGTACAGATCGACGAGGAAAGGGCGGCGCTTTCTCGCGCGATTCGCCGTGCCCGTGACCGGGCCGCGATGGCTCGTGACTACTTGTGCCATGTGAACTCCTTGCGGGCTGCCTGTCCAGCCCCTGCAAACTCAGGGGAAACGGTACCCCTACAGGCACCCCGACGACCAACCTTGAGAAGTTCTGTGTCGAGTGTCCTTGTTCACTACTGTTGACCTGTCCCCAGAGGGGCCCGACCAGCGGGTCCCCCCAACCTGCCAGGAGTTCATTCGGTGTCAGGATTATTTGCAGCTGAGGGCGGTTACCAGGAGTTCGTGCTCAAGGGCGGAGAATGGGCGGTGTTGTGGCTTTCGGCTGCGGCAGCGATCATTGCCATCGCCGTTGGGTTCTACCTGGTCCGCTCAGTCATGGCGGCCGACGAAGGCACGCCCAAGATGAAGGAGATTGCGCTCGCAATTCAGGAAGGCGCGTGGGCTTACCTCAAGCGCCAGTTCAAGACCGTCGGTCTCATCCTGATCCCGCTCGTGATCATCGTCTATGTCACGTCCACTGAGATCTTGAAGGGTGACGACTCTGTTGCCCTCTCACAGACCCAGGCGGGCATCTGGCGAACCGTCGCGTTCATCCTCGGGTGTCTCGCGTCCGGCTTCACCGGGTACATCGGCATGACCCTCGCGACACGCGGCAACGTGCGCACCGCGGCAGCGGCACTCACCAACTCGATGCCGAAGGCGCTCGATGTTGCCTTCCGCACGGGCGGAGTCGCCGGCATGTTCACCGTCGGTCTCGGTCTCATCGGTGCCACGGGAATCATCATGATCTTCCAGAACACCTCGAGCGTGATCCTCGTCGGCTTCGGCTTCGGCGGTTCGCTGCTCGCGCTCTTCCTGCGCGTCGGCGGCGGCATCTTCACGAAGGCGGCCGACGTCGGTGCAGACCTCGTCGGAAAGGTCGAGGCGGGAATCCCCGAGGACGACCCGCGCAACCCCGCAACCATCGCCGACAACGTGGGCGACAACGTGGGCGACTG
>CAYRUT010000077.1:0-4700 GCA_964427545.1 uncultured Bifidobacterium sp. | reverse complement strand
CGCCTATGCAAAGGCATGGCTGGCATCAGATCTCGAGAATGTGTTGGCCTCCTATCACGACGACATCGAACTGCATTACATGGGGGAAAGCCCGCTTGCCGGAACGCATCGCGGTCGTGAGGCCGCATTCGTGGTTCTTGCTCAGGCTTCAACTCGTACTGCCCGCAAATTGATCGATGTTGAAGATGTTCTCGTGGGCGAATCCATGGGTGCATTGATTGCTGTTGAAGACCTCGGTGATCCCGCCAGACGAGTGCGTCGTGTTCTGTTGTACCGAGTGCAAGACGAGAAACTGCGCGAATGCTGGCTTTTTGATGAAGACCAGCGATTTGTTGATGAGCTCTGGTCAAGGGAGGGCTAAGGGAATGTTGGAGATGCGAACCGAGTGCGAGCGGTGCCACACGGCTCTCACCGACACCGGGGAGGCAGTGATCTGCAGTTTTGAGTGCACCTTTTGTGCGAACTGCGGGCAACAGTTGGACCATCGCTGCCCGAACTGCGGGGGTGAACTCGTTTCTCGGCCTCGTCGCGGGGCTGGGTAGTGCCGCGGGCGTCGGGGTTCCGGGAAACCTGCCAAGTGTGACTCACGGTCTCGAGAAGATCCCAAAGCATCTCACTCGAGACCGGAGAGGCGTGGGGCACGGCTACGCCAGGTGAGTGACCATCGAAGTCAGTGGCTTGCGAACTTTGGCCATCGACAGCAACCAGTCACCATCGCTGTCGCGGTACCCCAACGGCATGAGCACGACGGACCTCAGTCCACGCTCCCTCAGCCCGAGAATGGTGTCAACGGCTTCCGGGTTGAACCCTTCCATCGGGGTGCTGTCCACTTGTTGTTCCGCGGCGGCAACCAGTGCGACGCCCACTGCGATGTACGCCTGACGGGCGGCGTGTGCGTGATTGAGTTGCACATCACGCCCAAGGTAGGCATTCTTCAGGTTGTCGTAGTAGGCACGCCTCATGGGCTGGTCGCCGCGAATTTCCGCATTGAGTCGAACGACTTCATCGATTCGTTCCGCGGTGTAGTTGTCCCACGCCGCAAAGACCAGCAGGTGAGATCCGTCAACTACTTGGGCCTGACCGCCGGCAGCTTCGGCAATCTGAGCGCGAAGTTGTTGGTTCGTGACGACTATCAGTTCGAACGGCTGCAGGCCGCTCGAGGTCGGAGCCAAGCGAACTGCCTCGATGATTGCATCGACTTTGTGGTCCGGGACCGCCTTTGCGGGGTCCATCTTTTTTGTGGCGTACCGCCAGTGCAGGAGTTCAATCAAGTCTGTGTTGCTCATCGGGGGTTCCAATCTGGGTAAGGGCGGGCGTTAGCTGATGATCATCGAAGTGTGGAGCTCTGCCTGGGAACTGTCATGCCCGTCGGTCAGTTCGGTCCGTGGAGGCTGTCGGGAACCCAGTTGCCGTGGAAACCGAAGGGCACCCGCTGTGGCAACTTCACGCGTGCGACGTAGCCGCGTGCGAGATCACGGGCATCGAGCACGGCGAACTCGGCTGAGCCGTCGTTTCCGTCGTGCACGAAGGTGACGAGCCAGCCATCGTCCTCTTCGGTGCTGCCGGGTCGGGCAACGAAAACTGGTTCGCCGGCTGCACGTCCTGCGCCGTGGTCGAACACCGTGCGGGCGCCGGTGACGAGGTCATGCTTCACAGTGGGCCAGTGCATGGAGCCTGTGTCAACCTGGGCGCAGTACCCGAAGCGGTACGGCTTCCCGGTGAGCGAACCGCGGTGCCGCGGGAACTCGTTCACGTTCTCGTCTATGACCGTGACGTTCGTTCGGCGGGCAATCGGATCGACCTCCCACCGCACGAGACGGGGGAGAGAGTCGCCGAACGGGCCGAGAACGTCGTCGCGCATCATTCGCTCGTAGAAGCACACGTCGAGAATCACCTTGCCGTCGGGGGTGTCGTAGGCGTTCAGCGGGTGGAACACATAGCCAACGGGGACATCGACCCAGACGATGTCGTCTGCGGTTCCCTCGCGCGGCATCAGGCCGACACGGTTGCCGTACGTGTCGCTCCAACGGAACGGGAAGCGGTCACCGCCGAAAGCGAGGTCGAGGTCCACGAGGACAGGCTGGTCGTAGATGACAACGAACCTGTCAGTGATCGAGATGTCATGCACCATTGACATTCCCGGCAGCGTTATGTCGACCGTGCGGTTCACCCTGCCGTCCGAACCGACGCGCACGTACTGCATGTGGTCGATCCAGTCGCCCCAGGCATACGCCATCGCGTGCATCTCCCCTGTGGCGGGGTCGACCTTCGGGTGCGCCGTGAACGCACCCGGCAGCGTGCCGAAGAAGTCGTTGCGACCGACCGTCTCGAGTTCGTAGGTCAGCTCGACCGGGCAACCACCCGCCTCGACCATCGCCCACGTCGTCCCGGCGAATCCGCCGACGTTCGTGTTCGGGCCGGAGGGGGACCCGTTCCAGTTCCGTCCCGGGATGTCAGGAATACCTCGTGCCTGGCTCACTGTGGTCGATCCCACGTAGCGGTTGCGGTACCACTCGGCCCTGCCCCCGCGCAGGCGGATGCCGTGGACCATGCCGTCGCCGATGAACCAGTGATGAGTCGAAGGGTCGACATCTGTAATCGGGTTCGGCCCGTTGCGCAGGTAGCGACCGTTGAGCTCCTCGGGCAGTTCGCCGATGACTTCGAGGTCAAAGGCGGTCACTTCCTCGGTCACGGGCGCATAGTTGCCGACAAGGTACGGATTGGATCGTGAGGGATGGTCGGTTTGAGTCATGGGCGAACGGTAGCGAGCCGACATGACAGTGTCAAGTTTTGCCTAGACAGTGTCACGTTCGTGGGTAGCATGGCGGTATGGCTTCTTCTGCGCTGCGGGAAACAATTCTGAGTACCGCCATTGATCACGTCGCCGAGCACGGGCCCGACTCGTTGTCCTTTCGCAAACTCGCGGCCGATGCCGGGGTGAGCCACCAGGCCCCGTACCACCACTTCGAGGACCGTCGGGGAGTGTTCCGGGCTATCGCCCTCGAGGGATTCACGATGCTCGGTGAGGCTCTGCGCGCCGCTCGAGGGAGTTCCACTGAGGACGCCGCCGGTGCGCTTCTGGAGGCATACGTGGGGTTTGCTCTCGACAATCAAGGTCATTTCAGGGTGATGTTTAGGCGTGATCTCTGTGAGATGGAGAACTCGCCCGACCTGCGGTCCGTTGCCGATGCCACATTCGATGTTCTTGTCGATCATGTCCGGGCTGAGCTCGGGCCTCGTGCATCGATCAAGGACATCAAGTCGCGAACAACAGCAATGTGGTCCCTTGCGCACGGTCTCGCCACACTCGTAATTGAAGGTCCACTTGAGAACAAGGTGGGGGCGATCACTAATCGCCGCGCTTTCTTGCGGTCTGTGGCGCTCCAGTCGCGTCTTGGTGGGACATCCCGCTGACAGGCAGTTCCACTCGGCAACTGTGCATGCAATGGCCGACACAACGAAAGTCGGCACAGTTACGACGACCGTATTCTTGGGTCATGAAAGTCGTCGAACAATCCACTGTTCTCGAAGCAACTGCCGATGCAGTCTGGGCAGCGGTGAAGACGCCCGCGGCATTCCGAAGGGTGACCCGCGGGATACTCGCGATGCCCGTGATCGGTGGTCGTCAGGACGAATGGCGTGAGGGCGAGACCGTGGTGGGGTGGGTGTTCCTGGTTGGGTTCCTGCCCTTCTCACGTCATCACCTGCACGTCGCACGTATCGATGACACGACGCGTACCCTCAGCAGTCGCGAGCATGGCGGATTGATTTCCGTTTGGAATCACGACATCGAAGTAGTTCCGGTCGACTCGGACACCTGTCGCTACAGCGACCGGATCGAGATCGAAGCCAGATTGGTCACGTCTCTGGTTGTTCTGTATGCGCGGTGGTTCTACCGAATGCGCCAACGTCGCTGGCGGGCACTCGCGAGAGAATTGAATTGATGGGCCGATTGCCGAGCGTGTCGTCGGTGGCGTGGTCACCGACCTGAGGCACTGAGCACTATCTTCTCGGTCTGAGTTGGACAAGCGGTATTCCCAACGCAATCGCGAATGGAATGTTGAAGACAGCATGCATCGGATAGCCGAGCACCAGTGACATTCCGGTGTCGAGAACAAACCACAGAGAGAGTGATCGCACGAGAACGGCCCAGGCCCACGTCGACTCCTCCTTCAGAGGACCGCGGACAATCTGAATCATCAGAATTGCCCAACCGGCCATGACCGCACCGAGAACCATGTAGGGGAGAAGCAGGTAGTCCCGGACAGTGTCGGTATCGATCGAATTATCTGGGCCGAAACCGAACCACGAAAAAAGCGAGCCCGCGGTTGCACCAGCAACGACGAGCAGCAGTGAGTAGCCGAGGACGAGAACCAGAACTGTTTCTAGCCATTTGATGAACTTCTGTCGAGGGTCTGCCATGCGCATACCCTAGTGATGACTCGGTGCGAAGGTTTTCGGTACAACCGTGAGCAAACAGGTTTCCAAACCCACACGGGGCGTGCCCCCGTTCGGTCGCAGTACTCAACTGCGTGTGTTCGTTGACCCCGACTTGTTGCAGTACGACGAGATGTGGGCTGCGGCGGGAACGTGGAACGACAAATTCGGCGCTGCACCAGCGGACATCGTTCGTGTGGCCGGTGGTGTGGTCACCGACCTGAAGCGCAACCAAGTACTCACTTAGCGGGACTTCGAGAGAA
>CAYRUT010000076.1:0-4757 GCA_964427545.1 uncultured Bifidobacterium sp. | reverse complement strand
CGTCGTAGTCGACCTCGACGCACGTGATGCCGCGTGACTCGGCAAGCGTGCGTGCCTGCGGCTTGATGCTCTGCGCCACGAACATGCCGCGCAGCGTGCCGAGCGTGGGGTCGTTCGCGAGATCAGCCAGGTAGCGGGTGAGTTGCTCGACGCCGTCGATCTCGCCGCGTCGCTTCACCTCGATCACCACGGTGTTTCCCTGTGGGTCTCTGCAGAGTATGTCGACGGGGCCGAGCGCGGTGTAGTGCTCGCGGCGCAGCAAGACGAGACCGGGTTCCATCACCTCGGGTGATGCCGCGAGGAGTTCCTGCAGCTGCTTCTCGACGCCGTCCTTCTCGAGACCCGGATCGTCACCCATCTCGTGGGCGGTGTCGTGGAACACCTCGTGGAATGTGATCGTCATCGCCTCGCCCTTGGGGTTGCGCACCACCCAGTGGTCGGTGTTGTCCTCGACCGTGTTGGGTGAGTTCATCCAGTTCAGCGGCTTGTAGGCCCCGCCGTCCGAGTGGATCGCAACGCAACCGTCTGCTTTCACCATCACCAGGCGCACTGCCTCGGGCAGCCGCGTCTCGAGGCGTCCTGCATACTCGACGGTGCACCGGGCGATGATGAGTCTCACCTGCACATTCTCGCCGATGCGGGCCTGCCCGAAAAAGACAGAAGCCACGGGCGACAGTGTCAGCCGACCAGGTGTTCCTTCATGCGTTTCTGGATGAGTTCCCGGCGTCGCTGGAGTTCGCGGTAGGTCAGCGACTCGGTCGACTCGTCGACCCCGAGACTGTTCTTGACGCTGGTCAGGTCGATCTGGAAGGTGCTCTGGTCCATGCCGAGCTCGCGGAACAGACGCTCGCCGTGTCGCTGCGTGAACACCATCGTGATGTTGGTGAGTTCGGCAATGATGTCGAGGTCGGGCGCGAGACGTGCGATCGCACCGTCGAGGAACACCATGTTCTTCACGTACAGCATCAGTTCCTTCGGCAGCTTCGCCCCGTAGGCGAGCAGCGACTTCACGATGCGCTGCACCTCCTGCACCAGTTCCTCGCCGTTCAGCGTGGTGGGGTCGACGGGTTGGTCGAGTTTCAGGTCGACGATCACGGCGTCGATGTCGGTGTCCTTCGGCAGGGCACCGAGGTCGCGCAGTGCCGCCACCTGGCCGCGCAGGTCGTTGGTGGTGGCGCCGAGCATGAGACGCATGAACGCCATGCGTCGTGCGTGCGTGAGCCTGCCGACGATGCCGAAGTCGAGCAGTGCGGTGCGGCCGTCACTGAGAACGAACAGGTTGCCCCCGTGGAGGTCGCCGTGGAACACCCCGTGGATGAGTGCGCCCTCCATGAACGAGATCATTCCCTGGCGGATCACGTCTTCGGTGTTGATGCCGGCGGCCTGCATTCCCTCGACATCGTCGAAGTTGAAGCCCTGCAGTTTCTCCATCACCAGCACGCGACGCGTCACGAGCGACGGGTGGGGCCTCGGCACGAGGTATGACTCCTGGTTGAGGTCGTGCAACATCGAGGCGACATCGACCATGTTGCTGGCCTCCATGCGGAAGTCGAGTTCCTCGACGATCGTCTCGGCAAAGAGTTCGACGAGTGCCGGGGGGTTCGCGAGGGCCGCGACCTTGATGCGCCCGATCATGAACGGTGCGATCCAGGCCATCACCTGCAGGTCCTGGCGCACCAGGGTCGACACCGAGGGTCGCTGCACCTTCACCACGACGTCTTCTCCCGTCAGAAGGGTGGCGCGGTGCACCTGTGCGATCGATGCGGCGGCAAGCGCGGTCTTCTCGAAAGATGCGAACACGTCGTCGATGCGCGCTCCGAGGTCCTGCTCGACGGTGGTGCGCACCGAATCCCACGGCTCGGGCGGCACCTGGTCGCGGCAGCGCTTGAACTCGTCGACGAGTTCGGCGGGGAAGAGCCCCTCTCCGCTCGAGATGATCTGCGCGAGCTTGATGTAGGTGGCACCCAGGCGCTCTATCGCCTGGCGGAGCCGCAGCGAGAGAAAGGCGCGCGATTCTTCGGGCGTCGCGAAACGGTTGCGCTTCTTGCGCCAGAACCACGGCAAGAGTGCCCACCCGAGCCGGGCCACCACGACAACAAGTCGTTTCACCGGTGGAAGACGTCGCGAGCGGATCAGGTTCGGCACCTCACGGCGCGCCTGGTCGCGCAGCACGACCGCGACGCGTGACCATGCGATCGAGTCACGGTCGAGCACCCACGGCCCGCGCCCGGAGAAGTTTCCCCAGTCGAGGTCTGCAGAGCGGTCGGTCACGGTCTCAAGTCTGCCGTTCGCATTCTCGAACGACGGGCGACATGGGACACAATGAACCCGGGAATAAGGAGGCGACATGTCGAACGGACCGTTGCACGGTGTGCGCGTTGTGGAGATGGGCGTCTGGGTGGCCGGCCCGGCGGTCACAGGCATCATGGCCGACTGGGGCGCAGACGTCATCAAGGTGGAGCCACCCACCGGCGACCCGCAACGGTCGGTGTTCGGGGCGCTCGGTGTCGCCGACCAGCAGGGAGTGCCGCCGTTCGAGATCGACAACAGGGGAAAGCGCTCTGTGGTTCTCGACCTTCGCGACACCTCCGACCTGGCCACGATGATGGACCTTCTCGGCGGGGCCGACGTGTTCGTCACCAACGTGCGGCCCGGTGGGCTCACACGTCTCGGTCTCGACGCCGACACCCTCACGGCGAGGTTCCCGCGTCTCGTGTACGGAATCGTGACCGGGTACGGGCTGAACGGGCCAGACGTCGACCGCGCCGGCTACGACATCGGCGCGTTCTGGTCGCGGTCGGGTCTCGCGCACACCACCGTGGCGCCCGACGAACTGCCGCCCGCTCTGCGCAGCGGCCAGGGCGACCACACCACCGGTCTCTCGCTCGCCGCCGGGGTCATGGCCGCATTGTTCGACCGCGAGCGAACGGGGAAGGGCCGTCTCGTGTCGACGAGTCTGCTGCGCACCGGCATGTACACACTCGGGTGGGACATCGGGGTGTACCTGCGGTTCGGCAAGCGACAGAGCACGAAGACGAACCGTGCGAACCCCGCACCGATGATGAACTGCTACCGATGTTCTGACGGCCGGGCGTTCTGGTTGCTCGGTCTCGAGGCCGACAGACATTTCCCCGGTCTGCTGAGGGCGATGGGCAGGGAAGACCTCGCTGACGTCGAGAACTTCAGGAACGCACGGGCACGCACCATCAACGCGGCAGAGTTCACCGCCGTGCTCGACGAACACTTCGCGACCGACACCTACGGGCACTGGACATCGCGGTTCGACGAGCACGACGTGTGGTGGGCACCGCTGAACTCGATTGCCGACGTGGTGAACGACCCGCAGGCTGTTGCCTCCGGTGCGTTCGTCGAGATGACCCCGCAGGCGGGCGAGGAGCCGTACCGAGCCGTGAACTCGCCGGTCGATTTCGGTGGCTATGAACCCACCTACGGTCCGGTCCCGCGGCTGGGCGAACACGAACCGCGTTGGTGATCAGTCGTCGCGCGGGTCGCGGCCCCAGATCGACATGAGAATCTCGTCGGTGTACTCGGGCCGGCACACGAAAAAGTCGGGCAACCAGGTGTCGGAATCGTTGTACTCGAGAGGTGAGCCGTCGAGCCTGCTCGCGTGCAGTCCGGCCGCGAGGGCGACCGCCGCCGGTGCCGCGGTGTCCCACTGGTGCATGCCACCGTCGTGCACGTAGATGTCGGCTTCACCCATGATGATCGACATGGTCTTTGCCCCCGCACTGCCGAGCCGGAACGCGTCACAGTCCATGTTCTCGGCCACGAGAATCGCGGCGTACGGCGCGCGGTTGCGCGAGGTGACGAGACGCGGTTTCACGCCGGCCTTCGGCGGCAGCACCGGAGCAGGATCGGTGGTGAACACGGTCTTGATGCTCGGCAACGACACGGCGGCGGCGGTGAGAGCGCCTACGTCGCCTGCCGCGGCCTCCCACAGCGCGATGTGGACGGCCCAGTCAGCACGGCCCTCTCCGTATTCGTTCGTGCCGTCGAGCGGGTCGACGATCCACACTCTCGGGGCAGTGACGCGTTTGCGGTCGTCGTACCCCTCTTCGGAGAGAACCGCGTCGTCCGGTCGCAACGTGCGGAATGCCTCCATCAGGAAATTGTGGGCGAGCATGTCTCCCGAATCCTTCAGTTGCCACACCGAGACGTTCCCCCGGTCTACGAGTTCCTCACGATGGCGCACCAGCAGGTCGCCGGTGTGCCTGGCGAGTTCGGTGGCGAACTCGGCGTCAGAGAGGCCGCGCCACGACGCGAACAGTTCGTCGTTCGTCACGATTGTCCGCGGGTGAGGTCGATTGTGTCGCGTACGAGCGCGCGGACATCGTCTTCGTTCGCACCCGCCTGCACGAGCAGCTGAACTCTCTGTTCGACCCGCTCTGCCAGCACCTCTTCGAACGCGTCGATTCGCCTCGTCGACGTCACTGCCGACACCGCGATGAGGATCAGCGCGGCAACGGCGGTGATCATGCCGAAGGTGAGCACCCACCCTTCGTTGTTGCCGCGGATCGACGACACGATGATCGCGGGAATGCCTGCGAGAAAGAGCGCGAAGCAGGTTCCCTTGATCAGTCTCAGCGACATCGGGGTCACCTCGACAACGGCTTGTACTTGATCCGGTGCGGTTGCTCGGCCGCCGCGCCGAGTTCCTTGCGGCGCCACGACTCGTACTCGCTGAAGTTGCCCTCGAACCAGCGCACCTGGCTGTCGCCCTCGAACGCGAGCACGTG
>CAYRUT010000075.1:0-4796 GCA_964427545.1 uncultured Bifidobacterium sp. | reverse complement strand
CGATGCGGTCGAAGTTGGGATGGAAACGACCACCGGTGGCACCTTCGATGAGGTTGAGCACGTACTCACGGTCGCGGAACGCGAAGAACACCGGGGTGACCGCGCCCAGCTGTACGCCGAGGTCGCCGAGGAACAGCGACACGTTCGCGATGCGTGACAGTTCGAAAAGAATGGTCCGGATGTGCTGCGCGCGCGCCGGCGCCTCGACGCCCATCAGTTTTTCTGCGGCGAGGATGAACGGCACCTCGTTGGCGAACGAACCCAGCCAGTCGATGCGGTTCACCAACGCAGTGACCTGCGGATAGGTGCGCACCTCGGTCAGTTTTTCGTACCCGCGGTGCATGTACCCGGCCGACGGTTCGGCCCACACCACCTGCTCGCCGTCTAGGCGCGCAATGATGCGCAGCGTGCCGTGAGTCGCGGGGTGCTGCGGCCCGATGTTGAGAGTCATGCCCTCGGTCTCGAGTTCGACGTTCACGCGGGCATCGGCGGCCTGCGAGGCGATGTAGGCGAGTTGCTGACGGTCTCCGAGCATTGTCATGATGCTTCGCCTTCCTCTTCGTCGTCACCCGGAAGTGGCTCGACATCGACGATTCCGGGCCAGGGCTTCACGATGCGGGCGAGCAACGGGAAGTCCTTGCGCAACGGGTATCCCTCGAAATCGGTCGGCAGGTACATGTTGCGCAGGTCGGGGTGGCCGTTGAAGCCGATACCGAACATCTCGTGCGTCTCGCGTTCGTGCCAGTTCGCACCGGCGTACACGCTGCACCACGAATCGACCGCCATCGACTCGTCGACATCGACCTTCACGGTGACGCCGAGACTGCTGAAGGGCTGGGTGACCCGGGCGAACACCTGGAAACGTGTGCTGCCGCCGGTGTACCCCTGCGTGATGGTGGTGCTGCGCTCGGGTGCGGGCTCTGTGGGGTCTTCCTCGCCCTTGCCGAACGGCGAGGGCAACCAGTCGATTGCCGACAGAAAGCAGAAATACGAATAGCCGAGTGACTTCAGCGTCTCGCCCGTGCTGCGCCACCGGTCGGCGGACACGCGGATCCACATGTCGTCGTTCGGCTTCACCAACGAATCGACGACGGCAGAACCGAGCGCACCGACGATGCGCGCAAGTTCGGCGTCGCGACGGTCGTCACGCGGTGCCTCGGTGGGTGTCTCAGTTGACGACAACGGGGACACCTCCCTTTTCGGCCGACTCACCGTCGACGATGTTCATCGGACGCGTGCCTTCGCCGCGCCAACGAGCGCCCATGTCTTCGTTCTTGATTCGCTGCTGCAGCAACACGATTCCCTCGAGCAGAGCCTCGGGCCTGGGCGGGCAACCTGGCACGTACACGTCGACGGGGATGATCTGGTCGACGCCCTTGGTGACCGAGTAGCTGTCCCAGTACGGGCCGCCGCAGTTCGCGCAGCTTCCCATCGAGATCACGTACTTCGGCTCGGGCATCTGTTCGTACAGGCGCTTGATTGCGGGGGCCATCTTGTCGGTGACGGTTCCCGAGATGACCACCAGGTCGGCCTGTCGGGGTGATGCGGGCAACGGGATGACCCCGAGGCGCATGACGTCGTAGCGGGGAGAACCAAACGCGGCACCCATCTCGATGGCACAGCAGGCGAGCCCCCATTGATAGACCCACAGGCTGTACGAACGACCGAGATTGAACAGCGACGTGAGTGGCTTCGGGAGCCGACCACGATCAACGAGACCCATGAGAACTGACCCTTTCCCCTACACCCAGCGCAGGACGCCCTTGCGCCATGCGTACACGAGACCCAGAAGGAGAACAGCCACGAAAATGCCCATTTCGACCAGCCCGAACGAGCCGTACCGCTCGAGTTGGGTGGCCCACGGGAAGATGAACACGGCCTCGACGTCGAAGATCACGAACAGCAGTGCGAACACGTAGTAGCGGATCTGGCTCTGCGACCAGCCCTCGCCGACCGGATCGACACCGCTTTCGTAGGTGATCAGTTTTTCCGTGGTCGGCTTGTTGGGTCGAACCAGCGCCGAGATGCCGAGCAACAACCCGGCAATCAAGAAGGCGGCAAGGCCGAACCACACAACCGTGAGATAAGACCGCAGGAACGGAGACATCGCCTTCGACGCTACTACGGGGGCCTCTTTCGACCCCAACTTCGTCAGGGTCGTAATGGGTCACTCCATGTGCTTTTGTGCCACATTCCGCAGGAACCAATCGACCAGTCGGTCGCATCGACGTTCGGCATCTGCGATGTGCGCCGAGGTGTCGGCCATGAGGCCGACGGGGTCGATCTGTTGGGCCCGCAGTTCGGGTTCACCGTCATCTGACGACCACCGGCGCACGATCGACTCGGTCGCCTCGGGGTGGAACTGCACCCCGAGCGAGCGTCCGCACACGATTGCCTGTGGCCCCACCGGGGATTGCGCCAGAACGGTGGCTCCGGGAGGCACCGAGAACCTGTCGTAGTGCCACTGCATCCATGGGCCCTCGGTCATGCAGTCAGGGGCCGCATGGGCAGTTTCGGGCAGTTTTTCCACAGAAAACCACCCGATTTCGGGACTTTGTGCTCTTGTGACTGCCCCGCCCAGCACGGTCGCCAGCTGCTGGGCCCCGAAACAGATACCGAGAACCGGAATGCCGGCGGCGGCGGCCTCGCCGATGAGTTGCTGCTCTGCCCGGATCGGACCCGCCTCGTCGGGCCAGTACACACTCCACGACGAGCCCATGGCGACCACCAGGTCGATTCCGTCGAGGCCGGGCCAGTCGCCCCATTGTTCCCGCAGGAATTCGACGAATGAATACCCACGTTCGCGCAGCGACCGACCCACGAACCCGGGGTCGGCATCACTCGTATTCGCGATCAGGGCAGCGCGCACGACCACTACGGTAGGTGACGCATGGCCGACTTCCCCATTGATCTCGCGACGATCCGTGCCGCACGCGACGCGGGCCGGGGCGTGGTGAAGCACACCCCCATCACCGAGTCGGCCGCCCTGTCGGAGAGATGCGGCGGAAGTGTCGTGTTCAAGGCCGAGAATCTTCAACGCACGGGCTCGTTCAAGATCCGCGGGGCGATGAACAAACTGACCTCTCTCGGGTCGTCGTCAACGGCCGGGGTCGTGGCCGGGAGTGCGGGGAACCACGCTCAGTCGCTCGCCTTCGCCGCGAGACACTTCGGGGTTCCGTGCCGCATCTTCGTGCCGGCCGGGGCGTCCATCTCGAAGATGGAGGCGGTGCGTTCGTACGGTGCGACCCTCACCGAGGGCGGCGACACCCTGTCCGACGCGGTCACCATCGCAAGGGACCACGCCGCGCAGACCGGAATGAACTTCTGCCATCCGTTCGACGACCCGATGGTCGTCGCCGGTCAGGCAACGCTCGGTCTCGAACTCGCGGAGGACATCGACGAACTCTCGACCGTGATCATCCCGCTCGGCGGTGGCGGGCTCACGGGCGGGGTCGCGCTCGCGTTGAAGCAGTTGAACCCCACGACGCGCATCATCGGTGTGCAGGTGCGCGCATGTGCCCCGTACGCGGGCTCGCCACCGGCCGACGGGCCGATTGTCACCCTCGCCGACGGCATCGCGGTGAAACAACCCGGCGACTTCACACGGCCGATCATCGAGAACTTCGTCGACGACATCGTCGTTGTCGAGGAGGATCTCGTCGCTGACGCGATGGTGATGCTGATGGACCGCGCAAAGCTCTATGTCGAGGGTGGTGGTGCGGTCGGCGTGTCGGCGTTGCTGAGCGGTCAGGTCGTTCCCGCTCGCAGCGGCACCACGTGCGTGGTGCTGTCTGGAGGAAACGTGGATCTCGGTCTCGTGCCCAACCTGATCCGCCGTCACGAGACACAGGCCGGCCGACGTCTCATTCTTTTTGTCCGCATCTCCGACCGCCCGGGCGGCCTCGCGGGGCTGTTGGCGTTGTTCGCAGGTGCCGGTGCGAATCTCATCGAAGTCGAACATGTGCGCGAGGGCGTCGACCTTCATGTCAGGGAGACCGGCGTTCAGGTGGTGCTCGAGGTGCGTTCGCGTGAGCATGCCACGGACGTGATGAAGACCGCGGTCGCCGGCGGTTACGACGTCGACGAAGTCACGCCCGGATGAGCAGACCACTCATCGCGATTCCCGGCCGTCAGAGCGACGAGGCCAAGGGGCACAGGACCCCCGTGGTCAGTGGCGGCCGTTTCTATTCCGACGCTGTCCAGCGAGCGGGCGGTCTGCCGATGGTGGTGCCCCCCACCGATGACATCGACATCATCAACGCCACGATCGACCGTTGCGACGGGGTGGTGCTGCTGGGCGGCGGCGACGTGAGCCCGGCGTCGTACGGACAGACCGAGCGGTCACGCCTCTACGGAGTCAACGACTTCATCGACCGCTTCGAGATCGCAGCGGTCAGACGTGCTGTCAACAACGACCTGCCTGTTCTCGCCATCTGCCGCGGACACCAGGTGCTGAACGTCGCGCTCGGCGGCACGTTGATCCAGCACCTCGACACAACCGACGACCACCGTGACACGATGCACGGTGTCCAGCTGGTCCCCGGTTCGAAGGTGGCGCTTGCGATGGGCACCAACGAACCCCTGGTTCATTCCTTCCATCACCAGGCAATCGACGTGCTCGGCGACGGTCTCACGGTTGTCGGCACGTTCCACGACGGAACCATCGAAGCCGTGGAACATGCGACTGCGTCATGGGTGCTCGGTGTGCAGTGGCATCCGGAGGACACAGCCGCCGACGACCCCGCCCACCAGGGACTGTTCGATGAGTTGGTGCGCCGGGCGGCGCACTGACGTCA
>CAYRUT010000074.1:0-4889 GCA_964427545.1 uncultured Bifidobacterium sp. | reverse complement strand
GACCTACGCATTACGAGTGCGTTGCTCTACCGACTGAGCTACCTGGGCGGGTAGGTCTTCTACTTTACCGACGGAACCTTGCGGTCACCCACGAAGGTCGACGTCGCCGGGTGCACGCGGGCCCTCAGCATCATCGGTCGCCTGCATGATCTTCCAGGCCAACCAGATGAAGAGGAACTGGAAGGGAAGCCTTCCGTATGCCACCAACTGGTCACTGATCGGCTCGTTTCGCCAGTCCCACGCCATGTACAGGTTGCCCGGGTACACACCGACGAACAACACCACGGCACAGACAGCCCCGGTGCGGCGCCGCCTCGGCGACAGCAACAACCATGCAACAACCAACTCGACGACACCGCTGGCGTAGGTCCAGAACGGTTTGCTGGGCGGCAACCACGGTGGCACGAGGTCGTTGAAGAACTCGGGCGACACGAAGTGCATCACGCCGGCGAAGCCAACGAACAAGCCCATCACCACTGCGATGCGGTTCCAGAGCCGGGTGTTCATTCGGCGTTCTCCGCGAGAACGAACTGAAGCGCTGCGTCTGCGGCGGGCGAGGGAAGCGACCAGATGAGGTCGCGCAACAAGATGGCTTCGTTCGCGTTCAGCGACAGTTTGCGCATCGCCTCGTGGATACGGGAGATCGCGGTGGTGTACGCATCCGGTCGCATCATGTCGGTGTTGCGCACCAACTCGTCTCGGTACACGCCGGCGATCTCGGTGAGACCGGCCCGCAGTTCGTCGGTGCGGTGGCGGCGCACTTCACGCTTGTGCTTGTCTTCCAGTTGCTTCTTGCCGCCACGCTTCACGCCCATCAATACCAGGGTCTTCTCAATGTCGATGATCTCCTGTTCGTGCCTGAGCAGCAGCGGCTCGAGTGATTCGTCGATCATGCCGAGAATCTGCTCGACAATCGCGGCAACGGTTGCACCGGTGCCGTCGATGCGGCGGGGAATGTTGGCGAAGAAATCGCGGCGGTTCGCCAGTTGTCTGTCGTTGGCCAGCAGCCGGGCACGCGGCATGCTGCCGTGCGACGAACGTGCGGCCGCCCCGGCAATGTCTGCCGGCACCCCTTCCCGTTGCAGTGTCTCGACAATGACTGCCTCGTCGAGTGGGCTGAAATGAATGGTGACGCAACGTGATGCGATTGTCACGAGTGAGTCGACCAATTGGTCGGCCAGCATCACGAAGAAGACACCGGGCGGGGGCTCCTCGAGTGTCTTCAGCATGCGCACGATGGCGGCGGGCTGCATGAGGTCGACTTCGTGCATCACGATGACCTTGTGTGCGCCTTCGCTCGGTGTCATCGAGGCAACGGTCAGCACGTCTTCGACTTGGTCGACGAGAATCGAGGCGCCTTCGCGTCTGATCTCGTGCATGTCGGGGTGAACCCCGCGCCAGGCCATGTCGTTGGTGCGGTGTGCGGGGTCGTCGTTGCCGCTCAACAGTGCACCTGCAAACACCCGCGCGGCTTCTTCCTTGCCGCACCCTTCGGGGCCGAGGAACAGGTACGCATGAACCGGCTGGGCAACCGCGTTGGTCAATTGGTCGACAGCGCGGACCTGCCCGACCACTTTCTCCCACACCGACGTCACGGTGACGAGACTACCCACCGAGTCTGTCGAGCACCTTCGCGCGGATGTCCAGTTCCACGTCGTCTTTCGGCATGGTTCCGTCGATGACGATCCATCGGTCGGGGTCAGCGGCACGGAGTTCGCGGAATCCCTGTGCGATTCGGGCGAAGAACTCGGCTCCCTCGCGTTCGAACCTGTCGAGGTCGCGCTTGGCAAGACGCTGGTTCAGAACGTCGGTCGGCACGTCGATGTAGACGACAATGTCGGGCAGGCGGTTGTTGAGGGCCCAGGTCGAGATCGAGAGCAGATCATCGGTGCCCAGTTGGCGCCCGTAGCCCTGGTAGGCGAGCGTCGAGTAGATCGAGCGGTCACTCACCACGTGCTGTCCGCGTTCGAGAGCGGGCCTGATGATCTCGGCCATGTGCTGTGCACGGTCTGCGGCCATCAGCAGCGCCTCTGTGCGTCGGTCGAGATCGGTGTTGTCGGTGTCGGCGAGAATCGCACGCAGCAAAGATCCGATGCGTGTGCCGCCCGGTTCGCGCGTGATGACTGCATCCAGATGCTCGCCGAGGCGTTTGGTGTGCGTGCTCTTGCCGCAACCTTCGAGACCCTCAAGTGCGATGTATGCAGGACGTGTCACTCGTCGTCAACCTTAGGCGCGGCCTTTTTCCTGGCCGCGGCTTTCTTTGCAGGTGCCTTCTTCTTCGCTGCTGCCTTCTTCGCAGGCGCTTTCTTTGCTGCCGACTTGCGCGCACCCGGTTTCTTCTTGGGTCCGCCGTTCGCCTCGATGTACTCGCGACGCAGCTGCAGAAGTTCGTAGGCACGCTCGTTGGTCATCGCCTCCATGCGGTCACCACGTGTGAGGCCCGCATTCGTCTCGCCGTCTGTCACGTAGTCGCCGAAACGACCCTCCTTGCCGACCACCGGTTTCCCGCTCACGGGGTCGTTGCCGAATTCCCTCAGCGGTGGTTTCGCGGCCGCGCGACCGCGACCGAACGTGCGCGGCGTGGCCAGCAGGGCGAGTGCCTCGTCGATGGTCACGGTCAGCAACTGTTCTTCGGTCTGCAGCGAGCGGCTCTCCTTGCCCTTTGCGACGTACGGGCCGTAGCGACCGTTCTGTGCGGTGACAGGTTCGCCGTCTGCGGGGTCGACACCGATCGTTCTGGGCAGCGACAACAGGTCGAGACAGTCTTTCATCGTCATGCGGTCGACGTTCATGGTCTTGAACAGCGATGCCATCTTCGGCTTCTCGAGACCGGTCGGCGGCTCGTCCATCGTGCCCCACTGCACGTAGGGCCCGTAGCGGCCAGACTTCACGAACACAGGGAAACCCTCGTGCTCGCCGATCGGGGTGTCTCCCTTCGGTGCTTTCAACAAGGTGACGGCAACCTCGCACGTGAGTTCGTCGGGCGTCATCGTGTCGGGCACGCTGGCGGTGCTCTCTCCGCTGCGGACATACGGCCCGTAGAGACCGGGCTTCACCACAACCTCCTCGCCCGTGTCCGGGTGGGTGCCGAGCACGAAGGTGTTCAATGTGGCCGCATCGATGGTGTCGAGATTCGAGGTCACGATGTTGCGCAGGCCCGGCTCGTGTTCACCGCCGAAGTAGAACTCCTGCAGCCACTCCTTCTTACCGAGTTCCCCGCGCGCGATGGCGTCGAGGTCTGCATCGAGGTCTGCGGTGAACTCGTAGTCGACGAGGGCGTTGAAGTTGTTCTCCATCAACTTCACCACCGAGAACGCGGTCCATGTCGGCACGAGAGAGGTGCCCTTCTTCCACAGGTAATGGCCGCGGTCGACCATGGTCGAGATGATGGTGGCCCAGGTCGACGGTCGCCCGATGCCCTTTGCCTCGAGTTCCTTCACCAGCGATGCCTCGGTGTAGCGGGGCGGTGGCGTGGTGGAGTGCGATGTCGACGAGTACCGAGAGACGACCACTGCCTGGCCCTCTGCGAGGTCGGGCAGCAAGAGCGCCTGTTCGTCGTCGGAATCTTCGTCTTCGTCGTGCGATTCTTCGTATGCGGCGCGGTATCCCGGGAAGGTGATGGTCGTGCCGCTGGCGGTGAACTCACAGTCACTGCGTTTGGCGTCGGCGGCAGTCGCGCCGAGGCGAATCGTGATGGTGAATCCCTCGGTGTCGGCCATCTGAGAGGCGAGCGTGCGCTGCCAGATGAGGCGGTACACGGTGAGGTCCTGTCCGCGCAGTTCGCCGGAGAGACTGTCGGGTGAGCGCAGCGGCAGGGCGGGCCTGATCGCCTCGTGAGCCTCCTGGGCGTTCTTCACCTTGTTCTGGTACTTGCGGGGCCCGTTCTGAGAGACGTGCTTCTCGCTGTAGTCACGCTTCACGTACGAACGGATCTCACCGATGGCTTCGTCGGAGAGCGTGACCGAGTCGGTTCTCATGTAGGTGATGAAGCCGCGCTCGTAGAGACCCTGTGCGATGCTCATCACCTGGCGGCCCGAGAGACGCAGCTTGCGGCCGGCCTCCTGCTGCAGGGTGCTGGTCGTGAACGGTGGCTTGGGCGACGAACGGTACGGCTTGCGGTCGACCTTGCGCACGAGAAGGTCGATTCCGGCGAGACCGTCGACGAGTTCGTTGCCGAGCGCCGCGGTGATGACGAGCACGTCGTCACCAGCGACACCGAGGTCGGAGAAGTCCTTGCCCGTCGCGATGCGCTGGCCGTTGACCGACACCAACTTGGCGGTGAACGACGGTGTCGTCGAGGTGATCGCCTCGAGAGAGAAATAGTCGGCGGCACGGAATGCGATGCGCGCACGCTCCCTCTCGACCACGAGTCGCAGCGCGGGGCTCTGCACCCGGCCCGCCGACAGGCCACGGTTCACACGGCGCCACAGCACGGGCGACACCTCGTACCCGTACAGACGGTCGAGGATCCGCCGTGCCTCGGCAGCATCGACGAGGCCGTAGTCGAGGTCGCGCGGGTTCTCCACCGCCTCGCGGATCGACTTTGCGTTGATCTCGTGGAAGACCATTCGGTGCACGGGCACCTTCGGCTTCAGCTGCTCGAGAAGGTGCCACGAGATGGCCTCACCCTCGCGGTCTTCGTCGGTCGCGAGATAGAGGGCGGTGGCTTCTTTCAGCGCGGCCTTGAGTTCCTTCACCACGGTTCGCCCGCGCTCGGTCAACTCGTACGACGGCTTGAAACCGTTCTCGACGTCGACCGCCAGACCCTTGCTGGGAAGGTCGGCGATGTGGCCGACGGAGGGTCTGACATCGAAGTCGGGGCCCAGGTACTGGGAGATGGTTTTTGCCTTCGCGGGAGACTCGACGATGACTAGTGACTTGGGCATACC
>CAYRUT010000073.1:0-5087 GCA_964427545.1 uncultured Bifidobacterium sp. | reverse complement strand
CGTCGTGACCGTGCGCATCATGACCGTGGTCTGCATGCGCGTCGTGACCATGATCGTCGTGACCGTGGCCTTCGTCGTGGTGCTCACCCGCCGCGGCTCCGCGTGGTTCACCGAAGAACGTGAGGTAGGTGGCACGGGTCATGTACGCGGCGGTCAGGAACGCGCCCACAAGACCGACGACCATGAAGACTGAGTACCCCGCGTAGCCGACGTTGTCGATGATCTCGTCTTTCGAGAAGAAGCCCGAGAACGGGAACACACCGCACAGTGCCAGGGTGGAGATGATCCACGTCGAGAACGTGATGGGCATGAACTTGCGCAGACCGCCCATGTCTTTCTTCATGTCGAACGAGTGGTGTGATGCGCTGTGGCTGATCGAACCTGCGGCGAGGAAGAGACACGCCTTGAAGAACGCGTGGGTGAAGATGTGGAACACCGCGGGCAGCCAGGCCCCGGCGCCGAGGCCCATCATCATGTAGCCCAGCTGCGACACCGTCGAGTATGCGAGAACTTTCTTGATGTCGGTCTGCACGAAAGCCAACGCCGCGGCGATCACGATCGTGATGCCACCGATCACGACGATGAAGTTCATGTCGGTGCCGAGGATGTTCATCCCCTCGAAGAACACCGGGTACAGACGCGCCACCAGGAAAACGCCCGCAACCACCATGGTCGACGAGTGCAACAGCGAACTGACCGGCGTCGGGCCCGCCATCGCGTCGGGCAACCAGGTGTGCAGCGGGAACTGGCCAGACTTGCCGATGCATGCGATGAACAGCGCAACGGCGCCGACGGTGATCGCGGTCTGGCCGGGGGTGCCGGACAGTGCCCACGCCGCGAGACCGCGGATGCTGAATCCGGAGACACCGAGATTCTTCTGTGTCCAGCCGTTTGCCGCAAAGAACAAGACCGACGTGCCGACGAGCAGACCAATGTCGCCGGTGCGCGTGGTGAAGAACGCCTTGAGGGCGGCACGGCTGTTTGCACCGTCTTCCCACCAGTGGCCGATGAGCATGAACGAGCACAGGCCCATGATCTCCCAGCCGAGAATCAACTGGATCATGTTCTCGGCCACGACCATGTTCAGCATGCCTGCCGAGAACAAGGTCAGCGACGCAAAGAAATGCGTGTAGCGACGGTCTCCGTGCAGGTACTCGGTCGAGTAGATCTGCACCAGGGTCGAGATGAACGCAACCACGACGAGAATCGTGACGGTGAGGCCGTCGACGTGCTGACCGATTCCGAAATGGATCCCGTCGTTCTGCCACCAGGTCCACGACCTGATGACCGGGTCGACGAAGGCGTACTCATCGGCGCCGTTCGAGCGCTGGATCCACTGGTACGCGGCACCGGCCGAGAACACGAGGGCTCCGACCATGGAGGCGATGCCGAACTCGGCGCCCTTCATCGGCATGCGCTTGCCGAAGAAGATGATGAGCGCGAAAGCAACTGCCGGTATCAGCGGGATGACGTAGGCGTTGTCGAGGAACCACCCCGACGTGAGCACCTTCTCTGCGGCTTCGGAGGCTTGGACGAACATGAGATCAGCCCTTCATCTCTGAGAGTTCGTCGAGACCAACGGAACGACGGTTGCGATACATGAGAAGAACCATGGCGAGACCAACGCCGACCTCGGCCGCCGCGACTGCGATGACGTACAGCGCAAAGGTGTGGCCGTCGGTCGAGCCGTTGCGCAGCGAGAACGCCAGCAGGTTGATGTTGACCGAGTTGAGGATCAACTCGATCGACATGAGCACGAGAACCGCGTTCTTGCGGGCGATGACCCCGTACACGCCGATGCAGAACAGCACCGCGCCGAGAATGAGGAACTGATTCAGCAGCACGGCTTAGTCCCTCCTCGCGAGCACGATGGCCCCGATGGTCGCGGCGAGCAGCACGAACGACAGCGCCCAGAACGGCAACAGGTACGGACCGAACACCTGGTCGGAGACCTGCTGTGTGGTGGTCACCGGTGCATCGGTCGGAAGCTGTTCGTTGCCGAACCCGTCGTTGAGCGCGATCACGAGGGTGGCGAGAAGCAACACGGCCACCGGGATTCCCATGAACCAGTTCTTGTTGTTGAGTTCGGCGTCGGTGCCGATCTTGGCGCGGGTGAGCATGGTTCCGAAGAGGAACAGCACCATCACGGCGCCGATGTACACGAGCACCTGGGTGATTGCCACGAACTCAGCCGCCAGCAGCACGTACTGCGCCGCTGCGCCTGCAAGCACGACCACCAGCCACAGGGCCGCATGAACCACGTTGCGGGTGGTGACCACACGGAACGCACCGAACACCATGATGGCGGCGATGAGATAGAACCCGACGTTCTGGGCAACGAGCAGATCGGCAGCGACCATCACTTCTTGCCCTTCTTGTCGGCGCCGGCCTCGAGTTCGGGTGCCTCGGGCACCGTCTCCATCCACTCGCCGAGCTTCGACTTGTCGTGCAGCAGGTCTGCAATGCGCGGCTCTGAGTACTCGTACTCGGGGCTCCAGAACAGTGCGTCGAACGGACACACCTCGACACAGATTCCGCAGTACATGCAGAGGGCGTAGTCGATGTCGAAGCGGTCGAGCTTGTTGACCTTGCGGGGCGCACCGCCGGCGCGGCGGGGCGGGGCGAGTTCCTTGTGGCCCTCGATGTAGATGCACCAGTCGGGGCACGAACGTGCGCACAACATGCACGAGGTGCAGTTGCCCTCGTGCAGGGCGATGACACCACGGGCGCGAATCGGCGGGGTCTCCTTCTCGTGCGGGTACTGGATCGTGTTGGAGCCCTCGACGGCGGTGCGCATGAGCGTGCCGAACGTGACACCGAGACCCTTGAACAGACCGGGAACCTTGGGCTTTGCCATCAGAACGCCACCTTCAGCACTGCCGTCACCATGATGTTGACGAGCGAGACGGGAATCAGGACCTTCCATGCGAACCGCTGCAGCTGGTCCTCGCGGAAGCGCGGGTACGAGAAACGCACCCACATGATGAAGAACACGACCACGATCATCTTGGTGAAGAGAATCAGCGGCCCGACGATGTTCATCCAGTTGTCGATGCTGTCGAGATCGGACCACCCGAACCACGCGAACGGGATGCCCCAGCCGCCGAGGAACAGGATCGACGCGATCATCGAGAACACACCCGCGGTGGCGAACTCGCCGATGAAGAAGATGAGGAAACGGAACCCCGAGTACTCGGTCATGTACCCCGACACGAGTTCTGACTCGGCAATCGGCATGTCGAAGGGTGTCTGCGTGAGCTCGGCCTGCACGGAGATCATGAAGATGATGAACGCGACGAACTGGGTGAGGATGTACGGGTTGCCCATGCCGTCCCAGCCGAAGATCGAACCGGCGTTCTGTGCGACGACGATCTGCTGCAGGTTCATCGTGCCTGCCTGGATCACCACACCGACCACTGCGAGCACCATCGGCAGTTCGTACGCAATCAACTGACCGGCGGCACGCAGACCGCCGAGCAACGAGTACTTGTTGGCGCTCGACCAACCGGCGATCAGGATTCCCAGCACAGACACGGACGACACGGCGAGTGCGTAGAAGATGCCTGCCTCGAAGTCGGTGAACCAGGCATCGGGCCCGAACGGCACCACCGCGACGAGAAGAAACGTGCTCGCGAGAACGATCAACGGCGCCATCTTGAAGATGCGTGCCTCGGGTTGGGCGTTCGCCGGGACGATGTCTTCCTTCTGCAGCCACTTGCCGACCTCTGCGAACAGCTGCAACGAACCGTACGGACCGGCCTCCATCGGGCCGAGACGCGACTGCATGAACGACATCATCTTGAAGAGGAAGAGGTACACCACGGTTCCGGCGGGCAGCAACACTGCGACGAGTCCACCGAGGACCCTCAACAGCGACTGTGCCCAGTAGGCCAGGTCGGCGGCAATCAACGAGACGGTCATCAGCGGTCGATGTCTCCGAGGATGAAGTACAGAGACGCGAGAATCGTGATGATGTCGGGCACGTACACGCCCTTCAGCACCCACGGCACGATCGAGATGTTGTTGAACGATGCGCTTCGGATCTTCACGCGGAACGGACCCTGGTCACCCTGCGACACCACGTAGTAGCCCATCTCGCCGAGCGGGTTCTCCGTGGAGACCCACGCCTCGCCCTCGGGCACCTTGATGATCTTGGGCACCTTGGCCATCACGGGGCCAGAGGGAATCGTGTCGAGCAACTGGTCGACGATCTTCGTTGACTCGCGCACTTCCTGCAGTCGCACCCAGCACCGCGCGAACGAGTCGGCATCGGGGTGTGTCCACACCTTCCAGTCGACCTTGTTCCAGGCCATCGGCAGGTCCTGGTCGCGACGGAGGTCCCAGTCGACACCGCTCGCGCGCAGGTTCGCGCCCGAGAGGCCGTACTGCAGCGCAACGTCTTTCGGGATGACACCGATTCCGCGTGTGCGTGACTGGAAGATCTCGTTGCCGAACAACAGGTCCTCGATCTGGTCGCAGAACGTGCGCAGCTTCTTCATGACCGTGCGCGTCTCGTCGATGAAACCGGCCGGCAGGTCGTCTTTCAGGCCGCCGATGCGGTCGAAGTTCGGGTGGAAACGACCGCCGGTGGCACCTTCGATGAGGTTGAGCACGTATTCGCGGTCACGGAAGGCGAAGAACACCGGGGTGATCGCACCGAGCTGCACACCGAGGTCGCCCAGAAACAGCGACACGTTGGCGATGCGCGAGAGTTCAAAGAGAATCGTGCGGATCCACTGCGCCCGCGGCGGTGCCTCGATGCCCATCAACTGCTCGGCGGCGAGAATGAAGGGAACCTCGTTGGCGAAACTGCCAAGCCAGTCGATTCGGTTGATGAGTGCGGTGACCTGCGGGAACGTGCGCACTTCGGTCAGCTTTTCGTAGCCACGATGCATGTACCCGCACGACGGTTCGGCCCACAGAACCTGCTCTCCGTCGAGACGCGCAATGATCCGCAGCGTCCCGTGGGTTGCGGGGTGTTGTGGTCCGATGTTGAGGGTCATTCCCTCGGTCTCGAGCTCGACGTTCACGCGCGCATCTGCGGCCTGCGACGCGATGTACGCGAGCTGCTGGCGATCACCCAACAT
>CAYRUT010000072.1:0-5481 GCA_964427545.1 uncultured Bifidobacterium sp. | reverse complement strand
CTACTGGCCGAGCGGGGCCAGCGCGAGCTGTCGGCTCATCGCCACGACACGACCGGTCGAGTCCCACATCACGCCGTCTTCTTCCCAGTACCCGCCCTGCACGACGCTGCTGGTGAACTCGCACACGATCGGCCCGGGGGCCGGAACCGCACGCACGTGCACGGTGAACTCGACGGTGGGCACCCACCCCTTCACCCCGAACAGGTTGAACATCACGGGCGGGAAGGCGTCAGCGGCCAGCAACAGTGCGAGGGTGTCGACCGGGCGGCCGTCGTTGAACGAGAACCAACCACGCACACGGGCGATTCCGTTCGGTTCGTTGCGCGAGAACCCGAGGTCATCGGGATGAATGCGCATGTCCAGCCGCGACATCAGCCCGAGCGACACGCCCTCTGTCGAGGGGCGCGGTCTGCACTCATCGAACGAGGGCATGTCGATCACGGGTCTCGTGGTCCACTGGTCGCCCTGTTCTGCATCGATGTCACCGAAGGTGCCGATGCTGCGCACGAGGTCTTTTCCGTCGCGCACCAGGCGACCGGTCACCGTCGCCAACCGTCGGCCGGCCTTCACAACCTCGGCGTGGGTGTTGGCGGGCCCGGCCGGTGCCGGCGAGAGGTAGTGCATCGACACCGACAGCGGATGCGCGCGGCCGCTCTCGGCGCGCATCGCGTTGGCAACCAGCGCGAGCAGGTACCCGCCGTTTGCGTTGCCGTTGATGTCCCATCTTTCTTCGACCGAAGATTCGTAGAGACCGTCACCGAGTGGCACAGCCGTGACGGCGTGATCGAATTCGAAGGGCATGGCCTCAAGCGTATGGAACACCCGTCGTGGAAAACGAACCGTCAACGGTGCGGTGGGTGCCGTAGCCTGAACGAGTGGGCAAGTACTACCTGACGACTCCTATCTATTACGTCAACGCGCGTCCGCACCTCGGCCATGCCTACACCACCATCGTCGGTGACGCCCTCGCCCGTTGGCACAGACTGCTCGGCGACGACGTGTACTTCCTCACCGGCACAGACGAGCACGGCCTGAAGATCCAGCAGGCTGCCGACGCCGCGGGCACCTCGCCACAGCAGTTCACCGACTCGATCGCCCCCCTGTTCCGGCAGGCGTGGGAACGACTGAACATCTCGAACAACGACTTCATCCGCACCACCGAGGCGCGCCACCGCGCAGGCGTCGAGAAACTCCTGCAGGCGTGCTACGACGCGGGCGACATCGAACTCGACACCTACAAGGGTCTCTACTGCGTCGCATGCGAGGCGTACTTCACCGACGACGATCTCGACAACGGCAACTGCCCCATCCACAAGCGACCCGTCGAACAGGTCGAGGAAGAGAACTACTTCTTCCGGCTCTCGAGGTTCGAGCAGCGTCTCATCGACTGGTACTCGGCGCACCCCGGGGCCGTGGTTCCCGAGCACCGCGTGAACGAGGTTCTCGGTTTCATCAAGCAGGGTCTGCACGATTTCTCCGTCAGCCGCAAGACGCTCACGTGGGGAATCCCGCTGCCTTTCGACCCGTCACACGTCGCCTACGTGTGGTTCGACGCGCTCGCGAACTACATCACCGCCATCGGGTACGGCACAGACGACGAGAAGTTCGAGCAGTGGTGGCCGGTGAACCACCATCTCATCGGCAAGGACATCATCCGCTTCCACAACGTGTACTGGCCCGCCATGCTCATGTCGGCGGGCATCGAACCACCGAGGGGGTGGGCAGTCGGCGGCTGGTTGCTGGTCGGCGGCGAGAAGATGTCGAAGACTTCGGGCAACGTGGTCAACCCGCTCGACCTTGTCGACGAGATCGGTGTCGACGGGTTCCGCTACTACGTGCTGGCCGAGACCGCGTACGGCAACGACGGCGACTTCACCTACGAGGGGCTCATTTCGCGCTACAACACCGACCTCGCGAACAACCTCGGCAACCTTGCCGCACGCGTCGCCACCGTCGTGGGCAAGAAATGCGACGGTCTCGGCACGGCGCCCTCACCCGAGAGTCCGCTCGCGCCGATCGCCGCGCAGGCCGTTGCCGACACCGTCGCTCACTGGCAGAACGTGCAGCCGTCGCGTGCGCTCGAGGCAACGTGGCAACTCATCCGCGCCACGAACGCGCATCTCGAGAACAACGAACCGTGGAAGTCAGAGCCGGGAGCCCACGTCGACGCGGTGATGGGTGATGCACTCGAGGCACTGCGGATCGTCACGATTCTCGCGTTCCCCGCCGTCCCCGACACCGCGCGCGAGATCTGGCGTCGCATCGGAATGACCACCGACATCGAGCAGTGCCGTATTCCCGACGACGTCGCGTGGGGCCTCTACGCCGCCGGCAACGCGGTCGAGAAAGGTGACCCCCTGTTCCCCCGGCGAACGGTGTCATGACCCACGCACGCGGCTGGACCGACACCCACTGCCACATCCACGACGACAAGATGGCGTTCGGGTCGTCGGAATCGCTCGCCCGCGCACGGGAGGCGGGCGTCGACAGATTCGTGGTCATCGGGTGTGATGCCGAGACCTGCACCCAGGCGCTGGCGATCGCGCGCGACAACGACGACGTGTGGGCCACTGTCGGTCTGCACCCCCACGACGCGGTGAACGGTGTCGACAGTGTGGTGCCGTTCATCTCCTCCGAGAGGGTGGTCGGCATCGGTGAGTGCGGGCTCGACTACTACTACGAGCACTCACCCCGCGACGTGCAGATGCGCGCGTTCGCAGAGCAGATTGCCCTCGCCCACCAGCACGGACTCACGCTCGTGATCCACACCCGCGATGCGTGGGCCGACACCTTCGACGTGCTCGACGCAGAGGGTGTTCCCGACAACACGATCATCCACTGCTTCACCGGCGGGCCCGACGAAGCGCGCGAGTGCCTGCGCCGCGGTGCGTTCCTGTCGTTCAGCGGGATCGTCACGTTCAAGAACGCATCAGACCTGCGCGAGGCGGCGGTGCTGTGCCCCGACGACCGCATCCTCGTCGAGACCGACAGCCCTTATCTCGCCCCGGCACCGCACCGTGGTCGCCCGAACGAGCCCGCACACGTCGGCATCGTCGGCACCGCAATCGCAGACCTGCGTGGGGTCCGCGCCGACGAATTCGCTGCGCTGACCACGGCGAACGCCCTGCGCGCGTTTCCCCGCATACATTCGTAGGTGCATGGATCTCTCACGCATCGACAAGAACCGCATCACCGTCGCCCTCGTGGCGACGCTTGCCGTTCTCACGGTGGGGTTCATGGCCTCGGGTCGGTCGGCCGACGAATCGCGCGCCGACACCCTCACTGCCACGACGACCACTCTCGACCTCGGTCTGGCCACCGACGACACCGCCGACGCCCCTGCCAACCTCGACGGCCCCGTCAGCGCCGACCCGAACGGCCAGGGGCAGATCGCGTACCCCGCCGACAACGACGGCCAGATGGCGAGGGGCACCGCGAGCTTCAAGCGGTTCCCCGTCGGTGCCCAGACCGGCTGTGTCACGTCTCTCGCGCCGCTCGGCGCAGAGATCACCGTGCGCAACCTGAACAACGGCCACAAGACCACGTGCTTCAACGTGAACATCATCCTGAACTACACCGGTGCATTCGACATCACCCTCGATGCGAACGTGTTCGAGAAGATCGCCGAACTCGTCGATGCCCCGATCCCCGTCGAGCTGACCTGGTGACACTCTCGCGCAGCGATGCATCGCGTCAACTCGACGACGCCGGCCTGCGCGCCAAGCGTGCACTCGGCCAGAACTTCGTGGTCGACGCCAACACCGTGCGGCGCATCGCCCGGCTCGCAGGGGTCGACGAACACTCCCACGTGGTCGAGATCGGCGCGGGTCTCGGGTCGCTCACCCTCGCACTCGCGGAGACGGGAGCCGACACCGTTGCGGTAGAGGTCGACGACTCGTTGTTGCCGTTGCTCACCGGAAACCTCTCGGGTTGCGACAACGTGCGCATCGTGCACGCCGACGCCATGCGCATCGACTGGGAAGAGCTTCTTGCGGGCCACGACGAGTGGACCCTCGTCGCGAACCTGCCCTACAACGTGGCGACACCGCTCGTCGCCGACATTCTCGACTTCGTCCCCCGTGTCACGCGACTGCTGGTGATGGTGCAGAAGGAAGTCGGCGAACGGTTCTGTGCATCACCGTCCACCGAGGCCTACGGCGCGCTCACCGTGAAGGTCGCGTTCCACGCACAGGCCCGCATCGTCGGTCTCGTGCCCGCGTCGGTGTTCCTCCCGCGACCGAACGTCGAATCTGCCCTCGTCGAGATCACACGTCACGCGGCCCCGCTCGATGCGCACGTCGACACCGACCGGCTGTTCTCCCTTGTGAGAGGTGGCTTCGCAAAGCGCCGCAAGATGCTGCGCGGCGCACTTGCCGGGCGTGTCACACCCGCGCAGTTCGAGTCCGCCGGCATCGCACCCACGTCAAGGGCAGAGGAACTCACCGTGCACGACTGGCTGCGGCTCGCACATGTCGTGGGGGCAGAGTCATGACGCGCATCGAGGCGCCGGCGAAACTCACGCTGTCCCTCGCGGTCACCGGCGTGCGGGCCGACGGTTTCCACACGATCGACGCCGAGATGGTCGCGCTCGCGCTCGCCGACGAGATCACCATCGAAGAGTCGTCGACGACACGCATCACCGTCGGGGGCCCGTTCGCCGACGGTGTGCCGACCGACGGGTCGAACCTGGTGCACAGGGCGCTCGAACTCGTCGACCGGACCGCTCATGTGACCATCCACAAGAACATCCCCCACGGTGGTGGGCTCGGTGGTGGTTCCACCGACGCAGCCGCCGTTCTCCGGTGGGCCGGGTTCACCGATCTCGTGGCGGCCGCGTCGCTCGGTGCCGATGTTGCCTTCTCTGTGGTCGGGGGTCGTGCACGCGTGACCGGCATCGGCGAGGTGGTCGAACCTGTCGCACACATCGCGCGCGACATCACCCTGTTCGTGCCGCCGGTGCACGTGGCGACGCCGTTGGTCTACCGCACGTGGGACAACATGGGCAGCCCGCGCGGCGACAACGGCAACGACCTCGAGCCCGCCGCACTCGCCGCCGTGCCCGCACTGGCGGCGTGGAGAGACGCGATCACCGAAGCGTTCGGGGTGCGCCCGCGGCTTGCGGGTTCGGGCGCCACCTGGTTCACCGAGGGCCACGTGCAGGGAGACTCTCCCGCCGGACTCGTGGTGGTACACACGACAACGCGCCCCGATGCGGGACGCGTTGTCGGAAAGAACGTCTGATTGTCGGCTATTTGCGACGCTGGTGACGCGTGCGCCGGAGCATCTTCTTGTGCTTCTTCTTGCGCATGCGCTTGCGGCGCTTCTTGATCAGTGAACCCATAAGGAATAGAAACCTATCGGAACATTCTCGGAATCGGAAAATCCGATACCGTTGGGGTTGCATTCCGGGATCGTCCAATTGGCAGGACGTCTGGTTTTGGTCCAGAAAATAGGGGTTCGAGTCCTCTTCCCGGAACCATC
>CAYRUT010000071.1:0-5569 GCA_964427545.1 uncultured Bifidobacterium sp. | reverse complement strand
GTGTCGCGGGCGAGAAGCCCCAGAGAAAGCCCTTCGTCTTCGTCGACAATCACCAACTGCAACCACCAGCCATGCGGCTGGTGATCCTGCGACACGAATGCCCGGAACTCGAGACCGTCGATCACGTCGCCGAGGTCATCGAGAGAATCGGGCCAGTCATCATCGAGGCCGGTGAACACCGACAACATCCACAGGGCCTCACTGCGACCCGTCGCGACCCCACGTCGTTTGCCGTGGGCGCCCCCGCTCGACGCGGCCCACGCGAGCCATGCCAATGCCGCCCCTGGTTCGAGCGGCGCCACACGGGCCCCGTGCACACCGAGGGCACCGAGTGCCTGTGATGCGCCACCCTCGACGACAACGGCCCGGGCGGTGCCGTCTGACTGGGCTGTCCACGGCGACATCATGCGGGCAAACACGTCGACTGTCTCGTCACGAAGCGGTTCTGCAGGTGCCGTCTCGAAGGGGTGCCAGCCGAACGACAACTGGGGCATCTCGTCGGTCACACCGTCGTCGTCGTAGCCGGCGAGGGCGTATGCGGGCTCCCACGGCGCAACTGCGAACGGAATCTCGAGAACTGCCGGCTCACCGTCGTTGATCACGTCACCGCGCAGGGCGCGCTCGTAGGCCACCAATGATCTGTCGTGACCGTGGGCGAGATGCGGCTCCAGGTCGTGCCAGGTGTGTCGAACCGCCAGTATCTCGCTGACCGGGCCGGGCATGAAAGTTCGTGCAGTGTCGTCGAGGGCACGCACCGCGAGGTGTGCCGGTGCCCAGAGCGCGAGTCGGTAGTTGGCAAGGGTCGCGATGGGCCACAACTGGCGGCCTGTCGAGACGGCCGCACGGGCCTCGTCACGGATCCGCACCACGTGGTCCCAGTCGCGCGCCGCACACGAATCGTCGACGTGGCGCACCAGCCCGTCGAGGTCGGCCCGCTGGATCAGCTCGTCTAGAGAAGCGGCCATGGGTACTGGTACCGGCTCTCGGGCGCCGGGAACATCCGGTTCTCGACCAGCCACAGCGCTCGCTCGACCATCGCCTCGATCTCGTCGTCAGTGAGCAGGGCGGCGATCGACACCGGCACCGACTGCACGAACGGCTCGAGCGGGGCCAGGAGAGTCTCGTCGATGTAGTCACCGGCGAAGTCCCAGATCACAGTGCGCAGCTTGAACTCGTCGCTGAAACAGACGCCGTGGTCGATTCCCCACACGTTGCTGTCGTCGTCGACGAGAACGTGCCCGCCCTTGCGGTCGGTGTTGTTCGCGACGATGTCGAACACGGCGAGAGTGCGCAGACGGTCGTGCAGTTCGGGGCGCCCGTCGAGAAACGTGAAATAGTGCTGTGACGGGTCGTGGTCGATGAACAACTGAAGCGAGCCCTCGCCGAGCGGACCCTCGCGAACCACGGTGGGGGGGATGATGTCGTACCCGAGAGCGTCGCTGAGGCGGTATGCCGCCACTTCGCGTTTGTAGAGACCGGGGTCGAAGTCCCACAGTGGCCGTTCGCCCGAGAGCGGTTTGTAGATCGCTTTCATGGGTGACTCGTCTCCACCGTGTTCGCCGACGGTCACGAGGAACGTCGCGTTGGAAGAGTTGGGCATGCGACCGTCGACATCGAGCGATCCGTTCGACAGCCGTTCGAGCACCGACGCATCGTGCTTCATGCGGTGGTTCCGACACGCATCAGGCCGCCACCGTCGACATCAGTTGAACTTGGGGCAGGCGTGGCCGGCGGGGTCCATGGGCTGGCTGCACCATTTGCAGGTGGTCCGGCCGGCCGACACGAAGAGATCCGCGGTGTCGCAGAACGCACGCACCTGTTCGGGTGTCAACAACACTCGCACCACGGTGGTGGGCGACTCGTCGTCTTCGTCGTCAGACATCACCTCGAAGATGTCCTCTTCCTCGTCGTCTTCGTCGACGAACACCATCTCCTCGAGCTGCACCACCATGCGCATGTTCGAGCGGTCGACGCCGAGACCGATGGAGCCGAGAACGAAATCCTGCTCGACGGGGCTCATGAGCGACGCGGTCATCGGGTCGACGGACGGCCCGGTCTCGGGCAGGTCGGACAACATGTCGCGAAGGTAATTGCTGAGTGCCTGCACCTGTGTCTTCTCGCACTTCACCGACACCGTGCGTCCGTCGGCGCGCACCTGCAGGTAGAACGTGCGCTGGCCCGGCTGGCCGATGGCTCCGGTGGCGAATGCGTCTGCCTTCTCGAAGTCGAAATACATGCTCATTTCCCCACCAGTGTGTCAGCCGATCACGACGGTCGCAGGTCGGCGAGCGACCCACCCGTCGAGTTCACGGTGAGGACAATCGGGCCGTGGTTCGAGTACGCGATCGCACTCACCGAGCAGGTGCCGATCACGATGCGCTGGAACAGGTCGAGGTGCGTTCCCATGGCGTGTGCGACCGCCGCCTTGATCGGGTCGGCGTGCGACACGCACACCACGGTTCCGCCCGGATGGGCCGTGCGGATGCGGTCGAGAGCGGTCACCATGCGGGTCTGCATCTCGGTGAACGACTCGCCGTTCGGGAAGCGGAACGTGCTGGGCGCCTTCTGCACGGTCGACCACTCGGGCTTCTTCATGAGTTTCCCGAGTTCGGCACCGGTCCAGTCGCCGAAGTCGCACTCGAGAAGCCCCTTGTCGATCTTCACCCTTTGCTTCAGTGCCTTCGCGATCGGCGCCGCGGTCTCACGCGCGCGTTCCAACGGCGACGCATAAATGGCATCGACACGGGGAAGTTCGGCGATGCGCTCGGCCACCCGGTGCGCCTGTGACACGCCGGCATCGGCGAGATGGAGACCCGATGCGCGACCGGGGAGGATCTTGCCCGTGGTCGGGGTCTGCCCGTGTCGCACCAGCAGGAGCAGTGTCGACGACGGCGGGGCCTGCTTCTTCTTTGCGGTTGCCATGCGGTTTCCAACCTACTGTGAGGGGCGTGGATTCCCTGAAACGAGTGAGCGCAGATGTTGCTTCTTGTCACACGTGTCCACGTCTGGTGCAGTGGCGTGAACAGGTCGCCAGGGACAAGCGAGCGTCGTTCCGTGACGACGAGTACTGGGGGCGCGGGGTTCCCGGGTTCGGTGATGCGGGTGCCTCGGTGTGGGTGGTCGGTCTCGCTCCGGCGGCGCACGGTGCGAACCGGACCGGGCGAATGTTCACCGGTGACCGAAGCGGCGACTGGCTGTACCGTGCGATGCACAGGGCGGGATTCGCCTCGCAGCCCGAGAGCGTGAACGCCCGGGACGGTCTCGTGCTGACCGACGCGTGGGTGTCGTCGGTGGTGCGGTGTGCCCCGCCCGACAACAAGCCGACACCAGACGAACGTGACGCGTGCATCGGCTACCTGCGTCGCGAACGTGCACTGCTGACGAACGTGCGCGCTGTCGTGTGTCTGGGCAGTTTCGCCTACGAGGCAGTGTGCAAGGAGTGGCAGGTGAGACCGCGCCCGAAGTTCGGTCACGGTGTCGAGACGAGGGCCCCCGACGGCACATCGATCATCTGCTCTTTCCACCCGAGCCAGCAGAACACTTTCACCGGGAAACTCACCGAGCCCATGCTCGATGCAGTGTTCTCCCGCGCCGCACGTGTCGCGGAAGGGCGTGACTAGGCGTTCAGCGCCTTCGACAGCATCGCGGCCGACAGGTCGTGCGCAGAGTTCGCGTCGTCCATCAACTGGTGCATGCTGAAGAAACTGTGGAACATTCCGTTGAAACGCACGATGCTCGCCGGCACACCGTTGGCGATCAACTTGCGGCCGTACTCCTCGCCCTCGTCGCGCAACGGGTCGAGCTCGGCCGTGATGACCAGAGCCGGCGGTGCACCGACGAACAACGAATCGGGCGAGAACAACGGTGACGCGAGCGGGTCCTTCTTGTCGGCTGTCGTGGGCATGTAGTGGCCGATGAACCACTCCATTGCCTGTTGCGTCAGCACCGGACCCGCGGCGTTCTCAGTGTGCGAGCCGAATGACTGCGTCATGTCTGTGGCGGGGTAGATCAGCAACTGGAACACCAGCGGTACCGGGCGCTGCTGGGCAACGACTGCGGCCAGGTTGCCTCCTGCGCTGTCGCCACCGACCGCAATCCGGTCGGGGTTCACGCCGAGCGATGCGGCGTTCTCGTGGGCCCACCGCAGCGCACACAACGCGTCTTCTGCGGCTGCAGGAAACGGGTGCTCGGGCGCAAGTCGGTAGTCAACCGACAGCACTGCGTGTCCTGTGCGCGATGCCAGCGAACGACAGACACCATCGTGAGAATCGAGACCGCCGATCACCCAGCCACCGCCGTGGTAGTACACCAGTAACCCGGCGTCGGTGCGGTCGGTGGGTCGGTACAGACGCGAGGGAACCCCTCCCGCGCTGACGTCGCGGATCTCGTGCATCACCTCCGGGCCGGGAACAGACCGCGAGTCGTAGTACGCGCGGAACTCAGTCGGTGTCGACTCGTGGATGACGGGCCCGCCGAGCGCCGCCATCATCTCCAGAATTGCTGCTGCCTGCGGATGCAACGCCATGGTGTCCCCCTGAGATCCGTTGTGTCCACACAGTACTCGTGCGGTCACCGTGCCGTCTCAGGCGGGAGACCTCACACGGGCGGTGCGGGGGAGTCTGTCGCGGTCGTCTCACCTGCGGGCGCGGCATCTGATGCCGGCGGGGCGTCGGCAGGCGGGGCCTTTTTCTTCAGCGCCGGGGTGCCCACCTTCACGGTCGTTTCTGCCCAGTCGGGCCAACGACGACGGCTGACGATCGACAGGGTGCGCAACAACTTCATCGCGACCTCGTCTTCCTGGGCGGGCCGTGACTCGATGACGCCGTCCTTGATCATGCGCTCGATCACCTCGACGCCCAGCTTGGTGCGAACGATGGTGAGAGTCCAGTCGTTGTCCTTGCCGATTCCCCCGGTCGAGATGTCGGCGTGTTCGGCCGCGAAGTCGGGGCAGCTCTTGCATCCCTCGCGTGTCCACTGGTGGCATTCCTTCAGGTCGATCTCGTGGAACGACCCGTCTTTCATCCAGATCTGGAAGGCACCCTTGATGTTCATCTTCACCATGTCTTCCTTCTTCAGGCCGTACTTCGGCTCGAAGAGTTCGGTGAAGATGGCGTCGTCGAACGTCTTGCTGCACAGCAGACCGATGTTGAACCTGAACGGCTTCGACACCTTGCCGGCCTTGCGGTCCCACATCACGGGCGGCGACGACACCTGACACCCCATGCCGACGAGAGCGAGATTCGAGAGGCCCTTTTCCTTTGCGTCGCGCAACGCGAGCGGGTTGGCGCAGTACGTGTACCGCGAGCCGGCGGTCGCGAGCACCTCGTCTTTCGTCTGCACGAGCACCGGCTTGGCCTTCCATCGGTCGTCGTCCTCGACGCCGCTCACGAGTGCACCCTCGATGTAGCCGTTGTCGAGCAACCAGGTGAGCATCGCGGTCACAAAGCCGCCGTCCTGGCCCTTCTCGTGCTGGGTCTTGTCGGTGGCGCGGGTCATCAGCAACTGTTCCCAGATGCCGGCCATCTCGTCGTCCTCGCGGTCACGGCCGAACAGATGCTTGTTTGCCGCC
>CAYRUT010000070.1:0-5653 GCA_964427545.1 uncultured Bifidobacterium sp. | reverse complement strand
AGCGCGACCCGTGCGAGTGGTTCGCCGGCGCGAACTGATCGAACCAGTTCGGATTGCGCGACTGCGCGTAGATGCGGCCAGGGCCGGTGATGGTGAACACGAGACCTTCGCCCGATTTGATCGTGTTCATCCAGCCGCTGGCCGCTTTGCTCAGCGTGGCGGTCACCGTGCTCTGCAACGCAACAAGGTGACCCGAGTCGATGACCATTGTTTCGCCGGCTGCGAGGTCGTGAATGTCGAGCGCGCCGTAGCAGTTCAGGACAACCTCGCCCTGCCCCTGGGCCATCACCACGAAACCGCCTTCGCCTCCGAACAGGTTGCCGAACCCGGCCCACTTCGAATCGATTGCGACCTCGTTCCCCGATGCAAGCCACGCACTCCGTGTCAACACCCAGGGCGCATCCGGTGTCACGGGGAGGTGAATGATGTCGCCGGGCAGCCCCGGGGCGAGATCGACCCAGCCACCCTGTGCGCCTGCCGTGAGAGTCGACATGAAGAACGAGTCACCCGCCATCACTGCGCGTTTCAACGACTTCAGCAGTCCGCCCTCCATCTTCGACGTGAGTTCGACGTCGGCCGAACGTGCGACCATCGCACCCGACTCGACCCTGATCGACTCGTTCGGGTCGAGCGTGACGCGGGCGATCGCATATGCGGGAGCATGACGAAGAGTGATGTGCATGGCCCGACTGTAGACCACCCGACGATTTTCAAGCATTAACTTGAATACGAACTACTCTCGGGGCATGAACAGAGGGCAGGTCACAGTCTTCAGGGCCGCATCGGTGGTCACTCTCGATTCGGCGGTGCCGGTTGCGACCGCGGTTGCGGTGCAGGACGGACGTGTGCTGCACACAGGAGAGTTCGGTGAGGTTCTCGAAGATCTTGCCCATCTCGCGCCGGTGGTCGATGATTCGTTCGGTGACCGCGTCATCATTCCCGGTTTTGTCGAGGGCCACACGCACATCCTCGAGGAGGGCGCCATCTCACGTTTTCCGTGGATCGGTTCGTACGACCGCCGCATGCCGGCCGGTGGCGTGCAACCCGGCTGCCCCGACCATGCAAGCGCCGTCGCCAGAATCGCCCGTGCCCACGCTGAGTCGCCCGATCATTCGGCGGTTGTCACCTGCCTCGGGTGGGACCCCAACCTTGCGAACAGCCCGGGCATCACGCGAGACACTCTCGATGCCATCTCGTCGACCCGACCGATTTTCGTGCTGCAGTCGAACGGGCACGTCGGGCACGCCAACACGGCGATGCTTGCCCTTGCCGGCATCACCCGTGATTCGAGCGAACACGGAATCGTGCGTGACGGCAACGGTGAGCCGACGGGAGACCTGAGAGAGATGGCTCTCGCGCGGGTGCTCGGACCACACGTACAGCTCGACGCAGGGGGCCGACAGACCGCGATGGACGCATCGTTGCTTGCGCGTCGTGTCGGTTGCACGACCGTCACAGATCTTGCGTTTGCGGCGACCGAGAACGCCGTGGTCGAGTATGCAGGCTTTGCCAGCGACGACGAATTCGCGGTGCGGGTGGTCTATGCGCCACTGGTGCAGGTGCTCGACATCATCATGAAGACCGGGGTTCTCGAGCACGTCAACAGCCTGCGCGCGCACGATTCGGACAACTTCCGGATGGGTCCGGTGAAGTTCGTGATCGACGGGTCGATCCAGGGGAGAACTGCGCGGCTCAACTGGCCGGGCTACTGCTGCGGCAGCCCGAACGGTGAGTGGCTGCTCGAACCCGACGAGATGTTCGAGGCCATGCTCCCGTACCACCGCGCCGGACACCAACTCGCGCTGCACACGAACGGTGACGAGGCGATCGACCGGGGGCTCGATGTCTTCACGCGACTGTTGAACACCCACCCCCGCGTTGACCACCGCCACCGACTGGAGCACGTCCAGATGGCCACAGACGAGGCCTTCATGCGCATGCGTGCTCTCGGAATGGCCGCAAACCTGTTCTCGAATCACGTGTACTACTGGGGGGAAACCCACCGTCGTGACACCATGGGCCCGGCAAAGGCCCGGCGGATCGACGCAGCGGGCACTGCACACCGGCTCGGAATTCCGTATTCGTTGCACAGCGATGCCCCGGTCACACCGGTCGACCCCCTCTTCACGATGTGGTGTGCCGTGAACCGCGTGACCTCGGCGGGCAATGTGCTCGGCGAGAACGAACGGATCACCCCGCTCGATGCGCTCCGCGCCATGACGATCTCTTCTGCGTGGATGCTCCACCTCGACCGTGAGGTGGGTTCGATCGAGGTCGGCAAGAGGGCCGACTTTGCGGTGCTGTCAGATGATCCGACAAAGATCGAGCCGATGGCACTCAGAGACATCGACGTGGTCGGAACCGTGCTCGGCGGCACGCCTCATGTCGACTGACCAGTCACATCGGCGCGCGGTTCCCGCACAACGCAGGTCGGCAGAGACTGTCGACCTCATCCTCCGGGTGTCGCTCGAGCTTCTCGACTCACACGGGCTGCAGGCGTTCAACACGAACGCTGTTGCGGCCAAGGCACGCATCAATGTCGGCACCGTGTACCACTACTACCCCGACAAGAACGCAATCCTGCGGCAGCTCTTCGAACGACACGAACTTCAGCGTTCCGAGTGGGTCGCCGGTCGACTCGAGGAGTTGGTCGACACAGACGACGTGCACGGCTGGGTCAACGATGTCCTGAAAGGAATCGTGCGGATCCGCAGGTCGACGCCGGGCACACGGGTCCTGCGCACCGCAATCAGGGCGGTGCCCGAACTGCAGGAGATCGAGGAATCGATCGACCGGCGTTCCGTCAGGATTCTCTCCGATGTGATCCGGCGTCGGTACACGGGCATCACGCGGCAACGGGCAACGGCGGCGGCGCGGGTCATCGTCGAGACCTCGACAACAGTTCTCGACCGTGCCGACGATTTCGAGTCTTCTCCGGCATCGATAGTGAGGGAACTCGCGGAACTGCTGAGTGCCTACCTGGAGTCGTTGTCAGACGGGTGAGAGTCAGCCCTGGTCACCGACGGGGCTGAGCATCACGAGGAACACGCCGGCCATCGCCGGTTTTTCCGAACCCTGCATCTCGAGCACCACCTCGTTGCGCAGCAACCAACCTGCAGGCTTCTCCTCGACGGACTGCAGATTCACCCGGAGGCGGAAGAAGTTCTCGAGATAGACGGTTGCGGGGAACCGCACGCTGTCGACCCCGTAGTTCCACGCAACAAGCCCGTTCCCCCCGACGGGGTAGTTGTTGAAGAAGCCTGTCGACACGAGAGAGAGCAGCATGAATCCGTCGACGTTGTCTTCTGCCCTCGGGAAGAGTTCGTTTGCCGTCATGTCGGAGGCTCCCTCGACCTCGTCGACAGACCAGTGGAACTGGTCGAGATGGTCCCTGTCGACCCGGCGCCAGTCGGTGACGAACAACTCGGCCCCGACGAGTGAGTGGGCCTCCCGCGGATGCACCGAGCGCCGTGCCTCGCTTGCACTCCACCTCAGCCCGCCGTTGTTCATGTGCAGACGATCATTCCAGGTCGTCAACCCGGCGCAGCAACACTGTCCAGTCGGCCACAAGACACGGCCTCTCCGAATTCTCCAGTTCCATCACGTTGTGGGTCGTGACAAGCACGCCTTTCGGGTGGTCCTTCACCTCTGTCAACGTGCACACCACCCTGACCCGGTCCTCGAGAAAGACGGGCGCCGGGAACCGGACGTTCTCCATCGCGTAATTCAGACCGAAGGACCCGGGTTCGCCGATCGGGTTGTTGTTGAAGTGCGCCGGCAACAACAGAGACACCAGCATGAACCCGTCGACATTCTCGTACCCGACCGGGTTGGTGAGACACTGCTCCATGTCCGAGTCGTCTTCGTTGGCGAATGTTCCGACCCTGAACTTGAGAACCCGCGATTCCGGCAGTGCCAACCAGTCGGTTGTGAAGAGAACGCTGCCCACGTGCAGGTGCGCCTCTGCCGGCGGAATCTGCGGGCGCATCTTGCCCGTCATTCCGAATGCGATTTCCCCCACGGTCGCCTCCCTGCCTGTTCGTTATCAAGTATATGCTTAAAAACATGCCCCATGAACGGGGCTCTCCAGGGGGTGGTGAGGTGCTGTTCGACCGATTCTTCGATGCCGTCGACCATTGGTCGCGTGAGACACCCGACGCCGAGGCCACGTGGTTCATGGGAGAGACTCTCACCTACCGACAGGTTGCCCAGGCCGTCGACGTGTTCGCACGCGCACTCGTCGGTGCCGGTGTGCGCAAGGGTGACGTCGTCGCCGTTCTCTCGACACCGCGGCCCGAGTTCCTGATCGCCTTCACCGCAATCCACAAGGCAGGGGCCGTGTACCTGGGGATCAACCCCACCTACACACCCAGGGAACAGATGCACGTTGTGTCTGACTCCAGACCCGTGGTCATTCTCTCGCTCGCCGAGACGCTCGGCCGGTCGTACGCAGACGATGTCTCCGCACTCAGGGATGCCGTGACATCGGTGCGTGCGACCTACCGTCTCGACGAGGGGCCACAGGTCGGTTGCCTCGCACCGATCGACGAATTCCTCAGACTTGCCGACGGCGTGACCCACGACGAGTTGCCGCACGTCGACCGGATGGACCCGAGCACCATCGTGTACACGTCAGGGTCGAGCGGTGCACCGAAAGGGGCGGTTCTGCCCCATTACGGAATCTCCTACGGTGCGTACTGCGACGCGCGCGAGATGGCGGTGGAGAACCCGCGTGTGATGTGCAATCTGCCCACGAACCACACGGGCTGCATCGTCGACGTGCAGGGCTCGACGATTGTCAGTGGCGGCATGCTCGCCTACAGCGAGAAGTTCGACCCCGAGGAAATGCTCCGCCTCGTCGAGGAACTGAGGCTCACGAACCTTCAGCACGTGCCGACGGTTCTCCAGATTCTGGCGCTGCACCCAGACTTCCGCACCCGCGATCTCTCCAGTCTGCGACTCGTTGCCTGGGGTGGTGCCGCCATGCCGGTCGAGTTCGTGCGCATCTACGGCGAACTCGGCGTTCGGCTCTTCACCATCTACGGCATGACCGAGACGTGCGGCAACGCAACATTCTCCTCTGCAGACGACGACGAGGAGCTCCTCGCGACAACGGTGGGTCGACCCAACCCGGATGCCGACGTGATCGTCGCAGACGACGACGGCAACGAGGTGCCTCCCGGCGAGGAGGGTGAGGTGTGGTACCGACACCCGGCCGTGATTCTCTACTACCTCAACAATCCCGAGGCAACTGCGAAGACGATCCTGCCGAACGGTTTTCTGCGCACCGGCGATGTCGCTGTGCGTCTGCCGACCGGCCATCTGCGTCTCGTCGGGCGTCGCTCTGAGATGTTCAAGTCCGGCGGGCTGAACGTGTATCCACGGGAGATCGAGCTCGTGCTCGAGGATCACCCCGACGTTGCGATGGCTGCCGTTGTCGGCACGAAAGATGCCGTGTATTCGGAAGTCGGCGCGGCGTTCGTTGTGTGCGAACCGGGAAGGTCAGTCGATGCAGACTCGCTGAAGGAATGGTGCAAGGAGAGACTTGCGGGGTACAAGGTGCCGAAGACATTCCATGTGCGCAGCGAACTTCCCTTGCTGCCGATCGGAAAAGTCGACAAACAGGCCCTCAAGCGCGAACTTGATTGACACA
>CAYRUT010000069.1:0-5711 GCA_964427545.1 uncultured Bifidobacterium sp. | reverse complement strand
TCGTCCAGTTGGTTCGACCCGCTGACGAGCGCCATCACGATCTCGTCGTCGACACCGAACACGAGCGACTTCACGATCTGGCCCACCGTCACACCGATTGCGGTCGCTGCGTCCTGGGCGGTCTTGGTGCCCTCCGGGAACCTGCGCACCTCAAGTTCGAGGCCGGCATCACGTGCGGCCTGCATCACTCTGGCCACATTGGGGTGAATCTTGTCCTCGGTCGACATGCAGGTGCAAGGCTACGCAGAGCCCCTAGAATTCGGTGCAACGAAGGGGAGTATCCCGACACCACGGCGTCGTCACCACGGTCGAAAGACCCGGCGCCCGGGGGCGAAAGCCCGGGAGAGACCTTCGGCAAGACACCAAATACTCTGCCGAAGGAACAACATGAAGTGCCCCCACTGCTCAACCACCCTCGTGATGACCGACCGCCAGGGAATCGAGATTGACTACTGCCCCGACTGCAGGGGTGTCTGGCTTGACCGGGGCGAACTCGACAAGCTCATCGAACGAACCGCCGCCCCCGCCCGGTCGTCACGACGCGACGATGATGACGATGACGACAAGCGCGTGAAGTACGTGCCGTACCCGCCGAAGAAAAAGAAGATGTCGAGCATGCTCGGCGAGATCTTCGACTTCTGAACCCCGCCCGACACGACAAAGGACCTGAACATGTTCAAGAACACCGCCAAGACAACCATCCTCCTTGCCGCGATGGGCGGACTCATCGTCGGGGTCGCCTCGCTTCTCGGAGGCGGCAGCTCGGGCGCCGTGATGATCGGGCTCTTCCTCGCGCTCGTGATGGTCGGTGGTTCGTACTGGTTCAGCGACAAACTCGCTCTCGCATCGGCACGCGCCCAGGTCATCACCGAGGCCGACCACCCGGAGTTCTACGGCATGGTGCGCGACCTCTCGCAGCGGGCAGGTCTGCCGATGCCCCGGGTGGCCGTGTCTCCCAGTGAACAGCCGAATGCGTTCGCCACCGGTCGTGGCCCGAACAACGCGGTGGTGTGCGCAACTCGCGGTCTGCTGCAGTCTCTGTCGCGCGACGAGGTCGAGGGCGTCATGGCTCACGAGTTGATGCACGTACGTAACCGCGACATTCTCATCGGGTCGGTTGCAGCCGCCGTCGCCACTGCCATTTCGTCGATCGCGCAAATGGCAATGTTCGCCACCATGTTCGCCGGCGGTCGAGACGACGAAGACCGCGCCAACCCGCTCGCTGTGCTGCTCGTCTCGCTGCTTGCTCCCCTTGCGGCGAGCCTGATCCAGATGGCCATCAGCCGCAGCCGCGAGTTCGAGGCCGACCGCGGCGCGGCAGAACTACTGGGCAACGGCGAACCCCTGGCACAGGCTCTCGAGAAGATCGAGGTTCTTGCAGCCCGCATGCCGATGCAGGTCTCGCCCGCACAGGCCCAGGCCTACATCCACAACCCCCTGGCAGAGATGCACGCGCGTCGCGGCAGCGGCGTCAACGTGTCGCGCCTGTTCTCCACGCACCCGGCAACCGAAGAGCGCATCCGCCGTCTCCGCGAGATGACCTTTTGATACCGGCGCGTACCGGGCGTCACTCCTCGGTCTCGGCCGGACCACTGAAGCAGAACAGCGCCGCACCAACGAGCGATACGAGACCCGCCACGAGATACGGCGTGTCGTAGTTTCCGGCGGCGTCCCGGATCGAACCGATGAGAATCGGCCCGATTGCCGTGCCCGTCAGCGACACGAGACCCGAGCGAGCAGAGATGCGGGCGTAGTCCTTCACCCCGAAACGCTGTGCGATCAACAATGACTGCATCATCAGCACGTTGCCCACCATCGCCCCGAACAAGCCGATGGCCACGAACAACGCGACGGTGTTGTGCATCTGGCCGATGAGAATGATGGCGCTCCCCTGCACCACCGCGATGAACACCATGAACCTTGCCAGCGGGAACTTCGGGATGATGCGACCGCCCACCAACCGGAACACGACGCTTGCGCCGGACAGCACCGATGTCGCCAGAGCCGCGGTCTCCTTCGTGGTGCGCTCTTCCACCAGCTTCACGATCTGCTGAATTGCGCCGACCTGGCTTCCCATCACCAGCACGTAGCCGATCGTGACCACCCAGAAGAACTTCGTCTTGATTGCGACCGCCATCGGGGTGCCGGGCATCTCGAGAACATGGTTCTCGGGTTTCGGTTCGCCGTCGGGCATCCAGTTCAGTGCGCCGGGTTCGGCGCGTATGAGCAGGAACGTCGGCACCGACATGCCGAGCAGCCACAACAACGCGAGTATCGGTGCGGCACCGCTCATCTTCTGCGAGTCGATGATCGACTTGATGATTGGCGACAGCACGATGCCGCCCACCGACAGGCCGGAACTTGCCGCCGCGATTGCCGCGGCTCGCTTGGTGTGGAACCAGCGCGTGACCACAGTCGTCGCAAGAGTGAGCCCGCTCGACGACCACGCAACGGCAAACACCCCGTACACCACGAAAAGATGCCATTTTTCCTGCACATGCCCGAGTGCCAGCAGAGACACCGCACCGAGAACGGCGCCGCCGTAGGCGATCTTGCGCACGTCGTACTGTGCGATCATGCGGGCGACCACCACGTTCCAGACACCGCCGACCAGGAAGAAGAAGGTCGTCGCAACAGACAGCGAAGACACCTTCCAGTCGGGGTGCTCGTTGCTGAAGGCGTTCAGGTACACCGACATTCCGTAGAAGCCGAGTGCAGAACCGAAGAAGAGAATCGCGAAACAGCCGCCGACCACCCACCAGCCGGGGAACCTGTCGCGGGGCGCGAGGTAGACCCGCGTGTCACTCAACGTTGCAGCATCCCCCACGCGGCTCACCCTAGACGAGCCCGTCGAAACTGTTGTCAGTCAGACGTCAGACGAAGGCGGCGTACCCGTCGCGCTCGAGCACATCGGCCAACTCGGGTCCGCCGGTCTTCACGATGCGTCCGGCAGCAAGAATGTGCACGACATCGGGCTTCAGTTCCTCGAGCAGGCGAACGTAGTGCGTGATCGCCAGCACGCCGAGATTGATCTCGTTCGTGGCGGCCTCGACGCGGCGAGCACAGTCGCGCAGCGCGTCGATGTCGAGACCCGAGTCGAGTTCGTCGAGAATCGCGATCTTCGGCTCGAGAACACCCAGTTGCAGTGTCTCGTTGCGCTTCTTCTCACCGCCCGACAGGTCGACGTTCAGGGCACGCGACACGAGCGCATCGTCGAAATTGATGCGCGAGGCCTCTTTCGAGATGCGTGTCGTCAGCGAATCGGTCGACTGCCCGCGTGCACGAAGTGCCTCTTCCAGAACTTCATCAACATGCACGCCGGGTACCTCGGTCGGGTACTGCATCACCAGGTGAAGCCCCGCAGTGGCGCGCTTCCACGTGGGCAGGGCCAGCATGTCGACACCGTCGAGGGTGACCGAACCGGCAGTCACGGTGTAACCGGGCTTGCCCATGATCACTGCCGACAGCGTCGATTTCCCGGCACCGTTCGGCCCCATGATGGCGTGCACCTCGCCCGAGTTGACCACCAGGTCGATGCCGCGCAGGATCTCCTTGCCGCCCACCTCTGCACACAGGCCTTCGATCTTCAGGGTGCTCATGAGTTGTTCTCCTTCGCCGATACGACCACGTCGCCGTTCACGATCTCTGCCCGGTACACGGCAACGGGCTGCGTTGCGGGAAGGGTGTCGGGCTCACCCGTCTCGAGGCTGAACGCGCTGCCGTGCTTGATGCACTCGATCTGCTTTGTCTCGCACCACACGATGCCGTCAGACAGCGAGACGTCAGCGTGGCTGCAACGGTCTGCGATGGCGAACACGTCGTTGTCGACGCGCACCACGGCAACAGCGACACCGTCGACCATCACCTTCCGGGCGACGCACTGCTCCATCGCCTCGAACTTTCCGATGTTGGTGCTCACGACAGGCCCCCCTCGCGGCGGAGCTTCTCGGCAATCTGTGCCTCGAGGTCAGAGGTGTCGATGCGGTGCGGCAGACGCTCGAGAACGTCCTTGAAGAATCCGAACACCACGAGGCGCTCCGCGACCTGCGGCGGCACGCCACGGCTCTCGAGATAGAAACGCTGGTCTTCGTCGATCGAGCCGACAGTGCTCGCATGGCTGCACTTCACCTCGTTGGTCTCGATCTCGAGGTTCGGCACGCTCTCGGCCCATGCGCCCGCGCCGAGCGTCAGGTTGCGGTTCGTCTGGAACGCCTCTGACTTGGCCGCGTTCTTCTCGATGCGGATGAGGCCGGTGTACACGCTGCGTGCCGACCCGCCGATGGCGCCCTTGAACAACAGGTCGCTGTAGGTGCGCGGCGCCTCGTGACGCTGCAGGGTGCGGAAGTCGTGCATCTGTGTGCCGCTCGCGAAATACAGCGCGAGTTGCTGGGCGTTCGCGCCGCTCTCCACCAGGCGTGCCTCGGCGCGCACGCGTGCGTAGTCGCCACCGAGGGCGATGGTGTTCAGGCGCGTGTTCGAGTCGCGGTAGCCGGCGGTCTGCTGGTGGGCGATCATCCAGGTGCGAAGACCCAACTGGTTGATGCCCACGTAGTTCACGGTGGCACCGGCGGCGGCACGCACCTCGAGCACCGGGCACACCAGCGACACCACGTCGTCGTTCGACACGAAGCGCTCGACCACCGTGATCTCGCCCTCGCCCTCGGTGTCGATCACCAGTCGCGGGAACGCGACGATGCCGTCGGCTTCGACGTGGTGCGTCACCGTGACGACAGCGTCGGAATACGTGCCCTTCGGCACGACAAGCGTCGTCTCGACCCCGTCGGCGAGGTTCATCTCGGCGAACACGTCGGCGGGGGTCTTCATCGCGATACCCGCGCGCGACGCCGAGCCGAGGAAGGCATCGGCACCGGTGATCTCGGTGCGCACGACACCCGGGGTGAAGCGCGACAGGTCGAGGTCGCCGATGCGGCTGTACCGCCAGATTTCTTCTTCGGCGCTCGGCAGGGCGAGGGTGGAATTCATGGGGGTCTCTTATTTCTTCTTGCGCCACCAGCGGCGCTTCTTGTTGCGTTCTCTGTTCACTTCTTCGATCATCTGCGCGCCGATCGAATTGATGATGTCTTCTGCCGCGTCGAGCACGGCCGCGGCAGAACCGTCGTCGAGGCCGGGAACCTCGGGCGGTGTGGGCGGCGCGACTGCAGACCCGTGCACCCACGCGACATCGGCGAGGCGGCGTTCGTATTTTTCGCAGTTGTCGGGGCAACGCCACGGCGCATCGGGTGCAAGGTCGAGGTTGCACTTGCGCACGGCGTCACCGTTGGCGTACGTGCGGCTCTCGTAGTGCTTGCACTCGGTTCGCATCGGCATGGCAAGTGGCTCGCCGGCACGATCAGCCGACCGAGCCCTCCATCTGCAGTTCGATGAGGCGGCTCCACTCCACGGCGTATTCCATGGGCAGCGTGCGCGTCACGGGCTCGATGAACCCGTTGACCACCATGCTCATCGCCTGTTCCTGCGAGAGACCGCGGCTCATCAAATAGAACAGCTGCTCGTCGGCGATCTTCGACACGGTTGCCTCGTGGCCGATCTCTGCGTCTTTCTCGCCCACCTCCATGTACGGCAGCGTGCGGCTCTCGCTGTCGCCGTCGAGAATCAACGCGTCGCACTGCACATGGCTCTTGCATCCGTATGCGCCTTCGTCGACTCGCACCAGACCGCGGTAGGTGGTGATGCCGCCGTCCTTGCTGATC
>CAYRUT010000068.1:0-5749 GCA_964427545.1 uncultured Bifidobacterium sp. | reverse complement strand
GAGCATCACCTTGCCAAGGTGAGGGTCGCGAGTTCGAATCTCGTCATCCGCTCCATTTGACCCAAGATCTGGCCACCGGTCGGTTGTCTGTCGACTGACCATCTGTTGCCGGTCAGTCTGAACCGGGCGCCAGCGCGACCTGTGACTCCAGAATCTCCCGGTTCTCGATCCGCAGGTGGGCGACTCCGAGTGCAGGTTCCCTCACCCTCGCCACGTTGGCGAGGTGTGTCCACCGTGCGGGATGCCGGATGAGTTCGTGCGTGACGCGCACCACGCGAAAGAGGGTGTAGGTCTCTCCGTTGTTGGTGACCTCGGTGAACAGGTCGTCGTCAACGACCGCGCTCACCGGCAGAGCCTCGGGAAGCAAGAGCGACTCAGGGTCGCTCATTTCGAGCGTCGGTTCGGAAGTGTCACGCGAAGTCCGGGATGACGACGTGCGAGGCCCGGGCCACGGCGAGGTGGGTGCGCGAGGTGAGTCGGTTGAAGTGCAACAGGCTCTCGACGCAGTTGCGCACCTGCTGGATGCCGATGCCCAGCAGGCGGGCGATGGCGTCGTCATCGAGCCCTGCACCGACCAGGTCGAGCACCTCGGCATCGAGTGGCGATCCCGAGACGAGTGTCCGCACCAGGAGGCCGGGCGTGTAGTTGATCTCGCCGAGCAGGGGCTCGTCGACCAGGCGATGCTGCCCGTTGACGATGTTCACGAGTCTGTCGGCGGCCGGTTCGGCCTCGCCGGTGATCGCGACGAGACCGTCGAACCCACACGCAATCGACCTGACGATGATGCCCTTCGAGACGTCTGCCGCGGCGAGAACCATGGCGGGCGAACTGTTCAGGGGTATGTCGAGAGAGAGCCGGATGGTTCGTGCAAGGTCTGCGTACTCCTCGCCGAAGAGCAGTGCATCGACGTCGGCAGAGCGAATGGCGTCGACCGTGTCACGACCGTCTGATCCCACACCGACGACATCGATCGCAGGGTGGGAGGCGAGGCCCGCGACAAAGTCGCTGCAGGGCATCCCCGGGCTCGTTGTTGCGAAGACTTTCACCATGTCAGGCAACTCCCGGGGCTTGAGTGTGATGCATGATTCGACCCTAGCGGAATGTGATACGACGGGGTTCGTTGTCGGTCGGGTGCATCTCGCGGTGGATACGTTCGCGGGTGGCCTTCGTGAAGAAGAGGGCAAGTGAGGTGCGGTTGTCGAACCCTCCGTCGTGGAGCATGCGGCTGATGCGGTTTCTCACTGTCTGTGTCGACATGCTGATCGACGACGAGATGTGCTTGTCGCTCAGGCCGTGCGAGAGCAGAACGAGAATTCTCCTGTTCGTCTCGTTGTCCCGGGTGACGACTGCGAGCGCTGCATCGTGGTCGAACTCGAAAGTGGGTGCAGTTCCGTGGGTTGCCGTGACGACCGTGCTGCGCACCACCTGTGCGATCTGGTTTCTCAGCACAGAAGCCGGTCGTGAGAGATCGATGTGCACCAGATTGTCGATGTTCAGTTGCCGGGCCAGACCGTCGGGCCAGACGGCAACATCCATCGCGCCGATGGTGGGCAGCCTGCCCGACTGACGGGTGTGGGCGTCGTGTACCCGCCAACTCGGCAGCGAGGTCACGTCGATCAACCACGCATCGGGTGCATCACGCTCGTCACTGATGCGGGAGAAGATCTCGGCAGAGTAGGGGGTGAGTTCGAGTTCGTCGCCCGCCTCGAGCAGTTCGCACAGGAGGTGAGACGAGTCCTGGAACGTGTGAAAAACGTGCACCCTCAACTGTTCTGCGTTTCTCACTCGGCGAAAGATAGTCGGTGGTTCTGCGAGTCGGATGGTTTGTCCGTGAGTAATTACTCCCAGATTCCGCAGGCGTTGAGGGGGCGGAAATTGGGTCGGGTGCCCGAGGGGTGGTGAGTAAACTTCTGCAGGTGACAGGCAACATGAACGAACCGGTGCTTCTGTTTGCCGGGCCGCGGGGAAGTTCCGACGAGCGCGCGGGACAAATGTTCGCCGCAGCATTCGACAACGCCGAGGTTCTTCCGTTGCGGTCGCTCGAGCAGGTTGTGTCGACCGTCGACTCCACCGTGGGCTGTCTCGGCGTCGTGCCCCTCGAGGACTCCCTGCACGGCGAGTTCACCCAGGCCGTCTCACGTCTGCTCTTCAACACCACCCACACGTGCATCACGCGCACGCTCGTGCTGTCCGAGCGGCTCTGGGTGCAGACACTCGATGCCACGAAACCACCCATGGTGGCCCACTCGCATTCCTCCATTCTCGAGCGCTTCGCCCCGGTGCTCGACGAACTGGGCATCGTCGGGGTCTCGGCCCCGAACACCACAGAGGCGTGCCGCATCGTTGCGGCACAGGGCAACCCTCTTCACGTGGCGATCGCCCCTGATGTCGTGGCCGAACAGTTCTCGTTGGTGCACCACCAGCTTCTTGCGTCGTCGGCCGTCGATGTCACCACGCGCTACGGCCTTCTCGGTCGGGGCGTTCCCGAGGCACTCGACGGCGTCGAGACACTCGCGCTCGTGTGCCCGCTCGAGGACCGTGTCGGCACGCTGGCCCGCATCATGGACATCTTCCGCCTCAACGGGGTGAACCTCGTCAGCCTGCGCAGCATCAACGTCGGTGACCAGAATCCGCACATGTTCCTCGTCGAGTTCGCGGGTCACCCGGTTGAAGACGCCGTTGCCGCCGCCGTGGTCGAGTTGTTCAAGCACGACGTGTACCTGAAGATCGTGGGTGTCTGCACCCCGGCTTCGCTTGCCATCGAAGACCATCCGGTGCGAAGTGTCCCTGCCATCCTGTCGAACGTCGACGAGTACCAGGCGTGGATCGACACTCACTCGCTGGGTGGGCCCCCGTGACCGCCCGCGTCACGGTCGCCTATCTCGGCCCTGAGGGCAGTTTCTGTCACCAGGCGGCCCTCATGCTGGCCACTCACGCCGACGAGCTGGTGCCCATGCAGGACGTCAAGTCGGTGGTGGCTGCAGTCGAACAGGGCGACGTGCAGCACGGTCTGGTGCCGATCGAGAACTCGGTGGAGGGCGAGGTCACCTCGACGATCCATGAGATCGTGTTCAACACCTCGCGCGTCGTGGTGCGCGAAGAGGTCGTCGTGCCGGTCAGTTTTCATGCGTTCGTCTCGGGTGTCGATGCGCACCCCACCACGGTGGTCAGCCATCCTTTCGCCCTCGCCCAGTGCCGCAACTTCGTCGCCGGGCACAACTTCACCGAACTCGTTGCCGATTCCACAAGTTCGGCCTGCCGTGATCTCGCGGCCAATCCCGACCCGTCGCGGGTTGCTCTCGGTTCTCCGATCGCCGGTGACATCTACGGTCTGCGGGTGTTCGAGGAGAACGTGGAGGACAACACCACCGCGCACACCAAGTTCTACCTGCTGAGCCACCGGCTGCCTGCACACAGGGAATCTGACGACTACCGAACCTGGGTCGCGCTGGTTCCGCCCGACAACCGCACGGGTGTGCTCGCCGAAATTCTCCGCTGCTTCTCCTCGCGCTCGCTCGCGGTCTTCTCGATCTCGTCGCGGCCCCTGCGCACGGAGATCGGCGCCTACTGTTTCATCCTCACCGCAGAGGGGTGGCTCGGTGACGAGTCGGTGACCTCTGCGCTCGGTGAGCTGTACGACATGGGTTGCACGGTTCGCATTCTCGGCACCTATCCCGCATGGCGCGGTGACGGGGTGGTGCTGTCGCTCACAGACCTCAGCCCCAAGTCGCCGGGGCTCTCGCTCGGTTTCTCGCGCACCTTGCCGCCGATTCCGTGGGAGCCGCAATGACCGGCATCGCCGCGACACGTGTCGGTGTCGTCGGGGCCGGCCTCATCGGTGGATCGGTCTGCAGGTCGCTGCGCGCCTCCGGGGTCGCGGCCGTGTCGGTGTACTCGCCTTCGCGCTCGACTGTCGACGAAGTGAGACATCACGGTTTCGTCGTTGTCGACTCCGTCAGAGACGTCGTCGCGGGGTCCGACGTGGTTTTCGTCTGTGTCCCGATGGGCGTGCAGCGCTCGGTTCTTGCCGAGGTGGTCGATGCCGTGCGCGCGACCGGCAACTCACAGGTGGTGGTCACCGACGTCGCGTCGGTGAAGGGTGACGCAGCGAGAGAGGCAGTCGATCTGTTCGTGTCTGCAGGTGCAACGTTCATCCCGGGGCACCCGATGGCCGGAACAGAAGAGTCGGGTTTTGCCGCATCGACCGCAACGATGTTCGACGGCGCGACGTGGGTGCTGTGCCCGGAGACAGCCGGCCCCGGCGAGGTTCTCGTGCTGTCGCAGCTCGTTCTTGCCATGAAGGCGAAAGTGTCGTTTCTCGACATCGAATCGCACGACAGGGGAGTGGCCGCAGTCAGCCATCTGCCGCACGTGCTCGCAGCCACCCTCGTGAATTCCTTGCCCGGGGGAGACGAGGGCGAACTGGCACTGCGGCTGGCCGCCGGAAGTTTCCGTGACGGCTCACGTGTCGCCGGCTCTGAACCGTGGCTGTCGGCCTCGATGGTGAACCTCAACTCGGCAAACGTTCGCGGGTCGCTCGACCGTGCGGTCGGCCTGCTGTCGGGCCTGCGAGACGCTCTCGACCGAGGTGACGATGCCGCTGTCGTCGGGTTCTTCGAGAGTGCCCGGTCGGTGCGCACCGCATACACCGCCGCGAAGTCGCAGACCGCCACCGAGACTGTTTCGGTCTTGGCGTCAGACGCGGTGGCGACCCTCGGTGCGGCGTGCGCAAACGGGGCACTGGTGAGTTCGCTCGCCGTCAACGACGACACGTGGACCGTTACTCTCGAACGCTGACCACGGGGCAGAGAGTCGCTACGGTTGACTCGCAAGGGGGTTCGCCATGGCGGTTCAATTCGGGGTGCACATCGGGGCGCAGAACGCCACGGTGAGCGAACTGCGCAGGTTGTGGAAGTGGCTCGACGCCGCCGGTGTCGACTGGATCTCGCTGTGGGACCACATCTACGAGGCGCCACCGGCCGGCGGCACGCAACCACACTTCGAGGCGTTCTCTATGCTCGGCGCGTTGGCCGCCGACACGTCACATGCACGCATCGGCTGTCTGGTGTTCTGCTCGCAGTACCGCAACGTGGGTGTGTTGATGAAGGGTGCGGTGTCGGTCGACCATCTCTCGTCGGGCCGTTTCGAGCTCGGCATGGGCAGCGGTTGGCACGAGCAGGAGGCAAAGGCCTTCGGCATCGATTTCCCGTCGCAGGGCCAGCGCTTCAGGGTGCTCGAGGGCCAGTTGCAGGCCATCACCGGGTGGCGCAACGGTGAGCGGGTCACCCAATCGACCCCGGGTGTCGAACTCGACGATGCATCGATGGTGCCCGGCCCGATGGGGAAGATGCCGTTGTGGATCGGCGGGCTCGGCCCCAAGCAGACACTCCGCATGGCCGGGGCCTACGCCGACGGCTGGAATGCCGCGTACGCACCGCCCGCGCAGTACCGCGAACTGAACGGCATCCTCGACGACTGGTGTGCGAAAGCGGGCCGCGATCCGCGTGATGTCGAACGCAGCGTCAACCTGTCGTACGCCCTCAGCAACGACGACGTGGGCGCCGTGAAGACACAACTGCAGAACCAGTGGGGTGACGCCGCGGGCCGCATCATCTCGGGCTCGTTGCTCGGCCGCCCCGGTGACGCGATGGAGCAGATAGCGCCGTTCGTCGAGGCAGGTGCCCAGATGGTCAACATCGCAATCCGCCCGCCGTGGGACCAGGACCTGCTCGCCGAGTACATCGAGAAC
>CAYRUT010000067.1:0-6133 GCA_964427545.1 uncultured Bifidobacterium sp. | reverse complement strand
CCAGCTTTGCGTCGGCCTCGGCCTGGGTGTGCTTGCCCGAAGCGACCTCTGCATCGAGGTGACTCTTCATCGCAGCGACCATTGCATCGGTGACCTTCGAGAGCTCGACGTTCTTTGCCTCTGCAACCTGTGCGATCGACTTGCCGGCCTTCAGTTCGGCGACCAGTTCTGCCTCGGTCATCCCGAGTGCCGAGGCTGCCGATGCAAGGACCTGCGGGCGCTGGCGGGTGTCGGGTGTCGCGCCTTCGGTCGACGGTGCGGTTTGTCCGCTGACGTTTCCGTCGGTTGCCGCCGGGGTCTCGACAGCATCTGATGACGAGCCGCCGGTTGCGTCGTCGGCGACCGAAACGACTGCCGCAGTGTTTCCTGCGAGCTGGGCACTTGCGAAGCCGGTGATGCCGAGGACAGCAGCGCCGGTTGCGACGACGAGTCCGGAGGCCACTGCGACCTTTGCGAAACGGGAGTTCATTTTCATGACGTGGGTTCTTTCTGTGTGGTGGGTGTTCGCCAGGTGTTCCTGGCTGCACTCACTTTCACGGCTCTAGGTAAGGAGTAAACATGAGGAAGGTAAGAAGACTTCAAGAATCAGACCAAGGATCATGAAACCCTTGTGGTTCATGGCTACGGTGAGGTCATGGACACCCGAAAAGTACTCATTGCAGAGGATGACCCGGCTGTCCGCAAGGCCGTGCAGAGGGTTCTCGAACTCGAGAACTACGCGGTCACCGCGGTCAACGACGGGCAGGTCGCCCTCGAGACCCTCAGCAAGTCGAGGTTCGACCTCGCGATTCTCGACGTGATGATGCCGTTCGCCGACGGGCTCACGGTGTGCCGCGAGGCCCGCCATCGCGGTGTCACCACGCCCATCCTTCTGCTGACCGCACGGGTCGAGGTGGGCGACCGTGTTGCCGGCCTCGATGCCGGCGCAGACGACTACCTGGTGAAACCGTTCGTCATCGACGAACTTCTCGCACGTTGCCGCGCGTTGCTGAGGCGAACGGCGCAGAGCGAGTCTGCGGCGGTGCTGCGTGTCGGCGACCTCGTGCTCAACTCGCTCTCGCGCGAAGCAACGCGCGGCGGGCGCACGCTGACACTCACCAAGACCGAGTTCGACCTTCTCGAGTTGTTGATGCAACAACCGAACGTCGTCGTCACACGCGAACAGATCTACGAGGCCATCTGGGGTTACGACTTCGAGACGAGCTCGAAGTCGCTCGACGTGTACGTCGGGTATCTGCGTCGCAAGACCGAGGAGAACGGCGAGAGCCGTGTGCTGTTCACGGTTCGCGGCGTGGGGTACACGGTGAAACCGTCATGACGCTGCGCACGCGGTTCGTCGCGATCACCGCAGGACTCGTCTTCGTGCTCGCCACGGCGATGAGTATCGGTGCGTACCGGATTGCGTCGGGAGAACTCTCGAAGCGGGTCGACGGGTCGCTCAACAACCGCATCAACCAGATTCTCGAGATCGTCGCCGACCCGTTCTTCACATGGAACAACGCGTTCGGTCGCGGCCCCGCAAACCGGGCGATCCTGCAGACCGAGACCGACTCGATCACCCAGGTCGTGCTTCCCGACGGCCGGGTGCTCGGTCGGCAGGAGAACCCCCAGCTGCCCGTCACCGAAGCCGACAGGTCCCTGACGCCCGGAAGCCGCGAGATCAACCGCAGCACGATCGTCATCAGGGGCCACCAGTTCAAGATGGCAACCGTGGCGGCGACCGACGGCACGTTGATCCAGGTCGCAAAAGACAACCAGATCGTTGTCGATGCCCAGCAGGGAATGCGGGTTCTGCTGCCGATGTTCACCGCATTGGCCGTGCTCGTGTCGGGTGCCGCGGGCTGGCTCTTTGCTCGCAGGATCAGCCAACCCATCGAGACCCTGGCCAGCACGGCCGAGTCGATAGCCGAGACTCAGGACCTCGACCGATCGATCGCGGTGTCGGGCAACGACGAGGTGTCCCAGCTCGCACGCAGTTTCAACTCGATGCTCGCCGCACTTCGCGACAGCAGCGAGCGCCAGCGTCGACTCGTGCAGGATGCCAGCCACGAACTGCGTACCCCCCTCACCAGCCTGCGTGCGAACGCCGAACTTCTCGAGAGGGCCACGCTGTCAGACACCGACAGGGCAGCGGTTCTCGCCGACATCAAGGCTGAGGTCGACGAACTCACCGACCTCAGCGCCGAACTCAACGCTCTCGCGACCGACCAACGGGCAGCCGAGGGAGTCGAACAGGTCGATCTTGCCGAGGTGGCCAGCGAGATCGCGACGCGCGCGTCGCGACGCACGTCGTCACCGGTCACCGTGCACGCGGCAGACGACACGGTGGTGTCTGCGCGGCCGCACCAGCTCGAACGCGCCATCTCGAACATGGTCGACAACGCGATCAAGTTCAGCAACTCGGAGTCTGCCGTCGAGATTCACGTCGGCGCGAGGCGGGTCGAGGTGCGCGACCACGGCCCCGGTGTTGCAGACGCAGACAAGCCCCTCATTTTCGACCGTTTCTACCGTGCCACCGCAACACGGTCGATGCCCGGTTCGGGACTCGGGCTTGCGATCGTCGCGCAGTTCGCACACGACCACGGGGCGAGCACCTACGTGCTCGACAACGCCGGTGGCGGTGCAATCGTCGGGCTGCAGTTCCCGCTCTAGCGCGGCTTCCGTCGGCGGAAACCGCGGCGGTCCTCGGCGCGCACGCGTTCGACCTGCTCTTCCTCGACGGCGAGTTCCTCGGCAACGAGACGGCGCATCGAGGTGAGACGGACCTCTTTCAGAGTGCCGTCACTGACTGCCGCAAGCACTGCGCAGTCGGGTTCGTCGATGTGCTTGCAGTCGCGGAAGCGGCACTTCTCCGCGATGTCGAAGACGTCCCTGAACGCGAGTTCGATGCCGACACCGCTGGTCCACAACGTGACGGCACGCAGGCCCGGGGTGTCGAGCAACCACGCGCCGCCCGGCAGCGGCACCAGCTCGGCCGCAACAGTGGTGTGACGACCGCGCTGGTCGTCTTCTCGCACCTCACCCGTGCGCTGCACCTCGTGCCCCACAAGTGCGTTGACCAGTGTCGACTTGCCGACACCGCTGGCGCCGATGAACGCCACGGTGTCACCTGCCGGCGCGAGGGCGCGCACTGCCTCGATGCCTGCACCCGTGCGCGAACTCACCGGGATGATCGGCACGTCGAGCGCCGCTTCGGCCAGTGCGGAGACGACCTCGACCGTGCGGGCCTCGTCGACGGTGTCGGTCTTGGTCAGAAGCACGACGGGCCGTGCGCCGCTGTCGAAGGCAAGCACGAGTTCGCGCTCGAGCCTGCGCTGGTTGATGTCGGCGTTCACCGCGTGCACGACGAACACCGTGTCGATGTTGCTCGCGACGATCTGCCTGGTGCCGCGCGCACCCTCGAACGAACTGCGGCGCGTGAGTGCACTGCGCCGTTCGAGCACCGACTCGATCCGCTCGATGTCGGCGCTCACGTGCACGTAGTCGCCGACGGCGACCTCGACACCGAGATTGCGCACGCGCACCGACCGGTCGTCCTGCAACAGCACGGTGCTCCAGCCACGGTCGAGGCGGGTCACGCGACCGGACAACACGGAATCACCGTTGCCGTCGGGGTCTGTGACATGTGCATCCATCTGCAGAAACCGTACCGCTGTCGGGGGATGAGACCGCCAAAAATGCCTAGCCTTTCTGTGCCCCCGAACATAAGGACCCCTCGTGTTACGCAAACTCGCGACTTTTGCCGTGCGCCGCAAGAAGACCATGGTCTTCGGAATCTGGCTTCCCCTCGTCGTGTTGATCACCGTCGTCAGCGGTGCCGCCGGAGACGCATTCCGCACCGAGATGCAGCTGCCCGAGAGCGATGCGCGTGACGCACAGGAGATGATCGAGCGGGTCAGCCCGAACGACGGCGGCGAGAGCAGCCAGATCGTCTTCAAGGCCGATGCATCCGTCGACGACGAGACAGTGAAAGAGGCCGTCGCCTCGGCGTTGAAGGAAGTGTCGACCATCGACCGGCTGAAGGTGTTGAGCCCGTACGAGGTTCCCACGCAGGTGAACGCCTCGCGCACCATCGCGTTCGCACAGCTCACCACCCCCGACGACATGTCGTTCAGTGAGATGGAGATCGTCGCCGAACGCGTGAAGAACGCAACCCGGAACCTGCGTGACGTGCCGGGTGTGCGCGTCGAGTACGGCGGCCAGCTCTTCCGCGGCTTCGAACTGCCCGAGAGCGAGGCGCTCGGCCTCCTCGCAGCAGTGATCATTCTCGTGCTCGCGTTCGGGTCCGTCATTGCCATGGGGCTGCCGATCGGCATCGCACTGCTGGGTCTCGCCGCGGCATCCGGGATAGTGGCGCTCGTCAGCAACCTGATGTCGATGCCGAGCGAGGCAACATCGATGGTGGCGATGATCGGCCTCGGTGTCGGCATCGACTACGCCCTCTTCATCGTGACGCGGTACCGCGAGGCCCTGCACGACGGACTCAGCGTCGAGGATTCGATCGTCGAGGCAATCGACACCTCGGGGCGTGCGGTGCTGTTCGCCGGTGTCACCGTGGTGGTCGCTCTGCTCGGGTTGCTCTCGATCGGTCTCGCCTTCGTGAGCGGTTTCTCGGTGGCGATGGCCATCGGTGTCGCAGTGATGATGGTCGCGTCGGTCACGCTGCTGCCGTCGCTGCTCGCGATGGTCGGTGAACGCATCGACAACACCTCGCGCGCGGCCGTGCTGTCGCTGACTGTTGCCGTGGTCTGTGCGATGGTCGCCATCTTCACCCACTCGCTCGCGGTTCTCGCCGCCGGCATCATCGTTGCCGCGGTGCTGCAGGCGATGCGGTTCTTCGTGCCGTCGTTGCGTGCCGCTCTTCCCCACCGTGCACAGAACAACCACCAGCACTCGGTGTGGTGGCGATGGAGCCGCGTGGTGCAACGCAGACCGTGGACCGCATTGCTCGCCTCGGTGGTCGTGCTCGGGGTTCTCTCGGCCCCGATGTTCTCGCTGCGTCTCGGCTTCAGCGACAACGGGAACGCCGACGAGTCGACCGACGTGCGTCGCGCCTACGACCTGATCAGCGAAGGTTTCGGACCCGGCTTCAACGGCCCGCTCTACATCTCCGTCGGCGGCGCGACACCTGCCGACGCGACGGCGATGAAGAAGTTCGCCGCCGCGGTCGACGCCGACCCCGGCATCGCCGCCGCGGTGCCGGTTCCGCTGGGCAGCGACGAAGTCGGACTGGTGATCGCCTACCCCACCACGGCACCGCAAGACGAGGCAACGTCCGATCTCGTGCACCGTCTGCGCGACGAGGTGATCCCTGCGACCGCCGTCGACGCCAAGGTCGGCGGGTTCACTGCCGGCGGCATCGACTTCTCCGACTACCTGTCGCAACGACTGCCGTGGCTCATCGCCATCGTGCTGGTGCTGTCGTTCGTTCTGCTGATGGCGGTGTTCCGCAGCATCCTCGTGCCGCTGAAGGCAGTGCTCATGAACCTGCTGTCGGTGGGCTCTGCATACGGTGTGATCGTCGCGGTCTTCCAGTGGGGCTGGCTCGGCGACTTCTTCGCGATCGGGAAACCCGGCCCGGTCGAGGCATGGGCCCCGATGTTCCTCTTCGCCATCGTGTTCGGTCTGTCGATGGACTACGAGGTCTTCCTGCTGTCGCGCATGAAAGAGGAATACGACCGCACGGGCGACAATGCCACGGCGGTGGCCGACGGCGTTGCAGCGACGGCACGGGTGATCACCGCCGCAGCACTGATCATGGTGTGCGTGTTTGCAGCGTTCGTGCTCGCCCCCGACCGCCAGTTGAAGCTGTTCGGCATGGGAATGGCCGTGGCGGTCTTCATCGACGCGACCATCGTGCGCATGCTGCTGGTACCGGCGACGATGGAGTTGTTGGGCAACAGGAACTGGTGGATTCCCGCGTGGCTCGACCGAGTGCTGCCGAAGATCGACGTCGAGGGCACCCACCACGAACACATCGAGACGAATCGCGAGCTTGTCGACACAAAGTCCTAGTGCCGCAAGGGTTTCGGCGTTCTGCCTTGACAAGGCAGGGTCGAATCACATAGCGATGAAAAGGGTATGCCCAAGTCACTAGTCATCGTCGAGTCTCCCGCGAAGGCAAAAACCATCT
>CAYRUT010000066.1:0-6382 GCA_964427545.1 uncultured Bifidobacterium sp. | reverse complement strand
CGTTCTGAGTCAGCCGAAACGGCGGCGGATTGCGTTGCCGTGAGCCGAGAAGCCCTCGTGGTCCGACAGTGCCACGATCGTCGAAGACATGCGACGCAGTGCCGACTCGGTCGCCTTCGCGACCGCTGTGCGCTTGAGAAATGCGTCAACGGTGATGCCGGACGACACGTGCGCGAAGCCGCTCGTCGGTAGGGAGGCCGGGCACCCGATCACGAAATTGCCCGCGCTGAACGGTGTGTGCTGCCCGACGAGAATCTCGCCGGCATTGACGATGAGATCAATCATGTCTTCTTCGTACGAGTCGTCGACGGCAAGCTGGAGGTGCTCGGGTGCGTACATGTTCGCGACGTCTGCCGCCTCGTTCAGGTTGCGCACCAGAACCGCACCACCGTTCGGCCCGAGCGATGCACGCGCGGCTGTTGCGCGCACGTCGGGCATGTCGCCCAGCTGTATGACGAGTTCCTCGTCGACCGCGTCGATGAGTTCCTGCGACGTGGTCACCAGCACGACAGACGAATCGGTGCCGTGCTCTGCCTCGATCAGCAGGTCGGCGGCGAGTCGACCGACGTGAGCAGTGTGATCGGCAACCACCATGCTCTCGGTGGGGCCAAGCAGCATCATGGTGGCAAGACCGTGGCGCTGCATCTCGACCTGGGCGATGGTGACTGCGGGGCTGCCCGGCCCGACCACCTTGCGCACCTTCGGGAGCGTCTCGGTTCCGAAACCGAGAGCTGCGATACCTGACGGGCCGTTCACACGGAACACGTTGCGAATACCGAGGTGCCTGCACACGACGAGAACAGCCGGGTCGACCTCACCGTTTCCGCCGGGCACAGGCGGGACAACGAGAGCAATCTCGGGCACTCCGGCGACAACGGCGGGAACCCCGAGTTGGTATGCGACAGACGGGTAACTCGCTTTTCCGCTGGGCACGAACAGACCGACACTCGAGACCGGGGTTATCTTTTCGCCGGCGGTGAGGCCGTGTTCTATCTCGATGCTCCAGTCGCTGGCACGTTCGAGCAGCTGGTCGTTGAACGCACGCAGATGCGAGATGGCATCGAGAATGCCGTTCTCCACGGCCGGGTCGACGCTGGCGGAATCGATCTCGTCCTGCGTCACGCGCAGCTGGTGGGGCTCGAGGCGGACTCCGTCGAACCTGGCGAGTGCGTCGCAGAGCGCCCGGTCGCCGCGCACGCGCACGTCTTCGATCAGTTCGCTGATCGAGGCCCTGAGAGCGGGGTCGAAGATGTCGTCGATGCCGCGATGACAGAGGGCATCCCGGTCGGCGAGGGTCATTTCGGACCAGATGTGGCGTCGGAGAACTGTGCTCACAACCAGAAACCTACCCGTCGTCGGCTGTCGGGGAGCCAGACATTAGGGAAAGCAAGTAGAGTTACTTCACGTTCCGAAAGGGGAGCGTCCATGTCCGTCACCGTTGTCGTAGGTACCCAGTGGGGTGACGAGGGCAAAGCCAAAGTCATCGACTTGCTCGCTGCTTCCCATTCCATCGTCGCTCGCTACCAGGGCGGCCACAATGCGGGCCACACGGTCGTCATCGGTGACCAGAAGTACGCACTTCAACTCACCCCGAGCGGTGTCTTCTACGGTTCGGTGACCCCGGTCATCGGCAACGGTGTGGTCGTCGACCTGCCGACCCTGTTCAAGGAGATCGACTCGCTCGAATCACGTGGTGTCTCGACGGCGCGTCTCAAGGTGTCGAGTCTCGCGCACCTCATCTTCCCGTGGCACCAGGCAATCGATGCTGCACTCGAATCGGCCCGTGGTGAGGCCAAGATCGGGACCACTCTGAAGGGCATCGGGCCCGCATACGTCGACAAGGTGAAGCGAGCCGGTATCCGCGTCGGGGAGGTGCTGAACATCGATGGCTTCGAGAAGAAGGTGCGTGAGCGCGCCGTTGCGGCACGACGCGAGGTCAGCGACATCGGCGGCGACACGTTCGACGTCGAGTCCGTCGTGTCGGAATTCGTCGCCTATGCGCGGCGTCTCGCCCCGTACGTCGCCGACACGGTGAACCTGCTGCACGATGCACGTGAACGCGGCGAGAACATCCTGCTCGAGGGCGCCCAGGCGACATTCCTCGACGTCGACCACGGCACGTATCCGTTCGTGACATCGTCGAACCCGATCTCGGGTGGTGCCGCCGTCGGTACGGGGCTCGGTCCGCGACACATCGACCGGGTCGTCGGCATCGCCAAGGCCTACACCACCCGTGTGGGAATGGGGCCGTTCCCCAGCGAGCTCACCGACGAACTCGGCGAACGGTTGGTGGACATCGGTCGCGAGTTCGGCACCGTCACCGGCCGTCGCCGCCGCACCGGCTGGCTCGACACCGTGATGCTGAGACACGCAACCCGGGTGAACTCGCTCACCGAGATTGCCCTCACCAAACTCGATGTGTTGGATACCTTCGAGGAGGTGAAGGTCTGTGTCGCCTACAGGATCGACGGAGAAGTGGTGCGCCATTATCCCGACACCCTCGAGCGACTTGCGTCGGTCGAGCCCGTGTACGAGACGCTCCCGGGATGGCAGTCGAGCACCGAGGGGATCACCGAATACTCACAGTTGCCTGTGAGTGCGCGTGCACTCGTCGAGATTGTCGAGCGCGAGACGGGCATCCCGGTCTCGATGGTGGGCACCGGCCCGGCGCGTGACTCGATGGTGGTGCGGACATGATCGAGCGTTACTCCACTCCGGAGGTCGACGAGATCTTCTCGGAAGAGTCCAAGATGAGCCGTTGGCTCGAGATCGAGCTGTGTGTCGTCGAGGAGCTCGCCAAGACCGGTGTGGTGCCGGCCGCAGCCGCCGAGTTCTGCCGCAAGAACGCACCGAAGGTGGACGCAGCCTTCGTTGCGCGGGTGCAGGAACGCGAGGAGATCACCAACCACGACGTCGCTGCCTTCGTCGACGTGCTGCAGGAATCGATCGGGGGCCCGCACGCAACGTGGATTCACTACGGGCTCACCAGCACCGACGTCGTCGACACCGGCCTGTGCTGGGCGATGCGTGATGCGTCGTACCGCATCGAGAGATGGCTGACGGAGGTCATCCATCTCCTTTTGAAGGGTGCATGGGAGCATTCGCACACCGTGATGATCGGCCGCACCCACGGCATCCACGCGGAACCGACGACGTTCGGCATGAAGGCCGCACTCTTCGGTCTGCAGTTGGCACGCGACAGGGACCGTCTCGCACGGGCATTCGCATCGATCTCGGTGTGCAAGTTGTCCGGGGCTGTCGGGACGTACTCGAACATCCCCCCCGAGGTCGAGCAGGCTGTCGCGGACCGACTCGGTCTCTCAGCGGTCCCCGCGACCCAGGTGGTTGCGCGCGACCGCCATGCGGAGTTTCTCTACGTGTGTGCCTCGATCGGCAGCACCCTCGAGTCCATCGCCGTCGAGCTCCGTCATCTGCAGAGAACAGAAGTCAACGAGGTGCGCGAGGGATTCGCCGAAGGACAGAAGGGGTCGAGCGCGATGCCGCACAAGCGCAACCCCATCTCGGCCGAGACCATCTCGGGGCTGTCGAGAGTGCTGCGTGGCAATCTGCAGGTGGCTCTGCAGAACGTCCCGTTGTGGCACGAACGTGACATCTCGCATTCATCTGCCGAACGCATCGTCATCCCCGACTCGGTGTCGCTCGTGGTCTACATGCTGAAGCGGATGGCAACGTTGATCATGTGGCTCGAGGTCGACCAGGAACAGATGAAGAAGAACCTCGAGGCGTTGCACGGTGTGGTGTTCTCGCAGTCAGTGCTGCTGGCGATGGTGGAGAACGGCATGGAACGCGATGCCGCTTATCGATTGGTTCAGTCTGCTGCGCGAGAAGCCATCGAGACGTCGACCGACTTCAGGTTGGTTCTCGAGAAGACTCCCGGGCTGACTCTGTCAGCGAAGCAACTTGATGATGCTTTCGATCTGGAACGTGTGGTGCAGCACGCAGACCGTGCAAAGCACGAACTCGACCGGATCACCATGTCCTACGTGGGCCTCGGTTAGCCGCCCGAAAAGGACACGACTAGTCGTTCGTGATGCCGGCGCGCTTCAGCACCGTCGGCGCGACCCCGAATTCTCTCCACGCGTCGTACGTGATGTCATTGCGTTGGCTGAACGATTTGGCGACCTTCACGAACCGGGCCTCTGCGACGGAGATCTCTGCCTTGGTCTTCATGCTCGCCAGTTCGGTCTTGAGGTTCAGACGTTCCTGAATCAGTCGCACCTTGGTGACAGGGTCTGCAGTCTTCAGTTCCCTCGTGATCACCGACAGGCGTTTGGAGATCGACTCGGGTGTGCGACGACGACCCCTGCGCGGCTTCGTGGCCTCCACGATCTCCAGGTATTCACGGATGATCCGGCCCTCGTTGCGACCGTTCGCGAGGGCCTTCTTGTGGGCGGTGGACATTGGTGAGGTTCGGGAGGTGGATTTTGCTGGCATGTCTGGCTTCTTGGTCGGAAAAATACTGCGGGTGAACATTCTTATCCATTCACCCGCCTGTTCGTAGTGTCAGAAAACCTAGTGACCCGGCAGGACAATTCGAAAGTGGCTCCCGCCACTAGTCTCGACCCGGTGTCAGAACTGTATGCACATACCCCGGTGGGCCTTCCGCCGTTGAGTCCCGCACTTGCGTTGCTGCGTGATCATGTGTTCCAGCACTCGTTGAAGACCGGGGATTTCACCCTGAAATCGGGCCGGAAGAGCACATGGTTCCTCGACACCAAACAAACGGTCTGTCGGGCCGACGGTGTACTCGCCGTGGCAGATGCCGCTCTTGCCATCATTCCCGACGATGCGACCGCAATCGGTGGTCTCACGATGGGAGCAGACCCCGTCGCATACGGAATCGCGGCCGTCGGTGCCACGCGCGGGCGTTCCTTGCGCAGTTTCAGCGTGCGGAAAGAGGCGAAAGACCACGGCGTCACCGGGCGCATCGCAGGTGCATTGCAACCGGGCGACAGAGTCGTGATCACGGAAGACACCGTCACGCGGGGCACAAGCATCTTCGAGGCAGTCGACGCTGTCTACGAGTTCGGCGCCGTGCCCGTTCTGATCACTGTCATCGTCGACCGTGGCGGCACATGTGCCGCGATGGCCGCCGAGGCGGGCATTCCCTACAAACCATTGCTTACTGCACCAGACCTGGGATTCGAGTTCGGTTCATGAAGAAGACAATTGCTGCTGTTTGCTCGGTGGTGCTGCTCGTCGGGTGCGGCTCCACATCGGAGTCGTCTGACACGACGACGGCCGCAGACACGACCGCCGTGTCGGCTCCGGCTGATGAGACCCCGTTCGAGATGACACTGACAGTGGGTCAGAACACGGGTTCTTACGTGGTGATCGACGTCGAGCAGGACACGCAGGTCGTTCTCACGTTCGTGAACCCCGACAGTCACGACGAGATTCATCTTCACGGGTACGACCTCACGACCGGCACCATCGAGAAGGGTGACGAGGGCGTCATCACCTTCCGTGCGACACGAGACGGTGACTTCGAGATCGAGAGCCACGAGACAGGAGAGTTGCTCGCGACACTCAGGGTCAGTGCTGCGTGAGTCTCGCGAAACTTTTCGAGCTGACTTCGCACGGAACCGACGTACTCGCGGGTGAGGGGTTCCCGTACCCGTGGGGCGGCCTCTACGGCGGCCACATCGTGGCCCAGTCGCTGCGGGCGGCATCGACGACCGTAGAAGAAGGGTTTCTCCCGCACTCCGTGCGTGCGTATTTCATCCGTCGCGGTGACAACTCCGAGACTGTCCGTTACGAAGTCGACCGAATCCGCAACGGGCGCAGTTTCTGCACACGACGTGTCGTCGCGAGACAGTCGAACGGCGCGATTCTCAACCTCGAGGCCAGCTACCAGCGCGAGGAAGACTCACCGGAGATCTCCGCAGTCACACTGCCGGTCGGCATCCCCCGCCCCGACGAACTTCCTGCCGCTGACACATGGTCTCCGTACATCGAGCAACGCGATGTGCCGCGCGAGTTCGAGTCGCCCGACGGCCGCGACGGGTCTGGTCGTCTCATGGGTTGGTACCGCACCACTGAAGACTTTGGCGGTGACCAGTTGCTGAACCGCTGTGCGCTCGCGTACCTGTCAGATGATCTCCCGACAGGGGCGGTGATCCGCGGGGTGCCCGAACTTCGCAAGATGTGGAACGTGGAGAATGCGTTCTTCTCGGCGAGTCTCGATCACACGGTGTGGTTCCACCGCGATGTCGACGCGAGCGCATGGCATCTGTACGAGATGAATTGTCACGCGTACATCAACGGTCGCGGGCTTGCGTTCGGATACGTGTTCCACGAAGACGGCACGCATGTGGCGACGGTTGCCCAGGAAACCCTGGTGCGCCTGCGCGAACCCTGA
>CAYRUT010000065.1:0-6578 GCA_964427545.1 uncultured Bifidobacterium sp. | reverse complement strand
TGGTCACCGTGGTGGTCGTCGGGGTGGCAACGGTCGTGGTCGTGACCGACCGCGTGCTTGTGGGCCGTGTGCCGTGAGTGCGCCCAGCAACTGCGACCGCGTTGGGAATCCGACGCCACCGAACCGGCACTTGCCGGCTGGGCGGTGACCGCCACGAGAACCCCGGCGATGAGAGCCACCCGTGAGATGAACGTGGTTGCTGACTTCATGATGTTGCCCCCTCGGCGTTGGTTGCATCATCTGACGACCCTCCCCCGGCCTGAGTTCCCCGGAATCCGGGATTTTTCCGGGGGAAAGAAAAAGCCCGGGCGCGACGGCGCCCGGGCTCTCTCGAGAGATGGTGATGCGACTCAGCCGCCGGAGACGTCGGAGACTTTCTGCTTGCCCGCCGACAGCCACGGCATCATCGAACGAAGCCGCTGACCGACCTCTTCGATGGGGTGCTTGGCGCCCGCTTCGCGCAGGGCGTTGAAGTTGGTGCGCCCTTCTTCTGATTCCTTGATCCATTCGCGCGCGAACTTGCCGCTCTGGATCTCCTTCAGAATCTTCTGCATCGACTTCTTCGTGGCGGGCGTGATCACGCGCGGACCGCGGGTGACGTCGCCGTACTCGGCAGTGTCGGAGATGCTGTAGCGCATGCCGGTGATGCCCTCTTCGTACATCAGGTCGACGATGAGTTTCACCTCGTGCAGACACTCGAAGTAGGCCATCTCGGGCTGGTACCCGGCCTCGACCAGAGTCTCGAACCCGGCCTGCACCAGGGCAGCCACACCGCCGCACAGAACGGCCTGCTCACCGAACAGGTCGGTCTCGGTCTCCTCGGTGAACGTGGTCTCGATGACACCCGAACGCGCGCCACCGATTGCCTCGGCGTACGACAGTGCGAGGTCTTTCGCCTTGCCCGTGAAGTCCTGCTCGACGGCGATGAGGCACGGCACGCCGCCACCCTCGGTGTACGTACGGCGCACCAGGTGACCGGGGCCCTTCGGCGCGATCATGATGACGTCGACGTTCTTCGGCGGTCGGATGCGCTTGAAGCGGATGTTGAACCCGTGGGCGAACGCGAGGGCCTTGCCTGCCTTCATGTGGCGCTTGATGTGCTCGTTGTAGGTGGCCTTCTGCTCGGTGTCGGGCATGGTGAGCATGATCACGTCGGCCCACTTGGCGGCATCGGAGATGCTCTTCACGGTGAGACCCGCGGCCTCGGCTTTTGCCGCCGACGATGACCCCTCGCGCAGACCAACAACGACCTGCACACCGCTCTCTTTCAGGTTGAGCGCGTGGGCGTGCCCCTGGGAGCCGTAGCCGATGATGGCGACCTTGCGCCCCCGGATGATCGACGGATCGGTGTCCTTTTCGTAGTACATCTTCGCTGCCATCAGCTTGCCTTTCCCTTGGCGGCACCCTTTCGCGCCGCGTTCTCTAGTTTCGGCAGGGCAACCCTGCCTGTTCTCTGGCTCTCCACGATGCCATACGCCCGCAACAATTCCTCAAAATCGTCGAGTTTCTCGGGTTCACCGTCGAGAGAAATGGTGAGAACATCGACCCCGACCGCCAGGACCTTGGCCTCGAAGATGCTCGCGAGTTCGACCACCTGGCCGCGCTGCTCGCCGTCGGCGCGCACCGTGGCAACCATCAACTCGCGCTCGACCGACTTGCGGGGGTCGAGTTCGGTGATGCGCACCACGTCGATGAGCTTGAACAACTGCTTCACGATCTGCTCGAGCGGCGTCGCCGATATGTCGACGACGATCGTGATGCGGCTGTAGTTGTCGTCTTCTGTCGGTGCGACCGCGAGCGAGAAGATGTTGTACCCGCGGCGTGCGAAGAGACCCGAGACGCGCGCGAGCACGCCCGGGCGGTTCTGGACGAGCACCGACAGGATGTGATGGTGGCGAGAGTCGCCGTACGGATTGGTGGAGTTGATCGTGCTCACTTCAGGAACTCCCTGCGGCTCTCCTGGGTGGGGTGCAACAGGACATCGTCGTTGCTTGCACCGGCCGGCACCATCGGGAACACCTTCTCGAACTCCTCGACACGGAACTCGACGACGACGCTGCGGTCGGTGATGCTGTTCGCCTTGTCGATGGCCGCCTCGATCTCCTCGGGCGACTCGACGCGGATGCCGACGCACCCCATCGCCTCGGCCCACTTCACGAAATCGGGGCAACCCGACAGGTCGACCTCGGAATACCGCTCTCCGTAGAACATCTCCTGCCACTGGCGCACCATGCCGAGATAGGTGTTGTTGAGGATCGCGATCTTCACGTGGATGCCCTCGGTGGTTGCGGTGACCAGTTCCTGCGCAGTCATCTGGAAACATCCGTCGCCGTCGATGGCCCACACTGTTGCATCGGGACGCGCCGCCTTGGCTCCGATCGCCGCCGGCACCGAGAAGCCCATGGTGCCGAGACCACCGGAGTTCACCCACGAGTAGGGCTCGTTGAACTTCCAGAAAAGACTCGCCCACATCTGGTGCTGACCGACACCGGCAACGAGGATCGTGTTCTCAGGTGCCGCATCGCGCAGTTTCTCGAGGCAGAACTGCGGCTTCAACCGTGCACCGGGTTCTGACTGCTCGTAGGTCAGCGGGAACTGTTCCTTCCAGCCGTTGACACGGCTGCGCCACGGGGTGATGTCAACCTGGGCGGTTCCCTCTGCGAGCAGTTCCTTCACGGCCTTCACGATTTCTTCGACCACCTGACGGCAGTCGCCCACGATCGGAACATCGGGCTTGCGCACCTTGCCCTGTTCGGCCGGGTCGATGTCGACGTGGATGATCTTTGCGTCCGGCGCAAAGGTCGCGACCTTGCCCGTGACGCGGTCGTCGAACCGCGCGCCGAGTGCGCACAACAGGTCGGCCTTCTGCATCGCGGTGATTGCCGTCGCAGTCCCGTGCATGCCGGGCATGCCGTAACACAGTTCGTGGTCGTCGGGGAAGGCACCGCGCGCCATCAGCGTGGTGACCACGGGGATCTTCAGCAGTTCCGCGAGTTCGCGGACTGTCTCTGCCGCGTGCGCCTTCAGCACCCCGCCACCGAGATACAGAACGGGGCGTTCGGATGCGAGAAGCAGCTTTGCGGCCTCTTTGATCATGCGCGGGTGACCCTTGGTGTTCGGGCGGTACCCCGGCAACGACTCGAGAACCTCGTCGTCAGTCGGCCAGTGCCATTCCATCGTGGTCTGCAGCACGTCCTTCGGCAGGTCGATGAGAACTGGCCCGGGGCGGCCGGTGGTCGCGATGTGGAACGCCTGGCGCACCGCCATGGGGATGTCTTCTGCGCGCATCACCAGCTCGTTGTGTTTGGTGACGCTGCGCGTGATGCCGACGGTGTCGCACTCCTGGAATGCGTCGGTGCCGATGGCAGTGGTGCTCACCTGACCGGTGATGCAGACCATCGGGATGCTGTCCATGAACGCGTCGCAGAGCGGGGTGACCATGTTGGTGGCAGCCGGACCGCTCGTCACCATCACGACGCCCGGGCGGCCCGTGACATGGGCGTACCCCTGGGCCATGTGGCCGGCGCCCTGTTCGTGACGCACGAGGATGTGGCGGATGCTCGACTTCAGCAACGGGTCATAGGCCGGCAGGATGCAGCCTCCGGGCAGGCCGAACATGGTCTCGACGTTCTCGAGCTCGAGAGAACGGATCAGAGCCTCGGCCCCGGTGAGAGTCTCTTTTTTCGACATCTGGTGTCCCTTTTCTGTCTGGCTGTACTAGTGAACCTGGTCGGAGAAACAAAAAAACCACCCAGGAGGGTGGTTGACAGCGCGAACGGCGTGAGCCGACGCGCTACAGAACTACTACGACGGTCTGTCGGGCGGTGTTCTCCGTGGTCATACGCCTAGTTTGCCACTGCCCCGGAAGGGTTCGCAACCCCCAAAACACGCGGACGATCGATCTTGCCCGCCAGTGCGAGCACCCCGAGAGTGAGGGTTGCAGCCGTGAGGGCGGCATTCATCTTGAAGGCCGAGACGGGGTCTCCCCCGAGCAGGTAGAGCCCCGCCCTGGTGCCCCCGCAACTCGGGCAGGGCACGCCGGTGAACCGCAGCAACGGACACAGCGTCGGCTGGTGGCTGAGCCAGTCGGCCGCCATGCGGGCAGCGGGGCTCGCCGCAGCAAACCCCGCCACCGCAAGAGCGGAACGAGCGGTGATCGACCCTAGAACCACGCCTTGTCGCCGTAGCCGTACACACGGTCGAACTCGGCGTCGTCCTTGGTCAGGTACAGGATGCCCTCGATGAGAGCGATGACGCCCATCACGATCGGGCCGAGAAACAGCAGGCACGAGCCGACGATGGTGACAATGAGCATCACGATGCCGGCCGTCTTCTGCTGCTTTCCACCGAGGTAGAACTTGTGGATCCCGAGCGCGCCGAGGAAGATCGCGAGAAGACCTGCGGCGATCTTTTCCTTCTTGTCACCTCCGCCGGGTGCCGGTGGTGGAGTTGTTGAGAATGGATCTGACATTGGTTGCCTCCGTGTTTGGGGTGCGAATACACCGTGCTAGGAGAACAGTAGCCGTGTCTGCAATATGGTCGTGTCAACGCCACGACAGGAGAACCCGTGAAGAGTGTCCGCACCCCCGATGATCGATTCGCCAACATCGCCGACTGGCCCTACGAACCCGTGTACACCACCGTGTCTGCGGGTGACGGAACCGACGACACCCTGCGCGTGGCGCATTACGAAACCGGCCCGGCGGGTGCAGCAACCACCGTTCTCGTGATGCACGGGGAACCCAGCTGGTCGTACCTCTACCGCAAGATGATGAAGGACTTCGTCGCGGCGGGTCACCGTGTGATCGCGCCCGACCTGGTGGGCTTCGGTCGCAGCGACAAGCCGATGCAGACCTCCGACTACACCTACGAACGTCACGTGGCATGGATGAACGAGTGGCTGCGCACGAACGACTTCTCGAACCTCACCTTGGTGTGCCAGGACTGGGGCGGCCTCATCGGTCTGCGCCTCGCCACAGAGAACGTCGACCGCTTTGTCCGGATCGTCGTTGCGAACACGGGTCTCCCCGTTGCTGACCGGGAACCCTCGGAGGCATTCCGTGCGTGGCAGAAGTTCTCGCAGGAGGTGCCGAATTTCGAGGTGGGCAAACTCGTGAACGGGGGCTGTGCAACGCAGCTCAGCGCCGACGAGATCGCCGCCTACGACGCTCCGTTCCCCGACGACACCTACAAGGCCGGGGCGCGCATTTTCCCGACCCTCTACCCCGACGGCGACGACCACCCGTCGAACACGGCGAATGCGAGGGCGTGGGAGGTTCTGCGTTCGTGGAACAAGCCGTTCCTCACCGCATTCAGCGACGGTGACCCCGTGACCCGGGGCGGTCAACGCACCTTCGAGCGAGAGGTTCCCGGGGCCCAGGGCAAGCCGCACGTCATCATCGAGGGTGGTGGCCACTTCCTGCAGGAGGACAAGGGCGCCGAATTCGCCGCGGTTGTGAATCAATTCATCGCGTCGTACCCCGCATAACGGCACGTTTTCCTGCGTTTCGGCCCACGGGGCACGGGCAGTAGCGGGGCACGTCGTTCCCCGTCGCCTAGCGTGGAGCCCATGTCTGAAACTCGCTCTATTGCCCCCGCCGAAGGAAAGCTCGGTGTCCTCACCGTCGGACTCGGCGCGGTGGCCTCCACCCTGATCGCAGGTGTCGAACTCGCCAAGCGCGGCCAGGGTCTGCCCATCGGATCGATGACCCAGATGGGCACGATCCGCCTCGGCAAGCGCACCGACGGCCGCTCGCCCCTGATCAAGGACTTCGTTCCCCTGGCTCGCCTCGAGGACATCGAGTGGGGTGCGTGGGACGTCTTCCCCGACGACGCCTACGTTGCCGCCACCCGCGCCGGCGTTCTCGAGCAGGGAAAGCACATCGAGTCGATCTCGGAGACACTGCGCGAGATCCGCCCCATGAAGGCTGCGTTCGAACGCAAGTACGCCCGCAACCTGACCGGTGACCACATCATGGGGGAAGTGGGCAAGCGGGCGATGTTGAACGGCATCCGTGCCGACATCAACCGTTTCCGCGACGAGAAGAAGGTCGACCGCGTGGTGATGATCTGGTGTGCGAGCACCGAGATCTTCATCGAGCCGGGCCCCGACCACCAGACCATCGAGGCGTTCGAGAAGGCGATCGATGCGAACTCCGACCAGATTGCCCCGTCGATGCTGTACGCATACGCCGCGCTTCTCGAGGGTGTGCCGTTCGCGAACGGTTCACCCAACCTGGCCGTCGACATGCCGTGCCTGCGCGAGTACGCAACGAAGCACAACATCCCCATCTCGGGCAAGGACTTCAAGACGGGCCAGACCCTGATGAAGACGGTGCTCGCACCGATGCTGAAGGCACGTCAGCTCGGCCTGTCGGGCTGGTACTCAACCAACATTCTCGGCAACCGCGACGGCGAGGTGCTCGATGCGCCGGAGAACTTCAAGACGAAGGAAGAGTCGAAGCTCGGCGTGCTGGAGGACATCCTGCGCCCCGACCTGAACCCCGAGCTGTACGGAGACGTGTTCCACAAGGTGCAGATCAACTACTACCCGCCCCGTGGTGACAACAAGGAGGGCT
>CAYRUT010000064.1:0-6868 GCA_964427545.1 uncultured Bifidobacterium sp. | reverse complement strand
CAATTCCCGGCAATCAGGCGGTTATTTCTTCCTGCGGGACAGTTCGGTAACCCAGAGAACAAAACCCACGACGCAGACAATGCCGCCCGCAGGAAAGGTGAGAATCATCAGCCATGGGAGAGCACCGAGTGATGACTCGCTCTCGTTCCACACACCCGCGCCGACGAACAGGGCAGCAACGGCGACGATCAACATCGGGGCAAAGGCAATGAGAATGCCCACCAGGAACACGACGCATCCGCTCTTCGGCTTCTGTGATGGTCCGTACGCCGGTGGTGGCGGTGGCGGCCACGACGAGGGATCGACCATCTCCCGAAACTAGACCATGTGTCCGAGGTGCCGGGAGTTGTTCGAATGCCGAGTTGTCCGGCCCCGGCAGTCGCTATGAAAGAATCATCTGCATGCGCTACCCGGATTCTCGGCGTTGGAAGTCACTTGTCACCCTGGTGGGGCTGGTTCTGTCTGTTCTCACTGTGTCCGTGGCGCAGAGTTTCGTCGACACGACGCCGGCCAGCGCACTTGTCCAGGACCCTGCCTTCCAGTCACTCATCGGGACCCAGGCAATCGGTGACGGAACCAGTGCACGTGGCATCAAGGCGGCTGTCAAGATCGGGAACGAGATCTACTTCGGTGGCGACTTCATCAAGGTCAACGGGAGCAGCAGCACGTACTATCTCGCACGGTACGACCTCACCACAAACCTCGTGTCACCCGTACCGGGCTGGACCAACAAAGGGGTTGTCTATGCGTTGTCGACCGTCACGGATGCAAACGGCACTTTCCTCATCGTCGGCGGGAATTTCGTCGACGCTGCAACTTCCACCGGCGACTACCTGGTGAAGTACAAGGTGGGCACCGATCCGGGTGAGTGGACACCGTTTCTGCGTTCTGGGGTGCAGGTCATGCCCGGGTCGAACGGGACGGTGTATTCACTGGTCTGGGATTCCTCGTCGTCGACCTTGTATGTCGGCGGCAAACTCACGTCATTCTCGGGTGTCACAGGGGCAAACTCCATGGTCGCCGTCACCAACGTGACGTCGGCATCATCCAACTACGCGGCTCTCGGAACAACCACGTGCTCGGGCAACGGGCTGCGTTCGTTGGCTCTTTCCGGAGGGTATCTCTATGCCGCCGGCGACTGCACGGCTGTTGCGCGCACCCCCGACAACACGGCACTTCCCTTCGTTGCCAGACGCAACATGACAACCGGTGTGTGGGATTCGGTCACCACGACCACACTGGCCTATTCGGCAACCTCGACAACGTCTGTCGGGCTCAGGTCTGCGAGCGGTGCAGCCGGTGTGTACCCGACGGCAGTTGCTGTTGATGCTGTGAGCGGCACCGTCTACGTCGGCGGGTTCTTTGCCTACATCGGCACCAGTACCGTGACCGGAGCACAGCCCTTGAACGGGTTGATGTGGGCGAGCAGTGATCCTGCCGCGAAGTCGGAGTGGAAACCGGTCGTGACCGGGACATCCATCGGCATCTACCCGTTGAACGCAGACTCGGTACGAAGTCTCGTTCCGCAGCCGGACGGTGTCGTGGTGAGTGGTGCATTCAAACAGCTCGGTGGAACCACACTCGGCGGGTCGAACGGAGCAACTACGGCGATCACGGTGTACTCGAGAATGGTCAAGATCCAGGGAACCGGTTCCTTGTCGCGCAGTCTGGCGACTTTCGGCGGTGGCAGTGGAAGCACGATCTATCTCGACAACACTGCGTCGGGGATACTCGGGCCCGTCGACGCGACAGTCGGCGGAGTTGTCGGTTCGTACTACGTGGTGTTCGGAAACTTCACGAACGGTGGGCTGGTGGGCGCGAACGATACTGCAGCGCTGTGGAAGGCCGACGGCAGTTCGTGGGCCGCTCTCGGCGCGACCGCACCTCTCAACGACACGGTGTATGCCACGGCTGTGACGGCTGACAATCGCTACATATATGTGGGTGGCGATTTCACGAACCTGGGCGGTACCGCCAGTGCGAACTATCTCGCGGTGTACGACCGCCAGACGCAGGCATGGTCGGTGCCTGCGTGGTGGTTCCCTACTTCCGTCGCCTCACGTTTCAGGGTGAGAGCCCTGAGGATCTCGGGTGATTACATCTACATCGCCGGGATCTCGGAGGTCTCCGGCTCCACACCGCGTGGAGGCGCTGTCTATCGCGCGAAAGCTTCGACCCCGACCGTGAACAGCCCCGTCATTGCGGCGGTCGGCGGCACGAAGATCCAGACCCAGGCGGGAGCCATCAACAACATCTATGCCATTGAGTTCGACCAGGCAGGTCGTCTTGTGGTCGGTGGGCAGTTCACGAAGATTGCCGAGTCGACGAACTGCACGGTCACCCCGCTTGATTCAATGAAATCGCTGTTCCGTGTCGTCCTGGCCGGCACCGAGGCATGCGAGAAGTTCCGCAGTGACAGCGCAGCACCGGTCGGCAGCGGTGTGGTGCGCTCGATCGTCTCGGCCACCGTCGACGGCCTTCCGGTGCTGGCAGTGGGGGGAAGTTTCAGTGACCTCGCCTCGAATGCGGCACTCGACAATGTCGCAATCTGGGACGACGCGGCCGGTTCGGACGGTTTGGGTGAATGGCTGGACCTCGGCATCACGGCCGGCAACGGACCGGTGCAGGGTGACGTCTCGGCGCTCGTCGTGCACGGCAACCGTCTGTATGTCGGCGGCACCTTCTCGAACGCCGGCGGCGATGCCCAAGCCGACAATCTTGCGGCTGTTGACATGACAGCAAAGACATGGTCTGACCTCGGCACCACCCCCGATGCGTCTGTGTATGCACTTGCCCAGGTTGGTGTCACGCTGTACGTGGGGGGTGTCTTCACCGGCTCCAGCGCGATCGCAGATGTCAAGGCGCTGTTCCAGATTGCACTGGCTCCGATGTCGGCGAGCCCCGACACGAGCATCTCCAGCATCGTCGGCCGGACCGGCGGATCGATCTCGGCGGGCGCCATCTATTCGATGGCAAAGAAGCGCGTCGGCTCCGGGTCGAACGCTGACAACTACATCTACATCGGCGGCACATTCACGGATCTCGGTGGCGACCCGACCGGCGACCGCATCGGTCTGGTGCAACCGACCTTCAATGACATCACGACCGACCCGGTCTCCGACGTCGGACTCGACGCCCGCACGGTGACGATGGGTGTAGTGGCAACTGCAGGTGGTGGCGTCACGGCAACCAACGATGCCGCAAGTGTCTGCACATGGGCAAACGGCATCTTCACGCTTCACAGAGTGGGAACGTGTCAGTCGACATTCAACCACTCCGGCGGCAGTGGCTATGCGGCTGCCGCGACGAAAGTGGTTGCGTTCGAGGTGCTGAAGGTCGACGACACCATCAATTTCCCGACGCTCGGCGACCGCCCGTACAGCGCAATTGCCTTCGATCCGGCGGTGTCCACCGTCAGCGGCCGCACGGTGACACTGACAGTCGACAGTGGCTCGACTTCGGTGTGTTCCATCACGAGCGGCGCGGTTCAGATGCTCGGTGCCGGAACGTGCATGATCACGGCATCAATGGCCGGTGACACCGACTGGAACACGGCAGTCGACGTGACCCGGTCGTTCTCGGTCACCACCGCGTCACAGACGATCACGTTCGTGTCCCCGGGCGAGCAGGAGAACGGTTCACAGGTCACCCTGAACGCAACAGCCTCGAGTGGTCTTGCGGTCACCTACAACTCGCAAACCTCCGGTGTGTGCTCGACTAACGGTGCGGTCGTCTCGTTCGTGGCGGGCGGCAACTGCACCGTGGTGGCATCACAGTCAGGCGACAGCCGTTTCAACGCCGCAGAGAATGTGTCGAGGACCTTCTACGTGTGGCCCAGCAGCCGCCATGACCTGGTGTGGAATGCGTGGGAGTTCCCCTCACAGGCTGTGCGCATGGGCAGCACTGCGACGGTGCGCGGTCTGGCCCAGAAGACGGCCGATGCCAGTGTGGTGACCGAGGTCGAATGGCAGGTCGACACACCGTCGGTGTGCTCGTTGTCGGCGACTCTCGGCAGTGGCAGGCGCACACTGACGCCGGTCGCTGTCGGAACCTGCACACTCACATTGAGCCGAGCGAGTGACTCGTCTTTCCGGGCACTGGCCGCCCGGTCTGTGTCGATCCAGATCGATGCCGCCGAGAAAACCGACGGTGGATCGTCGACGACTCCCGTGACAGTCGCGCCGGTGACGGTGAACAACACGTACTACCTGACGCGCACGGGCAAGTCGTACAGGGCGAAGATGGTGACGTTGAAGCCTCGCCGCAGCGGCGAGACGATCATGAAACTCAGAAGCTCACCCCGGTCAGTGTGCAGTGTGGGGAACTTCGGTACGTTGAGAAAGCCGATCTGGAAGGCCGTGATGGTCAAGCCCGGAACATGCACCATCGCGATGACGATCAAGGCAAGAAACGGCAAGACCTACAGAACGACGACCAAAGTCATCGTGAGGGGCTGAACGGGCTCTCGTCGAGGGGTCGATCAACCCTCGCGGGCGATGGAACCCATGACGAGTGTCGAACTCACTTCTTTGTGTCTGGAGGCTGTCAGGCGGTGCGCCGCCGGCGGTTCAACGCCACGGGCAGCAGGACTGCAACGAGTCCTGCGACGGCGAGCAACGTGATCACGATTCCCGTCGTCGAGACGCCCTCGGCGATCTCACCGACCGCAAACCCGAGTCGAAGTTCGGTCTCTTCACCTGCGGCATTGCGGGTGCTCACGAGCAGGGTGTGGTCGCCGTTCTGCGATGTCTCGGGAACGGTGAACGACGCGACTGCTGACCCGGTGTCGCTGACCTCGAATGACCCGAGCCTGGTGGGGTCCGAGAACATCCATGCCTCGCCCGTCGACGCGGGGCCTGCCCCTTCGAGTTCGATGTTGATTGTCTGGCCCGGCATCAGGCGAAGGTTGCCGTCGTCGTCGAGCGGTACGGGGTTGTTCGAGGCATCGGTTGCGCCGTAGCGGGCGGTCAGGCCCGCCGCCGAGGCAACGATGGTGTTCGATTCTCTGCGCACCGTGGTGACCACTGCCTTGCCGTTCACGTGTGCAGCGAGGGCACCGAGTTTGACGGGCATGTCATCGGGCAGATTGCTGGGCGCAGTCGTGGTTGTCGTTGTTGTGGTTGCGGTGACACCGGTTGTCGTTGGTGACACCGGTGAGGTCGACACTGTCTGACCTGATTTGTTCGATCCGGACGCACCGGAAGCAGGTGTGCCCGCGGGGCTGGTCACGCTGGGTGCGACCGTGGTGACTGACGGAGCGACAGTAGTAGTGGTGGTGGTTGTCGTTGTTGTGGTGGTTGCTGAGGGGACACCACCCGTCGGCGAGAGGGTCCACTCCACATACGACCAGCATGAACTCGAGCATCCGGGCATGATCGAGATTGGTGTACTGCCGTCGAACGACACGGCGTTTGACTTGCCGGCCCAACCGGTCACCCGCACGTTGTCATCGGAATCTGCTGCTACTCCGTAGAAACCGTCGTCATCAGTGCCCCCGAGATGCACGGCCCACTGGAATGTTCCGGAAGAGTTCCACTTGGCCGCCCAACCGTCTCCGCCGCCACCGCCTGTGTACGTGAGGGTCGAACTGCCGATGGTCAATGAAGTGCTGTAGAAGTACCCGGCGACAACCGGCGACCCCGCAGAGTCAGCATCAATCGAGACTGCGTATTCACCGTTGCTTCCCTGGATCGGTCGTGCCCACTGCCAGGCACCCGAACCGTTCACCCGTGCGACGAACGAGTCGTCGCCACCCGAGTAGGCGAGTGACACTGACCCGAACGAAGCAGCCGCCCGGTACACACCGGTGACATACGCGCCACCCTGTCCGTCGGGTGCGACGCCGTATGCGTTCTCATTGCTGGTCGACCCGCCGAGTGCACCCCATTGCCAGACGCCCGAGGTGTTCACCTTGCCGACGAAGGCATCGAGACCGCCGGCACTGGTCAACGTGTTACCTGCGACTGTGACCGAGCCCTGGATTCCCGCAGAAACGAAGGAGTTTCCTGCTGCATCGACAGCAAGAGACTGCATCCACCCGCCATTGTCGTCGCCCGTGTCGCCGAGTCTGACTGCCCACTGCGCCGTACCTGAGGAGTTCAGTTTGGTGAGGAAGATGTCGTTGCTTCCCGCGCTCGTGAGGCTTGTCGAACCGAACGAGACGGTGTTAACCATGAGACCCGCCACGTACACATTGCCCGAGCCATCGACCCCGACGCCATTGGCCGAGTCGTTGCCCGTGCTGCCGAATGACTTTGCCCACACCACACTGCCGGATGTGTTGAGTTTCGCGACCAGGATGTCGCTTCCCCCGTTGCTCGTGAGAGTGGTGGCCCCGATGGTGGCGGTTCCGGAGTATTTCCCCGCGAGGTACACGTTGCCAGCCGCATCTGCCTTCAGAGCCAACACGTCGCCCCAGCCGTCGAGATCGAGGGCTGTACCCCACACGGCCGACCCTGTTCGGTCGGTCTTCAGGATCATGTAGCGGAACGAGGAACCCACCGATGCAGTGACACTGCCGATGGTGAAGGTGTCGACCACACTCACAGCGACATACGAGTTGCCCGCGCCGTCTGTGTCGATGACGTTGCCCCACGACGGGGTCTGCACGAGGTTGTAGGCCCGCGAATTGTTTGTCCATGCCTGGGAGATGCCCGGCTGGATCACGGCTGCGAAGAAGACTGCCGTCAGTGCGGCGACTGCAAATCGGCGCCCGCCTCGTGCGTGGGGTGTGACGGTGTCAGTGTCGGTCGAAGAGAACATGCCGAGAAATTAGCAGCCGCCGACTGCTGCGAGTCGACCGGGAATCGCATGGCTTCGTGCCCCAGTGGGCCCGGCACAGGCTTGTCGGTTATTGGAGCCCAAGATG
>CAYRUT010000063.1:0-7175 GCA_964427545.1 uncultured Bifidobacterium sp. | reverse complement strand
CGGTGACCCCACGCTTTTCAGGCGTGTGCTCTGCCAACTGAGCTACTCGACCGTGCGCACCCGGCAACAACCGGGCGAACAACTCGCCAATGACGCTTCCGCCATTGATGGCGGTCCCGACGGGACTCGAACCCGCGACCTCCGGCTTGACAGGCCGGCGTGAACTCCAACTTCACCACGAGACCAACGACTTGCTTGGCACCCCCAACGGGATTCGAACCCGTGCCGCCACCTTGAAAGGGTGGTGTCCTAGGCCTCTAGACGATGGGGGCTAGATCGACTCCAGTTGAGAGCACCAAGACACTATCGGGAGTGGCTCAACAATACGCCCGGCCCGCGAAATACCGTCATTCCCCCGACAGGGCCCACACGGTCCATTCGAGGATCCAGCCGAGATAGCCGTACAACTGGCCCTGCCCGAAGGACGGGTCGTCTTCCGGAAGGTCCTCGGCGTCGTCGTCTTCGGAGACATCAAGGAGGGTCCCGAGCACCAGGCGCAGGCTGTTCACCACGGTCATGAATGCGTACAGCTGCGACTCGCTGAAGTCGTCGTCGGTCAACAACGCGTCGCGCACGAGTTGCACCGACGCCAACCGTGACTGCATCAGTTCGTCACGCATGTAGCCCTGGTATTCGGCGTCGTGCTCGGGGTCTTGGTGGTACGCGGTGGGGAACAAACGGTGGATCCGCGGGTCGTCATCGTCGCCGGTCAGGAGCTCTTCAAGTTGGTCGAGGAACCCGACGAGGGTCGTGCGTTCGTCGACGGAGAGACGGAACGCGTACCTGCCGTCTTCGAGAGGTTCGATCGGCCCCGCTTCGCGTTTGCGCCTCATTCGTCGTGCTGCATCGTTGCCCACAGACCGTGCTCGTGCAGGCGGAACACGTCGATCTCGGCTTTCTCGCGCGGCCCCGACGAGACCACCGCCCGGCCCTTCTCGTGCACGTCGAGCATCAATGAATCGGCCTTTTCCTTCGAGTAGCCGAAGAGTTTCTGGAACACGAACGACACGTACGACATGAGGTTGATGGGGTCGTTCCACACCAGCACGATCCAGGGGGAGTCGAGCTCGGCGTCTTCACCGGTGCGTTCGGCGACTTCCGGCTCGGCCACCTGGCTCATGTGCGCACTTTTGTGCGTGGGTGTGGTGAATGGCACGGAAACATTCTGCTCACGATTGGTCGGCAATGCTCACCCCCCATACGATGAGTACCCGTGCCCCTGAATGTCCGCCCCGTCGTTCCGTCCCGCTTTGCGGGCCGTAATCACGAGTCTGGCCGTGCGCCGAAATCGGTGCTCGGGGGCTACATCGCCCTGACCAAGCCGAGAATCATCGAGTTGCTGCTGATCACCACCGTGCCCACGATGGTGGTTGCCGAGGGCGGGTGGCCGTCGCTCGGGCTGATTCTCGTCACCCTGGTCGGGGGGTCGCTGGCTGCCGGGGGCGCCAACGCGATCAACATGTACATCGACCGCGACATCGACGCCCTGATGGAGCGCACCAAAACCCGACCGTTGGTCACCGGGCTCATCGCCCCCCGAAACGCCCTGATTTTCGCGATTTCGTTGGAAATACTGGCTTTTGTGGTCTTGGCGGTCGGCGCCAACGTGCTGTCGGGGCTGCTGGCCCTCTCGGCCACGTTCTTCTATGTGTTCGTGTATTCGCTGTGGCTGAAGCGCACCAGCAAGCAGAACATCGTGATCGGGGGTGCCGCAGGCGCGGTTCCGGTTCTGGTGGGCTGGGCTGCTGTCACGAACTCGCTCTCGTGGGCTCCGTGGCTGCTGTTTCTGGTGATTTTTCTGTGGACACCGCCCCATTTCTGGGCCCTGGCTATCAAGCACAACGACGACTACCGGGCCGCCGGGGTGCCGATGCTGCCGGCCGTCGAATCCCATGAACGCGTCATTGCCTCGATGGTGCGCTACACGGTTGCCCTCACCCTTGCCAGCCTTGCGGTCGTGCCGGTCGCAGATCTGGGTTGGGTCTACGGGGTTTCGGCCGGGGTGCTCGGGGTCGCCTTTACCTGGGGCACAATCGCACTAGGTCGCAGCTCCAGCCCGGCGGCCTCGATGAGACTGTTCTCGTTCTCCATCTCGTACATTTCCGTGCTCTTCGTGGCGATGACAATCGACGTCCTGGTGCGCTGATTCTTCGCAAACGCACGATCTCTGCCACATGCGGGGATTTACGTTCAGAACAAGGCCGATGGGTAGTGTTAGTGCGTTACATCTAGGCGTATTCACCCCCTCGGTCCCCAGGACTTCGGGGGTGCACCGGGAGACCATCGGAAATGACCACCATCGACACACACGGCGGCGCACCATCAGACGGACCGAGCATGCCGTTTGCTGCTGCCGTCGGCCAATGGGTGACCAGCAGCGACCACAAGAAGATCGGTCGCCTGTTCATCGGTTGGTCCCTCGTTCACGCAATAGAAGTCGCAGTTCTCGGTGCCATTCTCGGGTTCGAGCGCATGAGCCCTGCCGGGCTCGAGGTCATTGCGGGTGATGCCGCCCTGCAGTTGTCGTGGTACTCGCGCCATCTGTTGATTCTCGGACTCATCGCACCGTTGTTCCTGGGCCTCGCCATCGCCGTCGTGCCTCTTCAGGTCGGGTCGCGTGCGATCGCCCTGCCGCGCCTGGCGCAGTTCGGTTTCTGGTCGTGGCTGTTCGGTTCGGGCCTTGTTTTCGTGTCGATTCTCGGCAACGGCGGCCCGGGTGGCGGCAGCTCCGACATGGTCGATCTGTTCCTTCTGGGCGTCGGCCTCGTGACCGCCGGCCTCGTCGCAGGAAGCGTCTCGGTGGCAACCACAGTGATGACATCACGCGCACCGGGGATGACGATGGACATGGTGCCCCCGTTCTCGTGGTCGGCACTCGTCGGTTCGGTCACCTCGATTCTCAGCCTTCCCGTGGCCATCGGAACCGTCATCTATCTCTACGTCGATCACACCGCTGCTCAGGCGGCCTTCGGTTCGAACAAGGACATCGAGAAGTGGATCGGGTGGGTCTACTCCGAGCCGCAGACGTTCGTCTTCATCGTGATGGCACTCGGGGTTCTCGCCGAGATTGCGCCTGTCACGGCCCGTATCCGCCAGCCACTGCGCCCGGTCGTTCTCGTCGGGCTGGGACTCGCATCGTCTGCGGTTCTCGGTGCGGTCACGCAGAGCAGTCATGTTCTCTCGCTCGACGGATCAGCGAGCGACAAGATCAGCAGCACATTGCCTTTCCTTCTGTTCAACGGTCTCCCGCTGCTCGGTGCGCTGGTCAGTGTCGCCGTTGCGCTTCTTGCGCTGAAAGAGGGCCGTCCGTCAGTGAAGGCGTCGTTTGCGTTCGCATCACTCGGGTCGTTGATGATTCTCGCGGGCATCGCCGGCAGTTTCGTGCAGCACATCGAGTCGGCCGACATCATCGGCACGTCGTTCGGTGAGGGCGTGACTGCGTATCTGGTCTACGGGGCCGTGCTGTGTGCGCTCGGCGGCATCACCCACTGGGCACCGAAGTTGTGGGGCGTGATGCTCGACGACAAGAAGGTGCTCGGTCTTGCGGGCCTCGGGTTGCTCGCCACGGTCCTGGCATCGCTGCCGCTCTACATCGCCGGTTTTGCGGGCCAGCCCGCCCACGCCGCGTTCGGTTTTGACTACGACGGCCCGGTTGCGTTGTGGAATCTTCTCGCCGCGGCCGGCGCCGCATTGATGGCCCTTGTCGTTCTCGCGTTCGTCGGGCTTCTCTTCGCTGCGGTGCGCGCCGGTGCCGGCGCGTCGGATGACCCGTGGGACGCCCAGACCCTCGAGTGGTCGGTGCCGTCACCTGCACCCGCCGACAACTTCGCCGAGTTGCCGCAGGTGAACTCGAGCGAACCCCTTCTCGATGCGAAGCCTTCCCAGGAGGTACCGGCATGAGCCTCGCACTGCCCGCAGCCCCCCAGCAGCAGTCACGTCGTCAACTTCTCGTGTCCACCGCGCTCGTCGCGGCCGGACTCGGAATGTTGATGGCCGGCATGCTCGCGATGTGGATGAGGTTCCGTGCCGGCGCCCCCACACGCGAGTCGAGCGACGGTCTCTACATCATCAAGGACTGGCTGCCTGAGTCGATCAAGATTCCCGAGGTCGCGGCGAACACAATGTTCTCCACGTTTCCCTTCGCGGCACTGATGGCCCAGTGGGCGGTGTACGCGTCGAAGCGTCGCGATGCCGGGCACCGCTCTCTTGCGCTGGTGATCACCTTCGTGATCGGCCTTGCGATCGTCAACGCACAGCTGGCCATCTACATGAAGATGGACATGGGTCTCGCCGAAGGCGCCTACCAGACGATGTTCTACGCCATCACCGGGACGATGATGTTCCTCGTCATCTCCGGAATGGCGTTCACCGCCGTCGCGCTCTTCCGTTCGGTCGGCGGCCGCGACGACGATCAACAACTCATCTCGGCGCACGCGTTGTATTGGTATTTCCTCACGGCGGCGTTCACCGCCATGTGGTTCTTCGTGTACGTGCAGAAGTAGGGCGACATGTTTACTCCAGGTTCCAAGTACTTCCTCGGGCTCACGGGTCTGTCGCTCGTGGCGGCTGTTCTCTACATGATCTTCGTGAACCCGTCCGACATGGGTGCGTACGCACTCTTCGGGTTGATGATCTCAGGTGGCCTCGTCGCCGGGTTCTCGTTCTTCACCCGTGACGGCGACGCCGACACGGCACAAGACGCAGTTGAGGCCGCGTCGTACGCGCCGGGCAGTTCGTTCTGGCCGTTGGTGTTCGCCCTCGGCATCGCCGTCGTTCTTCTCGGTCTCGTCACGCATCAGATCGTGTTCGTGCTCGGCATCGCGGTACTGGTCGGCGGCGGGGTCGAGTGGGCCGTTCAGAACTGGGCCGAGCGTGCCTCTGCAGACGGTGGCTACAACGACCTCGTGCGTCACCGTGCCATCGGCGCACTCGACTACCCGGGACTCGCCACCGTGGCACTGGGAATCATCGCGTACCTTTTCTCGCGGGTCATGCTGACCGCCTCGAAGAGCGGTGCGGCTGTCATCTTCATCATCGTGGCGACGATCGTTCTGGTGATCGGTTTCGCATTCGCACTCAAGCCTTCGCTGCGCGGCAGGGCCACCGCGCTGACGGTCACCGTCGGCATGCTGGCACTGGCTGTCGCCGGCATCGCGAGCGCGCTGTCGGGTGAGCGTGCCGAGCTCGCCGAGTACGCCGAGGCAAAGCACTACGACAAGTCGCACCGTGAGTGCGGCGAAGAAGAGGGCAAGTACTACGACCACGAGGCCAACAACACCGTGTCGCTGCGTTCGGCAGTGCTGGCGACGGTCTTCGTCGAGGACGGCAAGGTTCGGGCCCAGATGATCGGCCTCAAGAAAGACGTCGACACCATCACGATTCCGCGGTCGAACAGCACCAACATCCTCTTCCGCAACCTCGACGAGGAGGACCACCGCCTCGTCGTCAACCTCGGTACGGAAGTTGTCGCCGAGACCGGCGTGAAGGAAAAGGTCGGAACCTGCACCCAGTTGACCGGCCAGAACCAGGAACAAGTTCTCACCGTGAAGATTCCCAAGCCCTCGAGCGACGAGCAGGTCTATTCGTTCACCGTTCCGGGCGCCGAGGGCGAGATCAAGGTGGTGGTGCCGTGAGCCACATCGAGCCAGCACAGACAAAAGAGAAGGCAATGGATACCGTGACACCCGTGAAGTCAACGCGCCGCCGTTTTGCCACCACTGTCACGGGTCTCTCCGCGGCAGTATTCCTCGCCGGGTGTGCCACCAACGCACCGCAGGACACGTTCGTTCCGAAGGGTCCCAACGCAAAGTTGATCGACGACCTGCAGATGATCGTGTTCCCGATTGCGGGCATCGTGGGTGTCATCGTTCTCGCGCTCGCCGGTTACATCTTCCTGAAGTTCCGCGACAAGGGCCAGGCGATTCCCTCGCAGGCGCACGGAAAGCCGGTCGTCGAGATCACACTCACCGTGATCCCTGCCCTGATTCTCACCGTGGTGGGCGTGTTCACCTTCCGCGGAATCTTCGATCTCGCCAAGACAGAAGACACCGAACTCATCATCAACGTGACCGGTCAGCAGTGGTGGTGGGAGTACGACTACCCGGTGCAGGCCGATCTCGGCATCAACCAGCCGATCATCAGTTCCGGCCAGTTGGTGATTCCGGTGGGAACCAAGGTTCTGTTGCGCGAGACCAGTCGCGACGTCATTCACTCGTACTGGATCCCCGCGCTGAACGGCAAGAAAGACGCTGTTCCCGGTCGTATTCACCTGTTGAGGCTCGAGGCTGACAAGCCCGGCATCTATGCGGGTCAGTGCACTGAGTTCTGCGGTCTGTCGCACGCGAACATGAGAATGGAAGCCGTGGCCCTCTCGAAGGAAGACTTCGCCAAGTGGGTCGCCAACCAGCAGAAGCCGTACACGCCGCCGGCCGCGGGCACTCTCGCGGCCGAGGGTGAGACGACCTACATCAACCAGTGCTCTCGTTGCCACCAGGTCAACGGCCTGAAAGACGCCAACGGCAAGCCGATCATCTCGGCGCCCGACGAGAACGTGTACTCGGGCGCAGCCCCGAACCTCTCGCACCTGATGAGCCGCAACACGTTCGCCGGCGCGATGTTCGATCTCGTCAACGAGGAGTGCCGTGCCGACGTGTGGGGTGCCAAGTCCGAGGAATTCGGCGCGAAGTACCTGAAGGGCGTCACCGAGGACTGCCTGAACGAAAAGGACCTGCGTGCATGGTTGCGCAATGCGCCGGCAATGAAGCCGATGTACGCAGACCCGACCAAACTCGAGCCCACCGGCGGCAAGTACCGCGGCATGCCCAACCTCGGTCTGACCGAGGACGACATCGACAAACTCGTTGCCTACCTGTTGACGCTGAAGTGATCGGAGAAGAACATGGCGATCATTGAACGACCCGAAACGAGCACCGCTCCCGCAGTGGTGACTCCTTCGCAGACGCTGGGTGCGATCAAGCGCCCGGTGGAGACGAAGGGATGGAAAGAGTGGCTCTTCACCGTTGACCACAAGAAGATCGGCATCATGTACGGCGTTGTCGCCATGGTGTTCTTCATCATCGGCGGTGTCGAAGCCCTTCTGATCCGGTTGCAGCTCGCTGCCCCCAACGGCAACATCCTGAGTGCAGACCAGTACAACCAGATGTTCACGATGCACG
>CAYRUT010000062.1:0-7188 GCA_964427545.1 uncultured Bifidobacterium sp. | reverse complement strand
GAAACTACCCCAGGTTGTGCAGGGTGAGCCTCTGTTTGCTCCGACGAATTTGGCGATTTTCCCCGATGTCGCAGGCAACTGCCTCGCCGCGGGCCACAGACAGCACGCGTTCCAGGGTTGCGCGGTCGGGCGGGTACGGGTCGGACAGCCACATGCGCAGAGCCCGGTGGGCGAGCGGTGCCGGGGCATCGGCGAGGGCTCTTGCATCGGTGGGGTCGATGGCGCGCGCCAGGTCGTTCAGAAGGTCGTCGTCGGCACGGAAAACGTCTGCCGCGCGCGCAAGCAGCGGTGTCATGTCTCTCTGCGAGACGCCGTTCATCAGGGGCAGCAACTCGTGCCGCACACGGTTGCGCACGAAACGCGGGTCGGCGTTGGTCGTGTCGACCACCGGTGTCACTCCGAAGTGTGCGCAGACCCACTCGGTGTCGCTGCGCCGCAGAGCGAGAAGCGGCCGCGTCACGCCCGGTCGCATCGCCGACATTCCCGACGGCCCGGCACCCCGCAGCACGTTGATGAGAACAGTCTCTGCCTGGTCGTCGGCGGTGTGCCCGGTCATGCAGGCAGCCGGCAGGGCGCCGTAGCGAGCGTCGCGTGCACGGGCCTCGAGGTTCGGCCCTTCGCCGACGGTGACTGTGTGAACGACCACGACGATGTCGAGTGGCCGGGCAACAGCGTTCACCACATCGATGTCGCCGGATGAGTCGGGTCTCAGTTGATGGTCGACATGGTGTGCGGTGACGCGGAGCCCGTGGGCATGGGCGAGCAGCATGAGTGCAAGCGAATCGGCGCCACCCGACACGGCGCAGTCGACGGCCGTTCCCGGTTCGGGAAACAAGCACGCACCCAGAATGCGGGCGAGGGTTTCAGGGCCGCCGGTCATCGGAGGCACTGCACAGAACGAACGGTTACTTCTTCTTCTGTATTTGACGCTGGCGGCGGTTCGGGTAGCGGGTGGCGCTCACCTTGGTGAGGTAGCCGACGACGCCCTGCAACACGGCGCCCACGCCTGCGATCAGAAGAACAAGCCCAAGCCAGTAGTGCCAAACATTCGCTGCGAACATGGGCACCAGCGTAGCCAGCCCCGCGACGATCGGGTGGGTCGACCGTCAGGGGTTCTCGTCGTCGGACTCGTCGTTTTCGTCGTCGGGTCGCTCGAGGGTGATGACCCCGCCGTCACCCGCACGGGTGTCCTCCGGGGCGTCGTCGATGATGTCGTTGCCGAAGCATCCCTTCAGGCGCTCGATGAAATCGTCGGGGATCTCGTCTCGCAGGGCCTTGGTGCGGATGGTGACCCTGAGCACGGCGTGGAACTCGAAGGCCTCCTGGCAATCGGTGCACTTCTTCAGGTGATCGATGATTTCCTCCACGCGGTCAGCTGACAGTTCCTCATCGAGGTATCGATTCAGTTCGTTCAGTGTCTCTTGGCAGTCGGCCATGGTGTGTTATTCCTGTGGTGCGAGCAGGGACTCGTCGACGAGACCCCGTTCCTTTGCGTAGACGTACAACAACTTCTGCATCATCTTTCTTCCCCGGTGCAGGCGTGACATGACCGTACCGATGGGTACGTCGAGCATTTCGGCGATTTCCTTGTAGGAGAACCCGTCGACATCGCTGAGAAGCACCGGGAGCCGGAACATCTCGGGCAGCTCCTCGATGGCTTTCTTGACTTCGTCGTCGGTGAACAACTCGAGCATCTGGTCTTCTGCAGACTGCGTGATCTTCGATTGGTCGAATGCGCCGAGCCGACGGAAGAGGAACAGTTCCTCGACCTCGTCGAGTTCGGTCTCCTGGGGCCGTCGTTGCTGTGCGTTGTACTTGTTGATGAAGGTGTTGGTCATGATGCGGAACAGCCACGCACGGAGGTTGGTGCCCTCCTGGAACGTGGCGAAAGACCGCCATGCCTTGACGAACGTCTCCTGCACGAGGTCCTCGGCATCGGCGCGGTTGCGTGTCATGCGCAACGCGGTCGAGAACAGTTGCGGTGCGAACTGCATGGCATCGGCCGTGAAAGCGTTGGCTGTGGTCATGACCGTGTCTACCGCGGACGACGCTTCTTCTTCGCGACGTACGAATCGACCGACACGAGGAACCGTTCGAGGAAATCGGCGAGTTGGTGCCGTTCGGACTCGTCGAACTCCTCGAGCACACCGAAGATCAGTTCGCGACGGCGTGCCGCAACCTGTTCGTGGATCTGCCGGCCGCGCTCTGTCGCCGCGATGGCAACGACCCGGCCGTCGCCCTCGTGGTCGACCCGCATCGCCAGGTTGTCCTTGATGAGGCGTTGCACGGCCCGCGTCGCAGAACTCGGGTCGATGCGCAGGTGGTCGGCCAGTTCGCTCATTCGGCACGACGGCACGGTGACGAGCAGGTCGAGTGCATCCATCTGGCCGGGGTCGAGTGCGCTTCCGCCGACACCGAAGATGGTGTCGCGAACGTCGCCGGCGGTGGCACCGCGACGGATCTCGCGCCATGCGCGGCCAATGCGAAGTGCAACTTCGATTTCGAGGTCGGTGTGGACCTCGTTCGGCAACTGAGTGTTCGGCATCCACTCACTAGGGTAATCGCATGCCAGAGAGTGGTCAGGGTCAGGACATTCCACAGACGCCACTCGAGATGCTCGGGGTGATCGGAAGCCAGCAGGCAACCCTCGCGGAGGGCCTGCGGCAGGTCGAGCTGTACACAATGCGGGGATTGTTGTCACTTCTCTGGCACGAACCCGTGGGTAATGCCCGCAACGTCGCGGTGTTGATGATGGGTGGCGCCATGGGCGGAACCCTCGGGCCCGGCGACAGCCTGTACCACGTGCTGGGCGAGACTCTTGCCGCCGAGGGAGTGCCGTCGATCCGTATGAGTTACCGCAAACCGAACGACATGGACCGTTGCTGTGTCGATGCCGCCGCGGCCGTTCAGCTGTTGGTCGGAAGCGGCGCCGATTCCGTCGTGGTGATGGGCCACAGTTTCGGCGGTGCGGTTGCGGTGCGCGTGGGTGTCGGCCTGCGCGAGATGGTCGGTGGTGTCGTCACATTCGCAACGCAGTCGGCGGGGTGCGAGGTGGCCGGCGGTCTGCAGGGCCGCCCGCTTCTGATGTTCCACGGCGATTCAGACTCGATACTCCCGCCGGAGGCCAGTGAAGTGGTGAAGGCCATGGCGGGAACGGGAGATCTGCACCTGATGGCCGGCGACGACCATCTGCTCGCGCGGAGCCACGACGAGATGCTGTCGATTCTTCTTCCGTGGTTGCGGAACGTGTTCGGGGATGCACCACGATGACCGAGGCCAGGAACGTGGTGGTGCTGTTGCTCGACAGTCTCAATCGCCACGAGATCGGTGCGTACGGCGGACGCAACTTCATCACGCCGAACCTCGACCGTCTGGCCAGGCGTTCGGTGCGTTTCACGAACCACCACACCGGTTCGTTGCCCTGCATCCCCGCGCGGCACGACATTCTCGTGGGGGCATGGGACTTCCTGTGGAGGCCGTGGGGATCCATCGAGTTGTGGGAGGAACCGATCACTGCTTCCCTGCGCCGCCGGGGTGTGGTGACACAACTCATCACCGACCACCCGCACCTGTTCGAGGCCGGCGGCGAGAACTACCACGGTGACTTCACTGCGTGGGAGTACGAACGCGGGCACGAAAGCGACGCATGGAAGAGCAGACCAGACCCTTCGTGGCTGGGCGCGCCTTCGTTCGGGCGAGGGCACACCCACTACGACAACTCGCGCGGCTACTTCCGCGGCGAGGAGGATTTTCCCGGTCCGCGCACGATGCAGGCGACGGCGAGGTGGCTGCGCGACGATGCCCCGGCGCACCGCGCCAGGGGTGAACGGTTCTTCGTGTTCGTCGACGAGTTCGACCCGCACGAGCCGTTCGACACGCCCGAGAACTGGGCGAACATGTACGACGGTTCGTGGGAGGGCCCGCATCTCATCTGGCCGCCGTACGCAGTGGACGCCCTGAAAGACGGGGTGCTGAGTGAAGCCGATGCACGACAGGTTCGTGCACAGTACGGCGGAAAATTGTCGATGATCGACCACTGGCTGGGCAGGGTTCTCGATGCACTCGACGACACCAATGCCTGGGATGACACCGTGGTCATTCTCTGCACCGACCACGGTCACTACCTCGGTGATCGAGATGCATACGACAGAGACATATGGGGCAAGCCCGGGGTGCCGGTGTACAAGCCGCTCGGCCACATTCCGATGATGATCGCGTGGCCGGGTGTCGCTGCGGGAACCAACGACGCCCTCACGACATCGACCGACGTGCACGCGACCATCGCCGACGTGTTCGGCGCAGAGGTGCCGCACAACACGCACGGTTCGTCGCTGGTGCCGCTTGTGAGCGGTGAGACATCGTCGATTCGTGACTGGTTGCTCACCGGTGTGTGGGGCCGCGAGGTACAACTGGTGACCGACAACTGGCGCTACACGCGCGGCCCGCAGGGCGACAACTACCCGCACTCGATGTGGTCGAACAGATGGAGCACGATGCCCATCGCGGCCTACCCGAACTACCGCATGCCGATGCCTGATTCACGCGCGGTGCTCGACTTCATGCCCGGAAGCACGATCCCCGTGATACGCCAGCCGTTCGTCGAGGGCGACATGCTCCCGTTCTGGGCACATGCAAAGAGATACGAGACCCTGTTGTTCGACCGCGGCGAAGACCCCGACGAGACCATCAACCGCATCGGCGACCCGATGACGCGCGACGCCGAGGAACTTCTGCGTGTTGCGCTGAAGTCTGTCGACGCCCCGGCCGAGCAGTTCGAGCGACTCGCGTTGCTCTAGTCGTCGCCGTACGGGCAGTGGCGGCAGTCGTTCTTGCAGCAGTACCCGCGGTTCTTCAGGTACAGCTCGGTCATCACCATGAGCCCCGTGTCGGGGTCGGTGTAGAAGTCGAACCCGTTCGCCACCGCCCGGTCGTGAGCGGCCTGTGCGTCGGGGGACATGGGTTCATTGTGTCGCAGGCCGCCGCGAAAACCGTTGTCCGGCGACGTGAAGCAGAACACCGGCCACGAGCAGCCCGACGGCAATCATCAACGGTGTCCGCTCGAGTTGGAACGACATCAGCAACGTCGATGCAATGCCGAGCACCGGAACGACCGGCACGGGCCCGACCGCGCCGGCGACCCTGAACGGTCGCGACGCATCTGGCCGGCGCACCCGGAGAATGATGACGACGGTGTTGACGACGAGGAACATCACGTACACCAGTGCGTTGGCAGCCTCGGCGAGCACCGACAGGCCCCCGAACAGCGCGAGTCCGGCCGACCCGATCAACACGGTTCCTGCGGCGAGCCGCGGCGAACTGCGGTTGTGCACGCGGCTCCAGCGCACCGGCAGTTGACCTGCGCTCCCCATGCTGTAGATCATCCGCGATGCGGCGGTACTGGCCAGAAGAGTTGTGTTTGCCGTGGTGGCGAGAGCCACTGCCCCCACCACCCGTGCGGCGGGCGAACCGATTGCCTCGCGCATGACCGAGGTGAGGGGCTGTTCGGCTGCTGCCAGTGATGCCGCACCGAGAACACTTGTCGCGACGACTGCCACCAGCACGTACAGCGCGGTCGAGATGGCGAGAGCGAGAAGAAGTGCGATCGGCACCGTGCGACGCGGGTCGTGGGTCTCCTCGGCCAGTGTGATGACTTCGTCGAAACCGATGTACGCAAAGAAGATCACCGAGGCGCCGCTGAACACCCCGGAGACCCCGTTGCCGCTGAGCAGGTCAACGTCGCCGATGTGGTGGGCACCGACGGCCACGACGAACAACAGACCGCCGACCTGGATGCCGCTGAGAACGAGCACGAGCCACTTGGCCTGTCTCATTCCCGACATGGCCACGACTGCGACCATCGAGAGAAGAAACATCGCACCGAGACGTGCGTCGAGACTGACGAACTCGCTGAGATAGCGACCGAACCCCAGCGCCACCGCCGCCGACGCAACGATGAGTGCCACGGCCATCGCCCAACCGGTGGTGAACGAGACCCACTCGGGGAACACCTGGCGCGCGAACTCGTGCTCTGACCCCGCCTTCGGGAACATCGACGTGAGTTCCATGTAACTGAACGCGGTGAGGGCGCACAGCAGCGACGCAACGAGCAGTGACAACCACACGAGACCCCCCGCGCGTTCGGTGGCCGGCCCGATCAGTATGTAGATGCCCGCGCCGATGATGACCCCGACACCGCTCGCCGTGACGTGCGGCAGCCCGAGCACGCGGTCGAACTTGTCGGTCGGGGCGAGGTGTCTGGTGATGCCCTCACCATAGAAGTGGATGTGTCCACCCTGCGGGCGACGAACGTACCTGTCAGCTCAGTTCGCCGGGCGAGACGACACCGTCTTTGTCGGAGTCATTGCCCGGAAGGCTCGATTGGTTCGGCTCGAGAGCGAGCCAGGTTGCCTTGTCGATCATCGCTGTCTGCGGCAGTTTCGATTTCCCCTGGAAGTCGTAGACGGCCTTGGCCATGCTCGGCCCGAAGTAGCCGTCGATGCTGGTGCCGTACCCTGCCTTCCTGAGGCGTTCCTGCATGAGGCGAACGGCCCTGCCGGAGTCACATTTCTCGACGGGGAACTCGACAGCGGGGAAGTACCCGCTGCACGTGCCACTCATCTGTGCGGCGATGTCGGCCTTCGACGGTGTGCAGCCGGTCTCACCTGTGTACTTGAGGTGGGTGTTCGCGGGCCACATGAGACAGGCGACATCGCCGGGCGGCAACTGGGCGAGTGTGGCCGCGCCGACATTCGGTATGTAGCAGCTCGTGGCGTAACGGGTGAGGGGAAGCGAGCGACGGCACGTCGCGGTGTTGACCCATCTGTCGTTCTCCAGGCGGAACAGCCGGGTCTGTGCACAGCCCTCATCCGGGCAGTTCCAGGTGTCACGGTCGGTGTCGCCGAATGCCCACGTGGGTGTGCAGCGCTCGAGCCGGAGTTTCTCCCCGTAACTCGTACCGATTGCTCTCGAGTCGCAGGCGACGAGTTTCTCGCCCGACGGTGGGTTGAGCAGAGCGGGAACCGTTGTCGTGGGGATGACCGTTGTCGTGGTCGCGAGCGGCGGCGTGATCGATGAGTCGGCAGAAGACGGACCCGACCCGCCGCAAGATGCCAGCAGCAGGGCGACCACGCAGGTTGCAGACGCTCTCTTCACGCCGAGAAATGTATCTGCGTCGTTCGACGCAGCAAT
>CAYRUT010000061.1:0-7496 GCA_964427545.1 uncultured Bifidobacterium sp. | reverse complement strand
TCAGGGGGCGAGACGTTCTGCTCGCCACACGGTGCCGTTGAGCGTGTACCTGAAACGGTCGTGCAGGCGACTTGGGCGGCCCTGCCAGAACTCGATCGAGTCGATCGACAGCACGTAGCCACCCCAGTGCGGGGGGCGCGGAACTTCGACGCCGTCGAATCTCTGCCGGTACTCGTCGACAAGCTCGGTGAGGTCGAGCCGAGTACCGATGGGTTCAGACTGCGGAGACGCCCATGCGCCGATCTGCGAGTCACGCGGGCGCGACGCAAAGTAGGCGTCGCTGGTCTCGTCTGACGCCAGTGTCACCACACCCTGCACGCGAACAGACCTGTGCAGTTGCAGCCAGGCAAACGTTGCCGCGGCCCGTTGGTCGGCCGCCAGCTGTCGGCCCTTCGTGCTCTCGCGGTTGGTGTAGAACGTGATTCCGTGCGGGTCGATGCCACGTGCGAGAACCACACGCGCGTCGGGATGACCCGATGAGTCGAGCGTCGACAGAACCATTGCATTGGGTTCGGCGGCACCGGCCTCCTCTGCCTGTCGGTACCACAGCACCAGTTGATCGACCGGGTTCGGCAGAAGGTCGTCGATGTCGAGACCGGCTGTCTCGTACTGCACCCGTCGGTCAGCAATTCCCACGGCTTACTTCTTCGGTGTGATGTGCGTGGCGCCACGCATGTACGGAAGCAGCACATCGGGAATCCGCACACTGCCGTCGGCCTCGCGGAAGTTCTCACAGATGGCGGCCCACACACGTGGCACCGCGAGTGCCGAGCCGTTGAGTGTGTGTGCGATCTCGGTGCCCTTCTGCCCTGCACGCTTGAACCTGATGTCGGCGCGGCGTGCCTGGTAGTCGCTGAACCAGCTGACGCTGCTCACTTCGAGCCAGTTGTCGCAACCGGGGGCGTACACCTCGAGGTCGTAACTGCGGTGGTGACTGCCGCCCATGTCCCCAGTGCAGATCTCGATGATGCGGTACGGAAGCCCGAGGCCCGCAATCAAGCGTTCGGCACGGTCACGGAGCTCGATCAACAAATCGGGTGCCTGCTCGGGGGTCGACAACGCGAGGATCTCCACCTTGTCGAACTCGTGCGCGCGCAGCATGCCGCGGGTGTCGCGGCCGGCAGACCCGGCCTCGCGCCTGTAGCAGCTGCTGTACGCCATGAACCGCGCCGGCAGATCGGCCTCGTCGACCACCTCACCGGCATAGAGCGAGGTGAGCGGAACCTCTGCGGTGGGGATCGCCCACAGGTCGTCGCGTTCGATCGCGTAAGCGTCGTCTGCGAATTTCGGCAGTTGACCTGTCGCGGTGAGCGTTGCGGTGGTGACCAGCGACGGGGGTCTGATCTCCTCGAATGCGTCAGCGTTCATGTCGAGTGCGTACTGACACAGAGCACGCGACAGGGTGGCACCGAGACCTCGCTGCATGGTGAACATCGCGCCCGAGATCTTCGTCGCCCGTTCGTTGTCGAGAATGCCGAGTTCCACCGCGGTCTCCCAGTGCGGGATGCGCTGGTGATCAGCGAAAGACGACGGCAGGTTGACGGGGCCCTTCACCACCGGGTTGTCGGAATCGTCTGCACCCTCGGGCGCATCGCCGTGGGGCAGGTTGGGGATGCGCAGCAGTATCTGGCGCAGGCTCTCCTGCACGTTCTCGGCATCGGTCTGCAGGGCCTTTTCCTGTTCGCCCATCTCACGGCTGCGTTGCATGAGCGCTTCGGCTTCGTCGTTCTTCTTGTCGCGGCGCAACAGCCCGACCTGCTTCGAAACGTCATTCACCGCGGCCCGGAGGGCATCGCGTTCGGTGGTGATGTCACGCAGACGGGCATCGAGCCCGACGGCCTCGTCGACCTGCGACAGCAGTTCCGGCTTGCCGCGCCGAGTGAGCGCGGCCCGGACCTCGGCCAGGTTCGTGCGCAACAGTCGGACATCAATCACAGAGACCAAGGTTACTCCGCCCTGCTTTCCCGACCCACGGGGTTTGTTCGTAAGGTAGGAGGCGTGTCCGTTGTCGTGGAGAATCTCACCGTTCGGTACCGATCTCTCACCGCCGTCGACAACGTCTCGTTCACGGCACCGACGGGAAGCGTGACCGTCATTCTCGGGCCGAACGGGGCGGGCAAGACCAGCACGATCGAGGTGTGCGAGGGATTCCGCACGGCTGAATCGGGCTCAGTGCGGGTGCTCGGGCTCGACCCGGCGAAAGACCACGCACAACTCACCCGGCGGATGGGCGTCATGCTGCAGGGCGGCGGTGTCTACCCGAGCGCCCGCGTGGCAGACGTGGTCGGTCATTTCTGTGCGCTCTACGGCAAGGGAGTGTCGGCTTCGTCACTGCTCGAACAGGTCGGTCTGACGGGGCGGGCAAAGAGCACATGGCGACGGCTCTCGGGCGGTGAACAGCAACGCGTGTCGCTCGCACTCGCGTTGGCCGCTCGACCCGAGATTGCATTTCTCGACGAACCCACCTCAGGGGTCGACGCAGAAGGTCGTGATGCGATTCGAGGGATCATCCACGACCTCTCGTCGGCGGGAACAACCGTGGTGATGGCATCCCACGACATGGCAGAAGCCGAGAAGGTCGCCACGCACGCGGTCTTCTTCGATGCCGGACGCATCGTCGCCTCCGGGGTGATCAACGAACTTCTCGGGGTCAGAAAACGGCTGCGGTTCACCTCTGCAGAGAACATCGACGTGGTGCGGCTCGGTGCGGCAGCGGGCAGCCCTGCGCGTCATCTCGGTGGCGGCACGTACGAGATCGCTGCAGAGTCGTCGCCGCGGCTCGTTGGCCGCGTGTCGCAGTGGCTCGCCGAACAGTCGCTCCCGTTGCACGGCATAGACACCGGTTCGGAGTCGCTCGAAGATGCCTACAGACGATTCACGGGTGGTCGACCGTGAGGCGCGTCTTTCTGCAGTTGCGATCCGAACTGCGGGTGCTGCTGCGCAACGGCGAGCAACTGCTGCTCACGTTGATCATCCCGGTTGTTCTCCTGGTCTTCTTCGGCAGTGTCGACATTCTCCCGACGGGAGACGACGAGGCACTCGATTTTCTCGTGCCGGGTGTGCTGGCGGTCGCCATCATGTCGACGGCAATGGTCAGCATGGGTATCGCGACCGGGTTCGAGCGTTCGTACCTGGTGCTGAAACGTCTCGGCGCGACACCGCTCACCCGGTTCGAACTCGTGATGGCAAAGGTGCTCTCGGTGTTTGTTGTCGAGGTGGTGCAGGCTGCGGTTCTCCTGCCGATCGGCCTCGCTCTCGGGTGGCAGCCGGCGGGCTCCGTCTGGCCGCTTGCATTCGTTGCTGTGCTCGCCGGCACCATGGCCTTCGGCGGCATCGGGTTGTTTCTCGCCGGGCAACTCCGGGCCGAGATCAACCTGGCCGCCCAGAACGGTCTGTACCTGGTTCTGTTGCTGCTCGGGGGCATGATCATCGCCCGTGACTCGTTGCCGGGCGCACTCGACACCGTGTCGCGGGTGCTTCCCTCATCGGCCCTCGCTGACGCCCTCAGGGCCTCTCTGAACGGCTCCGGTGCGTTGTTGACCCCCATGCTCGTGCTCGCCGCGTGGGGGGTTCTCGCGCCTGTCGTGGCCGCCTGGCGCTTCCGCTGGAGCTAGCCCCACCGCATCACGGTCACGTCGTGGTCGGCAAGAGTCGCGACCCGCACCGTGTGCCAGCCCATGGGCTCGTACCACTCTCGACCCGATTCCGTGTAGAGATACACCGGCGTGCACCCGAGGGCGGCAGCGCGTTCCGTCACCGCGCGCACCAGGCTGCGGCCGACCCCTGTGTTGCGGTGCGGCCCCACGACGTAGACGGCGGCGAGCCACGGGCCGGGTTCTGTCGCGCCCGGCAGTTCGTCGTCGGCGATCAACGAGGCCGTGCCCAGGAACTCGTCGCCCTGCATCGCCACGAGCACCACAGGCAGGGTGACTGCAGAATGCGCAGCGTCGTACAGGTCGAGGTACCACCGGTCGGTGTCGTGAGGGAAATCGCCTCGCCACTGCTCGACACACAGGTGTGCGACATGACGACGGAGAGCCTCGTCGTCGGGCATGTCGATGACCCTGACAGTCACGGCATCACAGAGTGGAGGTCGGACCACCGGATGCGGGTCGCGTGCGTTCGAACGCCTTTTCCACCTCGGAATACAACAGCGGGGCGTCGGTGCCGACGATCTCCGACTCGTCGGGCGTCGGTTTCGAGTACGACTGGTCGTCGTAGAAACCCCGTATGAACCTCTTGAAGTAGACGTAGATGATCACGCCCCAGATGAACACCGAGCCGCCCAGTTTCATGATTCCGCCGGCGGCCTGCTGGTCGCTGAGCACGGAGATGCCGCCCACCCGCACGTGAGTGTCGTAGTGGTCGTACACCGAGCCCTCGGCGAATGTCAGCCATCCGGCCGGGATGGTGGGGATCAACGACGTGCCGAAGAGATAGATCATCTTCGCCCCGTCGCTCATGTGCCACTCGCGGATCGGTCCGCACACGGGCATCCAGAACATCAGCGAGGTGACCACGATGAGAACGTGCAGCGAATAGTGCAACGGCCCGCCTGCGGCACTGCGGTTGACCAGCTGCGGTATGTGGGTGACGAGAAGCGTCAGGTTGTAGACCACAACACCCACCACCGGGCGGGTCATCACCCGCACCACCCTGTACACGCGACCGTTGCCGATGAGAAGCCGGAACAACCACTCGGGGGTCGACAGCAGGGCCAAGGGCGGCACGATGTAGGTGATCACCATGTGCTGCACCATGTGCATCGAGTAGAGGTACTCCTCTGCCAGGTCGTGCACCGGCCAGTCGCTCGCGAGCCAGAGCAACGTGATCATCACGATGAACATGATCTTCTGGCGGCGGGGCAGAACACGGCCCTCGGGCGCGGCCTTCGGCCCCAGCACCTTCACGGTGTACAGAAACGCCAGTATGAGCCCGATCATCAACACCCACACCTCGGGGTGGGCCTGGAAACGCCAGGGGTTCGGGTTGGTGGTGGGTTCGATGGCGGCGAAGAACACCGTGGAACCGCTTTCTCTTGTTACGCGATGAAGAACTTGAAGGTTGCGAGAGCCACGATGTACACGAACAGCGCCAGGCCGAGTCCGGTGTAGAACAGGAAGCTGAACAACTTGCTGTCGAACTTGAGGTGCATGAAGTACGACACGACCATCACGAACTTCACGATCATCATGATCATGAGCGACGGCATGAACAACGGACCGAAGTCGACGTAGTACGTCGACACCTCGAGTGCGGTGATTGCAGCAAGAATCAGTGCGATCTTGATGTACCCGGCATCGGACATTCCGTGGTCGTGGTGTTCGGTTGTTTCGCTCATGGTTCCCTCTCTTATGCCGGGATCAGGTAGACCAGCGTGAAGATGATGATCCACACGATGTCGACGAAGTGCCAGTACAGACCCACGAGTTCGACAACCTCGGCCTTGTTCCCGGTGATCTTGTTCTTCTTGATGATGCCCATGGTGGACAGCAACATGATGACGCCCACCGACACGTGCACGCCGTGGAAACCGGTGAGCGTGTAGAAGCTCGAACCGAAGAGGCTGGTGGTGAAACCGAGACCCTCACGGATGAAGGTGGTGAATTCGTAGACCTGGCCGCCGATGAAGGTCGCACCGAGAACCGCCGTGACGGTGAGCCACAGGTTGGTGCGACGGTCGTCGTTCCGCTGTGCAGACGTGACCGCGAGAACCATCGTCAACGACGACATCAGCAGCACGAAGCTGCTGACCGAGGTGAACGGGATGTCGTAGATCTGCGACGGGTGCGGCCCGTCGGAGACGCGACCGCGGTAGAGCATGTAGGTGGAGATCAGGCCGCCGAAGAGCAGGCACTCCGATCCGAGGAACAACCACATCGCCAGCTTGTTGTTCGACAAGCCGGTCGACGAATGGTGTCCGTGGTCAGCCGCGTGGTCGGCTGCGTGGGTTGCGGTCTCAGCCAAGGGGAGCAATCTCCTTCGTGGAGCCGTCAACCGACGGCGGGTCATAGTCGGCCTCTTCGGGCACAGAGGGTTCGAGCACCCATCCGTACGACGCGAGCAGAACGATCAGACCACCGACAACCATGATCGGGGTTCCGTACACCACGCCCATTCCGAGAACTCCGACGCCGAGAGCCAGCACCAGCGGCCAGTACGAGGGGCCGGGCAGGTGGATGTCGGTGTCTGCCGCGGCTTCCTCTGCGCGCACCAGGTCTTCGCCCTCTGCGACCTTCTTCATCGTGTGTGTCGCGGTGTCCTCGACGTACTTGCGGTGGAAGAACTCGTCGAGGTGACGCACCACGGGGATGCGGTCGAAGTTGTGCGGCTTCGGGGGGCTCGTTGCCAACCACTCGAGTGTGCGGGCATCCCACGGGTCGAGCGGGGCCTGCTTGCCCTTGCGTGCGGTGTGCACGACGTTGATCAGGAAGACGAGAACGCCGACCGCGAGGATGAACGAACCGACCGAGGCGACCATGTTCCAGAAACCGAGGTTGAAGAATCCTTCACCGGCGCGTGCTTCTGTCCAGACGTACATACGGCGGGGCTGACCCTGCAGACCGAGGATGTGCATCGGGCCGAACGTGAGATTCATGCCGATCGTCATCAGCCAGAAGTTCCACGAACCGAGTTTCTCATTGAGCATCTTGCCGAACACCTTCGGCCACCAGTAGTAGAAACCGGAGAACAGACCGAACACCATTCCGCCGAACAACACGTAGTGGAAGTGGGCGACGATGTAGTACGTGTCTGTCTGCTGTGTGTCAGACGGTGCGACCGAGTGGGTCACGCCCGACAGACCACCCACGGTGAACAGCATGACCAGACCGATAGCGAACTTCATCGCGGTCGTGTACCAGATCTTGCCGCCCCACATCGTGAGCAACCAGTTGAAGATCTTCACGCCGGTGGGGATTGCGATGGCCATGGTGGCGATCGAGAACACCGCGACCGACACGGGTCCGAGACCTGCGGCAAACATGTGGTGGGCCCACACACCGAACCCGACCAGGCCGATCGATGCACCCGAGAACACGACGAACGGGTACCCGAAGAGAGGCTTGCGGGAGAACGTCGGAAGCACCTCGGAGATGATTCCGAAGGCCGGCAGGATCAACACGTACACCTCTGGGTGACCGAAGATCCAGAACAGGTGCTGCCACAGCAACGGGTCGGCACCCTGGGACACGTCGAAGAACGTGGCACCGTACGAGCGCTGGAACATGAGCAGAACGAGGGCCACGGTGATGACCGGCAGCGAGAACACGAGCAGGAACTGCACCACGAGGATCATCCACGTGAAGACGGGCAGTTTCATCATTGTCATGCCCGGGGCGCGCATGTTCAGCACGGTGACGATGAGGTTGATCGAGCCGATCAACGACGCGACACCTGCGATCTGCAGGCCGAGAATCCAGTAGTCGACGCCGTTGCTGGGCGAGAACACCTGGCTCGAGTTCGGTGCGTACATGAACCATCCGCCGTCGGCCGCG
>CAYRUT010000060.1:0-7654 GCA_964427545.1 uncultured Bifidobacterium sp. | reverse complement strand
GTCAGGACAGTTTGAGGAACATCTTCTCGACGTCCTCGACCGAGTAGCCCGACTCAGCCGACTCGTCGGGGTTCTGCAGGCAGTGGGTGAGACCGGATGCCAGCATGCGGAAGCCCACTTGCTCCATCGCCTTCGTGACGGCCGCGATCTGGGTGACGATGTCCCGGCACTCACGCTCTTCTTCCAGCATGTTCTGGATACCGCGCACCTGACCCTCGATGCGGCGCAGACGTTTGTGCAGGTCGGTCTTCACGGTGTCGTCGATCTTCACGGCATCATCCCTTCCTCGAGCCGAACAGACGGCGCTTCTTTCGGTTGACCGGCGGTGTCGAGGCCATGCACGCGCAGCGGTCGGCGACGGGCACATGGCCGAGCACCTGTTCCACGTGGGCTCCGCACCCGGCCCACGAGGGGCGACCACACCGATTGCATGTCACTTGTCTACACATACCCCGTAGGGTATCCTGGCGGGGGCATGGAGTCAACAATGTTCTTTCAGCAGTACTACCTCGAGTGTCTCTCGCACGCGAGCTACATGGTGGGCGACACGGCCTCGGGCAGGGCAGTGGTGGTCGACCCCCAACGCGACATCGACCAGTACCTCGACGACGCAAAGGCGCACGGTCTCGTCATCACTGCTGTCATCGAGACGCATTTCCACGCCGACTTTCTCTCGGGTCATCTTGAACTGGCTGCTGCCACCGGCGCGCGCATCATCTACGGGAATGCGGCGCGGGGTCGGGTCGAGTTCGAGGCCGACTACATGGGCCACGGTGAGCATCTGTCGCTCGGAGGCGTCGACCTCGAGATACTCGAGACCCCCGGCCACACTCCCGAGAGCATCAGTGTCGTCGTGCGTGAGCACGGCCCGGGTGGGACACCCCACGCAGTCCTCACGGGCGACACTCTCTTCATCGGCGACGTCGGACGGCCCGATCTGCTGGTGTCGGTGGGGGTGACCGCCGACGACCTGGCCCACGACCTGTACGACTCGCTGCACACGAAGTTGCTGGCGCTTCCCGACACCACGCTGGTGTATCCCGCCCACGGCGCCGGTTCGTCGTGCGGAAAGCAGCTCTCGAACGAGACGGTGTCGACCATCGGCGAACAGCGACGCACCAATTACGCGCTCGCACCGATGGTGGTGGAGGACTTCGTCGAGATCGTGACCGAGGGCCAGAACGTCGCGCCTCTGTACTTCCCGTTCGCCGCCAACCGCAACCGTCAGGCGCACTCTCTGCTCGACGACGATGCACCCGTTATCGAGCTGTCGCTCGACGAGGTGCTGTCACTGCAGAAGAACGGTGCAGTCATCATCGACTCGCGCGACGACCAGGCGTTCGCAACCGGTCACATCCGCGGTTCGGTGAACGTTGGACTCGGCGGACGCTTTGCCGAATACGTCGGTGAGGTCATGACACCGGGCACTCCCATCGTTCTCGTGACTGACGCGGGCAAGGAAAGAGAGTCGCGCACCCGCCTGGCGCGCATCGGCTTCGACAACGTTCTGGGTGCGCTCCGCGATCCGATTGCTGCGATGTTCCAGCACCCCGAACGCGTGGAGAAACTGTCGCGTCTGTCTGTCGACGCACTTGCCGAACGCATGGCTTCGGTGCGTGATCTCGTGGTGATCGACGTGCGCAACGGCGGCGAAACTGCACTCGGGATGCTTCCCGGTGCGCGCAACATTCCGTTGCCCGCTCTCTTGAACGCGATCCCGGAACTGAACCCCGATGTTCCCGTGGTGGTCAACTGCGCCGGTGGGTACAGGTCGGCGATCGCGTCGAGCCTGCTGAAGTCGCACGGCTTCACCGACGTGTCAGACCTGATCGGCGGCTACAACGCGTGGGCCACCGGCAACATTCCGGTGCATCTGCCGACGATCGAAGTGGGCGAGGTCGCCCGGCATCCCGATGCAGTGCTGCTCGACTGTCGTGAGACAGACGAATGGAACGAGGCCCACATCGACGGGGCGGTGCTGATTCCGATGATCGAGTTGCCCGCACGCATCGACGAGATCGACGCAACGAAAGAGATCATCTGCGTGTGCCGCAGCGGAAACAGGTCGGGCAAGGTCGCGGCCTGGCTGCTGAACAACGGCTACGACGCCGTCAACATGACCGGCGGGATGATTGCGTGGAAAGAAGCTGGACTGCCGGTCGCTACCTGAGCGAACGCATCACCGTGACGACCTTGCCGTAGATGGTGACGTCGTCGGCCCCGAACACCATCGGCTGCATCGCCGAGTTCGCGGGAACCAGCGTGATCTTGGCTCCTGATTTCTTGAAGGTCTTCACGGTGGCTTCCTCGCCGGGAATGCCGGCCACCACGATGTCGCCGTTGTCGGCCACGCTCTGTTGACGCGCAACCACGAAGTCGCCGTCGAGAATGCCGGCATCGATCATGGAGTCGCCACGTACCCGCAGCATGAAGAGCTCGCCCTCACCGGTGAAGTCGGTGGGCAGGGGAATGAGGTCTTCGACGTTCTGCTGGGCGAGAACATTCGTGCCGGCGGCCACGTCGCCGATGAGCGGCACGTGACGCGAGGGGCGACGCTCCATCGCAACCTCGGAATTGGTGTCGAAGCGAACCTCGATGGCACGGGGCTTGGTGGGGTCGCGCCGCAGAAAGCCCATCTTCTGAAGGGTTGCCAGGTGGTTGTGCACCGTGGAGGGGGAGTTCAGCCCCACGGCCTCGCCGATCTCGCGAACGCTGGGCGGGTATCCGCGCTCTTGCATGCTCTTTTCGATGACGTGGAGAATCTGGCGCTGGCGCTCGGTGAGGGTTTCTGACATGCCCCGGAGCGTACAGGTGTTCGGGGCCAAGGTCAAACACCTGTTCGGGAAACAAATGTTCGCCTGGGGGGTTGACACCGAACACTTGTTCGGGCAAACTCTAGAACACCTGTTCGCTACGGTGACAGCCATACAGACCGCCCGGTCCCCAGAACCCCACAGAAACAAGCCCCCGAAAGGACTCCCGCCATGGCAACAACCATCGATCCTCTTCTCCTCGGACTCTCGAGCCCCGTCAGCCGATCGGGCGCTGTACCCGCCCGCCGCCGGCCCACCGAGGCCACTTTCCGGCGCCGCCGGCGCGTGCTCGGTGCCACTGTCATCTTCGCGGTGGCGTCGGTGGTGGTCACCTCGGGGGCATTCGCCTCGAACCCCAGTCCGGCCGAGCAGGTGGTTCCCCGTACGGTCATCGCAAAGAGCGGCGACACATTGTGGGACATCGCCCGCACCATCGTTCCCCAGGGCAGCGTGGCCGATCTGGTCAGCGAGATGGTCCGCCTCAACGGCTCTCACATCGAGCCGGGCCAGGTCATCCGCATCCCGTAGCCCGTCATCCGGGCCCGCGGAGGCACTTTTCCGCCTCAAACTGACAGAAAGTTAAGCCCGCGTCATTTACTATCGGGGTTCGTGCATTGCCCAGTCTGCAAACACGACGACACCAAGGTGATCGATTCGCGGTCGACCGAAGACGGCTCCGCCATCCGTCGCCGCCGCTCGTGCCCCGAGTGCGCGTATCGGTTCACCACCTACGAACGGCTCGAGAGCGTGCCACTCATGGTGCTGAAGCGCTCCGGTGGGCGAGAGCCGTTCGACCGTTCGAAGGTCGTGTACGGCGTGCAGTCGGCCTGCAAGGGCCGCCCCGTGGAACCGGAGCAGATCGAGGCACTCGCCGAGATGGTCGAAGACGACATGCGGTTGGCCCAGGTGGCCGGCACGGAAATCACCTCGTCGACCGTGGGCCACGCCGTGCTCGAACGGTTGCGCGATCTCGACAAGGTTGCATACGTGAGATTCGCGAGCGTGTACAAGAACTTCGACGACACCTCCGACTTCAGTCGCGAACTCGCGTTGCTGAAGCAGTCGTAGTCGGTCAGGCGCGTTCGTACCGCGCGAACACGAATCCGTCGCGCAGTTCCTGCGACGCGAGAGAGAACCGTCGCGACGCATGCGGTGCCGACGAAAGACCCGGGCCGCGCGAACCGGAGAGATGGGGCGAGAACGTCAGGTTGACGGCGTCGACCAAGTCGGCGTCGAACAGTGCGGCATTCAGTTGTGGCCCGCCCTCGACGTGAACGACGCCGTCGGGCAGTTCGCGCAGCACCGAGACGAAGTCGATTGCGTCGCTTCCTGCTCGCACGCTCGGAACCGGCACCGGCGGTGCGGTCGTCGTGGTCACCACGAAGCCCGCACCCGAGGTGAACAATGGCGAGGAGAAGTCGAGCGCGCACGACAGCGTGACGACCCCGATGCGCAGGCCGGGCGTCGACGGGGGCCCGTAGTTCTCGGCCCGTGCTGTTCCCGCACCCACCAGCACCACTGACGCGCGCGAACGGAGATCGATGAGTCGCCTCTGGTCTGCGGGGCCGCCGAGCGGGCCGGATCGACCGTGTTCGTCGATGACGCCGTCAGGGGTCGTGATCATGCACACCTCGACGCGTTGGGTCATGGGAGAAGTGTACGAACGCTGATGGAAGCCCGTGGTCGACATGGCAGAGTGTGGGCATGACAGACGCCGCCACCCGCACCGCCATCCGCACCTGCCCGCTGTGCGAGGCGACCTGCGGGCTCGAGATCACAGTGGGGCCGAACGAGCAGGTCGTGCGCATCCGTGGCGACCAGAAAGATGTGTTCAGCCACGGATTCATCTGCCCGAAGGGCAGCACCCTGAAGCAGCTGCACGAGGACCCCGACCGTCTGCGTGCGCCTCTCGTGAAGAAGAACGGCGTGCACGTCGAGGTGTCGTGGGACGAAGCATGGCGTGAGGTGGAAAAGGGGCTCACGGGCGTGATCGAACGCCACGGTCGAGGTGCGCTGTCTGCGTATCTCGGCAACCCGAACGCGCACAACCTCGGACCACAGCTGTACTCGAGCGTGATGCTGAAGTCGATGGGGTCGCGCAACATCTTCAGCGCATCGACCGTCGACCAGATGCCGATGCACGTGTCGGGCGGCTACATGTTCGGCACCGCCCAGAGCATCCCGGTTCCCGACATCGACCACACCGACTACCTGATGATGCTGGGCGCGAACCCGTATGCGTCGAACGGAAGCCTGTGCACCGCGCCCGATTTCCCCGGTCGCATCCAGGCGATACGTGCGCGCGGCGGCAAGGTGGTCGTGGTCGACCCGCGCCGCACGAAGACCGCCGAGGAGTCAGACGAGTGGGTGTCGATCCGCCCGGGAACCGACGGCCTGTTCATGGCGGCGATGCTGAACGTGATGTTCGCCGAGAACATCGCGGCCATCGAGCCGCGCATTGCGAACCTGACGAACGGTGTCGACGAACTGAAAGCTGCGGTCGCACCGTTCACGCCGGAGGCCGTTGCTGATGCGACGGGCATCAGTGCAACAGACATCGTGCGGCTCGCGCGCGAGCTGTGCGCCGCAGAGACCTCGGCGGTGTACGGGCGCATCGGCGTGCACACCGTGTCGTTCGGCACCACGCATGCATGGTTGGTGAACGTGCTGAACATCGTCACCGGCAACTTCGACAAGCGGGGCGGCGCCATGTTCACGACTCCCGTTGCGGGTTCTGCAACGACGCGCGGCGAGGGCGGCAGGGGCAAGGGTTTCCAGACCGGACGCGGGCACAGCCGCGTCAGCAAGCGCCCCGAGGCCCTCGGTGAGTACCCGGTGGCGGTTCTCGCAGAAGAGATCACGACGCCGGGGGAGAACCAGATCCGCGCGGCCATCACGGTGGGCGGCAACCCGGTGATGTCGACGCCGCACTCGAAGCAGCTCGACGAGGCACTAGCCGACCTCGAGTTCATGGTGTCGGTCGACATCTACCTCAACGAGACGACGCGTCATGCCGACGTGATCCTGCCGCCGCCGTCTGCGCTCGAGAAAGACCACTACGACATCGGTCTGTACACGTATGCGGTGCGCAACGTGGGCAACTACAGCCAGCCCGTGCTGAAGAAAGACGACTCGCAGCCGGACGAATGGGAGATCATCCTGAAACTCGGCGGCATCCTGCAGGGGCTCGGTGCCGACTGTGACGTGTCGGCTCTCGACGACAACATGATCGCCGCGATGGTGTCGTCGGCCGTCGCGAATTCTTCGTCACCCGTGTCGGGTCGCGATGCCGACGAGATTCTCGCGATGCTCTCGAGAGACGGCCGTCGCGGAACCGCGCGCACGCTCGATTTCATCCTCCAGACGGGCCCGTACGGAGCCGCGTTCGGTGCGAACGACAAAGGAGTGTCGCTCGACATGCTGATCGCCAACCCGCACGGCGTCGACATGGGTGCGCTCGAGCCGCGGGTGCCGGAGGTGCTGCGCACGCCATCGGGCCGCATCGAGCTCTCGCCGCCGCAGTTGATCAACGACATGAACCGTCTGCGTGAGTCATTGCCTGCGATGGCGTCGCAGCAGATGGTGTTGGTCGGCCGTCGCGAACTGAAGTCGAACAACTCGTGGATGCACAACATCAAGGTGCTCACGAAGGGGTCGCTGTCGTGCACCGCACACGTGCATCCCGACGATGCACACCGCCTCGGTGTCGCGAACGGTGCCCCGGTGCGCATCACGAGCCGCGTGGGTTCGATCGAGATTCCCGCCGAGGTCACCGATGCGGTGCGCCCCGGTGTCGTCAGCGTGCCCCACGGGTGGGGTCACGGTGTGCCGGGCACCCGCATGGCCGTCGCCGCCGAGAAGGCGGGGGTGAACTCGAACATCCTCACCGACGACAAGGAGATGGACCCCCTGTCGGGAAACGCCGTTCTGAACGCCATTCCGGTCACCGTCGAGGCCGTCTCCTAGGGCCCAGACCGGGGCGGGGGTGTTGTCCCCAGGCCCGGGTGTCTTTTCCCCCATCTCGGGGGCCTTCTCCACAGCCGACCCACAGGTCAATCCACCGGAAAACATTGGGTTTCCCCAGAAAAAAAGCGGGAATTCACACCGATGTCCACTTCCAATCCACAAGGGGTTGGTCGTATCTTGGCGCCGTAGTCGGCGGTGGCTGCGAGCTGTCGGATGGAGGGGGAGGCACAAGGTCGAACCTGGGGCCGGGCGGTCCCAAGACCTGGCAGATCGCGCCGCTGCCGCGCTACGTCAAGGAATTCCGCGAGGGTCGTTGACAAGGGTGTAACTACAGTGCTGTAATCTCACAACCTCTTGTGGGTTACTCGCAAAAGGGGGAGGGTTACCCACTACATCTTGTGGTAGGGGTGTCTCTCCCGACACATATCGGTCTCCAGACCACCAAAATTCACGCTCAGTAGGAGAAATCATGTCACTCGCACCGGATCGCTTGTCCATCGGCATCGGCCGATTCTTCACCACGCCGGGTGTGCACCCGTACGACGAGGTGGCATGGGAGAAGCGTGATGCCCGCATCACCAACTGGCGCGACGGCTCGGTCGCGTTCGAACAGCTCGACGTCGAGTTCCCCGTGTCGTGGTCGCTGAACGCCACCAACATCGTGGCCCAGAAGTACTTCCGCGGAACGCCGGGAACACCCGAGCGCGAGAGCAGCATGCGCCAGGTCATCGACCGTGTCGCCGACACGATCACCACCTGGGGTATCGAGGGCGGCTACTTCGTCGACAACGAGGAGGCCGAGGCATTCCGTGCCGAACTCAAGTTCATCCTCGTCACCCAGCGCGCGGCGTTCAACAGCCCGGTGTGGTTCAACA
>CAYRUT010000059.1:0-7897 GCA_964427545.1 uncultured Bifidobacterium sp. | reverse complement strand
GAGCGCCTGCGCGCGAGCCTCGACATTCCCGTCTTCCACGACGACCAGCACGGCACCGCCGTCGTTGCTCTTGCCGCGCTGTGGAACTCGTTGAAGATCACCGGCAAGAAGATGGAGGACCTTTCCGTCGTCATCGCCGGGGTCGGTGCAGCCGGCGTCGCCATCGGAAAGATCCTGCTGAACGCAGGTGTCGGAGAGGTCATCGGGTGCGACCGCCTCGGCGCGATCTACTCCGGTCGCGGAGAGATGAACTGGGCCAAGGAATGGTTCGCCGAGCACACCAACCAGTCGCGCAAGATGGGAACCATCAGCGACGTGATGAAGGGCACCGACGTGTTTCTGGGTGTCAGCGGGCCCGACCTGATCACCGCGGCCGACGTTCGTTCGATGGCAAAGGACCCCATCGTCTTCGCGATGGCGAACCCGAACCCCGAGATCCGGCCCGAGCAGTGCGACGGACTCGCCGCGGTGATGGCCACCGGGCGCAGCGACTACCCCAACCAGATCAACAACGTTCTCGCGTTCCCCGGCATCTTCCGCGGTGCTCTCGACGCGAATGCCACCGACATCACCGAGGGAATGAAGCTCGCGGCCGCCGTCGCAATTGCAGAGTCGGTCACCGATGCCGAGTTGTCACCGAGTTTCGTGGTGCCGTCCGTGTTCGACCGCTCTGTCGTCGCGCGCGTGGCTCCTGCGGTGTCTGCAGCGGCCATCAAGGACGGTGTCATCCGCAAGGCGTGACGAGCGCCTCGGTCTGCGGGGCGACTCCGGTGGGGAAGTCTCCGCGCCGTAAAAAATTTCCGATCTCGGTCCACTGTTAGTGTTCACACACATGCGACGGGGCACGTTCGTCACTTGCCTGCTCGCAACCGCGGTGGTGTCGACCGGGCTGGGCGCCTGTGGGGCCGACGTCGACAAAGTGTCGGTGCTGACCGTGCCGGGCGGGTACCCCACGATCCAAGAGGCGGTCGACGCCGCGCAGAGCGGTGACATCGTCGAGATTGCCGAGGGCTCGTACGGTGAATCGGTCAAGGTGTCGACGGACGGCATCATCATCAGGGGGGTCGACCGCAACAAGGTGGTCATCGACGGAGAGGATGCAAGACCCAACGGCATTCTCGTGGCGGCGAACGGCGTCAGTGTGCAGAACCTCACCGTTCGCAGGTTCACCCAGAACGGCGTGGTGTTCAACGGGATCGAGGGGGCAACCCGCGGGTCGAGCATCGATCCGTCGGTGACCTACGGAACCAACGGGCAGTGGATCGACGGATTCCATGTGTCTCATGTGACCTCGTACAACAACGGTCTGTACGGCATCTACGCATTCGCGAGCACGAACGGTGTGATCGAAGACTCCTACGTCTCGGGTCACCCTGACTCGGGCATCTACGTCGGGCAGTGCAAGCCCTGCAACACCGTCGTGCGCCGTGTCGTCGCCGACACCAACGCAATCGGGTACTACGGGACCAACGCGTCGGGCAACGTCTACGTCATCAACTCGACGTTCTCGAACAACCGGATCGGGATCGCACCCAATTCCCAGAAGGCAGAGAAGTTGTCGCCCCAGGAGGAGACATTCGTGGTGGGCAACACGGTGGTGGACAACGACAACCCCCGCGCCCCGAACGTTCCCGACGGGGCATTCGGTCTAGGGGTGGCCGTGGGCGGGGGCACGCGCAATCTCGTGTCGCGCAATCTGGTGACGGGCCACGACGTGGCCGGTATCGCAGTGATGACACTCGGCGACTTTGCACCGGAGAACAACCGCATCGAGGCCAACACCGCCCGTGACAACGGGGTTGACATCGCGTTCTCCGGGGTCAGTGACGGGAGAGCACGCGGGAACTGCTTCGTCGGCAACACGTACGCGATCTCGCTGCCGGAACGCATCGACGAAGTGTTGAACTGTGACAGCCCGGGCGTGTCGGTGCCTGGGGGCCGTTTGGGGCCTGTCACCGCGCCACCGGCGGTCGACTACAGAAAGATCGCCCCGCCGCCGCCACAGGTCTCCCTGACACGCGCCGGTTTGAAAGAACGTGAATCCGTCCCGCGCTTCGCCCTGCCCGATCTCTCGGCGATCGTGGTTCCGTCACGATGAAGCGGTCTGTCTCTGTTGTTGTTGTCGTGGTGGTGCTGCTGGCTGCATGCACCAACAACGCCGCACCACAGACCGAGCGGGTGATGACTGCCGAGGAGGCCGCACTTCTGGCCGAGGTGCAGTTCCGCAACCATGAGACCGGCGGTGCCGATTTCTCGGTGAGCGCGGCGTTCCTCGGCACGGGGGAATCTCTCTCGATGACCGGCTCCGTCGACTGGAGGAACCATGTCGGTCGTGCCTCCGTGTCGGCGACAGGAAAGGAGGCGGGCGTGGTCGAGGTTGTCTGGTCGTCGGGCATCGTGCTCGAACGCAGGCCCGCGTTGACGCAGACTCTCGCCACGATGGGAAGGACGAACATCGAGTTCTTTGCCCGACGCCCCGACAAGACGAACCGCCTGCTCGACAGGGTGATAGCCGTGCTGGTGGGTCTCGCCGCACCGGAGAGGGAAAATGCTCTTCTCATCCAGCAGGCAGACGGCTCTGCGTTCATGCGCTCGGACGAACTGCGGGGCCGCGAGGTGAGTGTCCTGCGTTACGGAAAGAACCTGCGGTACTGGATCGACCCGGCAAAGGCGGAATTGGTGCGGTTCGAGGGCGACTCGGATTCGGGGACCGCCCCCGTTGTGGTCGACGTTCTTGCTGTCGGTCAGCGCACGATCGAGGCGCCGGCGAGTGACTCGGTCATCGATGCTTCGACAATTCGGGAACTCTATGAGGCGTCGCTCGATTCGTAGGGCCGCCGCGGTGCTGGCTGTCGCGATCACCGCGAGCAGTTGTGCACCGCACTCCAGTGCCGACGAGACGTTCGTCGCGCAGATGGTTCCGCATCACGAGGTCGGCCTGCGTCTGGTCGAAGACGGGCAGGTCCGCAGCGTTGATGTCCGACTGAGGAGGCTGATCTTCGAGATGGGCTCGTATCACCATGCAGAGCTGCACTCGCTCGAGAGCCTTGCAGAGGATTGGTCGGTCGGGGCTGACGATGATTTCCCGGGCAATCTCGGAGAAGATGATTTCGTGGCCCTGGCGGCGGCCGACGCGGCGTCATACGACAGGGCGTGGATCGACCTGATGTTGGTGCACCATCGCGGGGCCGTGTTGATCGCGCAGGCGGCGCTGCGGGCGTCACGGACCGAAACGGTGCGGGCCATTGCCGCATCGGTGGTGGCGGTGCAGTCCGACGAGATCGTGAAGATGATCCGGCTGCGAAAGGCGCTCGACGTGAAGAGCCCGGCGCAGTGATGCGCCGGGCTCTCCGTTGGTGAATGGGTCGGTTGTGGTGATTACTTGAGATCGAAGCGATCGAGTGTCATCACCTTGGTCCAGGCGGCAACGAAGTCGCGCACGAACCTGTCGCGCATGTCGTCCTGTGCGTAGACCTCGGCAAGAGCACGCAACTGTGAGTTCGAACCGAAGATCAGGTCGTTGCGGGTCCCGGTCCAGACGACCTTGCCGCTCTTGCGGTCGCGCGCCTCGAACACCTCTTCGGACTTGTCGGTGGGAACCCAGTCGTAGTCCATGCTGAGGATGTTCACGAAGAAGTCGTTCGTCAGCGTGCCCACCTTGCCGGTGAGAACGCCGTGCGACGAGCCCTTGTGGTTCGCCCCGAGGACGCGCAGTCCGCCCACGAGCACCGTCATCTCCGGTGCAGTGAGGTTCAGCAGGGTCGCCTTCTCGAGCAGCAACTGCTCTGTCGTCTGGACGTGTCCGGGACGCAGGTAGTTGCGGAAGCCGTCGAAGGTCGGCTCGAGGTACGACACCGACTCGACGTCGGTCTGGGCCTGGGTTGCGTCACCACGGCCGCCCACGAACGGAACGGTCACGTTGGTTCCGGCAGCCTTTGCCGCCGTCTCGATGCCGACGTTGCCGCCGAGAACGATCAGGTCGGCAACCGAGAGACCGGTGTCCTTGCTGAGCGACTCGTACACCGCGAGAACCTTCGCGAGTTCTGCGGGGTCGTTGGCCTCCCAGTTCTTCTGCGGCTCGAGACGGATGCGTGCGCCGTTTGCGCCGCCGCGCTTGTCGGTGCCGCGGAACGTCGATGCCGACGCCCATGCGGTGCTGACCAACTGCTGAACGGTGAGGCCGGATGCCGCGATCTTCTCCTTGGCCGTGGCGATGTCCTTGTCGGACGGTGCCTTGGTTGCCGGGATCGGGTCCTGCCACACGAGTTCCTCGCTCGGAACCAGCTTGCCCACGTAACGCGAACGGGGTCCCATGTCGCGGTGTGTGAGCTTGAACCATGCGCGGGCGAACGCATCGGCGAACTCCGCAGGGTTCTTGTGGAACCGCTCGGAGATCTTGCGGTACTCGGGGTCGAACTTCAGTGCGAGGTCGGCGGTGGTCATGATCGGTGCGTGTGACACCGACTTGTCGTGCGCGTCGGGCACCGAACCGGCGAGCTTGCCGCCGGCGGGAATCCACTGCTGTGCACCTGCGGGGCTCTTCGTCAGTTCCCACTCGTTCTCGAGCAGGATCGTGAAGTAGTCGTTGTCCCACTGGATCGGGTTGGTGGTCCATGCGCCTTCGATGCCGCTGGTGATGGTGTCGAAGCCGTTGCCGGTTCCCTTCGAGTTGAGCCAGCCGAGACCCATTGCCTGGATCGGTGCGGCCTCGGGCTCGGGTCCGACGTGCTTGCTCGGGTCGCCGTTGCCGTGGGCCTTGCCGAAGGTGTGGCCACCTGCAACCAGTGCGACCGTCTCCTCGTCGTTCATCGCCATGCGGGCGAACGTCTCGCGCACGTCACGTGCCGACAACAGCGGGTCGGCGACGCCGTTCGGGCCCTCGGGGTTCACGTAGATGAGGCCCATCTGCACCGCGGCAAGCGGGTTCGCCAGCTCGCGGTCGCCGCTGTAGCGCTCGTCGCCGAGCCACGTGGTCTCCGAACCCCAGTAGGTCTCGTCGGGCTCGTACACGTCTGCACGACCACCGGCGAAACCGAAGGTCTTGAAGCCCATCGACTCGAGGGCGACGTTGCCGGCGAGGATCATGAGGTCTGCCCACGACAGCTTGTTGCCGTACTTCTTCTTGATCGGCCACAGCAGGCGGCGTGCCTTGTCGAGGTTGCCGTTGTCGGGCCAGGAGTTCTGCGGAGCGAAACGGTGCTGACCGGTGCCTGCGCCGCCGCGGCCGTCCTGCACGCGGTAGGTGCCGGCCGAGTGCCATGCCATGCGGATGAAGAACGGGCCGTAGTGGCCGTAGTCGGCGGGCCACCACTCCTGTGAGTCGGTCATCAATGCGGTGAGGTCCTTCACAACTGCATCGATGTCGAGCGACGCGAACTCCTTCGCATAGTCGAAGTCCGCGTCGAGCGGGTCACCTGCGTCGGGGTTGTTGTGCAGCACCTTGATGTTCAGTGAGTTCGGCCACCACTTGGTGTTGGTGGTTCCCATGTCTGCGGTGGTGAGTGCTCCACCGGAGAACGGGCACTGTGCTTCGTTGCTCATTGTTTGCTCCTTGGTTTTCGGGTTTGTTTGGTTTATGGGGTTGTTGTTGTGGTGTGCGTGGTGCACGAGGGGCATTGCCCCCAATACACCACTTCGGCTTCGTCGATCTTGAAGTTGTGGTCGTTCGATGCGTGAAGACAGGGTGTGTAGCCGACGGCGCAGTCGATGTCGACCACAATGCCACAGTCCCGGCAGATCAAATGATGGTGGTTGTCGTTGACGCGGTCCTCATAGAGTGCCGCCGAACCGTTCGGCTGGATGCGACGCAACAGTCCCTTTTCCACGAACGTGTTCAGGGTGTCGTACACGGACTGACGGGAGATCGACCCCAGTGACTCAGTGGCCAGATCGAGGACCGCATCGGCAGTGGCGTGGGGGTTCGAGGACACGACGCGGAAGATCTCGAGACGCTGCGCGGTGACGCTGAGCCCGTGGTCCTTCAGGAGTTGTCCGTGCTGGTGAGACATCAACCTGGACTTTATACATATTTTGACTCATTCCAGAAATCGGGTGACGGATGTCATCCACCCCCGGTGGAGAGCCCGATCGGTGTCCTTCACGATGAGGACAATCAACGGGCGCGTGGGTCCCAGTCGCACGCTTGGCTTCGGGACATGAAGAGACGACACCTCATTATTTCGCTTGCCATGATCACCGTTGTTGCATCGTGCACCAGGTCCGCAGAGGGGCAAATGCCGACTCCCGACATGTTGTCCGACGCGTTGCTGACGATCACCGACATGCCGGGCGACTGGAACGAATCCCAACGCCAGGTCTTCACAGAACGTGGCCCCGAGAACCCGTCGATCGACCCGTCGATCTGGTGCAGTGATTCACGCGAGGTGACCGACGATCTCATCGACCTCGCTGGCCGGTCGGGCGCCGATGTCGAGATGCAGTCGACCAGCGCGAACGGCGCACCCCGCTTGATGCGCCTGCAGGCGTGGGCGAACGATGAGGTCGAGGCATATTTCCGCGACGCAAAAGAGGCCGTGCGCATCTGCGACGGCCAGACGGAGACCGACGACGACGGGGTGGTCTCGACGTACGGAGTCATCGGGTCGCGAGACATCGGCGACGAGTCGATCAGTTGGGCCCAGACCATGACGCCACCGGCCTCGGCAGGCGCGGAGAAGAGGTCATCGGTCAGCCGCACCACGATTGCGAGGTTCGGCTCGATCGTGATGGTTCTCCAGATCGGCGACATAGCAACGTCTGCAGGGCAGTCGACGATGGCCGAGGACGACTGGTGGGACATCGTCGAGGTTGCGGGGGAAAAGCTCGACGATCTCGACGAGCAGGTGCACGACTAGTCGCGCACGTCGCGCGCCGCGCGGGGGAGATGAAGGTCGAAGCGGATCGCCAGCGCGCGCATGGCCACGACAATCGCGACCGGAATCCACACCCGAACCGACTCGGGTTGATCCGACTCCCACAGAAGCACGTGCACGACGGCACCGACGAGCCCTGCAATGGCGTACACCTGGCCGACGAAGACGATCGGGGTGCGGCCACCGAGTACGTCGCGCAGGATTCCGCCACCGACCCCCGTGATGACACCCATGAACACCGCAATGAACGAAGAGGTGCCCTGGTCGAGCGCAATGGTCGCGCCGACAACCACGAAAGCGCCGAGCCCGACGGCGTCACACGCGAGGTACCAGAGATGGTTGCGCGGGTCGACGTGGAAGGGGAGTCGCAACACGATGAGACCGAGCACCACCGTCACGAGCGCAACGACTATCGGCCATTCGTCGCGCACCCAGGTGACCGGAAGATTCCCGATGAGAATGTCACGGAGAGTTCCGCCCCCGATCGACACGACGACGGCAAGAACAGTGGCGCCGAGCCAGTCGAACCCGGCTTCGGCGGCGGCAAGAACCCCGGAGAGGGCAAAGGCCACAGTGCCGATCACCGCGATGACGAGAAAGATTCCCTGGTCGGTTGCGACGTGGTCGGCGAGCACACCGCCGAGGCTAATCGGCAACGGGTCAGCCGTTGATGACTGCGAACCAGCGGTTCTCGTTGTCGGAGAACGCGAATGTCGTCGTTCCCGAGTGTTCGCCGATCTCGCTCGTCTCGACGCCGGCGGCCGAGAGTGATGTGTGAGTTTCCTCGAGATTGTCGACGTGGAACGCCATCGACGGGGTCGCAAGGTCGAGACCGTCGGGGTTGTCCTGCATGAGAGCGAGCGGCACCAGTTCGAGCGAGAACTCTTGGTCTGCGAACCCGACTTTCGCCACCGGGAAGTCGCCAGCCTGCACTCGGCTCTTCTCCACCATTCCGATCTTCTCGGTCCAGAACCGTACGCATGAATCGACGTCGTTCACGTAGAGAACCACATAGCCAACCTTCA
>CAYRUT010000058.1:0-8085 GCA_964427545.1 uncultured Bifidobacterium sp. | reverse complement strand
ACCCACACGGTGTTCCACACGAGCGACCCGGCCGCGGTGAGCAGGGTGAACTTGACCAGCGGCATCCTGTCGCCGCCCGCAGGTATCGACACCACCGATCGCACCACCGGGATCAGCCGACCGAACAGAACCACCTTGGTGCCGTGTCGCTCGAACCAGGTGAAACCCTTGTGCACGTCGGACTGTTTCAACCCGACGAAACGACCGATGGTCGCGAGGAAACGTTCGAGGCGAACATCATCAAGCAACCGGCCGACGGCGTAGAGGAAGTACGCACCCACGACCGAACCGAGGGTCGCCGCGATGATCCCGCTGACGACATCGAAACGGCCCTCACTCACGTTGAAGCCGGTCAGCAGCAGGATCAGCTCGGAGGGGATCGGCGGGAAGATGTTCTCGAGCGCGACGAGAAATGCGACACCCACAAGGCCGATGGAGTCGATCACCTGCGTTGCCCAATCAATCATTCACACGATGGTAGATGCTGAGAGCCTTGTCACAGTTGACCCGCGTCTTCACCTGTTTCCGCAGAAGAGGGCGGGGATAACCTTGACTAGCCATGTTGAAGCGCCTCTTGTCCACTGTTCTCGCGCGGTACAAGTGGCTCCTCTGGACGGTGATCGCCTTCCAGTTCGTGCAGGCAATGGCCGGCCTGTTTCTGCCCACCCTCAACTCCGACATCATCAACAACGGGGTCGTGAAGAACGACGTGGGGTACATCTGGCGCATGGGCGGGGTGATGCTCGCCATCACCCTCGTGCAGGTGGTGTTCTCCGTCGCGGCTGTCTATGTGGGGTCACGGGTGGCCATGGGCTTCGGCCGCGACGTGCGAAAGCAGTTGTTCCACCAGGTGAACACCTTCTCGTCGCGTGAAGTCGCCCGGTTCGGCGCGCCATCGCTGATCACGCGCATCACGAACGACGTGCAGCAGGTGCAGATGCTCGTGCTGATGACCTGCACCCTGATCCTGGGTGCACCGTTCACTGCCCTCGGCGGCATCTTCATGGCGATGCACCAGGACCTCGGTCTGTCGCGCATCCTCATGGTGTCGATACCGATCCTCACCGTTCTTCTCGCCGTCATCATCTCGAGCATGGTGCCCACGTTCCGGCGCATGCAGGAACGCATCGACCGCATCAACGAGATCCTGCGCGAACAGCTCACCGGCATCCGGGTGGTGCGGGCGTTCGCGCGCGAGCCGGAAGAGCGCGAGAGGTTTGCCGACGCCAACGCTGCTCTCACCGCGACGGCCCTGCGTGGCGGGCGACTGCAGGCGCTCATGTTCCCCACGGCAACGCTGATCGTGAACTTCTCGAGCGTCGCGGTGGTGTGGTTCGGGTCCGACCGCATCAGCGAGGGCTTGATGAAGCCCGGCGCGCTCATCGCGTTCCTCACGTATCTCACCCAGATCCTGATGTCGGTGATGATGACCACATGGATGGCTGCGTTGATCCCGCGTTCTGCCGTCAGCGCCGAGCGCATCATCGAGGTGCTCGACACGCCGACCACCGTCGTCATCTCCGACAACCCGGTGCGCGAGATCTCCGAGGTTGCACACCTGCAGTTCAGCGGTGTCGGTTTCCGCTACCCGGGCGCCGAGTACCCGGTGCTCAGCAACATCTCGGTCGACGTGCACGCGGGGGAGACGCTTGCCATCGTGGGCAGCACCGGTGCGGGCAAGACGACCTTCGTGAATCTCGTGGCGCGTATGTTCGACGCGACAGAGGGCGTCGTGGCGCTCGACGGTGTCGACGTGCGTGACCTCGCTCCCGAGGCCCTGTGGTCGCGCGTGGGCATGGTTCCCCAGAAGCCGTACCTCTTCTCGGGCACGGTCGCGAGCAATCTTCGCTACGGAAAAGAAGACGCGACAGAAGACGAAATGTGGGAGGCACTCAGGGTCGCCCAGGCAGAAGACTTCGTTCGGGAGATGCCGGGCGGTCTCGAGGCCACCATCGCACAGGGCGGCACCAACGTGTCGGGCGGCCAGCGCCAGCGACTCGCCATCGCCCGTGCACTCATCCGCCGCCCCGAGATCTATCTGTTCGACGACTCGTTCTCGGCTCTCGACCTGGCCACCGATGCGCGCCTGCGGGCGGCGCTCGAGCCCCACGTGCGCAACTCCGTCGTGATCGTGGTGGCACAACGTGTGTCGACGATCCGCAACGCCGACAAGATTCTCGTGCTCGAAGACGGGGAATGTGTCGGTGTCGGCACCCACGACGAACTCCTGGCGACGTGCGCCACGTACCAGGAGATCGTGGAGTCGCAGGCATCGATGAACGAAGAGGAAACCGTATGAGCGAGAAGAAGCCCGCTCAGCACATGCCCGGTTCCGAGCTGCGCAACAGCCGCATGCACGTGGTCGGGATGCCGGTCGAGAAGTCCGAGAACTTCACGGGCACCGGACGTCGTCTGCTCGGGCGCATGGCAGGCGAGAAGTACCTCGTTGCCTTCATAATGTTCCTCGCGGTCGCGAGCGTGGCCCTGGTGGTGTCGGGCCCGCGCGTTCTCGGTCACGCAACCGACATTCTCTTCAACGGTCTCACCGGGCGCGACGGACAACAAGGGGTCGATTTCGCCGCACTGCACCGCACCCTGTGGTGGGCCGCAGGGGTGTACGCATTCTCGTTCCTGCTGGCCTACGGCCAGACGTTCCTTCTTGCCGGTGTCGTGCAGCGCACGATGTACGCGCTGCGCTCCGACGTCGAGGAGAAGATCCACCGCCTGCCGCTGTCGTACATAGACAGGCACTCGCGCGGCGATCTTCTCAGCCGTGTCACGAACGACATCGACAACATCTCGCAGAGCCTGCAGCAGTCGCTGAGCCAGTTGATCACCTCGATGCTGACCATCGTCGGGGTTCTCGTGATGATGGTCTCGGTGTCGCCGTTGCTGGCGCTGATCGCGATCATCACGGTGCCGTTGTCGGTGCTCTCGATGAAGCAGATCGCGAACAGGTCACGCAAGCGCTTCCTCGCGCAGTGGACCCACACCGGTGCACTCAACGGACTCATCGAGGAGACCTTCACGGGGCATGCCATCGTGAAGACCTTCGGTCGCCAGGCCGAGGTCGAAGAGCGATTCGCTGTGACGAACGAGAAACTCTTCGAGGCCGGTTTCGGTGCCCAGTTCATGTCGGGCTCGATCCAGCCCGCGATGATGTTCGTGGGCAACCTCAACTACGTCGCCATCGCCCTGGTCGGCGGCCTGCGCGTGGCGTCGGGGTCGATGGGCCTCGGTGACGTGCAGGCATTCATCCAGTACTCGCGACAGTTCACCCAGCCGCTCACGCAGACGGCGTCGATGATGAACGTGCTGCAGTCGGGTGTTGCGTCGGCCGAACGTGTCTTCGAGGTGCTCGATTCGGCCGAGGAGAGCGTCGAGCCCCCGGCCACCGGCATGGGCACGATACGCGGCCGCATTGCGTTCGAGAACGTGTCGTTCTCGTACGACCCCGAGCGCCCGCTGATCGAGAACCTCTCGTTGGTCGCCGAACCCGGCACGACCGTGGCCATCGTGGGGCCGACCGGTGCGGGCAAGACCACGCTCGTGAACCTGATCATGCGGTTCTACGACCTGCAGTCGGGTCGCATCACGCTCGACGGTGTCGACATCGCCCGCATTCCTCGACGGGAACTGCGCGGGAACGTCGGCATGGTGCTGCAGGACACGTGGCTGTTCGGTGGCACCATCCGTGAGAACATCGCCTACGGCAACCCGGGTGCCACAGAGGAACAGATACGTGCCGCGGCGAAGGCTGCATACGTCGACCGCTTCGTGCATTCGCTGCCGAACGGCTACGACACCGTGCTCGACAACGAAGGCGGCGCGGTCAGTGCGGGGGAGAAGCAGCTGCTCACGATCGCGCGTGCGTTCCTCGCCGACCCGGGCATCCTGATTCTCGACGAGGCAACCAGTTCGGTCGACACCCGCACCGAGGTGCTGATCCAGAAGGCGATGGTCGCGCTGCGCAGCCAGCGCACCAGCTTCGTCATCGCGCACAGGCTCTCGACCATCCGCGATGCACACGTGATCCTCGTGATGGAGGCTGGCCGCATCGTCGAGCAGGGAAGCCACGAGGAACTGCTCGCCGCGAAGGGTGCCTACCACCGGCTGTACCAGTCGCAGTTTGCGGGCGCCGTCACCGACCTGGCGTAGCCTCTCGGCATGGAACATTTCGATGTCGTTGTCGTCGGAGCCGGCATCTCCGGCATCGGCGCCGGGTATTTCCTGAAGCGTGACTGTCCGTCGAGATCTTTCGTGATCATCGAGGGGCGCGACAACATCGGCGGCACCTGGGACCTCTTCCGTTACCCCGGCGTGCGCTCCGACAGCGACATGCACACACTCGGTTATTCCTTCAAGCCGTGGCGTGCGGAGAAATCCATTGCCGACGGGCCGTCGATCCTCGAGTACCTCAACGAGACCGTCGACGAGCACGACCTGCGCAGGCACATCCGATTCGGGCATCTCGCCACGCGTGCCAGTTGGTCCGGCAGCGACGCGCGCTGGACCATCACCACGACCCGCACCCCGACGGGCGAAGAAGCAGTCTTCACCTGCTCGTTTCTCTACATGTGCTCGGGCTACTACTCGTACAAGAGCGGATACACGCCCGAATTCGCCGGGCTCGACCGCTTTGCGGGCCCGGTGATCCACCCGCAGGAGTGGCCGGAGAACCTCGATTATGCGGGCAAGAACGTCGTTGTCATCGGGTCCGGTGCAACGGCGATGACCCTGGTCCCCGCGATGGCCGGCACCGCGGCGCACGTGACGATGCTGCAACGGTCGCCGACGTACGTGGTGGCACGCCCCGACCGTGACGCAGTCGCGTCGTTCCTGCGCCGCATCATGCCGACGAAATGGGCATACGCGGTCACCCGCTGGAAGAACACGACCATGCAGCAGTTCGTCTACGGGCGCACGCGCACCAAGCCGCAACAGGTGAAAGAAGCGTTGTTGAAGGGCGTGCGCAAGGAACTGGGCGACGGGTACGACATCGACACGCATTTCACGCCGACCTACAACCCGTGGGACCAGCGGCTGTGCCTGGTGCCGAACGGTGACCTCTTCGGCGCGATCAGGTCGGGGCGGGCGTCTGTGGTCACCGACCACATCGCCGGCTTCGACGAGTCGGGAATCATGCTCGCGTCGGGCGGCCGTGTCGACGCCGACATCATCGTGACCGCCACCGGGCTGCGCCTGGTCACGCTCGGCGAGATGGCCTTCGAGGTCGACGGAAAAGAGATCGACTTCTCGACGACGTGGTCGTACAAGGGGTGTGCCTACTCGGGGGTGCCGAACCTGGCGTCGAGCTTCGGGTACATCAACGCCTCGTGGACCCTGCGCGCCGACCTCACGTGCGAGTACGTGTGCCGTCTGCTGAACCACATGGGCTCGACGGGCACCACGACCTGCACGCCCACACTGCGTGACTCCGACCGCGACATGCCCGAGCGCCCGTGGATCGACGACTTCTCGGCGGGCTACATGCAGCGCGTCATGCACGAGATGCCCCGTCAGGGCGACCGTGAGCCCTGGATCAACCCCCAGAACTACAAGCGGGACAAGAAGATGTTCCGGGAGTCGCCGGTTGACGACGGGGTGATGCTGTTCACTTCGGTGCGAGAGCTCTCGGCCCCCGGGCCCCGTTGATCAGTCGACCCTGGCGGGGTCGACAAGCCGGAACACCGTGCCGACGACGGTGATCTGCTCACCGTGGCGCGACGGGTCGGCCGCACGCAGGTTCACCGTGTGGAGCCCCTCGCCCTGTTCGCCGACCGGGGTGAGGGTGACATCGTGCAGGATCCCGATGTCTGCCCACCGTGCGGTGCTCGCGTCGACATCGTGCACCGCAACCTCGTACGAGACGATGCCCGTCGCCACCGACGACTCGCGTCGTTCGCGCCAGCGCTTCCCGGCCCACGGCCATTCGCCCGGTGTGTCGGTCTGGTCGACGGAGACGAGGGTTCCGGAGGTGTCCTTCGGGTGCATGTGGTTGCCGCGGATTCCCGGCACCGAGCCCTGCCAGACGAACCGCACGCCGAGCGACGAGGCACGCTCCACCACGGCGTCGACGTCGTCGGTGTCGTAGATCGCCATGTAGCCGCAGTCGCCACCGCGCTTGTCGAGCAGTCGTCCGGCTGTCGTGCCCTCACGCACGGGGGAGACGATCTCGAGGAACTGGTCCCCGAGGCAGAAGAGGGCGTTCTCCAGGCCGAACTCGGCCACTCCGGGGTCTCTGTAGACCACGTCAAGGTCGAGGGCCCCCGAGAGGTCAGACACGGCCTGCGCGAGGTCGGCAGCCACGAGGGCAATCTGGCGGATTCTCATCATTTCCACAGCCTAGACCGTCTGAAACCCTTGCAAACAATGGACTTCAGGAAGCCTGTGGATATCCACCACTTTTGTGTGACGTTCGTTACATTCATCTCAGGCGGGACTTTTTACAAAAAAGAAAGAGGTAACCGTTATGTACAAATTGGCCACTCTCATCCTGATGGCGATCCTTCTCGGGGCGGTGATGCCTGTGTTCCACAGCATCACCCACACCCTGAAGCTGGACACCATCATCAACCGGATCCCCATCATCAAGGACCACGTCACCCTCGGTGTCAGCATCCTTCTCGTATGGGCCCTCAATGTCAACCTCATCTCGGCCTGGTTCGGTCAGGGACAGAGCATCGACATGCGTTACACGTGGGTTCACATCTGCGTCGACGGCTGCATCGTCTACGGCATGGTGCCGGTCAAGGACGCAATCGTCCAGTTCATCAGCCGCGGCCTCTCCGGCCTGCGCGCTGCATAAACAGTTCCATTCACTTTCACGGAGAGAGCCACCGCGCAAGCGGTGGCTCTTTTCCTTTTCCCGGTTTGGTGACGGCAACGTCAGCTGCGCGGCACCTTGCTCCACGCGACGTCCTTGTCGACGCGGGGTTCGCCGGGCAGACCGAGAACCTGCTCGCCGAGGATGTTGCGCATGATCTCGCTGGTGCCGCCCTCGATCGAGTTCGCGCGCACCCGCAGGAACGAATGACGCACGCCGCCGTCGGTGCCGTCGACTGACAGCGCCTCGGGGCGACGGAAGGTGTAGTCGTAGTCGATCATGCCGTCGGCACCCATGAGTTCGATGCAGAACTCGGTGACCTTCTTGTTGAACTCGGCCAGCATCAGCTTCGAGATCGAACCCTCGGGCCCGGGGTTGCCGGCCTTTGCCGCCTGGGCGGCCCGCATGTTGGTGAGCCGGAGGATCTCGCTCTTGCAGAACAGGCGCATCAGTTGGTCCTTGTGGCCCTCGCTGCGTGAGTCTGCGGGCTTGCTGTTCCAGATCTTGATGGCCTCGTCGATCGGGCCGCGACGCTTCGCGTTGCCACCGCCACCGCCACCGATTGCGGTGCGCTCGTTCATGAGTGTGGTGAGTGCGGCGCGCCATCCTTCGCCCACCTCGCCGATGCGGTGCGCATCGGGAACGCGGGCGTCGGTCATGTAGACCTCGTTGAACTCGGCTTCACCGGTGATCTGGCGCAGCGGGCGCACCTCGACGCCGGGCGCGCGCATGTCGAGAGCAAAGTAGGTCATGCCCTTGTGCTTCGGTGCGTCGGGGTCGGTGCGCGTGACGAGCATTCCCCAGTCGGCGAGATGTGCGAGCGTGTTCCAGACCTTCTGGCCGTTGATGATCCATTCATCGCCGTCGCGGACTGCCTTCGTGCCGAGACCGGCGAAGTCGCTGCCCGCGCCGGGCTCGGAGAACAACTGACACCACCGCTCCTGGCCCGTGAACATGGGTCGCAGGAACCGCTTCTTGACGTCTTCGCTGCCGTGGGTGACGATTGTCGGGCCTGCGAGCGCCATGAAGAAGCTCGACGGGTCCTGGGGCTTTGCGCCCGCCTGACGCACACGCTCTTCGATGCGCCGGTTGAGTTCGGGCCGCAGACCCAGGCCGCCGTGCCCCTTCGGGAAGTGGACCCACGCGAGTCCTGCATCGAAGCGGGCGCCGCGGAACGTGATGTCGTCGACTTTTTTCGGGTCGAACTCGGCGAGAAGCGCATCGAGTGCCTCGTCGACGATCGATGTGTCGGATGTGGT
>CAYRUT010000057.1:0-8632 GCA_964427545.1 uncultured Bifidobacterium sp. | reverse complement strand
AGAACCGTGACCCGCACGCCGCCCACCAGTTCGGTGATCAGGTTGAACACCACGGCCCCGAGCACCCACAGGCCGGTGCCCAGGGCTGCGAGGAAAATCCCGAGAATCGCCGTCGAACGGAAGAGCTCCCAGCCCTTGAACGTGAACGACTCCCACCCGAACGACTCGAGGAAATTCTCCACGTTGTCGATGGTGCCGGTGGCGCTTGCGACGTTCCACAACAGCACCCCTGTCACCAGCACCACCGCGTACAGGGCGGCATGGAAGACAAGGCCGACCTTGAACACGCTCCAGGCATCGATGTCACGGATCGTGCGCGTGACGCGACGAACGCGGCGTTGAGACGCTGCGGGATCGACGCTTGGTGACATGACACGAGCGTAGTGAGTGAGACGGGCACCGAAAGGTCACTCGGGCTTCAGCGCACTCGCTGTTGCGTCGACGTGTCCGGCTCTCACCGTGACGGTGGCCCTGCCCGGCGAGGCCTCGATCGACATGACATCGATGTCTGCAGAGTCGGCAAAGCGTTGCGCCGCCGCCACACCTCTGTCGGCGGCCACGAGTGCCACCGCGTCAGCATTGGTCTGGGCAACAGACCGTGCGTTGAGTGCCACTGTCGCACGCGCAACAGCCACAACCCCGACAAGGGTGGCGGCCAACCAGACAGTGGTCAGCAGAGTGATGGAACCGCGTTCGCGGTCAGTCTTCGTCGGTGGAGAGAATGGGTGCGACCGAAGCAACAACGGCTCCGTTGTCGAGGTTCATGAGGCGCACACCGGTTGCGGCACGCCCCTGACTGGAGATCTGCTTGACCTCGGTTCTCATTGCGACACCGTTCGATGCCACGGCGACGATCTCGTCGTCGAGACCCACCATGAACGCAGCGACGACCTTGCCCTTGCGGTCGGTGATCTTCACGCCGATGACACCCTGGGTGCCGCGGCCCTTGCGAGGGAAGTGTGCGATCTGCGTGCGCTTTGCATACCCGGCGTCGCTGACCAACAACAGGGCGTCGTCGTCTTTGCCGGGGTCTGCCGACACGACCTCGTCTCCTGCCTTCAGTTTCATTCCGCGCACGCCCGCAGCAGTGCGACCCATCGGCCGCACTTCCTTCTCGTTGAAGCGGATCACCTGACCGGAACGGCTGATGATGAAGATGTCGTCGTCGCCCGATGTCTCGATCACGCGAACGAGTTCGTCGCCCTCTTTCAGGTTGAGGGCAATGAGACCGTCGCGACGGCTCGAGTTGTATGCGTCGAAGGCGGTCTTCTTGACCTGGCCCGACTTGGTGACGAAGAAGAGGAACCGCTCGCCCGGGAACTCGCGCGTGTCGATGATGGCCTGGATCGTCTCGCCGGCCTGCAGCGGCAACAGGTTGACGATGGGGATTCCCTTGGCCGTTCGTTCGCGTTCGGGAATCTCGACGGCACGCAGTTTGTACACGCGCCCACGGTTCGAGAAGAACAACAGGTACGCGTGTGCGGTGGTGAACAGCACGCGACGCACGATGTCGTCTTCTTTCAGGGTCGCGCCCTTCACGCCGCGGCCACCACGCGCCTGTGCGCGGAACGAACTGGCGGGCACTGCCTTCACGTACTGCGCCTGGGTCATGACGATCACGAGTTCCTTGTCGTCGACGAGGTCCTCGAGTGCCATGTCTCCGGTGTCGTTGATGATCTTGCACACACGCTCGGTGGCGAAGTCCTTGCGCACCTCGGCGAGCTCGTCCTTGATCACCGTGCGCAGTTTCTTGTCGCTGGCGAGAATCGACTCGTACTCCTTGATGCGCGCCTGCACGTCGGCGAGTTCCTTCTCGAGGTCGATGCGCGACAGTCGCGTCAACTGGCGCAGCTGCATGTCGAGAATGTCGATCGCCTGGCGCTCGCTGAACTCGTACGGCTTCTTCATGAGGGCTTCCTTCGCGGAAGCTGCGTCTTCGCTCTCGCGGATGAGCTTGATGATCTTGTCGATGACGTTGAGCGCCTTGATGCGGCCCTCAAGAATGTGGCCACGGTCGCGTGCCTTGTCGAGACGGAACTGCGTGCGCCGCGTGACCACCTCGATCTGGTGGCGCACGTAACCGTTGAGGGCGTCGGCAAGATTGACCGTGCGCGGAACCCCGTCGACCAGTGCGACCATGTTGACCGGGAAGCTGCTCTGCAGAGACGTGAGCTTGTAGAGGTTGTTGAGCACCACGTTGGCGTTGGCGTCGCGCTTCAGCAGGATGACGAGGCTGGTCTTGCCACCCGACGACCCGTCGTTCACATCGGCGATGCCGTCGAGTTCGCCGCTGTCGACGAGTTCCTGGATGCGCGCGGCGATCGACGAACAGCTCGTCTGGTACGGCAGTTCGGTGATCTGGATCTCCATGCGGCCGGCACGGTTCTCCTCGATGGTGGCCTTGGCGCGGGTCTTGATGCTGCCGCGACCGGTTCGGTACGCATCTTGGATGCCGGAGCGCCCGAGAATGTAGGCGCCGGTCGGGAAATCAGGTCCTTGCACGAACTTCATGAGGTCGTCGGGTGTTGCCGACGGGTTGTCGATGAGGTGCATCGTTGCGTCGATGACCTCGCCCAGGTTGTGGGGCGGGATGCTGGTGGCCATGCCCACCGCGATGCCCTGGCTGCCGTTGACGAGCAGGTTCGGGAAGCGGGCCGGCAGGACCCGGGGCTCTTCCGAGGTGCCGTCGTAGTTGGGCACCATGTCCACGGTGTTCTCGTCGATGCCGTCCAGCAGGCGCATGGCGAGCGAGTGCAGGCGGGACTCCGTGTACCGGGCCGCGGCGGGGCCGAAGTCCGGCGAGCCGTAGTTGCCGTGGAAGTCGATCAGGGGGTGGCGCAGCGAGAACGGCTGGGCCATGCGCACCAGTGCGTCGTAGATGGCGGAGTCGCCGTGCGGGTGGTAGCGCGCCATGGTGTCGCCGGTGACGCGGGCGCACTTCACGAAGGGGCGGTCGGGGCGGAAGCCCTGCTGCTCCATGTCCCAGATGATGCGACGGTGCACCGGCTTGAGTCCGTCGCGAACGTCGGGCAGTGCGCGCGACATGATGACCGACATCGAGTAGTCGAGGAACGAACGTTCCATCTCGTCTTGCAGGGGAACGGGTTGAATCTGGTCGAACAGATTTGGATTGTCACTCATGAGTGGCTCCCGTCGGAGTTAGAAGTCGAGGTTCCGCACGTCGCGTGCATTGGTGGTGATGAATTTCTTGCGGCTGTCGACGTCGTCGCCCATGAGCACCGACACGACCTCGTCGGCGATGGCGGCCTCCTCGACGGTGACCTGCAGCAGCGTGCGCGACATTTGGTCCATCGTGGTGCTCTTGAGTTCCTGCCAGTCCATCTCGCCGAGGCCTTTCAGGCGCTGGAACTCTTTCTTGTGGTTGGGCTTCTCCGCGAGGAACGCCGCCTTGGCCGCGTCGTCCTTGAGGTACACCTTTTCCTTGCCGATCTCGGTCGAATACAGCGGTGGCTGGGCGATGTAGATGTAGCCGGCCTCGACCATGGGTCGCATCTGCCGGTAGAAGAACGTGAGCAGCAAGGTCCGGATGTGGCTGCCGTCGACGTCGGCATCGGCGAGCGCGATGATCTTGTGGTAGCGGGCCTTCGTGACGTCGAACTCGTCGCCCACGCCGCCGCCGATTGCGGTGATGAGTGCCTGGATCTCGTTGTTCTTCAGCATCTTGTCGAGGCGTGCGCGCTCGACATTGAGGATCTTGCCGCGGATCGGGAGAATCGCCTGCGTGCGCGGGTCGCGCGCATCGACTGCGGTGCCGCCTGCGGAGTCGCCCTCGACGATGAACAGTTCGCTCTCCTCGGGCTTGCCGCTCGAGCAGTCTTTCAACTTGTCGGGCATTCCGGCACCTGACAGCGCGGTCTTGCGGCGAACGGCGTTGCGCGCGTTCTTCGCCGCGAGCCGTGCCTGTGCAGCGGCGATCGCCTTCTTGACGACCTTGTTCGCCTCGGTCGGGTTCTCCTCGAGCCACTCCGCCAGGTACTTGTTGGTGCTCTTCTGCACGAACGAGCGCATCGGAACGTTGCCCAGCTTGGCCTTGGTCTGTCCCTCGAACTGGGGCTCACGCAGTTTCACGGCGATGATCGCGGTGATCCCCTCGCGGATGTCCTCGCCCAGCAGGTTGTCGTCTTTTTCCTTGAGCAGGCCCTTCTCTCGGGCGTACTTGTTGAGCACCGACGTGAGGGCGGTCTTGAAACCCTCGACGTGCATGCCGCCCTCGGTGGTGGAGATGCCGTTCGCGTACCCGTGGATGCCCTCGTAGTACCCGGTGTTCCACTGGATGGCGATGTCGAGCTGCATGCCCTCGTCTTCGTCTTCGTCTTCGTATGCCGCGACCTTGTTGAAGAGCGACTCCTTCGACTGGTTGAGGTGTTTCACGAAGTCGACGATGCCGCCCTTGTACTGGAAGGTGACCTGCTGTTCCTTCGTGGGGCGCTGGTCCTCGAACACGACCTCGAGGCCCTTGTTGAGGAACGCCATGGTCTGCAGACGCTCCATCACCGTGCGCGCGACGAACTCGACACCCTCCGACGCAAAGATGGTGGGGTCGGGGTAGAACGTGACCGACGTGCCGGTCTTGCGACCGCGCGCGGGGGTGGTGCCGGTCTTGGCGAGTTTCTGTTTCACCTTGCCGCCGTCGGCGAACTCCATGGTGTAGCGGTTGCCGTCACGGTCGATCTCGACCACGACCCGGGTCGAGAGCGCATTCACCACGCTGACGCCGACTCCGTGCAGGCCACCCGAGACCTTGTAGCCCTCGCCACCGAACTTTCCGCCGGCATGGAGCACGGTGAGCACCACCTCGGCGGCGCTCTTGCCCTTGTGGGGGCCCGAGGGGTAGGGGTCGACGGGGATACCGCGCCCGTTGTCGTCTACCCGGCAGCCGCCGTCGTCGAGAAGGGTGATTCCGACCCTGTCGCAGAACCCTGCCATGGCCTCGTCGACGGAGTTGTCGACGACCTCCCAGATGAGGTGGTGCAGCCCTGCGAGACCGGTCGACCCGATGTACATTCCGGGGCGTTTACGAACGGGGTCGAGTCCTTCGAGAACCTGAATGTCTTTCGCGCCGTAGTCGGCTGACGGGTTCTTCGCGGGAGCCTTTTTTGATGAAGACATTGCGTAGACATCCTAACAATTGGGTGACCTTGTTATCGGGAGCGTCGTACCTTGATGTTGAGAGAATCGACTTCGTCACCGATGTGCTGACGCAATGTGGACAGCAGTTGTGCTTCGAGGAATGTGAGTTGAGTGGCCCACGCCGGATCGTCGACCTCGACCGTGAGGACCCTCTTTTCGAGTCGTTTCGGAGTGACGTGATCTGCCACGGATTGACCGACGATTTCGGGCCAGTGCGAGAAGAGCCCCGTTGCGGAGGTTGCATCGCTGACCTTCATCGAACCGAGAACCTTGCTGACCAGTTCGGACAGCGGTCGAGGGGTCCTGCCCCGAGGGGTGTGTTCGTCAGTCATGTGAATCGGTGTCGGCTTGGTCATGCGTCACGACGGTTCCGTGCGCGATGTGAATGATGCTGTCGGGGTGTGCCGCCTCGGGCAGAACCTGGGCGGTGGTGATCAACACCTGCCCCGGCGGCATGTGCCGCAGAAGCGCCTCGCACCGGAACGGGTCGAGCTCTGACAGCACGTCGTCGAGCACGAGCAGCGGCGCGGTGCCCACCACCTCTGTCACCAGCCGGTGGATCGCCAGCTTCACGGCAAGAGCCAGGGTGCGGCACTCCCCCTGCGACGCGTGGGTCTTTGCGGGCATCCCCTTCACCGAGAACATCACGTCGTCCCGGTGGGGCCCGACCGTGGTGATACCCCGTCTGACGTCTTCGGGGCGGGCCGCGGCAAGAGCGTTGGAGAGGCCGGTGCGCCGCCATTCGGGCTCGTACACGAGGTCGACCGCGGTCGCCTCGCCGGCCAGTTGCTCGTATGCCTCGCGCACCAGTGGTGTGAGTCGGGCGACGATCTTTGCTCGTGCCTCACCGAGCAGCGAGCCCTTCTCGACGAACTTGGTGTCCCACACGTCGAGCGTCGTGGCGATGTCGTCGGTGAGACGCCCGTTCGCCTGTTTCAGCAGCGTGTTGCGTTGGCGCACGATGCGGTCGACCTCGAGCCGCAGGGTGTCGTTACGGGTCGCAAGGGCGACGAGAGCATCGTCGAGCATCTCGCGCCGTGTCTCGGGGCCCTTGTACACGAGTTCGAGATCGGTCGGGGCAAACACCGTGGTGCGCACGACACCGAGAAGGTCGCGCACCCGGGCCAGTTTCTGTTTGTTCACGAGAACGCGGTTGCGGCCGGCGCGGTTGATCTCGGCCTCGACGAGAATCTCGCGCCCGTCGTCGTGCACGATGTCGGCACGCACGTACGCAGAGTCGGCGCCGGTCCGCACCAGGGCGTCGTTTGCCACGCCCCGAAAACTCTGGAGCGTCGAGAGATAACTCATCGCCTCTGCCAGCGATGTCTTGCCCTGGGCGTTGCGCCCTATGACTGCCGTGACGCCTGCGTCGAGTTCGATGACCGCGTGTCGGTACACACGAAAGTCGGTGAGCTCGATGCGGGTGATCACGTCACGAACGTTGTGGCATGAGCAAGTACAGGTAGTCGCTGTTCCCGACGGGGCGGATGATCGCCGGCTTGTTCGGAACCTTCGTGGAGATGCAGACCTCTTCTGTTCCGCATGCGTTCACACCGTCGGTGAGATAGTCAGAGTTGAACGCCACCGTGATGTCGTCGCCCGTGAACTTCGCGTCGAGGTCCTCGACGCTGGTCGAGCCGTCGGTGAGCGTGACCGTGAGCCGCACTCCCTCGGCACTCATGCGCACACGCACGGGTGTGAGGTCTGATGCCAGCACACGGCTTCGGCGCAGTGCAGCAAGCAGCTCTTCGCGGTTGATGGTTGCTTCGTTGGTGTTGTCAGACGGAATGATGTTCTGGTACGGCGGGTACTCGGCGTTGATGAGTTTCGTTGCGAGTGTCATCGTCTGCGACTGGAACGACGCATCAGATTCGTTGAACCGGATGGTGATCTCGTCTGAGATGTCGAGCAGTCGTTGCAGTTCGCTGAACGCCGCCTTGGGGATCAGGAAATGGTTGCTCGACACGCCACTCGCCCCGACGATGTCGCGAAGGGCCAGTCGGTAACCGTCGGTCGCAACAAGCCGGATGCCGCTGTCTGTCGCCGTCATCATGACCGCCGAGAGATGCAGACGGTGTGGTTCGCTGCTGGCAGCGAGAACAACCTGGTCGAGTGCGGCCTTGAACGCGGCCGACGTCAACGTGACGGGTTCGCCCGTGGGTGTCGGCTGGCGGGGGAACTCAATGGCGTTCATCGTGGGGATCGTGAACTGCGAACGCTGCGCGGTGACGGTTGCGTTGTCGCCGGCGAACTCGACGGTGATCTTTCCCGACGGCATCACCCGCACGATGTCGTTGAGGGTCTTTGCACTGACCAGACCCTGACCGTCGGTGTCGCCCGCGACGGGGATCGAGAACTGCAGTGACATCTCCTGGTTGGTGCTGGCGGCCACCAGCGTGTCGCCCGTAAGAACCATCTTCACGCCGGCGAGAGCAGGAGTACCCGCGTTTCTCGAGCTTGCAACACGAGCGAGAGCACCGAACGATTCGGCGAGAATTCCCTGGTCGCTTTTGAACTTCATGCTGTCACCTTCGTGAATGTTGCACCAGTGTAGAACGGCGCGATTACCGACTCTGGCTGGTTGTGTTCTTGTCTAATGCTTTTAATAAGTGCTGTGGATTGTGGACGACGAGCATCCGGGCCTTGCAGTTGGTGAAAAGTGCATGTGCGCAGTGACGTGCCTGTTTGAACAACTTTCACGAGTGAAACTTGCGCAGGTGTGGACGACGACCTGTTTGTCCCCGTCTGTGCACACGTGCCCCACATGGTCATCCCCACGACATTCACACCCTCTATGAGTTCCTCACACGACTGATGATGTCAGTGACCTGGTCGAAGGTGGTCTTGTCTTCCCGCATGAGGCGCTGGGTCTTGTCGACCGCGTGGATGACCGTCGTGTGGTCGCGGCCGCCGAACAACCGGGCAATGGCCGGGTAGCTGAGTTCGGTCATGTCGCGGAAGACGTACATGGCGATCTGCCGGGCCGACACCAGGGGCCGCTGTCGGGATTTGCCCTTCAGGGCCTCGACCGAGAACCCGAGGTACCCCGCCACCTCGGCGAGCATCTCCTCGTCGGTGCGGTGCTTGGTGGCGGGCGCCGTGAGAAGGTCTGCCAGCTGTTGCTGGGCCATCTCGATGGTCGCGGTCTCCCGGGTGAGGTTGGCATAGGCGGTGACGCGGATGAGTGCGCCCTCCAGCTCGCGGATGTTCGAGGTGATGTTGCTGGCGATGAACTCGAGCACATCAGAGGGCAACGGGGTGTTGTCGCGCTCGGCCTTGTTCCGGAGGATGGCCAGGCGGGTCTCGAGATCCGGCGGCTGGATGTCTGTGATCAGGCCCCAGCGGAAGCGGCCACGCAGGCGGTCCTCGAGGGTCGGGATGGCATCGGGCATGCGGTCAGACGAGATCACGATCTGCTTGTTGGCCCCGTGGAGGCTGTTGAAGGTGTGGAAAAACTCCTCCTGGAGACCCTCTTTTCCTT
>CAYRUT010000056.1:0-9769 GCA_964427545.1 uncultured Bifidobacterium sp. | reverse complement strand
GCACGGACTTCCGCAACACGGTGCTGATCATGACCTCGAACCTCGGCACGCAGGACCTGCGCAAGGCAAACGTCGGTTTCAACACCGGCGACCAGGCCATGTCGTACGCGCGCATGAGAGACAAGGTCACCGACGCACTGAAGGCGCACTTCCGCCCCGAGTTCCTCAACCGTGTCGACGAGACCATCGTGTTCCACGAGCACGGCCTGCCCGAGATCATCCAGATGGTCGACCTCATGATCAAGCGTCTCGCCGGACAGCTCGAGTCGCAGGGGCTGGGCATCGAGCTCACCCAGGCCGCCAAGGAGTTCCTCGCCACCGTTGGTTACGACCCGCAGTTGGGTGCGCGGCCGTTGCGCCGTGCCATCCAGCGCCACGTCGAAGACGCACTGTCAGAGAAGATTCTCTACAAGCACTTCAACGCGGGCCAGATCATCGTCGTCGACGCAGAAGACGACCCCGAGAACCCCGGCAAGAAGCACATCGTGTTCCGTGCCGTCGAGGGTTTCGTCGCGCCGAGCGAACCGCCCCTCGTCGGTGATGCCGAGTCGGCGGACTAAACAGTCTTCGTGACCTCGACACGCACGGTTCTCCGCCGGATCGGCGCTGTGCTGTGTGCCGCAGTCGTGCTTGCCTCGTGCCGGGTCGACCAGACGGTGTCACTCAAGGTCGACCCCAACGGAACCGGCTCGGTCACCGTTGTCGTCACCGCCGACAAGGACATCGTCGCCAAGATCCCCACGCTCGCCCAGGACATCCGCACCGACGACCTCGAAGAGGCCGGTTGGAAGACCGACGGGCCCACCAAGACGAAATCGGGCGGTCTCACCATCGAACTGACACGTTCGTTCGAGAACCCGGCCGAGGCGAACGCAGTGCTTGCCCAGGTCAGCGAGACCAAGGGGCCCCTGCACGACATCGTGCTCGCCCGCACCGGGAAAGACACGAACAGCACGTGGACACTTTCGGGCCGGCTCGAGATCACGGGTGGTCTCGATGCGTTCGTCGATGACGCCACGCGCACACTGCTCGGTGTCACACCGTATGCAGCCGAGGTCGAAGAGGCAGGCCTCGATCTCGGTGACGCCATCGGCATCACGTTCACCGCGTCTCTTCCCGGCACCGTCGATTCGTCTACCGGTCTCGCCGGCGACAACGGCCTCACATGGCGGGTTCCCATGGACGGCTCGAAGGTCGACATCACCACTGCGTCGACCCATGTCGCGGTCGCCACGAGCATCTCCCGTGTCGCGCGGGTGATTCTTCTCGGTCTCCTCGTTCTCTGGATCGCAGCCACGGTCATACTTCTTCTGCTCGTCAGCAACGCCCGCAACCGTCGCGAGCGCACACCCCGCTGATAATTTCGCTCACGTGGCAAAACTGAAGCTCGTTCACCGTTGTTCCGAATGCGGAACCTCGTTCCCGAAGTGGTCGGGCAAGTGTCTGGCATGCGGGGCGTGGAACTCGCTCGTCGAAGACGTCGAGGGCCCAGAAGACTCACATGTCACCCTCGCAGCCGGTCTTGCGCTGGTTCCCCCTGGCGAGGCAACACCGATCGGCACGGTCGACACCGCATCGAGTTCGCCGAACTCCACCGGCATCGGTGAACTCGACCGGGTTCTCGGCGGCGGTCTGGTCCCCGGCTCGGTCACTCTGCTGGGCGGCGAACCCGGCATCGGCAAGAGCACACTCTTGCTGCAGCTTCTCGCTCGTACCACCGGCCCCACGTTGTACGTCACCGCCGAAGAAAGTGCGCAACAGGTCAGGCTCCGCGCCGACCGTCTCGGTGCCGTGCGCGACGACCTCTGGTTGCTTCCCGAGATGTCGCTGCCGAACATCGTGGCGGCAATCGACAAGATCTCGCCGTCGCTCGTCGTAGTCGACTCGATCCAGACGGTGGTCGACCCCGACCTGTCGTCGGCACCCGGTTCCGTCGTGCAGGTGCGCGGTTGTGCACACCGGCTCGTGCAAGAGGCAAAACGCCGCAACGTCAGCATCGTCATCGTGGGTCACGTCACCAAAGAAGGCGGTCTTGCCGGCCCGCGTGTGCTCGAGCACGTCGTCGACACGGTGCTGTCGTTCGAGGGCGAGCGGCACCACGCTCTGCGTCTGCTGCGGGCGGTGAAACACCGCTTCGGGCCCACCAACGAACTCGGACTCTTCGAGATGACCGAAACCGGTCTCTCGGGGGTGCCCGACGCAAGCCGGTTGTTCCTCACCGACCGCCGCACCGGTGTGCCCGGCTCTGTCGTGGTGCCCACCATCGAGGGTCAACGCCCGTTGCTCGTCGAACTGCAGACGCTCACGAACCCCGTCAACTCCGCTGTTCCCGCGCGGCGCAGTGCACAGGGGGTCGACTCCGGTCGCCTCTCGATGTTGCTTGCCGTTCTCGAACGACGCGCACGGGTCAGCCTTGCCGGCCACGAGGTGTACGCATCGGTCGTGGGCGGGGTGAAGCTCAACGAACCCGCCGCCGACCTCGGCCTGTGCCTCGCGCTCGTGTCGGCCATCAGCAATGTTCCGCTTCCGGCCGATCTCGTGGTCATCGGAGAGGTCGGCCTCGCGGGTGAGGTGAGACAGGTCGGCCATCTCGGCCAGCGCCTCAACGAGGCTGCACGTCTCGGGTTCACGCACGCGATAGTTCCGTCGAGTGCGCCCGACATCAAGGCGGGCATCACCATGAAACGGGCCAGCACTCTCAGCGAGGCAATCGCTCTCGCAGGTATCGCCGACGGTTCCCGGGCCCCGGGCTAGCCCCCGACTTTCCTGAACACCGGCGACTCCGGGTCGGCCCAGTCGACAACCCACAGTTCCATCGTGTGGGCGCCCGGTGACTGCAGTCGTGACATCGGAATGCTGGTGAACTCGGTGCTCGTGCCCTTCTTCAGCCCTGCCAGTTCGGACACCACCCCGAACACCGTGCCGTCCATCACCAGCAGCGCCTCCTCGGTGCCGGAGAAATCGCGCGATGCAGACAACGAACCCCGCGAACGTGTGACCACCGGTGCGAACCTGCCGACTCCTGCGGTGTTGTAGGTGCCCGCCTCCTTGAGGGACCACCGCAACGACATCTCGCGCGCAGCTGTTGCAGGCACGCGGGTGCCGACCAGCGAGCCGCTGAGACCACCGCGGTAGATGTCGTCGACGTCGCCGTCTGCGTCGATCCACCTGTCGTAGTACTCGACCCGCTTCATCACGTCGGCAAACGACGTCGACAGGTCGAACCGACCGTCGGGCCAGATGACCGTGCGCGCGTTGCGTTGCGGGCACGAGGCAAGAAGGTCTGCGCCGTCGGTCTTCCACCCCGCATCGATGCCCGTTGCGGCGCTGACAGTGGCCAGCAGATCGACGGGCGATGCCGTGCAATCGGACACCGCGGCCGAGTTCTGGTCCGGGTACTTGATGAAGAGCGGCACGCGGTAGAGATCCTCGAGGGTGCCCGGGCTCTTCACGTTCACAGTCTCACGGTGTTTCTCGCCCTGCTGGAAGGTGATGCCGTGGTCGGCGGTCACGATGATCATCGTGCGGTCCCAGTTCGCCGACCTGCGCAGTGCGGTCATCATGTCGGCGATCACCCTGTCGGTCGCCGCGTACTGGCTCAGGTGGATCTGCAACCGGTCACGGCGGCCGTCGAGAACCTGAATCGAGCGCTTGTCTGCCGGCAACTGCAACGACGCACGCATGTCGGGCGCCAGAACCCAGGGCCTGTGCGGGATCAGGGCGTGGACAAAGTGCAGAGTCGCCCTGTCGGCCCTGGCAGCGCGGGAGATGACCCCTTCCACCACCGGGATCTGTGTCTGCGGCCCGCCGTCTTCCCACTCGCGCACCGTGGTGTTGTCTGCGTTCTCCTGTGTCTCCTCGGTGAGAGCCGCTGTGGTGGTCGGCCCCGCGGGCACTGTGGTGTCGACCGGTTCTTCGACGTCTTCGTCGACGTTGTCTGCGTTGCCGAAGCCTCCCCACCCCTCGTCGATCGGCGGCAGCTTCTCGCGCAGCCCCCTCGGCAGCATCTTGTGTCCCACGACGATGACCGCGTCTTTCAGGAAAGACGCGAACGGGGTGCGCGGTTTGGTGGTGACGATGTCGGCGGTCGGCGCGGCCGTCGTGGTGGTGCCGGTCGTTGCCGCTGACGGGTTCGCGATGTGCTCACCACCGGTCACCGACACCGTCGAGCAGACTTTCTTCGGGCAGAGCGCCGTCACCACCTCGTGTGCGTCCATCGACATGTGGCCGTTCATCAGGGTGAACAGGTTCTTCGGATGGTTTGCCAACACCGGGCCGACACCCGACCTCGGCAGACGGCCGGTGAGCATCGCGGGCACTGCGTCTGTGGTCGTCTGCGACGTGGCAACCACGTTGCGGTACCACGTCGACGTCGACGCGAGGTCGGCAAAACCGGGGAACCGCTTCGCGTTGATCTCACCCTTGCTGTTCAGCAGAGAGAACAACGGTGCCTCGTCGAGCACCACCCACAGCACACTGACCCTGTCTTTCGGTGTTCCCGGCCCCGACACCACCGGCGTGCCGGGTTTCTTGATGTCGATCACCACCGCATCGGGCGGGTTGATCACCGCCCGCGCGGTCGCGCCGAACGTGACCGCAACGACCAGCGCAAGCGGCGACATGAACACGAACCACGACTTCACGGCCCCGAAGCGAACGAACGCGAACATCGCGGCCGTCGCGAGCGCTGCCGTGAACACCGCATCGACCTGCCACGGCCCGAACGAGACAGACCGCGCAACCACCGACAGCACGGCCCACAACGAGACGAACACCAGCACGCGGTGCACGTGTCTCTCGATGCGGGGAGCAAACACGAGCGCGGCCGCGTCGACAACCGTGAACACCAACGGGGGCACCACGACCACCGCCAGTGCGAACCACACCACGATCGCGCCCTCGTAGTTGGCGGCAGCAAAAACCGCCACGTTGGCGCCGTACAACTGCAACAACGGCTGGGCGATCGCCACCGTGAGAAGCGCCAGGTAGATGGCCCCGCGCCGTGCGATTTCCCGTCGATTCACGAAGACCACCCTAGGGTGAGGCACCTCTGGAACCCTTGTCGCCATTGGGCCAGAACCGACTGCCTCCCCGAGGCACACCCGAAGTTAGAGTGTCTAACATGTCGAAGTCGGGGGCCCTCGCAACAGTGGTGACTCGCCATGCCCCCGGTCTCACCCTGGCCGGTGCCGCAGTGTCGCTCGGGTTTTTCGTGAACTCGACGGTGTCGAGTCTGTCGCCCCTGACCGTCTCGTTGGTGATCGGCGTGATCGCAGGGAACTCGGGTCTGCTGCACAGTGCGTTCGATGCAGGGTTGCGGTTCGCTGCGCGACGCCTTCTGCGGGTCGGCATCGTGATGCTCGGGCTGCAGCTGTCGTTGCGGGAGGTTGCGCATCTCGGGGGCAAGGGTTTCGTGGCCGTGATCGCGGTGGTCGCGATCACCTTCTTCGGCACGCAGTACATCGCGCAGTGGCTGGGTGTCACACCGGGTCTCGGGCTGCTCACCGCAACGGGCTTCTCGATCTGCGGTGTGTCGGCAGTCAGCGCGATGACCGGTGCCGTCGACGGCGACGAGGAAGACGCCACCTACGCGATTGCGCTCGTCACCCTGTTCGGTTCGGTCAGCATCTTTGCGCTGCCGTTGTTCGGCCACCTCTTCGGCATGGGCGATGTCCGCTTCGGTCTGTGGGCCGGTTCTGCCGTGCACGACGTGGCCCAGGTGGTCGCAACATCGACGGCGTACGCACCCGAATCACTGACGGGTGCAGTCATCGTGAAACTCACGCGCGTCATGTTGCTCGCGCCGCTCGTGGCGATCTACGCCTTCAACCACCGGCGTGCAAGCGCGAAAAAAGACGTGCACACGCACGAGCAGAAGGTCGCGCCGCTGCCGTTGTTCATCATTCTGTTCCTCGGCATGGTGTGCGTGCGAACCACCGGCACCCTGTCTGACGGTTTTCTCGCGACCGCCAAGGACATCGAACGCGTTCTGCTCGCGCTGGCACTCGTCGGTCTCGGCGCGAGCGTGCGCATCCGCAAGTTGATGGTGCTCGGTGCCCGCCCGCTTCTCGTCGGTGTGCTGTCGTGGGTCCTGGTGATGGGAACCTCGCTCGCCACCATCCGACTCATCCCGCTCGATTTCTGAGAAAGGACAACCCATGATTGAGATGAACTGGTTCCTGCCCACCGGCGGAGACTCACGAGACGTGCTGCCCGATGACAACTCCGTCAACCGTGCACCGAGTCATGAGTACCTCGCCCAGGTCGCCACAGCGTGCGAGAACCTCGGGTTCGAGGCGTTGCTGACCCCGTGCGGAACGGGCTGCGAAGACGCCTGGCTCGCCACCTCGTCGATCATCCCGCTGACATCGCGCATCAAGTTCCTGGTCGCGTTCCGTCCGGCCCTGTTGACCCCGACACTGGCGGCGCAGATGGCGAGCACCATGCAGCGAATGTCGAACGGCCGGTGCCTCGTGAACATCGTGACCGGTGCCGAACAGAGCGAACTGCTCCGCTTCGGGGTGTCGGAAGACAAAGAGACGCGCTACGAGCGCACCGGTGAGTTCGTGAAGGTGATGCGCGGCGCGTGGAGCGGCGAGCCGTTCACTTTCAAGGGAAAGTTCTTCGAGGTAGAGAACGCCACCACCCGCGACGTGCCGAACCCGGTGCCGCCCATCTACTTCGGCGGTGCAAGCGATGCGGCAGAGAACGTGGCCGCCGAGAACGTCGACCTCTACCTGTCGTGGGGTGAGACCCCCGACGCCATCAAAGAACGCCACGAGCGCGTTGCCGCAAAAGCCGCCGCCCACGGCCGCAAGCTGCGCTTCGGCATCCGTTTCCACACCATTGCCCGGCCGACGGGCGAAGAGGCCTGGGCCGTCGCCAACGGCATCCTGTCGTCGATGTCGCCCGAGGCGATCGCTGTTGCCCGCGAGGATTTTCTGAAGACGCAGTCGGTCGGGCAACGCCGGCAGTTCGACCTGCACGGTGGCGACCTGTCGAAACTCGAGATACACCCCAACGTGTGGGCAGGCATAGGGCTCGTGCGCGGCGGGGTCGGCACCGCACTCGTCGGCAGTTACGAAGAGGTCGCCGACCGGATCATCGAGTACCACAACCTCGGCATCGACGCCTTCATCATGTCGGGCTACCCGCACCTCGAGGAGGCGTACTGGTTCGGAGAGGGCGTGATGCCGATCCTGCGCGAACGCGGATACCTGCCGCCGCTCGAGACCGGGCCGACGAAAGTGTTCTCGTTCCGATGACACGCATCGGCCTCTTGCTCGTCGGGCACATCGACGCAGGCAGTCTGCACGTGGGCGGCGATTATCCCGAGCTCTACGACGAACTGTTGCGGCCGCTCGGTATCGAACTCACCACCTATCGGTGCGACGAGGGCCAGATGCCCGACGCAGTCTCCGAACAAGACGGCTGGATGTGCTCACCGAGCCGACTCAGCGTGTACGACGATGTCGCCTGGCTGCGCGATGTCGAACAACTGTTGCGCGACATGATCGCGACCGAGACCCCGTACGTCGGCATCTGTTTCGGCCACCAACTGATGGCACAGGCTCTCGGTGCCGAGGTTCGCAAGGCCGACTACGGGTGGGGAATCGGCGCGAAGCACTACGAGATCGTCGAACCCCAACCGTGGATGGACTCTGCCGACACCGTGGTGCTCGCAGCCAGCCACCAGGACCAGGTGCAGCAGTTGCCACGAGACGCACGTCTGCTCGCGAGAGCCGACTACTGCCCCATCGGCGGCATGTTGATCGGCGAACGTGCGTGGACCCTGCAGGTGCACCCCGAGTTCTCCCCGGCGCTCGCCGACAGTCTGCTGGCGACGCGTCTCGAGTTGTTCGGCGAGGAAAAAGCGAACGCGGCGCGGTCGACACTGGGCGAACCACTTCACCAGCACCGGATCGCCGGCTGGATCTCGCGCTTCTTCCGGCAGGCCTGACGATGACGACGGTGCGGCAGCGACTGAACCGGGCACTGGTGATCGAACTCGCCGCCGTCATCGCCGACAACGAGGGAATCGACGCGGTCACCCTGCAACGAATCGCCAACGACTCAGGGGTGAAGCAACCGGCCCTCTACCGGCACGTCTCGGGCATCGAGGACCTCTGGAAAGAACTCGCCCTGCTCGCACGCCGCCTGCTCGCCGACTCGCTGGTGACAGCGCAACAGGGTCTCTCCCGCCGTGATGCCGTTCGCGCGGTGGCCCTCGCATGGCGGGGGTTCGTGCAGCAACACCCCGGCATCTACACCGCCACCGACCGGGTGCCGTCGGTGGGAGACGCCGACATCGAGCAGTCGCTCTCGTTGGTGGTCGACGCACTCGACTCCTCTCTCACGGGGTACGCCCTGTCGACAGTCGAACGGGCCCAGTGCGCGCGCAGTCTGCGCAGTGCCCTGCACGGGTTCTGTGTGCTCGAGAAAGACGACGGCCACCCCGAGCCGTATGCACTCGACGAGGGTCTCGACAACCTGGTCGATCTCTTCTGCCGTGGGGTCGAGACCCTCGACCACGTTCGCTGAGGCAGCGACCCCGCCTTCACCCCCGCAGGCCTGTCCGTTACCGTTGTGCCGATGATCCGCCGACGTCTCCTGCCCGTCATCGCCTCGGCGGTGCTTCTGACCGCGTGCTCCGGGGGCGGTTCCGGTTCCACGACCGACGGTTCACCCCGTGCGAACGCAACCTCTGGCCTAGTGCCCGCCGACGACGGATTCGCGTTCGCCAACTTCGGCTCGTCGAACTCGCCCGAGTTCATGGACGGCGAGGACCTGCGCATGATGTTCGGCGACGGGGTGTGCACGAACGGTGCCGCGACGCCGTGCGACCCGACGAGCGAAGCCGCGGCATGGGCACAGATGGTCAACCAGAGCCGCGGGGCCGGCCACTGTGAGGGCATGGTGGTGCAGGCAATCAACCGTTTCACCACGGGCGCATCCCCGAAGACGGCCGAATTGTCGAACGAGGCCGACACCACGCACGGCATCATCCGCGCCTTCGCCACACAGTTCTTCCCCGCGGTGAAGAAAGACGCAGATTCGTGGGCCAAGAAATCGCTGTCAGACATCGTCAGTGCTCTCAACGACTCGTTCGCCACGAAGAAACTCACCTACACGATGGGTCTCTACAGCGACATGGGCGGTCACGCGGTGCTCCCGGTCTCTGTCGAGTACCCCACCGAGTCGACAGCCAAGGTGCACATCTACGACTCGAACTGGCCCGGTCAAGACCGCTACGTGCTGTTCGATCTCGACGCCGACACATGGGAATTCTCGTTCTCGGGGCAGGACCCAGCAGACGACCCGGGTGTGTGGAGAGGCGGCAAGGGAGACATCGACCTTGCGTCGATGGAGAGCCGCACCCTCACCGATGCGCCCTTCGACACCGGCTCGAACAGTGTGCTGGGGAACTTCCTCGTCATCCGCTCGGCGTCGCTCGACTGGTCTGTCACCACCCCGACCGGAGTCGTGTCGCCCACAGGGTCGACCGATGCAACTGCGACGGTCCGGCCGTTGCGCACGGCAGCCACCAAGGCAATCCCCGAGTTCGTGGTGACCACCGACGCCACCGAGATCGACCTGACACTTCCCGGTGTCTCGAGCGCATACGCAGTCGGGGGCGGCAAGATCGTCTCTGTCGTCACGCGCGGAAGCAACGAACCGATCACCATCAAACCCGCCCGGGTGGTGTTCCCCGCGGCAGCCCAACTGTCTCTGGCTGACGGAGACCTCGCCGCCACTGTCTCCGGGGGTG
>CAYRUT010000055.1:0-9968 GCA_964427545.1 uncultured Bifidobacterium sp. | reverse complement strand
TCGGTTGCGACTTGTTCCAGTTGGTGACCAGGGCGGCGTAGTGGCCGCCGATGGCCATCAGTTCGTCATGCGTGCCGTACTCCGAGATGTGCGCATCCGACACCACAGCGATGCGGTCGGCACGCTGCACCGTCGTCAGCCTGTGCGCCACCACGATCACCGAGCGCCCTGACATCAACCGGTCGAGTGCGGCCTCGACCAACAACTCGGTGCCGGGGTCGAGGTTCGATGTTGCCTCGTCTAGCACCAGCACTGCCGGGTCGACCAGTGCCGCCCGCGACAACGCGACCAACTGCCTCTCCCCTGCCGACAGCCGTGAGCCGCGCTCGCGCACCTGGGTGTCGAGACCTTCGGGAAGCGCCTCGAAGCGCTCCCGCAGACCCAGGTCGTCGAGCGCACGCAGAAGTTCCTGTTCTGTCGCATCGGGCTTGGCGATCAGCAGGTTGTCGCGCACCGACCCGTCGAAGAGAAAACCTTCCTGGGGAATCACAACGATGCGCCGGCGCAGGTGCTCGAGTGACGCGTCCCGAAGGTTGACCCCGCCGAACGACACGGTGCCCGTCTGCGGGTCGTACAGGCGCGCCATCAACTTCGCGAGTGTCGACTTGCCCGCGCCGGTCGGGCCCACGAGGGCGAGCCGTGTCCCTGCCGGCAGCGTCACGCTCACGTTCGCAAGCGCCGGCTGCGCGCCACCGGCATAGGTGAACGTGATGTCGTCGACCACCACGTCGCCGGTCGCGGGCAGTGGCTTCGGCGTGTCACTCTCTCTCACGTCGGGTTCAGCATCGAGAATGCCGAACAACTTGTGCAGAGCAGCAGCGGCCGACTGCAACGTGTTGTACAGCTGCGACAGCTGCTGAACGGGGTCGAACAGGTTCGCCAGCAACAACACGAACGCCACGACCGTGCCGAGCGACACGGTGCCCCGGTGCACCAACCAACCACCGACACCGACAATCAATGCCGACGACGCGATGCCGGCGAACTCGATCAGGCCGAAGTACCAGGTGCTCACCTTCACGCTGTACATGTGGCTGCGGAAGAGTGCACGGTTGCTCTCCTCGAACCGGCGGATCTGTTCGTCTTCCCTCGCATACGCCTGGATCACGCGCACACCGGTGATGCCCTCCTGCAGTGCCGAAAGATTCGCACCGACCTTCTCGCGCACCTCGAGATACGCCCTGTTCGAGTCGCGCTGGAACTTCACCGACGCGGCAATGAGGAACGGGAACACGATCAACGTCACCAGCGTGAGTTGCCACGACAGGCTGAACAACAGAATGAAGGCGAGGAACAACAGCAGACCCGCCGAGAGGAACTGCATGAGCCCCCACTGCACCAGTTCGGCCATCGACTCGATGTCGGCGGTCATGCGCGCCACCAGAACACCGGCCTTCTCGCGGTCGAAGAACGCCATCGACTGGCGCTGCAGCTGGGCGAACACCTTCACACGCAGCAGACGCAGGAAACCCTCGCCCGCGGCGTTCAGCGTGACGTACTGCATGCGGCCGATCACGTAGGCGACAGCCACCACCACCAGGTACGCAACGACGGTGATGTTCAACGCACGCACGTCTTTCGCCTTGATGCCCGCATCGATGCCGTGACGCACCAACACGGGGCCGGCCAGCGTGCACGCCACCGTGATGGTGACCAGGAACAGCGCGAGCAGTGCCTTGTTGCGGAACTCGCCGGCCATGCGGATGCTGCGCGCGAGAACCACACGGGTCTCGGTGCGGTTCAGTTTCTGGTCCTCGTCGATTCCCCCGCGGTTGCCGCCGCGGCCGCCACCCGACCACACGGCTACTCACCCGCCTTGTGCGTCATTGCGGCGAGCACCTCACGGTACTTGTCATTGGTCGCGAGAAGTTCGTGGTGCGTGCCGGAGGCTGCGATGACACCGTCGTCGAGCAGCACCGCACGGTCGGCAAGTTCGATGGTGGCGGGACGGTGTGCGATCACGAGTGTCGTGCGCCCGCGCATCACCGTGGCGAGAGCATCGCGGATCTCGTGTTCCTTCGTGGGGTCGACGGCAGATGTCGCATCATCGAGCACCAGAACCCGCGGGTCGGCAACGATCGCACGGGCGATGGCGATGCGCTGGCGCTGGCCCCCCGACAGCGAGAAGCCGCGTTCTCCGAGCACCGTGTCGTACTTCTCGGGCAGCTGCATGATGAAGTCGTGTGCTCCGGCAAGTTTCGCCGCGCGCACCACGATCTCGGAATCGATCCCCGGTTTTGCGAACGCGATGTTGGCCGACACCGTGTCGTGGAACAACAGTGTGTCCTCGAACACGACACCCACCGCCCTGCGCAGTTGCGACAGCCTGAGGTCGCGCAGGTCGACCCCGTCGAGCGTGATCGCACCCACCTGCGGGTCGTAGAAACGCAGCAACAGACGCGTGATCGTCGACTTGCCCGACCCTGTCGCACCCACGATGGCCACCGATTCACCCGGCTCGATCACGAGTTGCAGACCGTTCAGCACGCGAACGTCGGTGTGGCCGATGTCGTAGCCGAACCGGACGTTGTCGAAACGCACTGCACCCACGGGCTGTGCGAGACCGGCCGCCGGGAGTTTCTTCGGGTGGGCGGGGTCGGCGATGGCGGGCTCTTCCGAGAGGATCTCGTTCACGCGCAGCAGTGCCGACGCAGCCCGCTGGCCGAACGCCACGGTCATTCCGATGTTGCGCATCGGCCAGATCAACATCGTGAGATATGTGTTGAACGCCACCAGGCCGCCGAGCGTCATGTCGCCGTTGATCACGCGGTGGCCGCCGAGACCGAGCACGGCGACAAGACCGAGCGACGGCAACAGGTCGATGGCGGGCAGGAACCGGCTGCGGATGCGCGCGGCACGCATCGACTCACGCTGGATGTCGTTGGCCTCCTGCTCGAGCTTGGTCTGCTGCACCGCCTCTGCACCGAAGCCCTTGATCACGCGCACGCCCGACACGCTCTCTTCCACCACGTTCGCCAGTTGTGCCTGTTCCTGCTGCACGGCGAGCACCGCAGGGTGGATCTTGGTCGAGAACGAACGCGCCGACACGTTGATGAAGGGCAACGGTGCAAGGGCGACGGCGGCCAGCAGCGCGTCGGAGGAGAACAGGATCACCACGACACCGATCACCATCGTGATCTGCGACACGAAGATCGGGATGTTGACCACGAACCCCTGCACCTGCTGCAGGTCGCTCGACGAACGGCTCATCAACTGGCCGGTCTGCGCCCTGTCGTGGAAGCCGACGTGCAGGCCCTGCAGATGCGCAAAGATGCGCTCTCGCAGCATCGTCTCCGTCAGACGACTCTCACGGAAGGCGATGAACCGTCTCCACGCCGCGAAGAACCCCGCCACCGTCGCAGCAGCAAGAATCAGCAGCGTCCAGAAGATCAACGAACCCGACTTCTCGATGCCCCTGTCGATGGCAAGTTTCGTGAGCTGCGGCACCGCAACCTTGCCGAGGGTCCACGCAAGACCGACCATCGCACCGGTGGCGAGGCCGAAGCGCTGCACGCGCAACGTCTGCAGCAGGAGTTTCCAGCCCTCCCGCGTGGGTCGTTCTTCGTCGGACATTCGTGATCAGTGCGCCGACGGCGACAGCGACTTCACGGCGTCCCAGTAGTTCAGCTCCGGGTCGAACGGCATGATCGCGAGCGACGAAGTGGTGACACCGTTGTCGAAGTACTGACGGATACGGTCACGGCAGTACGCGGGCGAGCCGTGCACGATCAGCTGGTCGACCACCTCGTCGGGAATTGCGGCGAGTGCGGCCTTGCGGTCACCGGCCTTCCACATGTCCCACATTCCCTTCAGTTCGTCACCACGGCCGAGCCACGCATGGAACGCGGCATACACCGGCACGTTCAGGTACGCAGCGATCGCGAACCGCGCGGCTGCCCGCACGACCTCGGTGTTCTCCGACGGGCACACGAAAATTCGCGCCACGATCTCTTTCGGTGTTCCTCCCGCGGCGTCACGCACCACGGCGGCCACCCGCACCACGTCCTCGGGGCTCAACCAGTTGATGATGGTGCCGTCGGCCTCGCGGGCGGCGAGCCGCAGCATTCCCTCGCGCAGCGCCGCGACCAGGATCTGTGGCTTCACCTCGGGCCGGACACCCAACCGGAAACCGTCGATCTCGAAGGTGTCGTATTTCTTGGCGACCTTCTCGCCCGACAGGGCGTCGTTCAGGAACCGCACGACGTCACGCACCTTCTTGTACGGCTCGTCGAACGGGATGCCGTTCCACTTCTGCACGATCACGTTGCTCGACGACCCGATGCCGATGGCGAAACGACCCGGTGCAGCGTCGGCCAGAGTCGCGACGGACTGTGCGAAGCACGCGGGGCTGCGTGTGTACGCGGGAACGATCGCGGTGCCGAGACGGAGACGGGGCTCCCATGCCGCGGCGAGTGCGAGCGGCGTGAACGCATCGGCGCCGTCGGCCTCTGCCGACCAGATGTCGGTGTAGCCCATGTCGGCGAGTTCGACCAGTTTCTCGCGGTGTGTGTTGAGGTGACCCGGCAAGGGCACGGTCATTCCCGGCCGCACCGGCATTCCCGGCTGTGCGTGTGCTCCGTAGGCGTTCATCTGGTTCCCCTCATCTGTTGTGGATTCGTGCGATGCAACTCTGGCTGGCGGTCGCCATCAGGGTGCCGTCTTCTGCGTACATGTGAACGAGTCCGTGGGCGAACCCACGCGCCACGGCGTGCACTCGGATGTCGAGAAGCACCCATGTCGTCGGAACCAGGTTCACGACCCGCAGCGTGTTGTCGAGTGAGTTCCCGCCCGCGTGCAGACCGAGTGCCTGGCCCACGCCGCGCGGCACGAAGTCGCCCAGCACACCGAGTGCGGCGGCATCGACACCGTCGATCACCTGGGGAAGCCGCGCCCACATCATCGCGCTTCCGTCGCTGAGGGTTCCGTCGAGGTCGCGACCGAAGCGCCCCTTGACCACACGCTCCTCCATGAAGTTGTGGATCGTCTCGAAGTCGCGACGGTAGTGCTCCCACTCGGGGCACTCGTCGGGCGACGGCACAGCGGGGGCCTTCTCGAACTGTGCAGACAACGGGAAGTCACGGTCACCGAGCGCCGCGTTGACCGTGATGATCTCGCGCTCGCCCACATGGGCGACGACACGCGCCTGGGTGATGGAGTTGCCGGTCACCGGAACGATGACATCGATGTCCATCACCTCGTCGGGCCGCGCGTACGACAGGTACTGCGCGGTCACCCACACCACGTTGCGGCCGGTTGCACCCTCGAGCGCAGAGATCGCGGCACCGAGCGCGCTGCCCCCGTAGAGAAAGTCGCCCCCTGTGCAGAGTTTGCGTTGCACGGGCAGGTACCACCGGTAGGGGTTGTGGGTGGCCTGCAGACCAAGGAAAGTGCGACTGTCCATGCCCCTTCGACCCTACTCCCGCAAAGGATTTTCCGACGGATTGAGCACCATCTGCGTGGGCTAGGTTGCGGAAATGACCGATATGCCGTGGCAGGGCGATGCCTGTTCCCTCGTCGAAGAATTCCGTGCGAAGCGACGCTCACCCGAGGAAGAAATGCGTGCGACACTCGATGCTGTCTCGCGCAGCGAACTGAACGCGGTGTCGTTCGTCGACGCAGACGGTGCACTCGAGCGCGCACGTCGTGCCGACACGTCGCTCCCGTTCGGCGGCGTTCCTCTCGGCATCAAGGAACTCGACCCGGTGAAGGGATGGCCCGACACCGAGGCGTCGGTTCCGCTCGCCGACCGCATCGCCGGCCACACGAGCATCCATGTGCAGCGCATCACCGCACTCGGAGGTGCGGTGGAATTCGGGATGACGACGGCAAGCGAGTTCGGAGGCGTGAACCTGACCCGCACCGTGCTGAACGGCGCCACGAAGAACCCGTGGAACCTCGAGCGCACACCGGGCGGCTCGTCGGGCGGCAGTGCGGCCGGGGTCGCCGGAGGTCTCTTTCCTCTTGCCACGGCAGGTGACGGCGGCGGATCGATCCGCATCCCCGCCGGCTTCACCGGACTCGTCGGTCTCAAGTCGACCTACGGCCGTATTCCCCGCGGGCCGGGCGCCCAGTACGGCAACCTGACCGTGACCGTCGGGTGCGTGTCACGCAGCGTTCGCGACACCGCACGGTGGTTCGACACGTGCAACGGCCACGATGCCCACGACCCCCTGAGCCTCCCCAGAGTGGGCGGATGGGAGTCGTCTCTCGGCACCACCGAGGTCGCCGGGCTCAGGGTGACGATCGTCGACGACTGGGGTGGTGCAGTCGTCTCGCCCGCGATGTGGGTGGTGCTGCTCGAGTCGGCAGAGTTCCTGGTGAAGGAAGCCCGGCTCACGCGTGTCGACACCGTCGACACCGCACTGCCGCGGATGGGTGCCGCATGGTCGATCAGCGGCATGCTCGAGATCGCCGAGGCACTCAAGGACCACTGGCCCGCATGTGCCGACGTTCTGACACCCGAGATGCGCGCGGGTCTCGAGTACACCGCAGGTCTCTATTCCGCAGAGGCACGCGCGAAGATCGAGGCACGACGTGCCGCGGTGAACACGCGCATGGCGGAGATCTTCGACGAGGTCGACCTGGTGATCACCGCCACGAACCCTGACGTCGCCTTCGGTGCAGAGGGCCCGCTGCCGAGCGTCTTCGGCGGCATCAAGGCGGGTGCCGGCAACAACGGACAGCTCACCTTCCCCTGCAACCTCCACGGGAACCCCGCCATCTCGGTGCCGACCGGTTTCGTCGACGGACTGCCCGTCGGGCTGCAGATCATCGGCCCGCACTTCTCCGAGCAGGTGCTTCTCGAGCTCGCCCATGTTCTCGAACGCGCCCGCCCGTGGCCGCTCACAGCGAAAGGAAAACCGCAATGACATCCGGACCTCTCACCGGCATCAGGGTTCTCGATCTCGCAACGATGATCTCGGGCCCCCTCGCGGGCATGATGCTCGCCGACCAGGGAGCCGAGGTCATCAAGATCGAGTCACCGGGAATGGGCGACATGATGCGCCACCTCGGGACACAGAAGAACGGTGTCACGGGCCTCTACGCCCTGCACAACCGGGGGAAGAAATCGGTCGTCATCGACCTGAAGAGCGACGAGGGAAGAGAGGTGCTGCGTGACCTCATCCGCAGTGCCGACGTGTTGATCCAGAACTTCCGGCCCGGCGCCATGGACCGGCTCGGATTCGGTTACGACGACGCGGCCGCACTGAACCCGAAACTGGTCTACGTGTCGATTGCCGGGTTCGGACACGACGGGCCGAGCGCAAAGCGGCGGGTGTACGACAACGTCATCCAGGCGGCATCGGGCCTCGCCAGTGTGCAGACAGACCCCGCGACAGGCAAGCCCGCGTTGTTCCGCCATCTCATCTGCGACAAGGTCACCGCCTACACCGCGGCACAGGCCGTGACTGCGGCGCTGTTCGCCCGCGAGCGCGGCGCCACGGGCCAGCACATCACGCTCTCGATGCTCGATGCCGCCGTTGCCTTCACCTGGCCCGACTGCGCGATGGACGTTGCGCTGCTCGATGACGACGTGATGCGCCTGCCCACCATCTCGGCGAACTACGTGCCGGTCACCTTCGCCGACGGTCACGCCGCGGTGTCCGTGGTGACCGAGTCCGAGTTCCGCGGCTACTGCGCGGCCCTCGGCCAACCGGAACTCGCAGATGACCCCCGCTTCGCATCACCCACGTTGCGGTCAGAGAACGGCGACGACTACCGCAAGACCGTTCGCGGACTCGCGGCGAACATGCCGTTGCAGACGTTTCTCGAGGGGGCGCTGAAGCACGATGTTCCTGCAGGCGGCATGAACGACCTGCACACCGTGGTGGACGACCCCCAGATCGTGCACAACGAGACGTTCGTGGTGCGCGAGCACCCCGCAGCAGGAAGAATCCGCGAGGTGCGGCCCGCCCCGAGGTTCAGCGGCACTCCCCTCGACCTGAAGCACCCTGCCCCTGCCAAGGGTGCACACACCGACGAGGTGGTGTCGGCACTGGGTCACGATGTCGAGGCACTGCGCGCGAAGGGCGCCATCGCCTAGCACTCACTTCGAGAGTGCGCGCCCCACGATCTCTTTCATGATCTCGGTGGTTCCGCCGTAGATCGTCTGGATGCGGCTGTCGGCCCACGCACGGGCGATCGGGTACTCCAGCATGTAGCCGTACCCGCCGTGCAACTGCAGACAGCGGTCGACCACCTTGTTCTGCAGTTCGGTAGTGATGAACTTGGCGGCCGCTGCCTGTTCCACCGTCAGCTTGCCCTCGCAGTGCAGTTCGAGACACCGGTCGACGTATGCCTGGGCCATCTGCACCTCGGTGTGAAGCTCGGCGAGCAGGAACTTGGAGTTCTGGAAACTGGCGATCGACTGGCCGAATGCCTTTCGCTCGCGCGTGTAGTCGAGTGTCCAACGCAGTGCGGCCTTCGCCACCGCCACGGCACCGATGGCCATGCCGAATCGCTCCTGTGCGAGGTTGTGCGTGAGGTAGCGGAAACCCATGCCGGGTGTGCCGAGCACGTTCTCCGCGGGAACCTCGACGTTGTCGAAGAACAACTCGGCGGTGTCCTGTGCGTGCATGCCCAGTTTGTTCAGGTTGCGCCCCCGCTCGAACCCCTTCATTCCTCTCTCGAGAACGATCAACGAGAAACCGGCATGACCCGCGTCGGGATCGGTACGGCACACGGTGAGGACGAGGTCGGCGTTGATGCCGTTCGTGATGAAGGTCTTCGCACCGTTCACCACCCATGTGTCGCCGTGCTGCACGGCAGAGGTCTTGACGCCGGCCATGTCGCTGCCGGTGTTCGGTTCGGTGATCGCGATCGCGGTGATGTACTCGCCCGTCACCATCTTCGGCAGCCACCGTGCCTTCTGCTCGTCGTCGGCAAGCGACAGGTAGTACGGCAGCACGATGTCGTTGTGCAGGGTCATGCCGTTCGCACTGCCGATGACGCCGGCATCAGAGACCTCTTCCTGCATCACCGCACCGAACTTGTAGTCGTCGGTGCCGCCCCCGCCGTACTGTTCGGGCACGTGATAACCGAGGAAACCGTGCTTGCCGGCCTCGAGCCAGATCTCGCGCGGCGCGATTCCGTCGGCTTCCCATTGCTCGTGGTTCGGTACCACCTCGTTGTCGAGCCATTGCCGGAAGACCGACCGGAACTGCTCGTGGTCGGCGTTGTAGACGGTGCGTTCGAAGAACTCCATGACCGACACGCTAGGCGTTGGTGGGTGTCAGGCGAGCACTGCGCGGGCCACCAGGTCGGTGCCGAACGCAGTGAGAATCGCCAGGTACAGAAGACCCGTCGCGGCCATCACCGCCGAGTAGCTCTTTTCCTTCATCGCGGCGCGTGTGACCTCGGTGAGAACCACCGTGGTGATGCTGCAGGCGATCCAGAACCAGCCGAGCATCCCGCCCCACCCGTCGTCGATCGAGCCGTTGATCACGCTGACCATTCCGGTGGGCAACAGCATCACGGCGATCTCGAACGGGGTGATCCAGCGCAGGGCCGTCACGAGTTCGCCGAGAATCGAGCGCGGAAGACCCGGTTGCACCAGGTACCAGTGCCCGAGCAGCATCGCGTCACTGACCGCACCGAGGAAGAACGTTCCGACGACGATGCGCAGAACACTGACGGCGGTGTCACCGGCACCGTCGGCCGCGTCGACCGCAGCAAACACGAGACCTGCAAGGCCGATCAACGGTGCAACCAGGTCCCACCGGGGCTGCGTGCGGCGCAGGGTGAGCAGGCTGACCACCGCGACAGCAATCGATGCGATCTCGCGCGGCACCACCGCATCGGTGGCGAATCCGGCGGCGGCACCACCGGCGGCGATCACGAGGAACGAACCGCGCAGCAGCCACCCGTACCCGGCACCCATCGTGTGCCTGCGCGTCGTGAACCACAGGAAGAAGAGACCGCCCGTGGCCCACTGCAGGAGAACTGTTGCCGCGTCGAGTTTGATCACT
>CAYRUT010000054.1:0-10000 GCA_964427545.1 uncultured Bifidobacterium sp. | reverse complement strand
CGCATCGGCCACAAGGGCATGGGCTTCCACGCCACCGTGTCGTCGAAGGCCGACAAGGACCCCGGCGAACTGTTCGCCCAGGTTCTGCCCGAGGACCTGCTGAAGTTCGGCATGATCCCCGAGTTCATCGGTCGACTCCCGATGGTCGGAGCCGTGCACGCGCTCGACAAGCCTGCTCTCATGAGCATTCTCACCGAACCGAAGAACGCTCTGGTGAAGCAATACACCAAGATCTTCGAGTTCGACAACGTCGAGCTCGAGATCACCGACGATGCCCTCGAGGCGATCGCAGAACTGGCGCTCGCCCGCGGAACCGGTGCGCGCGGTCTCCGTGCGATTCTCGAGGAGACACTTCTCGACGTCATGTACGAGGTCCCGGGCCGCACCGACATCGCGAAAGTGGTGGTCACGGCCGAGTGTGTCAACGGCACCGAGAAGCCGGAACTCGTCGAGAAGGGCGCGACACGTTCGCCGCGCCAGCGTCGCGCCGCCTCCTGAGGCACGATGAACTTCGAACAAGCGCTCGTCTATCTCGACGAGCACGCCTCCTACGAGAAGACCGGGCGGATCACCGAACCGTCACTCGAGAAAATCGAGCTTCTTCTCAGTGTTCTCGGCGACCCGCAGAACGACTTCCGTGTGATCCACGTGACGGGCACCAACGGCAAGGGTTCGACGTCGCAGATCATCACCAAGCTGTTGATGGCGCACGGGCTGGCGGTCGGCACCTACTGCAGCCCCCACCTCGAGAGCGTGCGTGAGCGGATACTGGTGAACGGCGAACCGATCCAAGAGGAAGACTTTGCAGAGATCGTGGGCGCCGTGGCGAGCGTCGAAGACATCTCCGGCGTGCGTCCGTCGTACTTCGAGATCATGACAGCAGCGGCGTTCCGTTGGTTCTCCGACGACGCCGTCGACGTGGCCGTCGTCGAGGTGGGGATGCTGGGCAGGTGGGACGCGACCAACGTGGTGACGCCCGACGTGGCTGTGGTGACCAACATCGCTCTCGACCACACCGAGTTCGCGGGACCGACTCTCGAGCACATCGCGCGCGAGAAGGCGGGCATCATCAAGACGGGGAGCGCCGCCGTCATCGGCGAGACACGAGACTCGCTGAGGCAGGTGTTCCTCGCCGAACCGCACGAGTCGATGGTGTTCCGGCCGGACGACTTCGACGTGCTCGACAACCATCTCGCGCTCGGGGGTCGTTCGTTGCATGTCCGCACGTCACGGGCCGACTACGACGATCTGTTTCTGCCGCTGCACGGTTGGCACCAGGGTGAGAACGCGGCGGTGGCCATCGCGGCGGTCGAGGCCTTCTTCGACGCACCGATCGACCGCGACACCCTGAACGAGGGTCTCTCGACGGTGACGATGCCCGGGCGCTTCGAGGTGCTCGGGCACCAACCACTCGTCATTCTCGACGGGGCCCACAACCCGGCTGGGGCCGACGTGTGTGCGAGCGTGTTCTTCGACGATTTCGACCCGCACGGGCGGCGCATTCTCGTCGTCGGTGCGCTCGGCGGCCGTGAACTCACCGACACGCTCTCGGCACTGAAGGCCGACGAGTTCGAGATGGTGGTGTGCTGCACCGCGCCGTCGCCGCGCGCGCGGCCTGCGCGCGAGATCGCCCAGGTGGTCACCGACATGGGGGCCGCACATGTTGCAGTCGCCGACTCGGTGGAACAGGCGTGCGACATGGCGCTGAACAATGCGACCAGTGACGACGCGATTCTCGTGGCGGGGTCGCTGTACGTGGTGGGTGCTGCGCGTTCACACTTGCGCAAGGTGCTTCCGTAAAGGGTTTCCCGTGCTTTCCGGGGGCAAGCCACCGGTCACGCCGTAGCCTGAAGGAATGTCCAATCGCACCCTTGTTCTGCTGAAGCCCGATGCCGTCGAACGCGGTCTCGTCGGTGCCATCATCTCCCGATTCGAAAACAAAGGCCTCCGGATCGCCGCGATGGAGCTGCGCATGCTCGACGCCGCGATTCTCGAGCGCCACTACGAAGAGCACGTGGGCAAGGGCTTCTACGGCGAACTGGTCTCTTTCATGGCCCGCGGCCCCGTCGTCGCCATGGCGGTCGAGGGCCCCGACGACACCTGGGAGATCGTGCGCACCATGATGGGCGCCACGAACCCCGCAAAATCGGCTCCCGGCACGATCCGCGGTGATTTCGGCACTTTGTTCACCGAGAACCTCGTCCACGGCAGCGATTCGGCAGAATCAGCCGCGCGAGAACTGGGCATCTTCTTCCCCTCGCTCTAGGGCGTCGGTCGTTACCATTTCCACAGACCCACGGTGAGCCGGCGGGTCGGGGGAGTTCCTTACATGAGTCGCAATAACCCGTTGGCCATTGGTCGAGACATTGCCATCGACCTCGGCACCGCGAACACCCTCGTCTACGTGCGCGGGCAGGGCGTGGTGCTGAACGAGCCGTCGGTGGTTGCGATCGACATGCGCGACGGTCGGCCCGTCGCGGTCGGGTGGGAGGCCAAGAGGATGCTCGGCCGCACCCCGAAGAACATCGAGGTGATCAGGCCCCTGAAAGACGGTGTCATCGCCGACTTCGACGTGTGCGAGAAGATGCTGCGCTATTTCATCCAGCGCATCACCACCAGCCGCTGGTCGAAACCTCGGATGGTCATCTGTGTTCCCTCCGGCATCACGGGTGTCGAGCAGCGCGCTGTGCAGGATGCGGCTGAGTACGCAGGGGCGCGACGTCCGGTGCACATCATCGAGGAACCCATGGCCGCCGCGATCGGTGCAGATCTTCCCGTTCACGAACCGAGCGGCAACATGATCGTCGACATCGGCGGCGGCACCACCGAGGTCGCCGTCATCTCGCTCGGCGGCATCGTCGTGGCGCAGAGCGTGCGTGTGGCGGGCGACGAACTCGACGAGGCCATCGTCGCCTACGTGCGGGCAGAGTTCAGCCTCGACATCGGCATCAACACCGCAGAGGAGATCAAGATCCAGATGGCGTCGGCGTGGCCCCTCGCCCAGGAGCTCACCGCCGACGTGGGCGGTCGCGACACCGTCAGCGGCCTGCCCCGCACCATCGAGATCACCTCAGACCAGGTGCGCGACGCCATCGCCGAGCCGGTCGCTGCCATCATTGACGCCGTGAAGGCAACTCTCGACCGCACCCCGCCCGAACTCGCCGCCGACATCATGGACCGCGGCATCTACCTGTCGGGTGGCGGCGCACTCCTCACCGGTCTGACGCAGCGCATTCACCACGAGACGGGGATGCCCTGTTACGTCGCACCGGATCCGCTGTACGCGGTCGCCATCGGGTCGGGTCGTGCACTCGAGAACATCGAGGCGATGCGCGGAATGATGTCCTCGCCGGGACTCGACCAGACGTAGACGTATCCCTGTGGCGGGCTCATCCTTCACGCGACGCCGGGCGATACTGCTGCTGTCGCTCACCTCGATTCTTCTGATCACGCTCGACCTGCGGGGCAGCTCGGTCGTGAACGGTGCGCGGTCGGTCTTCGGCACGCTGTTCCGTCCCATCGAGAGTGCGACCCGTGTGGTCACCAAGCCCATCCAGAGCACGTGGCACGGCATCACCCACTACGACGACGTGGTCGACGAGAACAGGCGCCTGCGTGACCTGGTTGCCTACGGACAGGGGGCGAACATCGCCGCCATCGCGACGGTGCGCGAGGCCCAGGAACTGCTCGCTCTGAACGGTCTGCCGACGCTCGCGGGCATCTCCTCGTGCACCGCCCAGGTGGTGGGGCAGTCACCGTCGAACTTCTCCCAGACCGTCGAGATCAACCGTGGCTCGGAGTGCGGCATCAAGGTCGGCATGCCGGTGCTGAACGCGGCAGGCATGATCGGCAAGATCACGAACGTGTACAACAAGCGGGCAGTGGTGATGCTTCTCACCGACCCCGGGTACTCGTTGTCGGTGAAGGTGGTCAACACCCCGCCCACCACCACGACCACAACGGTGCCCGGGTCGCCGTCGACGTCGTCAACGACCACGACAACAACGACAACCACGACCACTGTTCCCCGTACCACGACGAGCACCATCAAGGGCTTCACGCCGGGTTCCACGGTGCCGGTCACGAGCACCACACGGGCACCGGGTGACTCGACACCCCCGGGTACCGCCAGCCCCAACCAACCCGGACAGAACTCGAACTCCCAGATCACGGTGCCACCCGGTGCAGACCTTCCCCTGCGCGAGACGGGCGCTCTCGAGGGCCGCGGGCTCTCGAAGAACCCCGTCGTGCGCTTCATCGAGAACCAACCCAGGTTCGGCGCCGTTGCAATCGGTTCACCGGTGATCTCCGCAGGCGGTGCGACCTCGCTGGCGCCCCCCGACATCGTCATCGGCACCGTGAGCAAGGTGGTCAAGCGCACGGGAACCCTTGGCCCGATTCTCGAGGTGAAGCTCTCGGCGAACCTCACCAACCTCAACTTCGTGCGCGTGCTGCTGTACCAACCGATCACCGAAAGACCGGCAGAGCCATGATCGACGGGTTCATCGCATTCGCCGAGAACAAGTACACGCGACTGGTGCTCGTCGGGCTGGTGTTCCTGTCGTTGCAGACGACGATCTTCAACGAGATGCGCCCGTTCGACGTGTCGCTGCAGGTCATGCTGTTGCTGGCGGCGTCGTGCGGGCTCGCAAAGGGGTCGTCGGGCGGAGCCATCGCCGGTTTCGTGGTGGGGCTTCTGTACGACTTCGTGCTGACCACGCCCCTCGGCCTGTGTGCAGCGGTGTTCTCGCTCGTCGCGTACATGGCGGGTTATGCGCACTCGTTCGTGCACGAGTCGACATGGTGGTCGCGCAGCCTCGTCTCGAGCGTCGCGAGCGCGACGGGCATGATCGTTCTCCCGTTCGCGTTCACGGTGACCGGTGCTGAGGGCGTTCTCACTCTTCACGTCTTCACGGTGGCCATCGTGGTGGCGGTGTTCAACGCGGTCTTCAGCGTTCCGGTCGAGATGCTCTGTCGATGGGCACTGAAAGACCCGGCACCGGTGCGCTGATGGCACGTGAACGAAGCGTGACACGCCTCGGCGTTCTGGCGATCGTCGGCACGGTGTTGCTCGGACTTCTCTCGGTGCGTGTCTGGTTCCTGCAGGCGATCGACGCGCCGGGTCTCGAGGTGAAGGTGCGCGAGGTGCGCACGAGAACCATCAAGATCAACCCCGAACGCGGCCGCATCTTCGACAGGAAAGGGCGCATCGTCGCCGACAACGAAAGGGTGCTCACGCTCACCATCGAACGTGCGGTCATCGCCAAGCCTCTTGCGCGCCAGCAGATGTGGAACCGCCTCTCGGGCGCCCTCAACATGACGGTGACCCAGCTCGAGGACCGCTGGGCCTCGAAGCGCTACGACCAACTGCAGCCTCTGCCGCTGAAGGAAGACATCTCGGAGGACCTCGCGGTGTACATCCGCGAGCGCAGCGAGGACTACCCGGGTGTCGACGTGCGCGAGGAATGGCGCCGCGAGTACCCGTTTGCCCCGGTCGCGAGCCACGTGGTCGGGTTCCTCGGCGCGATCCCGGCGGGCGAGAAGTCCGAGAGTTACTACAGAACCCTCGGCTACGACCCCGACGCCCGCGTCGGTCAGTTCGGCGTCGAACAGACATACGAAGCGGTGCTGCGCGGAACCCCGGGGTACGTCAAGTACGAGGTCGACTCGCGCGGGCGGTTCCTGCGCCAGCTCGAGCGCAAGGAGCCGATTCCCGGGAACGACGTGCAGCTGACGATCGACCTCGAGATGCAGCAGTTCACCGAGCAGGCGCTGCAGCAGCAGATTCTCATGCGCCGTCGAACGGAGGCGCCCACGGTGCTCTCGTTCGGCGAGCCCGACCCGCGGTATCCCGAGGTGACCTACTACAAGGCGCCCGCAGGGTCGAGTGTGCTTCTCAATCACGACACCGGCGAGGTCGTCGCCATGGCGAGTTACCCCAACTTCGACAACCGGTGGTTCAATGCGGGCATCTCTTCGGAGAAATTCGGTCAGTTGTTCCCGACGACCGACGATCCCGACATGTCGATCCTCGTCAACAGGGCGATCTCGGGTCGGTACAACCTCGGGTCCACCTTCAAGCCGTTCGTGGCGTTCGCGGCACTGAACACCGGGCAGCTGCCGGGCGGCACCAAGTACGTGCTGCGCGACCAGGGCACCTACAAACTCGAGAGCATCCCCGAGGAACGGTGCCAGTTGAACGTGAAGTGCGTCTTCAAGAACGCAAACTGCGGCAACGGCGCGCCCTGCAAGTACGGCCGCGTCAACATCGAGACGGCACTCGCGGTGTCGTCAGACGTGTTCTTCTACAAGATCGGCGAGCAGATCTTCACCGAACGCGGCAACCGGCCGGTTCTAGAGGAACAGGTGAGACTCTTCGGCTTCGGTTCGCCCACCGAGATCGATCTTCCCTACGAGTACATCGGCACGGTGCCGAGCCGCGCACTGAAGCAGAGACTCGCCGCATCGGGCGCGATCGCAGAAGAGGAGGGCAAGGGGTACTACGTCGGTGACAACGTGCAGTTCGCGATCGGTCAGGGTCTGTTGTCGGCGTCGCCGTTGCAGCTCGCCGTCGCCTACGCCACGTTCGCGAACGGGGGCAAGGTGCTGCGGCCGCGCGTGGTGAAGGCCATCTGGGCGCCGGGCACACCGAACGGCAAGTCGAACCGGGTGAACCTCGACGAGGGTCTCGTGATACAGGACTTCAGCGCACCGCAGGTGGTGCGCGACCTGGCGATCCCGCCGGAGATTCTCGACCCCATCGTGCGCGGTCTGACACGCGTGATCACCGGCCCCGGTGTCAGGTCAGACTTCTACCACGCGACCACGGGCGAGAAACTCTTCAGGTCGTTCCCGAAGAGGGCGCTGCCTCTTGCCGGCAAGACGGGCACCGCACAGGGCGCGGGCAACCTTCCGTGGAACGACTCGTCGGCGTTTGCTGCGTTCAGCAAGAACGCAAAGTACCCGTACACCGCGTCGACCTACATAGAGAAGAGCGGTTTCGGTTCGCGTTCTGCTGCACCGGTGGTGAAGTGCCTGTTCACCGCCCTCATCGGGCGCATCCAGGTCGCACCGGCAGTTCCCTCCGACCCGCTCGACCCGAACAGTTTCGAGGTGGCCCAGCCCCAGGCGCTGCCGAACCCACTGTGCCTCGTCGGCACCGGATCATCGGTGCGTGACTGATGGCGCGCACAGTCTTCACCCGCCGGCCCGATTCGGGGCTGGGGAACATCAGGCGCAGTTTCGCCGACCCCACGCGCACCATCGACTGGATCCTGATGTCGGCCGTCGGTGCGCTGACGGTGATCGGTGCGTTCATGATCTACTCGGCGACGCGTCCGCGCCTGTTGAACCGCGGCGCCGACCCGTTCCTCTTCGTGCAGCGCCAGATCATCTTCGTGATCCTCGCGATCGTCGTGATGATCGTGGTGATGTGGATCGACTACGTGCAGCTGAGGGGCAACGCAGAACTTCTCTACGCGGCCACGATCGTGCTGCTGGTGCTGGTGTTCGTCGCGGGTTCGGTACGCGGCGGTGCGCGTCTGTCGTTCGACCTCGGTCCGTTCGCCGTGCAGCCCTCAGAGATCGGGAAGGTGACGACGCTGCTGTTGCTCGCGGGGTTCCTCGCTGATGACGACTCGAAAACGGTGCGCTACGAACGTTTCATCCAGTCGTTGTTCATCATCGCCCTGCCGGTGGTGCTCGTGGCCATCCAGCCCGACCTCGGTTCTGCGTCAGTGTTCGTCGCCTGCGCGATGGGTGTCCTGCTCGTCGCCGGCGCCGACATCCGCTACATCATCCTCATCACGACGCTCGCTGTGCTGTCGGTCGTCGCCGGCGTGGTCTCGGGGCTCGTGAAGGACTACCAGCTGCGGCGCATCACCGGGTTCCTCAACCAGAACTCCGACTCTGCCACCCTGCAGAGTCTCGTCACGCAGGTGCGGTTCGCCAAACGTGCGGTGTCGACCGGGGGCTTCTTCGGGAAGGGGTACCTCAACGGCCCGCTCACGAACGGTGCATTCATCCCCGTTCAGTCGACCGACTTCGTGTTCTCGGCCGTGGGGGAGCAGTTCGGCATGGTCGGGGCCGCCGTGGTGCTCGGCCTCTTCGGCGTGGTGCTGTGGCGCATCTACCGCATCGCCCGGATGGCCCAGGACAGCCTCGGGTACTTCATCAGTGCGGGCGTCTTCACCATGATTCTCTGGCAGGCCTTCCAGAACATCGGGATGACCGTCGGGATCACCCCGGTCTCGGGGGTGCCGCTGCCCTTCGTGTCGTACGGGGGGTCGCACACCATCGCCTTCGCGGTGATGATCGGGCTCGTGCAGAGCGTCCACATGCGCCGTTTCCGGTAGTCCGGACAGGTATCCTGAAAGTTCAGGCCGAATGGGCCGGAGGCGCTGTCACAGGCAGCCTCCCGGCCCCATGGCGCGCTTCGTGCGCGACGTGAGAGAGGAAAATTTCATGGAAAACAACGGTTCTGCCGACACCCCGGCAGCCGCTCAGTCGCAGTCGTCACAAGGCGATTCGCCCGCCCGTCCGCAGGGTGGCGCCAAGAAGCGTCGTCGTGGCTCGCGCGGCGGGAAAAACCGCAAGAAGCCAAACTCAGGGTCCAACCCGGGCGGCGAACAGGCCGGCACAAACCAGCCGGCGCCGTCGGCCAACGTCTCGCCCCAGGGTGAGCAGTCGACCCCGCGCCCGACCATGCCGCCCCCGCCGGCCCGCAAACCACAGATCGGCGACACCCGCCCCGCACCGGTGGCCCCGGCCGCCCAGCAACAGGAAAAATCGGGCGACTCATCGAAGAAGAAGCGCCGCCGCGGCGGACGCGGCCGTTCGCGCTCGGGTGGCCAGACCCAGGGCCCGGGCCGCAGCACCGCCGACATCGACGCCGAGATCATCGAGCGGCGAAAGGGCCGCGAACGCAACGGGCGCCCGGTGGGTCGCTATCTCATGTGCGTGCAGGTGCGCGACGGCGTCACCCAGGTCGCCGTGATGGAGGGTCGTTCGCTCATCGAGCACTACGTCAGCCGTCCGGCTGACGACGTCGGCCAGATCCACGGGAACATCTACATGGGCCGCGTGCAGAACGTGCTTCCCGGCATGGAGGCCGCGTTCGTCGACATCGCGACCCCGAAGAACGCGGTGCTCTACCGCAGCGACGTGCAGTTCGAGGGCGAAGACGTCGAGAACAGGGACACCGCGCGCATCGAGCACATTCTCCGCTCGCGCCAGATGATCCTGTGCCAGGTCACGAAGAACCCGATCGGTGCGAAGGGTGCACGTCTCACGCAGGAAGTCTCGATCCCCGGTCGGTTCGTCGTGCTGATCCCCAACTCGAAGACATACGGGATCTCGAAGCGTCTCACCGATTCCGAACGCCGCCGTCTGCGCAGTGTTCTCGACCGTGTGAAGCCGGCACACCACGGCGTCATCGTGCGCACCGCCGCCGAGCACGCCACCGAGCACGAGCTCACCGCCGACATGACACGTCTTCTCGAGGAATGGGCAACCATCGAAGAGGCGGCGAAGACCGCGACAGGCCCGCAGTTGCTGTACCGCGAGCCCGAACTCGCGGTGCGTGTCATCCGCGAGGAGTTCAACGCCGACTACCGGGGTGTCATCATCGACGACCGTCGTCTGTACGAGGACGTGCGCAGCTACATCGAGGCGTTCAACCCGGAACTTGCCGACCGTGTCGAGTATTTCGACCGCGAGACCGAGCCGTTGTCGTTGTTCGAGACGCAGCACGTGCACGAGCAGCTTCACAAGGCACTCGACCGCAAGGTCTGGCTGCCGTCGGGTGGCTCGTTGATCATCGAGCACACCGAGGCGCTCACTGTCATCGACGTGAACACCGGCAAGAACGTCGGCACGTCGAATCTCGAGCAGACCGTCTTCCAGAACAACCTCGAGGCCGCCCAGGAGGTCGCGCACCAGCTGCGGCTGCGCGACATCGGCGGCATCATCGTCATCGACTTCATCGACATGGAGATCAAGG
>CAYRUT010000053.1:0-10025 GCA_964427545.1 uncultured Bifidobacterium sp. | reverse complement strand
AAACCCTTTCTTTATCCACAGGGGCGCCCGTAGGCTGGAATACCTATGGCACCTGCCCCCAAAACATCGTCTGTCGTGCGCATCGGAGTCCTCGGGTGCGGCAATGTCGGTGCGGCTCTCGTTCAGTTGATCGAACGCCAGGCCGAGGTGATCACGCAGCGAACGGGCATCACCCTGCAGGTGGCACGGGTCGCCGTGCGCAACGTGAGCCGTGACCGAGAGGTGGCACTTGCCGACGGCGTGCTCACGCGTGATGCGTTCTCCGTGGTGAACGACCCCACCATCGACGTCATTGTCGAGGTCATCGGAGGCATCGAACCTGCGCGTGAACTGATCTCCACCGCTCTGGAGAACGGCAAGCCGGTCATCACCGCGAACAAGGAACTGCTTGCGAACGTCGGCCACGACCTGTGGGCAAAGTCAGACGAAGTCGGCGTCGACCTGCTGTTCGAGGCGGCAGTCGCAGGCGGCATTCCCCTCATTCGTGCACTGCGCGAGTCGCTGCGCGGCGAGCCGGTCACCCGTGTGATGGGCATCGTCAACGGCACAACCAATTTCATACTCACGAAGATGACCGACGAGGGGGCCGAGTACTCCGCGGCACTCAGCGAGGCACAGCGCCTCGGGTTTGCCGAACGTGACCCGACGGCCGACGTAGAGGGCTTCGACGCGGGTGCAAAAGCCGCCATCATCGCGAGCATTGCGTTCGGTGCGCGGGTCGTGGCGGGCGACGTCTACCACGAGGGCATCAGCGGCGTGACTGCCGCAGACATCGCAATCGCGCGTCGTCTCGGCTATGTGGTGAAACTTCTCGCCATCGCCGAACAGACGGGAGACTCGCCGACCGTTGCCGTCCGCGTGCACCCCGCGATGGTGCCTCTGACGCATCCGCTCGCCAGCGTGCGTGATTCGTTCAACGCAGTGTTCGTCGAGGGCGACGCAGTCGGTTCGCTGATGTTCTACGGTCGCGGAGCCGGCGGTTTCCCGACGGCCTCGGCCGTGCTGGGCGACGTGATCGATGCCGCGGTGAACCTGCGCAAGGGCACCCACGGCACCATCGGAACGTTTGCCCGGGTGCCCGTCATGGCGATCGACGAGACTTCGTCGCAGTACCTGATCGGGCTCGACGTCGAGGACAAGCCCGGCGTGCTGCACGCGATCACCGGGGTGTTCGCGAACCACGGGGTCAGCATCCGCGCCGCAGAACAAGAGGGAATCGGCGCCGATGCACGGCTCGTGTTCATCACGCACCTGGCGCGCGAAGCAGATGTGCAGGCGTGTCTCACCGAGTTCAAGAAGTCGCCCGTGGTCAAACGGGCCTCCGGGCTCCTTCGCGTCATCGGCGAGTAGCGCATGCAGTACGTCTCGACACGCGGCGCTGCGCCGGTGCTCGCCTTCTCCGATGTGGTGCTCGCGGGTCTCGCCACCGACGGCGGTCTCTACGTTCCCGAGACCTGGCCGCAGGTGCTATCGACACCGGAGGGTCCGTATGCAGCACTGGCCGCATCGGTGTTCGAGCCGTATCTCGATGCATCCGTGTCGCCGGCAGTCATGGCCGGTCTCTGCCGAGACGCGTACTCCACTTTCCGTCACCCTGACGTGGTGCCGCTGGTCGATCTCGAGCCGGGGCACCAGCTCATGGAGTTGTTCCACGGCCCCACATTGGCGTTCAAGGATGTCGCTCTGCAGTTGCTCGGACGTCTCTTCGACTTCATCCTGACCGAGCGCAACGAGAGGGTCACCATCGTCGGGGCCACGAGCGGTGACACCGGCAGTGCCGCCATAGACGGCGTGAAGAACTGCGCGAACGTCGACATCGTGATCCTGTACCCCGAGGGCCGTGTGAGTGACGTGCAACGTCGCCAGATGACCACGGTCGACTCACCGAACGTGCGCACCGTTGCGATCGACGGCACCTTTGACGACTGTCAGGACCTCGTGAAGGCGATGTTCAACGATGCCCCGTTCCGCGAACGCAACAACCTGTCTGCTGTCAACAGCATCAACTGGGCACGGGTCATGGCCCAGGTGGTCTACTACTTCGAGATCGCCCGCCGGGTCGACGGCCCCTTCGACGTCACCGTGCCGACGGGCAACTTCGGCAATGTGCTCAGCGGCTGGATCGCAAAGCAGATGGGTGCACCGGTCCGCCATCTCGTGGTGGCCTCTAACGAGAACGACATCCTCACGCGGTTCTTCGAGTCGCTCGCCATGAGCGTCACCGGCGTGCAGCCGACACTCAGCCCCAGCATGGACATCCAGGTGTCATCGAACTTCGAACGTCTGCTCTTCGAGATGAACGGTCGTGACGGCGGGCTCACCGCCGAACAGTTGAGGGTGTTCCGTGACAGGGGCATCCTGTCCGTCGAAGCCGACCAACACCGGCAGTGGATCGCCCCGACGTTCCGCGCGGCACGTGCAACCGACCACGACACGCTGGCCACCATCCGCTCGGTGCACGAATCGACCGGGATGTTGATCGACCCGCACACGGCCGTCGGTGTGAAGGCCGCACGTGAACACGTCGAAGCCGGTGTCCCGATGATCACGTTGGCCACGGCGCACCCGGCGAAGTTCCCCGACGCGGTGGAACGTGCGACGGGAGTCAGGCCACCGTTGCCCGACCATCTGGCCGGTCTGTTCGATCTCCCGGAGAGAACGACGAGCCTGGCGAACGATCTCGCCGTCGTCGAGGCGTTCGTCGAGGCCCGGTAGGCGCCCGGTCAGTATCCGTTGATGGAACTGATGACCCAGTGAGCATCGAGCGGGTTGCGGTTGAACCAACGCCGCACCTCGTCGGCAGCGTTGCTCATGTCGTCGTAGGTCCCGCCGTTGCGGGCCTCCCACCAGGCGGCCGCGTCGGGTGCGTAGATTGTCGCCGCGATGGGTCGGGCCTGACGGATCGCACGCAGAGCGGGGAGTGAGCCCCAGCCGCGGGTTCGGAGAATCGCGTACGTCGCCGACGGACCACGATTGCAGCCGACCCAGCACGTGACCATGAGGACAGCGCCCGGGGTTTGCTCGATCTCACGTGCCTTCTCGGCGATCTCATCGAACCAACGAGGGTCACGTTGCCCGAGGTCGTCGTGGACACCGATGTGGTGAACCCGGATGTTCGAGTTTGCCTCGATGAACTCCTGCTCGCGGAACTCGATGTGAACCGGCATGTAGTCGGTGATGCCCTCAGCCTCCCAACGGGCCAGCTGCTCGCGTGCGATGTCGTGATTGGGGGAGACGCCGCCGCTCATCGCGAGGGTGGGGGTCACGAAACAGACCTCACGCCACCAGAACCGCGGGTCGAGCGGGCGTCGGGGGAGATCGAGTGAATCAAGGGGGAAGTCGGTGCTGGTCATGTCTGCCTTTTCTTTTGGGTAGTTATGACAATTATGCCAGCGGGGTGTGTCGGGGTTGCGCGTGTGGGGTGTCAACGGCACCAGGGCGGGGACTCGACGATGAAATCGAGAGTCTCCGGGCAGGCACGCAGTTCCCGCGCCGTGAGGTCGGCCCAGGTTGCGGCTAGTTGCGCGAGCTGCAGTGAGTCGCAGATTCGTGCAGCCTCCCCGAACAGCGTGATCGACGAGCGGAACTTCCCGGCATCGGTGCTTCCGAGCAGGTGCCTCAGGCCGTCATAGATCGACGCGTGTTGTGACGCGTGCGCCAGCACGAGGCGACTGCTCTCGAGGTACCGGAGCCTCAAGACGGGGTGGTTGAGGTAGTCGACAACCTCGTTCATCGAGGTGATGCCGTAGTGCACGGCCCTCGGCGAGCTCCCCAGCCCCTCGCGTTGGGGGAACACGTACCACATCCAGTGCGTCTTCTTGCGCCCGGCCTGCAGCTCTGCGAGCGCATCGGGGTAGGTGTCGGCCTGGAGTCTGCGGTCGGGATGCTGGCCGTCCTGCGCGAGAAGAAACCGTTCGATGCCCATCTCGATGTTCATTGTGGCGGACACTCCCAGATTCTCTTGCAGGTGACCCGCGCGAGCGCGACGAACTCGCTCATGATGTCGTCGAACCTGTCGCCGTCGATGTCATGGCAACGAAACCGACGGGTCACCCAGGTGTTCCGGTCTTCGTCGAGCACCACGGAAGTCTCCTCGCATTCGTTGCCGCCGTAGTCCTCTGCCATGGGCACTGCCGATTCGTATCTCTCGACCACGCCCGGGTTCAGGTCGGCCACGATGGCCTCGAGGTCGCGGAGAGCGACGGGTGACACCAGCGGCACGAGCGCGGAGATCTCGAGATGGTGGTGAGGTACCTCGTGTTCGTACTCGACGATGTAGTCCTTGTCGGTTGCGTACAAGGCGGGTTCGGCGGGGTCACACGTGGCATGGCCGATGAAGCACTCGAGGTCGTCGAGGTACAGCATCCGCAGACTGAAGAAATCGTGTTCGTCAGCTGGGCCGGTGTCGACCGCGCCGTGATCGACCATCCACGTGATCACCTTCTCGGTCGCCTGGTCGATGATCTCGCGGTACTCCGCTGGTGTCACGCTGTGCCTCCTCAGTCGGGGAACATCTGGTCGACGGCGGCAATGAAGCGGTCGAGAAGTGCGCGTTCGCCGTCTGTGTAGGTCTTGTTGTCGGTGGTGTACGCATCGACGAGGCCCCGGTACCACATCTTCTGGTACTCAAGGCCGACATTGAATTTCGCCCACACCGCACCGCGATCGTCGCCGGTGAGACCGCGCAGGTCGGCCGCAGTGTTCTCTGCGTTGTACGTCTTGTCTGCCAGCGACACAAGAACATAGGGGTGACACCCGGTGGAGGCCGTGGCCAGTTTCTCGACGTAGGGCTTCTTGCGGTCGTTCCACCACGACTCAGCCTTTCGCTCGGGTGACCATTTCTCCTGTTCGATCTTGATTGCTGCTTTGCGTTCAAAGGTGGTGTCGGTGCACCCGGCCACGATCCCTGCCACGATCGCACCGTCGTCACCGCCGAGCATGTTCGCCAGTTCGTCGACCTTCAGAGGTGTGTCTTCCAGCACGTCGTGCAACAGTGCAGCTGCCGCCTGGTTCTCGGTTCCGCCGGCCTCGATGACGAGTGATGCAACGCCGAGAAGGTGCCCGAGATAGGGGATGTCGCTGCCCTTGCGCACGCAGTCGGCGTGACCGTCTGCCGCGATCTGGAATGCCCGGTGTGTGATTGCGGTGGGCACCCATGCGGGCTTTTCTTTTTCTCTTGCCATGGTGGCTCCTTTCGCCGGAAATCTGAGGAACGATCGGAGCCAGCCGGGCAGGGTCATGCGCCCCCGCTCCCGGCGGCGCCGAGAACAGCGCCGATGATGATGATCCAACCGATGATGACGATCGGGAACACGACAGTGAGTGCAGCGAGGGCAACGAACCAGAACACGATGGCAAAGGTCCAGCCGATGCATCCGCCCCCGAACCGACTGGGCGTCATCTGTGGTTCCTCCCGGTGTCTCTCACACTGTCACCGTACGGAATGGGTGTGTCATCACGACGCTGCGCAGTTGTCTTCCACGAATGCGTTGAAACGGTCGGACGCCTCGGCCACTCCCTCACGCCGGCTGATTGCGTCGAATTCCTTGCGGAGGTCCTCGTTCTTGGCGATTTCGACCAGGTCGTAGTCGTGTGCGCTGAAAAGATCGTTGGTGTCGATCACCGTCGACACCACGAGAGCAACGTCGTCCTTGATCTCGGCGGGGCTCTTGTCGCGCAGTTCCCCGGCGATGGTGGCGGCTTTCGACCATGTCTCTTTCATCACTGCCGGGTCGGTGACGGCGGCCGGGTCCTCGCCGTGAGGATCCTGTGCGGCAGTTCTCATGCTTGCGGCCACCGCGCAGAATGCGGTGTAGTCGGCAGACGGAGCGTTCGACCCGCAGGCAACCAACACCGGCACCAACGAGCCGAGCACGATGAGTCGCCTCACTTCATCCCCAGGAACTTTCCCCACTTCTGCCGCCGCCCGGCCCTCGTGAGGGGAATGCCCGTCTTCCGCGAGATCTTGCGCTTTGCCGCGGTGATACCGAGAGCGCGCTTCCATGAGAACGTGAGACCTGGGCCGAGCTTCATGGTGTGACCGTATCAGTCGGTCTCTGCGGGAAAGTCGTCAGCGTGATAATGGTAGAGTATACTTTAATTTGAGAAAAGCGAGGCATCGTCACGTGGGAATTTTGAAGTGGTATCTGGTGTACCGGGTGGCGACCCGGGGTCGCCGGCGCAGGAAGGCCGACGCGAGGGCGGCGGCGACCCTCCCCACGGTGTTCGAGGTCGCAGACGATGAGTCGGACGAGGCGTTGTTCGAGTTCTGCGACGAGTGCGGCGAGATCATCGGTGACCATGTCATCGATGGCGACGAATTGCTCTGCCCCTGACCAAAGTCACTGTTGGCAACGGGTTGCGTCATGCCATTGACCCCGAAACCCGAAAAATTGAAATTCTTATACTGCGCCCCGTCACCCAACCGAAGGAGCCCCGAAATGGTCCACTACATCCCCGATTACGTCATGAACGACAGGTGGGCCCGTCTGCGGGCCCTGTCGTTCGCCATCGATTTCGAGGCCGCGATCGACGAGCGGCTGAAGCGCCGCGAGGGGCCGACTGACGGCTTGTTGTTCCGGTTCCACATGGCGATCGGTGCGGCCGGGCTCGTTCGGCCCTTCCCCTGGACACAGTGGGAAGCCCCGATGTTGACCAAGGCCATGGTTCAGAACCTGAACGACGAGATGGCATGGAAGCACATGACCCGCATCGTTCGGGCCGACCGTTTCAACGAGGGTGTCTTCGACGCTTATGCACGGTCGGGGGTTCTCACTGAACTTGCCCGCCATCTGCACGAGTTGCGCCAGACCGAGAACGGCTGGCCGACGGACTTTCCGGTGAACCCCGACGGTTCCGTCGAGGCCGGGGTCACGGTGGTGGCCGGTCTCGGCAGGTTGCGCGGGGTGACCAACGGCCCTCGTTACCGGTGCCCGGAGTGCGGCGGTGGATGGAGCATCGAAGTGAACTGGCCGGGCGGCAGAACCTCACGAACCTGCTCGCGCGACTGGCACTTTCTTGCCGACCGGCAGGAGGTACGCATGTTGAATCTGGCGCCGAACAGGACGTTGTTCAGGACCCCTGTGCCCAGCGTGAGATCGTGAGACGGTGCCACCCGACGACGTCGTCGATCGTGTAGCGGCCCCAGGTGTAGCCACCCGCGAGACCGAAGATCGCCGGGGTGTCCCCGACGAATGCACGCACCATGTCCTCGCGCGCGACGAGATCACTCTCCGACACGCCGCTGTTGCGGATGTCGACCCCGGCGTTGTAGACGATGAAGTCGAATTTCTCGAGAGTCGACGCGTAACCGAGAGCTCTCTCTACCGCTGTGCGGTAGTCGCCGGGTGACACGATGTCGAGTCGACTCTCGCCTTCGGGGGTCCAGGTGTCGAACGCAGACACCGTGACGTCTACCTGCACGACATCGTTGTCGAACATGCGTCGCATGATGTCCCACGTGCCGCCGCCCGCATGTGCATCGAGGTCGAGGCAGAGGATCCGTCGCGCCCCGAGTTGCCGGGCGACGAGCATTGCCGCTGCCAGACCGTTGAAGGTGCAGTATCCCGCGCCTCTTTCGTGTGCCGCGTGGTGCATGCCCGAGCTGAGACTGCCCGCGCAGCACTTGTTGGTGAGTGCGTCCTGGGTTGCCGCGATCATTCCTGCGACATGGGCCCGCGCCATTGTGTAGATGCCCGGGTCCCATGTGAAAGAACTCGACTGGGCGAGTTGCCGTGGTCGGCCGGTCTTCACCGCTGCGACGTACTGCTCGGTGTGGATCTGCGAGATGACTTCCTCGGCCAGCGCATAGAGAAACGACGGGTCGGAGATAGCCACGGGGGTGATCGGGTCGTTGACGAGCGACTGGGCGATGTCGATCGCCTTGCGGGTGGTGTCGAACTCGTAGTTGCTCGCGCCGTAGTCGGCGTTGTAGAAGATGCGCATAATCGATCGGACCAGCGGTGTCAGCATTTTGTCTCCTTTTTGTGGGGGAGACCGAGTGTGACAGCAGCCTGTGTCAATATTTGTAGAAACTACTTATTTGCGGTTGTGGGTGGCGAGGGCCGGGATACCGAAGGCGAATGGCGTGGGATTCGGGGCGCGGTCGTTGCCAATGAGGGGGATCGGGGCTAGGGTGAGGGTCGCTCGGTTGTCCGAGTTCTCCCCGCCCTCGTAGAGGGGGGTCGAGATTCCCCAACGCGTTCAGCGCTCCGGTGCATGGCGCACAGCCCCTCATTCGGTCAAGAAAAGACCGCAGGAAAGCAGGAAATCATGGCTGCAGAAGCCCTTGAGAAGTCCGCACTCGAATCCAAAGACAAGGACCAATTGTTGGCCATTGCCGAGGCCCTCGGCGTGAAGGCCCCCGCACGTGCCACCAAGGCAGTGCTCGTCGAGAAGATTCTCGAAAAGACCGGTGTCGGTGCCGCACCCGCAAAGTCGAAGGCGAAGCCCACCCGGAACGACGACAGCGACACTGCCGACGACGAAGGTGACGGCGACGGCGACGGCGACGAGGCCCCCAGGAAGACATCGAAAGAACCGATCGTGTACCTCGGCGACGATGGAGAACCGCTCGCAGAGTGGGAGATCGAACTCGCCCAGCACGAAGGCCGCCTCGACAAGTTGAAGACCGCCGGTGGTGGTCAACGCAACGACCGCGGAGACCGTGGAGACCGTGGCGACCGCGGACCCCGCCAGCAAGGACAGGGACAGCAGAACCAGAACCGTCAGCAGGGACAGAACCAGAACCGTCAGCAGGGCGGAGACTGGGAAGAGGGTGGCCGCAACAGCCGCCGCCGCCGTCGTCGCGGGCGCAACGGTCGCGACGAAGGGCCACAGGGTGATGATCGTTTCGACGGTGGCGACCAGAGCGAGCCGGTCAACATGGACCCCGTCAAGGTCGAGGGTTATCTCGACCTGCGGGACGAGGGCTACGGCTTCCTGCGTGTGGGTGGCTACCAGCCCACCCGCAACGATGCGTACATCCCCGTGAAGTTGACCCGTCAGTTCGGCCTGCGGAAGGGCGACCATGTCACGGGCATGTCGCGCCCGGCCGGTCGCAACGAGAAGAACCCGGCGATGCTCGAGATTCACACCGTGAACGGCCAGGACCCCGACAAGGCGAAGAACCGTCCGCGTTTCGAGGACCTCACGCCGTTGTTCCCCGACCACAAGCTTCGCATGGAAGACCCACGCGACCCCACGAACATGACGGCGCGCATCATCGACCTCATTGCCCCGATCGGGAAGGGCCAGCGCGGTCTCATCGTGTCGCCGCCAAAGGCGGGCAAGACGACGGTGATGAAGACCATCGCATCGTCGATCGAGAAGAACAACCCCGAGGTGAAGTTGATCGTGTTGTTGATCGACGAGCGCCCGGAGGAAGTCACCGACATGCGCCGCACGGTCCGCGGCGAGGTGATCGCATCGACCTTCGACCGGCCGTCAGACGAGCACACCCACATCGCCGAGATGACCATCGAGAAGGCGAAGCGAATGGTCGAGATGGGCGAGGACGTCGTCATCATTCTCGACGGCATCACGCGTCTCTCCCGTGCCTACAACCTCGCGGCTCCCGCGAGCGGCCGCATCATGTCGGGCGGTATCGACGCAGGTGCGTTGTACCCGCCGAAGAAGTTCTTCGGTGCGGCACGCAACGTGGAGGAAGGCGGCTCGCTCACGATCCTCGCGACTGCTCTGGTCGAGACCAACAGCCGCATGGACGAGGCGATCTTCGAGGAGTTCAAGGGCACCGGCAACATGGAGCTGCGCCTCGACCGGCGCATCGCCGAGCGACGTGTGTTCCCTGCCATCGACGTCGACGCCTCGAGCACCCGCCACGAGGAACTGCTCTTCGAGCGCAAGCAACTGCAGCTGGTGTGGAAGCTCCGCAGGGTGCTCAGCGGCCTCGCCCAGGACGGGAACCCCGCTCCGGGCCTGGAAATGCTGATGGACCGCCTGAAGACCTTCGGCACCAACGACGAGTTCCTCGCCGAGATCGCAAAGACGCCCGGCGCCTAGTCCCG
>CAYRUT010000052.1:0-10136 GCA_964427545.1 uncultured Bifidobacterium sp. | reverse complement strand
GACATCACGGAACGCGAAAGATCCAGGACCTTCTCACGCTGCGGGCAGTAGTCGTCCGCAAAGTGCTTCTTTTTCATTGTGTCTCCTGTTCGAGAGACCGCTCTGAGCGGTCAATTGAACCTGGACACGAATGCTTCCTTTTGAGTCATACCGTCCAAAATATCGGTAATAAGCGACGACACCAACATTCGGCTGCAGATTGACGTGCTAGCGGTGCAGGGCATTGAGATAGTTGTACACGGTGATCCGTGACACTCCCATGGCGTCGGCGACATCCTCGACTGCGCGACGGAGAATGAACGCACCGCGCTGGTCGAGAAGTTTCACCGCGAGCTGTTTCTCTGTCCGCGACAGATTAGGCAGCGGCGAGCCGAGTTCTTTCTCCACCTGTTCGATCAAACGGTCGAGTGCGCCGTACAGCTTCGGCAGGCGCACAGCGGCGATGATCTCACCCTCCCACTCGAGTGCCATGTCGCTGATGCGTGCGTCGTCGACCGAGACGATCTGTGCGCCCACGGCCTCGAGGATCGGCCTCACTGCCGTCAACAACGGGTGTTGATCGGGGGTCACTACGGCATCACTTCCGTGTCGATCGTGATGTGCGTCGCACCGTTCTCGTAGGCGACGGCCACAAGCGCGTTCAGTGCGGGGCCCACCTTGTCTGCATCGGTCACGAACGACGAGCCGAACACGCCGATCTCGACCGGGATTCCCAGAGCCTCGACGGCCGCCACGGCGCGGGTGACGCGTTGCGGCGGCTCACCCGTCTCGAACGGCTCGATGGTGAATTCGACTTTGATCACGTCGGCAAGCCTAAGCCCGCCCGGTGCAACCCCTCACCCAGAATTCTCGGCAGTACGAGGGCAACGCTGTCGGGCAACACCCGGTGGGTTCCCAGCCATTCGCCGATTCGGTCGGGTGCAACCCACTCGGTGCGGACAACCTCGCCGTCGGAGAACTCGAACGGGCCGTCGCTGCGACAGAGGTAGCACCAGGCAGAGAGCCTGACCGAGTCGTCTTCGTATGCCCCGGAACCGAGGAACCCGAGAGAACACTGTGTGAGCCCGACCTCCTCGGCGAGTTCCCTGCGCGCGGCAGCCCCGAAATCCTCGCCGGGTGCCACCACGCCGCCGACTGCGATGTCCCACCAGCCGGGCCAGATGTCTTTGCTCATCGATCGCTGGTGCACCAGCAGTTCGCCGTGCGACGACACAACGGCAATGAACACCGAACGGTGTCTCAGACGCTGTGCCCTCATGTCGGCCCGTGTCACCAAGCGCAGAACGGTTCCGTCGTGATCGACCTCTTCCACCAACTCTTCTGGTGAGTTCTGGGGGTTCACCGTCGGTTCCGCCACGAAGTTCTGCCTACCATTGGGCATGAGCAAAAACACCCTGTCCACCGACGACGCGAGGGACCAGCACGGAAATCCGGTCGGTCTGCTCGAACAGGCAAATGACGTGTTCGACGACATGGTCGACTTGCGACGCGATCTCCACCGCTGGCCCGAGGTCAGCAACCATCTCCCTCGCACACGTGAGCGAGTTCTCGAGGCGCTCGAGGGCCTGCCCCTCGACATCACACTGCACGAGACCACCAGCGGAATCGCCGCGATGCTCACCGGCGACAGACCCGGGCCGACTGTTCTTCTGCGCGCCGACATGGACGCACTCCCGATGCCCGAAGACACCGATGTGCCGTTCAAGTCACAGGTCGAGAACGTCATGCACGCCTGCGGTCACGACACCCACACTTCGATGCTCGTCGGAGCCGCGAAGATTCTCTCGTCGCGAAAGGCAGACATTCCAGGTCGGGTGTTGTTCATGTTCCAGCCGGGCGAAGAGGGCTACAACGGCGCGAGCGAGATGCTGAACGAAGGCCTGCTCGATGTCGGCACCGAATCACCCGTCACGGGTGCGTTCGCGATTCACGCCGCCTCGAACATTCCCGGCGGTTTTCTCGGCGTCAAGGGCGGCACCATCATGGCCTCGAGTGACGCGTTCACGCTCACGCTGAAAGGTCGCGGCGGGCACGGAAGCGCTCCTCACTTCACTCTCGACCCCGTTCCGGTCGCGTGCGAGATCGTGCAGGCGCTGCAGACCCTCGTCACGCGCCGCATCGATGTGTTCGACCCGGGTGTCATCACCGTCACGCAGATACACACGGGCACAACGAGCAACGTGATTCCCGAGACCGCAATGATCAACGGCACCATCCGCGCCGTCAGCGAGCGGACCCGCTCGCTGATCCACGACGGAATCAGGCGAGTCGCAGAGGGCATCGTCGCGGCACACGGTCTCGAGGTGGAGATCGACCTGCACATCGGGTACGACGTCACCGTCAACGACAACGACTTCGCGTCGTTCGCCGCCGACGTGTCGACAGCTGTTTCCGGTGACCGCAACGTGCGCATCATGGACAACCCGGTGATGGGCGCCGAAGACTTCAGTTACGTGTTGAACCGTGTGCAGGGTTCGATGATGTTCCTCGGTCTCATGCCCGAGGGAATGGACATCATGAAGGCCGCGCCGAACCACAGCAACCGTGCGATCTATGCCGAGGACTACATGCGCCGCGGCACCGCCGTCTATTCGGCCATTGCGTTGCGCCACCTCGGGGTCACCCTCGCCTGACTTTCTTCAGGTTTGCCGTGTGGGAATAGAGTTCCCGCATGGCAAATGCATCGGTCAAACTCGGATACAACACGGGCTACTGGGGAAGCGGGCCGCCCCAGGGAGCGCTCGAGGCCATCAAGGAGGCCGACCGGCTCGGCTTCGACAGTGTGTGGACCGCCGAGGCATACGGCAGTGACTCACTGACCCCCCTCGCGTGGTGGGGTTCGCACACACAGAACGTGCGTCTCGGCACGTCGATCGTGCAGATGAGCGCGCGCACCCCCGCTGCGACCGCCATGGCCGCAATGACCATGGACCATCTCAGCGACGGACGCTTCATCCTCGGACTCGGTGCGTCGGGCCCGCAGGTGGTCGAGGGTTGGTACGGCCAGCCGTACCCTAAGCCCCTGGCCCGCACTCGCGAGTACGTCGACATAGTTCGCCAGATCATCGCCCGGCGCGAACCGGTCGACTTCCACGGCGAGTTCTACGACATGCCGTTCAAGGGCGGCACCGGTCTCGGCAAGCCGTTGAAGAGCACGATTCACCCGCGGCGCACCGACATCCCGATCTTCCTCGGCGCGGAGGGCCCGAAGAACGTCGCTCTGTCGGCAGAGATCTGCGACGGGTGGTTGCCGTTGTTCTTCAGCCCGAAAGAAGATGCGTACTACCGCGAGTGCCTCGACAGTGGTTTCGCAAAGAGCGGCGAGACCGACAAGGCCGACCGTTTCGAGGTGGCTGCGGTTCTCACCGTGGTTCCCGGCGACGACGTCGAGAAGTGCGCCGACATGGTGCGGCCGTTCCTCGCGTTGTATGCAGGCGGCATGGGTGCCCGGGGTGCGAACTTCCACTTCGAGGTGTTCGCACGCATGGGCTACGAAGACGTCGCACTGAAGGTGCAGGACCTCTACCTGGCCGGCAAGAAGGCCGAGGCCGCCGCCGCGATCCCGTTGTCGATGGTCGAAGACGTCGCACTCGTCGGCCCGCCGGCAAAGATCAAGGAAGAAGCAGCAAAATGGCGTGACACGTGCATCACCACGTTCCTGGTCGGGGGTCCGGCGCACATTCTCGAGTCGTACGCAGAGATTCTGCTGTGACCGTGTCGTTCACCACGGGACCGCACACAGATGCCTGAGATCTCGGTACAGCGGCTCGATCCGCAGTTGCCACTGCCGCAACAGGCACACGATGGTGATGCCGGTGTCGACCTGCACGCACGCGAAGACGCGGTGCTGGCGGCCAACGGTGGTCGCGTTCTGATGCCGACGGGCATTGCCGTTGCCATCCCGGTCGGGTACGCAGGCTTCGTTCTCCCTCGCAGCGGGCTCGCCCTGCACAACGGCATCAGTGTCGTCAACGCACCGGGTCTCATCGACTCGCACTACCGCGGGGAACTGAAGGTGGTGCTGTTGAACACCGACGCAACGCGGCCGTACCACGTGCACCGGGGAGACCGTATCGCCCAGCTCGTCATCCAGAAGGTGGAAGACGTGACGTGGGTCGAGGTCGAGTCACTCGACGCGAACGACCGCGGTGGTGGCTTCGGCCATTCAGGCCGCTGATCAGCGGTCTGCGCGCGGCAACCGGATCGAGAGCACGCCCTGCTCTGTGAGGGCACGCACCTCGTCGGCCGTCAGGTCTGCGAACGTCGTCAGCACGTCTTCGTTGTCTTCGCCCCTGAACTTGGGGATTCCGCGCGTCGAGGTGTCGGCCGCCGAGAAGACCCACGGTGCATTCGGCACCCGGAACGTGGAGCCGCTGCGGTCGTCGACAGAGATGACGGCGTTGCGGTCGTGAGCCCACTCGGTGTCCGCGAGTTCGGGCATGGTGCGCACGACGCCCATCGCGAGCCCCGCCTCTGCCATCACATCCTCGATCTCCTGCGCCGTCGCGATCGAACGGGCCCACTCGCGGATGATCACACGCAGTTCCCCGAAATTCCGCAGTCGTGACCCCACATCGGCGAAACGCGGGTCGTTCATCAGTTCGGGCTTCTTCATCGCGGACACGAACAGGTCGAACGTGCCGCGTTCGGCCGGGTGTCCGCTGACCACGACATGCGTACCGTCGCCCGTCTGCAGGATCGGGTAGTCGCCCGGCTGGAACGAGCGGATCTGGTCGGCAGGCACTTCGCTCTCGAAGAGTTCGTTCTGCACGTGTTCGTTCACGTACAGCATCGTCTGGGCCATGGAGACGTCGACGTACTGTCCGGTGCCGGTGCGCTCGCGTTGGAACAGGGCGGCGAGAACCGCGGCGGCACATTCCATCCCGGTGTACACGTCGGCGTGACTGTGAGGGTCATTCGACATCTCACCTCCGCGTGCCCTCGCCTGCAGACCGGTCATCCCGGTTTCGGCGTTGACCACCGTGGCATACGCACGGCGATGGCTCCATGGCCCGGTGTTCCCGTACCCGCTGATTGCTGCGTAGATCAACCGAGGGTTGACCGCCGACAGGGTCGACCACCCGAGACCGAGTTTCTCCATCACCCCGCCGCGGTAGTTCTCGACGACCACATCACAGTGCACCGCGATCCGCTTGATGATCTCGACGGCTTCGGGTTTCTTCAGATCGAGGGAGATGTTGCGTTTGCCGACGTTCTGTTGTGCGAAATAGGTCGACATCGAACCGACGCGCGGGAACGCGAACCGCGTCAGGTCGCCCTCGGGTGGTTCGACCTTGATCACGTCTGCGCCGAGATCCGACAGCATCCTCGTGCAGTGAGGGCCGGAGAGCACACGGGTGAAGTCGAGCACTCTGATGCCGTCGAGAGGTCGAGAAGACTGCGTGTCTGCCATGCAAAATCGACTGTAGTGAAGGCATAGTCTTGACCCCACATGCGGGAGGCAACTGGCGTGGCAGATGATTTCGAGAGCGAAGTAGAACGGTTCTTTGCGACGCTTCCCGACGCCATGGCCCGGGCACCCCACCACCCCACCGGCCGCGTCCGCGCGTACCGACAGCATCTCGTCGCCCACCGGCTCGCCGGATTCGGTATCCCCGAGGCCTACGGCGGGCGCACCGACGTGCCCCAGGGGGCGCGCAGGTTCCAGGAACTTGCCCACGGTCGTCTGCCGAAGGAAGAGAGCACCCTCGGCATCGGTCTCAACATGGCCGTGCCGATCATCCTGCAGTACGGCACCGACGAACTGAAGAAGCGGTTCGTTCCGGCGGCGCTGCGGGCCGACGAGATCTGGTGCCAGCTGTATTCCGAACCCGAGGCAGGCAGCGACCTTGCCTCGCTTCGCACGACCGCGGTTCTCGACGGCGACGAGTGGGTGGTCAACGGCCAGAAGGTGTGGACATCGGGTGCACACCTCAGCGACATGGGCGTTCTTCTCGCGCGCACCGGCGACGAACCGCGGCACCGCGGCATCTCGATGCTGCTCGTTCCCATGAACCAACCGGGTGTCGAGGTGAGACCGTTGCGCCAGATGACGGGCGAGGCCGAATTCAACGAGGTGTTCTTCACCGATGCCCGCGTGCCGCGCGACTGGGTCGTCGGCGAGGTCAACGACGGCTGGCGTGCCGCGACCGGCCTGCTCGCCCACGAACGCAGTTCGCTCGGTCGCGTCGGTGCCGACGAGAAACGAGAGGCCACCGGGTCGGCAGCAGTGCCGTTTCATTTCGTCGCTGACCTCGCCGCCTCGACCGGCAGACACACCGATGCGACGATCCGCCAGCAGCTTGCCGTCGCCTACACCGGCGAGCGAATCATGGACTGGCTGGGTCGACGCACGGTTCACCCGAGCGTCGGCAAACTGTGGCGCACCAGACAGGCACGTTTCGTCGCCTCACTCGCCGCGCGGATGGCGATGGCAGGTGCAGCGGCCCACGAGCACGACGATGCATCGTCACGGTTCTGGATGTACCACGTGCTGAACTCACCACGCATGTCGCTCGGCGGGGGCACCGACGAGATACAGAAGAACACCATCGGTGAACGCGCATTGGGTCTGCCGCGCGAGCCGTCGTGACTACGTTCCCCTGAACTCGGGGGCCCGTTTCTCGACGAAGGCTGCCGCCGCCTCGCGGTGGTCCGCAGTCGACATGGTCCTCACCATCGCCGTCGCTTCTGCATCGAGTGCCGCCTGCAGAGAGACGTCGCCGGCTCTGTTCACGTTCTCCTTCATGTAGCGCAACGCGATGGGTGCACGCCGGGCCAACGACCTGCACCACTCCAACGCAGATGCAGCAAAGTCGTCATCGGGAAGCACCACATTGACGATGCCGAGGTCTTTCGCCTCGCGTGCAGAGAGACGCGGAGACGTGAACAGGAGTTCTTTTGCCTTGGCCTCACCGACGAGACGCGGGAGAAACCATGAGGTACCGAAGTCGCCACTGGCTCCCACGTTCGCAAAGGCCGTCATGATGATCGCCCTCTCGGCCGCGATGCGCAGGTCGGCGGCGAGTGCAATGGAGAGTCCGGCACCTGCCGCCGCGCCCGGCAGTGCGGCGACCACGGGCTGGGGCAGTTTCCTCAGTGCGGCACTCACCAGGTTCTGCCGGTGCCGCAGTCCGTTCACACGTTCCTCGACGTTCACCGGTGACGACGATGTGTTGCCCCGGTGCGATGCGTTCATTCCCTTCACATCACCGCCCGAGCAGAACGCGCCGTCCTCGCCGGTGATCATCAACACCCGCACGTCCGGATGAGACGCCACAACGGGCAACGCAGTCTCGAAACCCGCATAGACACCCTCGGAGAGTGCATTGCGCACATTGGGTCGATTGAAAGAAAGTATCGCCACGTTCCCTTCGATGCGGCCGATGAGATCTTCCTGTCCGGTGTCGAGTGTCGCCATGTCTGCCCCCTCTGCAACCCGTTCAGCCTGCCACGCCGACCACGCGGCACACGAGGTGCACCACTAGATTTGGACGAGTGAGGGAGAGACCGTGCTGATCTGGATGGACCTGGAGATGACCGGTCTCGACACCGAGATCCACACCATCGTCGAGATCGCAACCCTTGTCACCGACGACGACCTCAACATCATCGCCGAGGGGCCGGACCTCGTCGTCTTCCAGCCCGACGACGTTCTGTCGCACATGGATGATTTCGTCACCGACATGCACACGAAGTCGGGGCTGCTCGACCTCATCAAGACCTCCACGGTGACCCTCGACGATGCGATGCGCCAGACCCTCGACTTCATCAAGGTCCACAGCCCCGAGCCGAGGAAGATCCCGCTGTGCGGCAACTCGATCCGTACCGACCGGTCTTTCCTCGCCAGGTACATGCCCGACATCGAGAACTGGCTGCACTACCGGTGCGTCGACGTCTCGACGGTGAAAGAACTCGTGAAGCGCTGGAACCCGGGCCTCGAGCACTCACGGCCGAAGTCAGAGGGCACGAGCCACCGGGCGATGGACGACGTGCGCGACAGTGTCGCCGAGTTGCGGTACTACCGCGAACACGTCTTCCGTGCGTCAGACGAGAAGAAGAAATGACCGCCGAATCACCGCGACCGCTCAAGTCCGAGCAGATGCAGGCGACCGACGAGATCACCGAAGTCGCACCCGGTGTGTACCGGACACAGTTGCCCGCGAACATCACCGGCCTCGGTCACGTCAACATGTACGTGATGGAAGACGAGCGTGGCGTTGCCGTGGTCGACCCCGGTCTCCCCACCAAGGAATCGTGGAGCGCGGTTCTCCAGCGTCTCGGCCAGCTCGGCGTGCCCGTCGCAAGGGTTCATTCGGTGATCGTCACGCACAGCCATCCCGACCACTACGGCGGTGCAGAACGTCTGCGCAGCGAGTCGGGCGCCGACATCATCACGCACCGACTGTTCCGCACATTCTTCGACCCGACCGAGCCGCCCGACGTCGATGCAGAAGAACTCGCAATGATGATGCGCAGCCCGTTCGACTCCACCCCGTGGGGAGGACCGGGCATGGACATGCCCTGGCAGCGAAAGGTCAAGATGCGCGTCGCGCGTCGTTTCCCGAGATTGATGCGTGTGCCACGACCGTCGATCAGGCTCAACGAGACCGACCGCATGTCGTTCGCGCGGCGCGAGTGGATGGCCGTGCACACCCCGGGCCACACCCACGACCACCTCTGTCTTTTTGACCCCGAGACGGGCACCTTGCTGAGCGGCGACCACGTGCTGCCGAACATCACCCCGCACATCAGTGGTCTCACCGGCCACGGCGACCCCCTCACCCTGTTCTTCGACTCGCTCGACAAGGTCGGCCGGTTTGCCCACGACATCTCGATTGCACTGCCTGCCCACGGCACCCCGTTCACGAACGTCGGGGAACGGGTGGCCAGCATCAAGGAACACCATGCAGAACGACTGCAGAAACTGCGTGACACGAGCGCATCACTCGGGCGGCCGGCGACGGTGATGGAGTTCTCCACTCACCTGTTCTCCCCTCGCGCACAGGGCTCGATGGCCGACAGCGAGGCGTTTGCACATCTCGAGCACCTGCGCCTGCTGGGCGATTTCGAGCGCATCGAGTCGGGCGAGGCCTTCGAGTACGTGCTGCGCGGCTAGGAGACCCTTCCGCACCACATGGCGGCGTGAACGGTGTCGCCCACGCAGAGGTTCAGTTCGAGGTCGTCAGGGTCCCTCGACATGCGTCGCACGGGGTTCTGGCCCTGCTCGACCTGCACCACGTGTTCCACGACGGCGCGCAGTGGCGCACGAACATCGCGCCGGCCGGCAAGGAACTCCTCGACCATCTCCCAGTACGCCGCGTTGTTCATGTGGCCGACAGCATCGAAATCGGAGAAGCGCAGCACCCACGGAGCCTCGTCCACCTGCGGGGCGAAGTCTTTCTGGCGCAGCAGCAACCTCGCACCCACCGAACGGCCGTCGGCAGAGTCGGTGAGAATGCCGACGACGTCGTCAGGTACCCGGCTCGGTTGCAGCGTCTCCCTGTCGACGTGCACCCAGAGGGCTGCGGCGTCGACGAGAACGCCACCGTCGAGTGACCGAATCTGTGTGCGACGCTCTGCCCAGTGCGAACCGATGCCGCCGCACCACGTGGTCAGCGTGATCTCCTGCAGGTACGCGGGGAACTCGTGCACGTCGACGACGGTGCGCCGCACGACCCACCAGTGCGGGTCGCTCCAGTCGGCATCACGGGTGTCGTCGTTCGAGACGTCCTGCAGGTAACGGGCAACCGCATCGAGCCTCAAACGGCCGTTGGGGGTCGCATCCCCGAGCCGCACGCGACGTTGGGTGGTGAATTCGCGACCGGATCCTGTCCGGGGAACCATTTCGAACGAGAGTGCAGACGGTCGAAATGTCACGGGGCAACCCTATCCGCAGCACTCAAACCCTTGGAAACATTGGGTTTCGCTAAATGGGTTGACGATGGCGTGTCGAAGTGGTTTCCTAGACGCCGATATGCGTAACGAGATCACCTCTGCATTCATGACGACCGCGGCAGCCGCCGCGGCGTTTGCCTATGCCCAGACGGTGACCACTCGTGCGTTCTCAATGTGGTCATCGCCGGCAGTGAAGCATTCCAATAAGCGTTTCACCCGGTGGCCCAGTGGGGTTCTGA
>CAYRUT010000051.1:0-10212 GCA_964427545.1 uncultured Bifidobacterium sp. | reverse complement strand
GGACCCAAGGGCAAGGTCATCAACACCATCCAGCAGGAGACCGGTGCCGACATCGCAGTCGACGACGACGGTGCAGTCGGCATCGTCACCATCGGGTCGCCCGACAGCTTCCGTGTGGAAGAGGCCCGCGACCGCATCCTTGCGATCGTCGACCCGCCGACCGCCGAGCTCAACGCGATCTACGTCGGTCGCGTCGTCAGCACGACGAAGTTCGGTGCGTTCGTCAACATCCTTCCCGGCCGCGACGGCCTCGTGCACATCTCGAAGCTCGGCAACGGCCAGCGGGTGAACAACGTCGAAGACGTCCTGAGCCTCGGTGACGAGATCCGTGTTCGTGTCGATGACATCGACGACAAGGGCAAGGTCAGCCTCACCCCGGTCGACGACGACGGCAACGACATCCCCGGTGGTGGTGGCGGTGGTGGCGGCGAACGCCGTGAGCGTCGCGACCGCGACGACCGTGGTGGCCGTGACCGTGATCGCGGCGGACGCGACCGTGACCGCGGAGGTCGTGACCGTGACGACCGCGGTTCGCGTGACCGTGACGACCGTGGTTCGAGCGACCGTGGCGCCCGCAACGACGGGCCGAAGGAAGTGTCGTTCGAGGACGAATTCGAGAACGAGCTGCGTTCGGAACTGGGTGATCTCGGACCCGATTCACGTTCCGACCGCGGCGACAGAAATCGTCGCCGCCGCTAACTGCGCACAACGGCTACGGTGATTCCCATGATTCGAGTGGGTGTCGTCGGGGCCGCAGGCCGCATGGGTTCCACGGTGTGTGACGCCGTTGCGGCCGCAGACGGACTTCAACTTGCCGCCGCCGTCGACGTTGTCGGCGGCGGCGGTGTCGTTCACGGCGTCACTGTTGCTTCTGACCTCAAGGCTCTCGCCGAGGCGAATTGCGAGGTGGTGGTCGACTTCACCGTCGCCGACGCGGCACGCACGACACTTCCGTGGCTGGCCCTGCACGGAATGCACGCAGTCGTGGGCACCACCGGGTTCTCCGACGACGACATCCAGTCGTTCGGCAGGGCCTTCACGGGCAGCAACTGCCTGATCGCGGCCAACTTCGCAATCGGTGCGGTGCTGATGATGAAGTTCGCCGAGCAGGCCGCGCCGTACTTCGAGACCGCAGAGATCATCGAGTTCCACCACAACGCAAAGGCCGATGCGCCGAGCGGCACCGCGATGGCCACCGCTCAGCGCATGGCGGCGGCGAGTTCTCAGTGGGCCGCAGACCCCACGAAGCATGAAGTGATTCCCGGTGCGCGCGGCGGTGTCGGCCCGGGCGGCATTCACGTGCACGGAGTGCGCATGGTCGGCATGACCGCGTCACAAGAGGTCATTCTCGGCACAGCCGGCCAGACCCTCGTGGTGCGTCACGACAGCAACGACCGAGTGAGTTTCATGCCCGGCGTCGTGCTGGCGTGCCGTCAGGTCGCGGGCCTTCCGCAGCGTCTCACGATGGGCATCGATTCTTTGCTGTGACGCAAAAGAGCCCGCCCCCAGAAGGGACGGGCTCTCGTGAGAGTCAGTGACGACTGTTACTTCAGCGCGTTGATGGCTGCGTCGTAGTTCGGTTCGTTCGCGATGTCGGACACCAGTTCGGTGTGCAGCACGTTGCCGTTCTCGTCGGCCACCACGACCGCGCGGGCGAGAAGACCGTTGAATGCGCCCTCGTTCAGCAGCACGCCGAACGCGTTGCCGAAGCCACCGCGGAATCCCGATGCGTTCTGCACGTTGCCGAGCCCCTCGGAACCGCAGAAGCGGCCCTGGGCGAAGGGCAGGTCGTTCGACACGCAGTAGACCACCGTGTTGTCGAGCGACGATGCGATCTCGTTGAAGCGGCGCACGCTCTGTGCGCACGTGGGGGTGTCGACACTGGGGAAGATGTTGAACACGACGCGCTTGCCGGAGACGTCAGCGTTGCTGAAGTCCTGCAGGTTCGCCGCAGTGAGGGTGAAAGAGGGGAGCGATTGTCCGGGTGCCGGAAGATCGCCGACTGTGTTGACGGGCGTGCCGCCGAATGATGTCTGAGCCATGGCGCAGAGCCTAGGGGAAGATGCCCCTCATGCTTCGGGTGCGCCGGGCGACTTCCTGCGCGAGCCCTGGAAGGCGGTGATGGCGAACAGGCCGCCGACCACCCACCACTGGTACCGGTCGATCCAGCCGAGGAACGAGCGGATTTCCTCCTCGAAGGCCTTGCCGCCGTACCACATGACGACGAGCCGCACGACAATGCCGCTGACCAACGCAGTGAAATAGGTGCGGGTCGCGATCTTCAGGTGTCCTGCCAGGAGGCACACGATGTTCGAGCCGGGCATCAGGAACACCGCCGCCCACCCGCCGCGCACGGCGAATGCCTCGGTGGCTCTGTAGATGCGGGGCATCTCGCCGACCTGAGATTCGGTCCAGCGCAGTGCCCGTTCGCCGAACAGGCGCCCCACGAAGAACAGGGCGGTTCCGGCAACGAGCAGGCGCACGAACCCGACGGCAAAGAAGGGGAACGCGTCGATGAAGGGCACCGACCCGAGCAGGTTGCGGTTGCGGGAACTGAGGATGAGCACGAGCAACGGCCGCTCGTCGACGAGGGCCGGGCCGATGTTGGTGCCGATGGTTCCGATCGTGAACAGGAACGTGGTGAAGATCAGCAGCAGTTTGCGCACTCGGACACGGTATCGGCTCCGGCCTTTCGTGAAGCATCGGCGAGTTGCTACGGTTTTCGCACGAGTGGCCCGGCCACCGGACCAGAGGGGGACACCATGAAGGGCTTGATGCAGCCGACCCAATTGACCATCAACTACCTGTTCGACCGCGCCGAGAAGTACCACCCGGAGAAGAGCATCATCACGGCGACCGCGACCGGTGTCGAGCGCACCACGTACGGCGTGTGGGCCGACCGCACGCGCAGGCTCGCCACGGTGTTCGACCAGCTCGGCATCAGCAAGCACGGCCGTGTCGCGACCTTCGCATGGAACACCCAGCGCCATCTCGAGCTGTATTTCGCCGCGCCGTGCAGCGGCCGTGTCGCTCACACGCTGAACATCCGGTTGTTTCCCGAGCAGCTCACCTACATCGTGAACCACGCCGAGGACGAGGTGATCTTCATCGACACCTCGATCTACCCGCTGATCGAGCCGCTGCTGTCGACCTTCACCACGGTGAAGCACCTCGTCTTCATGAACGACGGCAAGGGTGAGGTGCCTGCATCAGTGCCCGGCTACACGGTGCACGAATACGAGGCACTGATCTCGAATGCACAGCCTGCGCAGTGGCCGACCGACATCGACGAGAACCAGGCGGCCGCGATGTGTTACACCTCCGGCACCACGGGCAACCCGAAGGGCGTGGTGTACAGCCACCGCAGCACCTATCTGCACACGATGGGCACCATGCTCGCCGACTCGGTCGGGGTGTGCGAGAGCGACATCATCCTTCCGGTGGTGCCGATGTTCCACGCGAACACATGGGGTCTCGCCCATGCCGGTGTCGCAACGGGTGCAGACCTCGTGATGCCCGGCCCCGACCTGTCGGGCCCCGCAGTCGCAAAGTTGATCGTCGAAGAGAAGGTCACGGTTGCCGCGGGTGTTCCCACAATCTGGATGGCCGTGCTTCCCGAACTGAAGGGCAAGGACACCTCGTCGCTGCGGTGCATCCCGTGCGGCGGTTCGGCGGTGCCGAAGGCACTGAGCGAGGCATACCGTGCCCAGACCGGTCTGCCGATTCTGCAGGCATGGGGAATGACCGAGACCAGCCCGATCGCTGCGGTGTGCACGCTGTCGAAGGCCGACCGCGCGTTGTCCGACGAAGAGCAGGCAGAACTTCGCACCACGGTCGGCCAGATCGCGTTCGGTGTCGAGATGCGGGTCGTCGAACCGGGAACCACGACCCCGCTGCCGTGGGACGGCGAGTCGAGCGGCGAACTGCAGTGCTCGGGTCCCTGGATCGCGGCGAACTACTACAACGACCCGCGTTCCGGCGAGAGCTTCACCGCCGACGGCTGGTTGCGCACCGGAGACGTCGCCGTTGTCGACGCAAAGGGACGCATCCGTCTGGTCGACCGCACGAAGGACCTCATCAAGTCGGGTGGCGAGTGGATCTCGTCGGTCGATGTCGAGAACGAACTCATGTCGCACCCGAAGATCGCCGAGGCCGCCGTCATCGGTGTTCCGCACCCGAAGTGGAGCGAGCGTCCGCTTGCCTGCGTCGTGGTGAAGCCGGGTGAGTCACTGACGAAGGAAGAGGTCATCGAGCACCTGGTGCCGCGTCTCGCCAAGTGGCAGCTGCCCGACGACGTGGTGTTCATCCCCGAGGTGCCGAAGACGTCGGTGGGCAAGTTCTCGAAGAAGACCCTGCGCGAGCAGTTCGCCGAACACGTGCTGCCCGACGCCTGACGGGGGTCAGAGACGACCCGAGGCGATGATCCGCTGGAGAAAGGCGCGCGCACGCTCCGACTGAGGTGCGGTGAACACCTGAGACGGCGGGCCCTGCTCGATGATGACGCCACCGTCGAGCACGCACACAAGGTCGCTCGTGTCGCGCGCGAAGCCCATCTCGTGCGTGGCGAGAACGATCGTCATGCCTGCGTTCTTCAGTTCGCGCACAACGTCCAGCACCTCACCCACGAGTTCGGGGTCGAGAGAACTCGTGATCTCGTCGAGCAGCAGCACCTCGGGCTCGACCGCAAGCGCGCGCACGATCGCCACGCGCTGTTGCTGGCCGCCCGACAGCTGGTCCGGGTACGACGATGCCTTGTCGGCCAGGCCGAACCGTTCGAGCAACTCGAGCGCCTTGGCACGGGCTGCGTCTTTCTTCATGCCGCGCGTGCGGACGGGCGAGAGCGTGATGTTCTCGAGAACCGTCATGTGCGGGAAGAGGTTGAAACTCTGGAACACCATGCCCACACGTTGACGGATCGGGTTCGCGTCGAGACCCGGCACCGAGATGTCGTCACCGTCGAGGAAGATCTCTCCGTCGTCGATTGGCTCGAGCAGGTTCAGGCAGCGCAGCAGGGTGCTCTTGCCCGAACCACTCGGTCCGATCAGTGTGACCACGGTTCCCTGGGCGATGTCGATCGAGATGCCGTTCAGCACCACGTGCCCGTCGTAGGACTTCACCAGATTGCGCGTCGACATCTTCATGACCGCACCTTGGTCCCGGTCATGCGGCGTCGTTCGCGGTCGAGCAGGTAGTCGGTTGCGCGTGTGAGGGGAACCGTGATGCACAGGAAGATGACGGCCGCCGCGACGTAGGGGGTGAAGTTGGCGAACTTCGACTTGTCGACGCCGGCGCGGCGCAGTATCTCGATGGGGCCGATGAGGCTGACGAGTGCGACGTCTTTCTGCAGCGACACCATGTCGTTCATGAGGGCGGGCACGACACGGCGCACCGCCTGGGGAATCACCACGTGGCGCATGGTCTGCCAGTGCGACAGCCCGAGCGACCGGGCGGCGGCGCGTTGGGACTCATGGATGCTCTCGATGCCCGCGCGGAACACCTCGGCCACGTACGAGGCGTAGGTGAGAACGAGCGCGACGGAGCCCCACAGCAGAGGGCTGTTCCACGGGCGTTCGAGGCCGAGCCCCGGCACACCGAATCCGATGAGGTAGATCCACAGCAGCACCGGAACACCGCGCATGATGTCGGTGTACGCGATGGTGAACACGCGCACCGGGAACAGTGCGGGGGTGCGTGAGTTGCGCGCCATCGCGACGAGCATCGCGAGCACCAGGATCGCCGGCGCGCTCCACAGGAAGATCTTCACGTCGAGCACGAAAGCGTCGAGCAGTCTCGGGAACGAGTCGCGGAAGACCTCGCCGTTGAAGAACGACCTGCGCACGCGGTGCCACCTGGGCATGCGCGGCACGAAAACGACGATCGCGGCCACCACGGCCAGGGAACTGACCGTGGCGACCGCGATGCTGCGTCGTTGTCGTTGTTTTTCGTAGGCGGCGCGACGGCTCTGGGCAGAAACCATGTCGCTCGTCGTCCGCTTCAGGAGTGGATTATTCGATGACCGGGATGTTGGTGCTGGTCGACAGCCACTGCGCCGTGATGCTGGCGAGTGATCCGTTCTCCTTCAGGGTGGCGAGTGCGATGTTGGCGCACTCGACGAGTCCGTTCTCGAGGTCGAACACGAGACCGAACTCGTCGGCCTCAGCGCCGTCCTGCGCGGCGAACTGACCGAGAACCGCGGAACCCTCGATCTCGACGGCCGACACGTAGAGGGCGGTTGGCAGGTCGAACACCGCTGCGTCGATCTGCTTCGCCTCGAGTGCGGCCTTGGCCCCGGCATTGTCGTCATAGATGAACGGTTCTGCATCGGGCTGGATCACCTCGGTGATGAAGTCGAGGCTGGTCGTGCCCGCCTGGGCGCCGAGCTTCAGCTTCTTCAGGTCGTCGAGTGAGGTTGCACCCTTGGCGGCCGAGTCGGTGAGACCGACGATCGCCTGGTTGGTGGTGTAGTACGCCTCGCTGAAGGCGACGTTCTGCTTGCGCTCCTCGGTGATCGAGTACTGCTGCAGGTTGAAGTCGAAGTTCTTGGCGCCGGGCTGGATCGCCTCGTCGAACGTGGTGCGGACCCACTTGACCGCGTCGTCTTCGAACCCGAGTTCTGCTGCAACTGCGTATGCAACGGCGGCCTCGAAGCCTTCCTTCGACTCGGGCTTGTCGTCGATGACCCAGGGCGAGTACGCCGGGTCGCCGGTGCCGATGGTGAGAACGCCGTCCTCGACGGTCTTGTTCGCGGCAACGCACTCTGCGGCGGTTGCGTAGCCGTCGGTCGTCGGGGCCGTGGTGTCGGATGCTGAGTCGCTGCCGCCGCACGCTGCGAGAAGCAACGAGCCGCTGACGGCCAGGGTGAGCGCGATTTTGCGCATGGGTGGGTTCCTTTCAGAGGGAATAAGGGCAACGAGATACTAACTGGATGCATTCCCGACCAAAGAAGTCGGGAATCATCTCGGTCTTGACCTGAGACAAAAAGAACCGTATTGTCTCATGTGATGGGCGTCACACATGCTGCACACCTCGGAGACGCCGAGCGCGTTGTCGTCGAGGCCACCCGCGACTGTGTCGAGCGTGTCGGTTTCCAGAAAGTCACGATGGACGACATCTGCGCCGCCGCCGGCGTGTCGCGCGCGACCATCTACCGCATGTTTCCCGGCGGCCGCGACGTTCTGTTCGAGGCGGTGCGCGTGCACTCGCTGGCCGACTTCTTCACGGTGCTGCGGGCACATGTCGAGGGCGCCGACTCTCTCGAAGAGGTGTTGGTGCGCTGTGTCACCGTCGCACACGCCGAACTCGTGGGCGACCAGCAGCTCGCCACCATGCTGGCGACAGAGCCGGGGGAGACGCTCGGCGACCTCACGGTGAGCGGCGTGTCACGCATCGTCACCGTGGCGACCGAGTTCATGTCGCCGCTGCTGCACCCCCATGTCGACAAGGCGCAGGCAAAGGAGATCGTCGAGATCATGTGCCGACTCGTCATCTCTGCATTTCTCGCCCCGTCGCCCCTTCTCGATTTCTCGCAGGAACACACCGCGCGCCGACTCGTGCGCACGTACCTGCTCACACCGGTCTCTCAACACTAGAAAGAGGAGAAAACAATGAGCCTTGACGAAAAGAGCAATTCGGAACTCATCGGTCGCGACGAGTTGAACGACATCGAGGCGATCCTCGCCATCACGAACACCGATGTCGACGAGGTCGAGCACATCGTGAAGAACAATGCCGACAGCATCTTCACGTGGGACTACTCGCTCGCTCGCCCGGGTCTGCGCAAGCTCTACGAGAAGGCAAAGACCGGCCAGTGGAACGGGGCCACCGACCTCGACTGGGACACCGATGTCGATGTCGAGAAGTCGATCTTCGAGGACAGCCAGATTCTCGGCACCGGCATGGAGCAGGCGCTGTACGCCGACACCTCGCTCGGCAAGTGGGGCGACAAGGAGTGGCTCGAGTTCGGCATCGAGGGCCGCAAGTGGCAGCTCAGCCAGTTCCTGCACGGAGAGCAGGGCGCGCTCATCTGCACTGCCAAGATCACCGAGACCGTGCCGTGGTACGACGCGAAGTTGTACGCGAGCACCCAGGTCGTCGACGAAGCGCGTCACGTCGAAGTGTTCGCTCGTTACCTCGACGAAAAGCTCGGCGGTGGCTACCAGGTAAACAGTCACCTCGGAATGTTGCTCGACGACATCGTGAACGACTCGCGATGGGACCTCACGTACCTCGGCATGCAGATCATGGTCGAGGGCCTCGCACTCGCCGCGTTCGGATATCTCCACCAGCTCACCACCGAGCCACTCCTCAAGCATCTGTTGCGCTACGTGATGAGCGACGAAGCGCGTCACGTCGCATTCGGTGTACTCAGCCTGAAAGAGGTTTACGACGGGATGAGCGATGCAGAGATGAAGGACCGCCAGGAGTTCGCCTACGAGGCGAGCATCCGCATGCGCGATCGCTTCCTGCAGCAAGAGGTCTGGCACCACATGGGAGTGGATCCAAAGACCGTCGTGCCGCTCATGATCAACGACCCGGGTCGTAAGTTCTTCCAGCAGCTGCTGTTTTCGAAGATCGTGCCGAACTGCAAGAAGCTCGGTCTGCTCGAGCGCAACGATGCATGGCTCCGTCACCGCTTCGAGGAGATGGGCGTCATCCAGTTCGAGGACTTGGAGAACACCGGCGAGGAATACCTCAAGTTCGAAATCGGCTCAGAGGCACCTGCCGCTCACTGATTTTGCACTTCGGCGGCCACATGGTCGCTGAGTAGTCTGAGAAGTCATGGCACGCTTCGGTCGAGTCGTCACCGCCATGGTGACGCCGTTTCATCCTGATGGTTCCCTGAATCTCGATGGTGCGCGCACACTCGCCAAGTGGCTGCAGGACAACGGCAACGACGGACTCGTCATTGCCGGAACGACGGGCGAGTCGCCCGTGCTCACCGACGACGAGCGACTGTCGCTGTTTTCGGCGGTCATCGAGGCTGTCACGATCCCCGTGATCGCCGGAACCGGCACCAACGACACCGCGCATTCGATCCACCTCACCAAGGAGGCGACCGCTCTCGGTGCGTCGGGCATCCTCGCCGTCACTCCGTATTACAACCGACCCTCGCAGGCGGGCATCGAAGCGCACATGCGAGCGGTTGCGGGAGCGACCACGCTGCCGGTCGTCGTTTACGACATCCCCGTGCGCACCGGCCGCAAGATCGCAACGCCCGTGCTGCTGCGCCTCGCGCGCGAAGTGTCCAACGTCGTCGCGCTTAAGGATGCGGCGGGCAACCCTGCCGAGTCCGCGGTGTTGATGTCGCAGGTACCTGCACATTTCGAGTTGTACAGCGGTGACGACAACCTGACGCTGCCGTTCCTGTCGATCGGCGGATGCGGCGTGATCGGTGTGGCCACGCACTGGTCTGCCACCGATCATCAAGAGATGTTCGACTGCTGGGAGCGCGGAGACGTCGTCGGTGCACGCCGCGTGAATGCGCGACTGCTCGAGAGCTTCGCGTACGAGACCGGAGACGACAATCCGAATCCGCTCCCGAGCAAGGTGATGATGAACCTGCTCGGCCTCAACGTGGGAGAGGCCCGTCTGCCGATGGGTCCGCCACCGGCGGGACTCGCGGAGCGTGCGCAGAAGGTGCTCGACAACCTGCGTGCGGCGCGTTCGGCTGCCCGCTGATGGCCAAAGACGTCCGAATCATCTTCCTCGGCGGTCTCGGCGAGATCGGTCGCAACTGCATGGTCGTCGAACACGACGACCGGCTGCTCCTCATCGACTGTGGGCTCATGTTTCCCGATGCCGACATGCACGGCATCGACCTCGTGTTGCCCGACTTCACCTGGTTGCGCGAGAACGCGCACCGCATCGAGGCCTGCGTCGCAACGCACGGTCACGAGGACCACGTCGGCGGACTGCAGTTCCTGCTGCGTGAGTTGTCGTTTCCGATCTACGGCTCGCAGGTCACCCTCGGACTCGCGCGACACCGCATCGAAGAGGCGGGTCTCCTCGGCAAGACCGAGTTGATCCCCGTCGTCGACAACGAGCGGCGCTACATCGGACCTTTCGACGTCGAGTTCATTCCCGTCACGCACTCGGTGCCGCACGCGCACGCGATTGCGCTGCACACCCCGCAGGGTGTCATCGTGCACTCGGGTGACTTCAAGATCGACCTCACGCCGGTCGATGACCGTCGCACCGATCTCGCGCGACTCG
>CAYRUT010000050.1:7855-10402 GCA_964427545.1 uncultured Bifidobacterium sp. | reverse complement strand
ACGGCATGCTGAACGACCGCAAGAACCTCGTCATCGGCATCCTCGAGAACGCAGAACTCGCCCCGACGCCCCAGCCGGGTGTGGTCGGGGTGCTGTCGCGGGTCACCATTCTTTTCGACGGCGACAGTGCAGACGACGCAGAGACCTACCTCATCGGCCACATCGAGGAGCGCGGCTCGGGCGACGGTGTCGAGGTGATGAGCCCCGTCTCACCGATCGGTTCGGCGCTGCTCGGCCAGCCGGAGGGAAGCAAGGTGTCGATCACGCTCGAGAACGGGGCGAAGGTGTCGGTCACCGTCGTGAAGGTGGACAACTGAGCGACCACGTGATTCCCCCGCTGCCCCCCGGGCGGCACATCGAGCTGCCGGGGCGCGGCACCACGTTCTTCCGTGAGATCACCGGCCCCGTCGGTGCGCCCGTGGTCATCTTGCTGCACGGCTGGACCGCAACTGCAGACCTGAACTGGTTCATGTGTTACGAGGAACTCGGGAGGCATTTCCGCGTGATTGCAGTCGACCACCGGGGCCACGGTCGCGGCATCAGGTCGTCGAGACCTTTCAGGTTGTCGGCGTGTGCCGACGACGCCGCCGCACTCGCCGACCAGCTCGGCATCAACACGTTCATCCCCGTCGGTTACTCGATGGGCGGCACCATCGCACAGCTGATGTGGAAACGCCACGAACACCGCGTTCGCGGTCTGGTGCTCGCTGCAACGGCCGGTCATTTCGCCACCACCCGCCAGGAGCGTCTCGCGTTCACCGCACTCGCGGGCGTCGGTGCGCTCGCACGTGTCGCGCCGCAGTCGGTGCGCGAGTCGATCAGCGACCGTCTCTACCTGTCGCGCAAGACCATGACATGGGAACCGTGGGCCGCACAGCAGGTGGCGAGCCACGAGTGGCGCCAGATTCTCGAGGCCGGCGCGGCACTCGGAAGGTACGACTCACGGCAGTGGCTTCCCGAGATCGACGTGCCCACGTCTGTCATCATCACCACGGGCGACCGTGTGGTCAGCCCGCGTCGCCAGCAGGTGCTGGGCGAACTGATCCCCGAGGCATTCGTGCAGACCGTCGATGCCGACCACGATGCCGTGTATGCACATGCCGACAAGTTCGTGCCGCTGCTCGTCAACGCGTGCCTCAACGTTCACGGGCGCGCCCACGAGCGACCCGTCGACGAACCGCGGCCGTCATGAGACACGCCGTTGCACGCCGGTCGCGTTGGCGGCGCAACAGCCGGCTTGCCCGTCTCGGTGCGCGCATCGGTCTCGCCCATGCCGGAACCTCGGCCCGCAAGGTGTTCGCGGGTTCGGCGCGACGCGAGGAACTCTCGCGCGCACGCGAACTGAAGACCGCCCAGCAGGTCGCCGACGAACTGGGCAACATGAAGGGCGCACTGATGAAACTCGGCCAGATGGCGAGTTATCTCGACGACGGGCTCCCCGAGCCGCTGCGCCTCGCACTCGCCCAACTGCAGTCGAATGCACCCCCGATGAGCACCGAACTGGTGCACGCAGAGATCGAACGCGAACTCGGCCGGTCGATGGCCGAGTTGTTCGTCGAGTTCGACGACGAGCCGATAGCGGCCGCGTCGATCGGACAGGTGCACCGTGCGATCATCCGTACGGACGCAGGCGAGCGTGCTGTCGCCGTGAAGGTGCAGTACCCCGGCGTTGCCGAGGCCATTGATGCAGACCTGCGCACGGCAGACCTGCTGGGCACTCTTCTCGCGTTCGGGTTCAAGAGCCTGAACCCCGAGGAAATGGTCGCCGAGATAAAGGAACGACTGCGCGAGGAACTCGACTACTCGCGCGAGGCGCAGAACCAGCAGATGTTCGCCGACTTCTACCGCGGGCACCCGTTTGTCCATGTGCCCGAGGTGATCCACGAACTGTCGACCCCGCGCATTCTCGTCTCCGAACTCGTCAGCGGCCACACGTTCGCCGAGGTTCTCGAGTGGCCGCAGGAGCAACGCAACATGGCGGGCGAGGCGATCTTCCGCTTCGTCTTCCGCAGTCTGTACAGGTTCCGGGCATTCAACGGCGACCCGCACCCGGGCAACTACATCTTCCACCGAGACGGCAGGGTCACGTTCCTCGACTTCGGCCTGATCAAGCACTTCACTGTCGACGAGATGCTGATGTTCCAGTCGATGGTCAAGGCAGCGGTGCTCGACCACGACATGGAGACCTACCGGCGAATCATCGAAGACGCCGGCATGCTGCAGAAGGACGCACCGTTCAGCACCGACGAAGCCGGCGACTACTTCGCACACTTCTACGAACCGGTGCGCGAATCGAAGGTCACCACATGGACCACGGGCTACGCCACGTCGATCGTGCGCCACACCTTCGACAGGTCGTCGGCAATTGCGCAGTACGCCACGGTGCCCCGCAGTTTCGTGTTCATCCAGCGCATCAACCTGGGTCTGTACGCGATTCTCGGTCAGCTCGGCGCGTCGGGCAACTTCCGGCGCATCAGCGAGGAGCTGTGGCCGATGACAAGTGCACCGCCATCGACGCCGATGGGCGAACTCGAGGCCGAATGGCTC
>CAYRUT010000050.1:0-7755 GCA_964427545.1 uncultured Bifidobacterium sp. | reverse complement strand
GATGACAAGTGCACCGCCATCGACGCCGATGGGCGAACTCGAGGCCGAATGGCTCGCTACGATCGGAGACCGATGTCAGGAAAAATAGGTGGGCCGTGGGACAAGCCATCCCCACCGCGCAAGCTCTACCCCGCGCGCTGCCGCAATTGCCGTGTCTCGATCCCCGAAATGATCGGGAGTGGAGACGGCGGCAGGATCCTTCCTGGTGATTTTTACAAGAACTTCTGCGCGCAACACCAGAGCTGCAGGTACTGCGGAACACCGTTGCGCGAGCAACTCTGGCTGCACGCCGGCTGGTGCGAACAATGTCGAGACCGGGGGCAGGCGGACAGCCAACTGGAGTGGGACAACCAGCGAGTCGCGCAATCGAGAGCGCTGCTGCGAACTGCCGCCACTCTCATCGGTATCTCAGCGGTCGTGCTCGCTCTTGTCGTGGTCGGGATTCTGAAGTTCTTCTGACATCCGAGAGGACGCAGAACGTGTACCCCCTATTTCAGGGTTATTCTCTCGCTCGTGACCGTTTCGCCGGACGCGATAGAGACGTACCGAGCGTTCATCGACGCTCTGAACCGTGAGGATCTTGACGCGCTCGACGGTTTCTGGTCGCAGCCTTTCGTCTATGCGACGGCAGACGAGGCGAGGGTTTACGCCAGGTACAGGGAGTTCGTCGACTTCGACGGTCTACGCGACGCTGGTTGGGCGCGGACCCGCATCGACTCTGTCGAGGTTCTCACGCACGATGCCGCAACTGTCGTGCTCACATCACAGGTCTCACGGTTGCGAATCGACGACTCACTTCTTGCCGCAGGGAAACTGACCTTTGTGATGGCACAGGTCGATGGCCGTTGGCGAATCCAGTTCGGCCTCAACCACAGCAATCTCTCGACCGGCCGCTAGCGGGTCGAAAGGCAGGCCTACACCACGGTCTCGAAGTCGAGACCCAGGTCGAGAATCGGTGACGAGTGCGTGAGGCCGCCCACGCTGATGAAGTGCACGCCGGTCTCTGCCACCGCACGCGCATTCTCCAGCGTGAGACCGCCGCTTGCTTCGAGCAGAACTTCATGCCGCGTTGACTCACGGTGTGCATTCGCGACAGCGACTGCCTCACGCATGAGCTCTGGCGCCATGTTGTCGAGAAGAACGACATCGGCACCTGCTGCCAACGCCACCTTCAACTGTTCGACCGAGTCGACCTCGATCTCGATGGGAAGCCCGGCGGCAATCCCGCGCACACGGGAGAATGCTGCTTCGACGCCACCAGCCGCCGCGATGTGGTTGTCCTTCACCAGTGCGGCATCACTCAGGCTCATGCGATGGTTCTGCCCGCCGCCGCAGCGCACCGCATACTTCTCGAGACGACGCAGACCGGGTGTGGTCTTTCGCGTGTCGCGGATCACCGCACCGGTGCCTGCGACTGCATCGACCCACTTGGCCGTCGCCGTGGCAACCCCAGAGAGATGACAGAGCAGGTTCAACGCAGTGCGTTCGGCAGTCAGCATCAACTGCGTCGGGGCCTCGACCCGGGCGACGACGTCGCCTCTCGCGACACGGTCTCCGTCGTGCTTCACCGGTTCGAACGAACTGGCCTCTGCACCACACACCATCTCGACAACAGCCGCCGCAACATCGAGACCGGCGAGACAGCCCGCGGCACGGGCGCCGAAAGTGACGACACTGCGTTGTTCCACCGGCACCGTTGCGACCGAGGTGACATCGATGCCGCCGTCGAGGTCCTCTTCGATGGTCCGGCGTATCACATCGGCCACGTAGACAGCATCAAGACCCGACGCGGCAAGACGACTCGACAACGCGGACGACAACGAATGCAGTTGCATCACCGCACCTCTACCCTGCCGTCGACGATGCGGCACACGAGATGACGTTGCCACTGCGGCGACGGCCCCTCGAAGTCGGTGCGACGGTGACACCCGCGGCTCTCCTCGCGCGTACGCGCGGCCTCGACGACGGCGGTTGCGATGGTCAACATGTTGGTTGCCTCGAACGCCTTGCGGGTCGGCACCACCTCGCTCGATGCGTTGCCTGCCAGCGTGTCGAGAATCCGCGCGGCCGACTCGAGACCCTCGGGAGTGCGCAGCACACCGACATAGCGCGACATCGCAGACCTCAGGGCGGCACGATGGTACGAGTCGATCAGCGCGCCGTCGGGTTCCTGTTCGAGGGCACACACGGCCCCCGGCAGTTCCCAGCTGAGCGCGCGACCCACCCGTGTGCCGGCAACCACGCCCTCGGTGAGACTGTTCGATGCGAGACGGTTGGCGCCGTGCACGCCGGTACACGCCGCCTCACCGACGACGAACAAACCGCGCAGCGATGTCTCGCCGTTCAGGGTTGCGCGCACCCCACCGCACACGTAGTGCGCGGCCGGCGCCACCGGGATCAGTTCCTTGGTCGGGTCGATGCCCACCGCCCGGCACGACGCGGTGATCGACGGGAAACGGTCCTCGAAGTTCTCGATGCGTCGCGCGTCGAGATACACGTGGTCGCCCACCCCTGCAGGTGCCTCGGCCATGCGGCGACTGATGGCAGACGCAACAACGTCGCGCGGCGCCAGGTCTTCCTGCGGGTGCACACCCTTCATCACACGCTGCCCTGCGGCGTCGAGAAGAATTGCCCCCTCGCCGCGCACTGCCTCGCTGATGAGAGCCTGCTGCCCGGTTGCGTCGGCGCCGCACCACAGCACCGTTGGGTGAAACTGGATGAACTCAAGATCTGATGCCTCGACACCCGCGCGCATCGCAAGCGCAATGCCGTCGCCGGTGACCGCCGGCGGGTTCGACGTCGACGCATACACCTGGCCGTAGCCGCCGGTCGCGATGATGACGGCACGTGCGTGCACCACGCCGACGCTCTCGACGCCGCCGGTGCGGTCGAGCATCGCCACTCTCACGCCGGCGGCCGCACGTTGACCCGACGCAGTGGTGCCGATCACAACGTCGAGTGCGAACGCCCGCTCGACCACCTGCACACCCGCGAGACGAACGGATTCGTCGAGCGTTCGCTGCACCTCTGCACCCGACTGGTCGCCACCGGCGTGCACGATGCGTCGGTGTGAGTGCCCGCCCTCGCGCGTGAGGGCGATCTCTCCGGTGCGCTCGCCCGGGTCGAAGGCCGCGCCGAGTTCCATCAGATAGCGGATGGCGGTCGGCGCCTCGTTGACCAGCGTGCGCACCGCCGATTCGTCGCACAGACCCGCCCCGGCATCGAGCGTGTCGGCGACATGGTTCTCGATCGAGTCGTTCGGGTCGAGTACTGCCGCGAGACCACCCTGTGCCCAGTTGGTGCTGCCCGCGTCGAGAGTGTCCTTGGTGACGAGAACGACCTCGCGCACCGGCCGCAGGGCGAGGGCTGCCGACAGACCGGCGGCTCCCGAGCCGAGAATCACGACGTCGGTCTCGACCGACCACGTGGGTTCGGGGGCAGCGAGCGACTGCGGAACGCGGTTACTCGCCGACACGGGACGGCGTGCCGATCGCAATCATTCGTTCGACCGACTGGCGCGCGCGGTCGGCGATGTCGCGGGGAACATCGACCACGTCGGTTCCGTTGAGGAGGGCGTGCTCGAGTTTCTCGGGGGTGATCATCTTCATGTACTTGCACACTGCGGCGCGGTTCACCGGCTGGAAGTCGGTGGTGACGTTCACCTTGCGCAGCTGGTGCAGCATCCCGGTCTCGGTCGCGACGAGCACCTTCTTTGCCTTGGTGGTTCGTGCGGCGTCGAGCATCCCGCCGGTCGAGAGTATGTGCGTGCGTTCGGCCGGCACGACACCTTCTGACGCGAGGTAGAGGGCGCTCGTGGCACAGCCGCACTCGGGATGCACGAACAACTCGGCCTCCGGCTCGGACTCGACGAGGGTCTTCAGTTCGGATCCGTTGATGCCCGCGTGCACGTGGCACTCGCCCATCCAGATGTGCATGTTGTTTCTCTTGGTGAGCCTCTGCACGTGTGCACCGAGGAACTGGTCGGGGCAGAACAAGATCTCGACGTCGTCGGGGATCGACCGGACCACCTCGACGGCGTTCGAGCTGGTGCAGCAGATGTCGGTCTCGGCCTTGACCGCAGCCGTCGTGTTGACGTAGCTCACCACGACCGCACCGGGGTGCTGTGCCTTCCACTCGCGCAGTTGGTCGGCGGTGATCGTGTCGGCCAGCGAACAACCTGCCCGCTCGTCGGGGATGATGACGGTCTTGTCGTAGGAGAGGATCTTTGCGGTCTCTGCCATGAAGTGAACGCCGCAGAACACGATTGTCGACTGCGACACCGTCGCCGCGATGCGTGACAGAGCGAGCGAGTCACCGACATGGTGTGCGACATCCTGAATCTCGGGCACCTGGTAGTTGTGCGCGAGTATCACCGCGTCTTTTTCTTCTGCCAGTGCGCGGACCCGCGCGGCCCACTGCGGGTCGACTGTTGCTGTCACACCCGAAAGGCTACGCGTGAATCACCGACATTGCGCAAATGTGAAAAGGCGCACAGCACGCGTGGTTCTTGTGAAAGGGCGCACGTTCACGAAGTGCCGGTGGGGAGATTCACCGGCGGGTCGAACCAGAACGAGGTGATCGCATCGGCAAGTGAACCGGTGGCCGAGCCGGGGTCGCTGATGATGTCGTCCGGGTCGTCGGCGAACCTCAGCACACTCGCGACGCCGTGGTCGGCCACGACCACCACAAGACGCACACGCCGACGCAGTGCATGTTCGCTCGGTGCGCCGTCGACGGTTCCGTCGGGGCCGAGCGGTGCGGCCCACCCCGTGGTGACGATCGCGGCGGCGTCGAACATGCGCGCGAGCGAACTCGACGGAGTGGAGAGCAGTTCGTACACGTCGGGGTGCTGTGCGAGCGAGCACAGGTTGGTCTGGTCGAGCGGTCGGTCGAGGCAGTTGACCCCGTACAACCGCGCACCAGGCAGCTCGAAGGTGTCGATGAGATTGTGGAGCTTGCTCTCGACCGCAACGGCGAGGTCGGAGATGCCGGGGGGAACCGAGCGCGTGGGCGGAGTGTCGTCGTTCATGCCCCAATGTGGAGACTGCGACGAAACGCGTGGAACCGTCAGTCGAGGAAATCGGTGAGCACCCGTGCCGCCTTCGTGACGACCGAACCGAACTTTGCGCCCGGCGTGCGGCTCATCCGCTCGAGCGGCCCCGACACCGAGAACGCGGCGATCACGACACCCGACGGGTCGACGATGGGGGCGCTCACCGAGGCCACACCCTTCACGCGTTCCTCGACAGACTCGATCCACCCCTGTCTGGTCGTGCGCGCACCGCTCAGCACCTTGCCCGCCGATCCGCGCGTCAGCGGGAACAGGGCCCCCTCGGGCACGATCCACCGCAGGCCGTTCGGCGACTCGAGCGAGATCACACACCGGCGACCGTCGGTCTCGGGAACGAAGACCTGCACGCTCTCCCCCGTTCTGTCGCGGACATCGGTCGCCACCTCGCGGGCACGACCGAGAAACGGGAACTGCGCGGTTGCCGCGCGCCCGAGGCCGGCCATCGATGCACCGACACAGTAGAGACCCTCGTCGTTGCGGCGCACCGCACCGTGATGCTCGAGTGCCGTCAGCAACCGATGGCACGTGGCGCGCGGGATGCCGGTGTGCCTGACCGCATCTGCGAGCGACAACGGATGTTCGACGAGAGCATTCAGCACGACGAAGGCCTTGTCCAACACTCCGACCCCTGATACGCTGTCCATTGTGTGGGAAGCATATCCCACATATTGAGACGACGCAAAGACGCGAACCGGAGTGATTCCCATGGCGACACCACTGACACTTCCCCAGAAAGTGTGGGACCAGCACGTCGTGCACCGCGCCGACGGCGAGGCCGACCTGCTCTACATCGACCTGCATCTCGTGCATGAGGTCACCAGCCCGCAGGCATTCGACGGCCTGCGCATGACGGGCCGTTCTCTGCGCCGGCCCGATCTCACGGTCGCTACTGAAGACCACAACGTGCCGACCGCCGACATTCACCTGCCGATCGCCGACCCGGTCTCGGCCCGCCAGGTGCAGGTGCTGCGCGACAACGCAAAGGAGTTCGGTTTCACGCACTTCCCCATGGGCAACGACCGTCAGGGCATCGTGCACGTGATCGGGCCCGAGCAGGGCCGCACGTTGCCGGGCATGACCATCGTGTGCGGCGACAGCCACACGGCAACCCACGGTGCGTTCGGTGCGCTCGCGTTCGGCATCGGCACCAGCGAGGTCGAGCACGTGCTCGCCACGCAGACACTGCCGCAGTCGCGCCCGAAGTGGATGTCGATCACCGTCGACGGCGAGATTCCCGACGGTGTCACCGCAAAAGACATCATCCTCGCCATCATCGGCAAGATCGGCACGGGCGGCGGCATCGGCCATGTGATCGAGTACCGGGGTTCTGCGATCCGTTCGTTGTCGATGGAGGGCCGCATGACCGTGTGCAACATGAGCATCGAGGCCGGTGCAAAGGCCGGGCTCATTGCCCCCGACGAGACCACGTTCGCCTACCTGCAGGGCCGCGAACACTCCCCGAAGGGTGCCGACTGGGACGCAGCGGTCTCTGCATGGAAGAACCTGAAAACCGACGACGGTGCACAGTGGGACAAAGAGGTGTTCATCGACGCATCGACACTCACCCCCTACGTCAGCTGGGGAACCAACCCGGCACAGGTGCTGCCGATCGACGGCGTGATCCCCTCGCCCGACGATGCCGGTGACGACACCGCAGCCGACACGATCCGTCGTGCACTCGACTACATGGGTCTGACTCCCGGCACGAACATGCGCGACGTGCCCGTCGACACCGTGTTCATCGGGTCGTGCACCAACGGCCGCATCGAGGACATCCGTGCGGCGGCGGCAGTGCTGAAGGGCCGCAAGGTGACGGTGAAGCGCGCGATGGTGGTTCCCGGCAGTCACGCAGTGCGTACGCAGGCAATCGAGGAGGGCCTCGACAAGATTCTCATCGAGGCCGGCGTCGACTTCCGCGAGCCCGGGTGCAGCATGTGTCTCGCGATGAACCCCGACAAGCTGGCGCCCGGCGAGCGCGCGGCGAGCACCAGCAACCGCAACTTCGAGGGGCGCCAGGGCCGCGGTGGTCGCACCCACCTGGTTTCGCCCGCCGTCGCGGCCGCAACCGCGGTTGCGGGTCACTTCGCAAGCCCGGGAGACCTGTCATGAAAGCAGTGCGAGTGCTCACGGGTCGCGGCGTTCCGCTGAAGCGAAGCGACGTCGACACCGACCAGATCATCCCCGCAGACTGGCTGAAGCGTGTCGAGCGCACCGGCTTCGAGGCGGGACTCTTCTCGACATGGCGCGACGACCGCAACTTCGTGCTGAACGACGAACGCTACGCGGGGGCGAGCATCCTGATCGCGGGCCCCAGTTTCGGTGTCGGCTCGTCGCGCGAGCATGCCGTGTGGGCGATCCAGCAGTACGGCTTCGATGCGGTGATTGCGCCGAGTTTCAGCGACATCTTCCGCAACAACTGCACGAAGAACGGCCTCGCTCCGGTGGTGCTGCCGTTGTCGTCTGTCGAGAAACTGTGGGAGCTCGTGGAGAACGACCCAAACACCGAGATCACCGTCGACATGGAGCGTCTGCTGGTCGAGGTGCCGTCGGCGGGCTTCAGTGAGTCGTTCCCGATGGACGCACCCACGCAGCACCGTTTCCTGAACGGACTCGACGACATCGGCATCACGCTGACGCACGCCGACAAGATCAGCGAGTTCGAGAAGTCACGCCCCGCCTGGCTG
>CAYRUT010000049.1:0-10741 GCA_964427545.1 uncultured Bifidobacterium sp. | reverse complement strand
TCCATCTCGCCGTGCAGGTGAACCGCACCGGTCGCACTCCACGCCCCCAGCACGGCGACCGCGACGCACGCATAGGCGGCATTGACACCCGTCGTGCGGCGCACCGGTGTGCCGGCGCGGGCAGTGGCCCACACGACCGCCACGAAAGACATCAGGGCGAGAACGACAGCAAGTGTGTCGGCTGCCTGCGGGTCCTCGGCCACCTGCAGACCGTCGATGATGCTGATGCCTGTGGTGCGGGTGAGAACCCACCCGCCGATCGCGACGGCGTTCACGGCTAGCCCCGCGACGCGCATGCGGAAGTCTGCGGAGAACATCGCCCCGACACCCCATGCGAACTGCACGAGAGCAAGAGCAAGGAAGGCCCGTGCGGCCTGGGCGTGGTCGGCATGCAGACCCACTGCGATTGCGTGAATGAGACCTGCCCCCATCGAACTGAAAGCGGCCCAGCGCATTCTGTGAAGCATGTTCACCCCCGTTTTCCTGTTCCCCACACTAACGGCAGGCCCGCAGGCAATGTGACCCCTGTCGCATCTTCGTCTACCATTTCGCCCATGTCCACCACACAGATCCGCTCCATCGCAGACATCGTCCGCACCCACGGAACAGGCCGCCCGAACCACCCGTGTCTCACCGAGGGAGACCGGTCTCTCACATGGGCCGAGATGTACGAACGGTCGCAGCGAGTCGCACAGGGATTCATCGCCGCCGGCGTCTCGAGCGGTGACCGCGTTGCACTTCTCGACATGAACGGCATCCCCCACTTCGAGATCGCCTTCGGCGCCGCGATGGTGAACGCCGTGAGCGTCGACGTGAACTGGCGCCTCGCCCCGCCCGAGGTCGAGTACATCGTGAACAACGCCGAGGCAAAGGTTCTCGTCGTCGGTGCCGAGTTCGCGGCGGTGCTCGATGCGATCGCCGACAGGCTCGAACACACGAAGTTGATCCTCGTAGTCGGTGGTCACGGCCAGTACGAAGACTGGAACGCATGGGTCGCACGCCAACCGGCCGGTGACCCGAACGTTCCGAGTGCGCCGGAAGACGTCGCGTTCCAGCTCTACTCGAGCGGCACGACGGGGCTCCCGAAGGGCGTGATGCTCACCAACAACAACTTCCTCGCGATCGCACCGATGATCAAGGAGATCTGGGAACTGAAGGAAGACTCGGTGAACCTGGCCGCGATGCCCCTCTTCCACATCGGTGGCGGCGGTTGGTCGATGGCGGGCATGTACATGGGGTGCAGCACAGTCATCGTGCGCATGATGGACCCCGTCGCCCTCGTGAAACTCATCGGCGAGAAGCGCATCACGCACGCATTCCTCGTGCCGGCGGTTCTTGCGTTCATGAACATGGTCCCCGGTGTCGAGGACGCAGACTTCTCGAGCCTCGAGGTGATGGTCTACGGCGCCTCCCCCATCAGCGAGGACGTTCTCACGAAGAGCGTGCAGTTGCTGAAGTGCAAGTTCTGGCAGGCCTACGGTCTCACCGAGACGACCGGAGGGGTCATCAACCTTCCGCCCGCCGACCACGACCCGAACGGCCCGAACAAGCACCGCCTGCGCAGCTGCGGTGTTCCGGGCCCCGGCGTCGAGATCCGCATCGTCGACGTCGACAACGACCGCGACTGCGAGACCGGAGAGGTCGGCGAGATCTGGTGCCGCACGGGCCAGAACATGCTCGGCTACTGGAAGCGTCCGGAAGACACCGCAAAGGCGATCACCCCCGACGGCTGGTTCAAGACCGGCGACGCGGGCTACATCGATGCCGACGGGTACGTGTACATCCACGACCGCGTGAAAGACATGATCGTGTCGGGCGGCGAGAACGTCTACCCGGCCGAGGTCGAGAACGTGCTCATGTCGCACCCCGCAATCGCCGACGTGGCTGTCATCGGCATTCCCCACGAGAAGTGGGGCGAGACCGCGCTTGCCGTCGTCGTGAAGGCCCCCGGGGCAGAGGTCACCGAGCAGGAGATCATCGACTTCTCCCGCGAGCGCCTCGCCCGGTTCAAGTGCCCCACGCAGGTGCAGTGGACAGACGTGCTGCCCCGCAACCCCAGCGGCAAGGTGCTGAAGAAAGACCTCCGCGAGCCCTACTGGGCGGGTCGCGAACGCCGCGTCAACTGATCAGTCGTCGCGGCTGGTCAACGGCCGAGAAGAGTTCCACCGTCGCAGGTGATGACCTCACCGACGGTGAACGCACCCGCGCGCGAGCACAGGTAGATCGTGAGACCCGCGATGTCCTCGGGCGTGCCGACGCGCTTGCTGGGGTTCATCTGACCCACGACACCCCAGTCGGTTCCCTCGACGTCGCCGCCGGTGCCGACACCGGTCGACAGCATCCACGTCGGGAACGGCCCGGGTGCGATGGCATTCACGATGATGTTGCGCGAGCGCAGCTTCGACGCGAGCACCTTCGTCAACGAGTGCACCGCGGCCTTCGACGGCCCGTACGAGAAGGTCTCGAACGACGGGGTCCCGATTCCGTCGATCGAACCGATGTTCACGACCCGTGACGGGTCATCGGTCGTTGCCCGGGCAGTCATCAGCGGGAGCAGTTTCTGGGTCAGGAAGAAGATGGCCTTCACGTTGGTGTCCATCACCTTGTCCCAGCCGACCTCGGGGAACTCCTCGATGGGGGCACCCCACGACACGCCTGCGTTGTTCACCAGGATGTCGAGGTGCTTCTCGTTCTTCGAGATCTCGGCGACGAGCGCGTCGATTCCCGCAAGATCGGAGACGTTCGCGGGGACCGAGATGCACTCCCCGCCGTAGTTCTGCATCAGACGCTGTGCTGCCTCGTCACACTGCTGGGCCTTGCGCGACGAGATGTACACCTTCGCGCCGTTCGCGAGCAGGCCTGCGGCGATCATCTCGCCGATGCCGCGCGAACCGCCGGTCACGAGGGCAACCTTTCCCTTCACAGAGAACAGGTTCTGAATGGTCATGTCGTGCGTCATGTTTTCCTCCGGGGTGCGCGATGTGCCGTCGCAGACACTAGGTCAGCACCGTCGTCTGCGCCCCACCCGGGGTCATGCCGGCCCGAACCGACGCTCCATCGTCTGGGTTCCGGGCGGGTCGATTGCCCAATCGGCGCCTTCTCCCCAGGTGTCAGCGAACACCACCTCGCTCATCGGCACACGCCGCACCGGACCGTGCCGGCCTGCCGGCCTGCCGAGCGAGATCGTCGCGGCGATGAACACGTTGTCGGGGATCTCCAGCAGTTCGCGCAGCTCCTTCTCGACGAAGCCGTGGAACCCCGTGAGCACCCCGCCGTAGCCGTGTGCGCGCGCGGCAAGCAGAAGGTTCTGGCAGGCCGGGTACACCGATGCGCCCTCGGTCGGGGTCGGTTCCCTGTACCGAACGAGGAACGCGAGCACCAGAACCGGTACGTCGGCGAAGTTGTCGACGTAGTGCTGCATCGTGCGGGCCATGCGCGCCTTCGGGGAGTCGTCGGCAGGTGTCGACACGCTGTCGTAACCGTCGGCCGTGCGTTTCTGGCTCCAGAGGGTCTGTGCGCCCCGGGCGATCAACGACTTGACCGCGCGCGACCTCTCGGAGTCGGTGAACACCATGAAGCGGAACGGCTGGCGGTTCGAGCCGCTCGGTGCGCGCGTCGCGGCGAACATGATGTCGCGCAGCACGTCGTCGGGCACCGGTTCGGGCAGATAACGCCTGATGGCACGGGTGGTCGCCATGCCCTCGAGCAGCCCGACGGCATCGGGGTCGAGAGGTTCGTTCGTCGCCATGCGGTCAGTGCCCCTGTTCGCCCGGGCTCTCGAGGCCCGCGTCTTTCACCCATTTCCAGTGCATGCGCCCGTGGTCGGCGTTTGCCGCGAGCACACCCCCGATGGTTCCGTCGGCCCACGGCGCGCCCGGCAGCACCTCATCGAGTTGCTCGTCGGTCAACTCACTCAACAGCTGCAGTGTCACGGCGCGCGCGGCCGCCCCGAGCGCGGCGACCTCGCTCAACGACTTGCCGTGGTGCTCGAGTTGCCACTCCTCGGTCATCGCGTGAACCGACGCCATGATCTGGTCGCGTGTTCTCGGTGCCCCTGCGTCGTCGTTCAGCAGCCCCACGGGGTTCGGATGCCCCGACACGTGCCGTCGGATCATCGCCGCGAAGTTCCGTTCGATCAACGCGAGATGGGCGAGATGATCGAGAGCCGACCAGTAGTTCGAGGGGTCGTGTTCGCTGGGCGTGAGGTCTCCCGACATCTGCTCGTGCGACAGTCGCGAGTAGGTGTCGAGCAGCCATGCGCGGTCCTCGTTCAGTTTCTTCTCGATCTCTATACGGTTCATGAATCCCCCTGCGCCTGCACGCCCGAGTCTGCCACGACCGAGACGCGCGAGGTACTGTCACGGCATGGCCACCGTTGCGCACCCCACCCTCGGCTTCTACACGCTCGCCGGTGCGCCGCAGTCGCCCCGCGACATGCTCGACGAACTGGCCCATGCCGAGCGTCTCGGCCTCGGCACCGCGTTCATCTCGGAACGCTTCAACATCAAGGAGGCCGGCGCCCTGACCGGTGCGGCGGTCGCCGCCACGTCGTCGCTCGACATCATCACGGCGGCCACGAACCACACCACGCGGCACCCGCTCGTCACCGCGTCGTGGGCGAGCACCCTGCATCTCATGTCGGGTGGCCGGTTCAGCCTCGGTCTCGGCCGCGGCATCGAGGCGATGTTCCGGGCGTACGGCATGCCGATGGCGACCACCTCTTCGCTCGAGGAGTTCGCCCACCTCATGCGACGGCTGTGGAACGGCGAGACGGTCATGAACTGGTCCGACATCACGGGCACCTACCCCGTGCTGAGACTCGACCCGGCGTTCAGGCTGTCGATACCCCTCAGCATCACGGTGTTCGGCCGGAAGACACTCGAGATGGCGGGGCGCGCGTACGACAACGTGATCCTGCACACCTTCTTCACCGACGAGACCACCGAACGCGCGGTGCGCACGGTGAAAGAATCGGCCGAACGCGCGGGCCGCAACCCCGACGACGTCAAGGTGTGGTCGTGTTTCGCCACCGTCGGCGACCACATCGCGCCCGAACTGCGGCTGAAGAAAACGGTCGGGCGTCTCGCCACGTATCTGCAGGCCTACGGCGATCTCATGGTGTCGACGAACGACTGGGACCCTGCAGTGCTGGCGCGGTTCCGCAACGACGAGTTCGTGCGCACGTTCCCCGGCGCTCTCGACGCGAAGGGAACCACCGAGGACCTCGAACGCGTGGCACCTCTGATCCCCGAAGAATGGCTGGCGCCCTCGGCACAGGGGTCACCCGAACAGTGCGTGCGTGCGATCGAGAACCAGTTTGCGCTCGGCTGCGACGGGGTGATCATGCACGGTGCCACACCTGCCGAGCTCGAGCCCATCGTGTCGGCGATGGGTGCAACGAAGAACTGAGCGGTTCAGCGGATCCAGTGAGACGCGAGCATGCGGGCCGCCTCGAGCGGCTTCTCTATCATCCACCAGTGGCCGCACCCGTCGAGGCGGGCGACCTTTGCGTTCACCTGCGAGGCGATCTCCTCGTGTGTCGAATGCGGGCCCGCGTAGTGGTCGTTCTCGGCGATGATCACGAGACCCCGCTTCGGCTTCTCACCGATGAACCTCTCGCCGAGAAGGCGCATGGTCGGCTGGGCAGCGTCGCGGTACAGCCGCAGCACACAGTCGGCCATCTCCGGGGTGATGCCCGTCTTCATCTCGCGGGCGATCTCTTCGGTGATCCCGAGCGCACCGAAGGCAGTCACGAACGTGTCGGCATCGAGGTCGACGAGACCCTGCATCATCTGTTCGCCGACATCGGGTGTCTGCCAACCCTGGGCCGCGTCGTGCCAGACGTAGTCGCGGTGCAGCAGCCCCGCGCAGTCGGCCGCCCACGACCGCACGATGCCCGGGTACGCGGCGAGCACCCCGAACACGTGGCCCGCGCCCCAGTCGTGGCCGACGATGTCGATGTCACCGCCGATCGACTTCAGTTCGCTCGCCAGCCATTCCACGTATTCCCGGCGTGTCGCACCGAACCCGTTCGGCACCGGCGAGCCGAAGCCCGGGGGTGACAGACAGATCACGTCGGTGATGCGACGGTCGGTGAGGTGCTCGATGACCGGTCTCCAGATCACCGAGGTCTCGGGGTTCCCGTGAACGAACACTTTCGTCATGGCGTCTCGTCTTCTCTCAGCGCTTGTTCTTCGATGCGAGGTATGCCGCGCTCGCCGCGCGGCTCTCGGGGTCGTGCGTGGCGAACACGAGAGCATCGGCGTCGGCCGCGTTGCGCCGTGTGCCTGCCATCTCTTCTGTCACCGCGTTGACCTGTTGTTTCGTGGTGCGCAGCGCGTAACCGGGCTTGGCGGCGAGCGATGCCGCCAGAGCGGACACTGTCGCCGAGAGTTCGGCTTCCGGGGTGACGCTGTTCAGGAAACCGAGTGCCTTCGCCTCGTCGGGGCCGAACCGCCGGCACGTGAGAACGAGCTCTTTCGTTGCGGCGGGCCCGATCTCGCGCACCAGACGCGGGATGCCGCCCCACGCGAGAGGGATGCCGAGGTCGACCTCGGGTATCGAGAACACGGCGGTGTCGGCGGCGACGCGAAGGTCGCAACTCGCGGCAAGAACCAGACCGCCACCGACGCAGTGACCGTGGATCGCCGCGATGGTCAGTGCAGTCATGTCGGTGACCGCTTCGGCCATCAGCCGCCCGATGTCGGCGACATCACGGTTCGAGAAGTTCGCGTCGGGCCGCGAGAAATCGTTCAGGTCGAACCCGGCCGAGAACGACCGGCCGTTGCCCGACACCACCACGACCTTGACCTCTCTCTGTTCGTTGAACCACGCCGCGGCACGCGCCAGTTCCTGCAGGGTGAGACGGGACAGAGCGTTCAGACGCCCGGGGCGGTCGAGTGTGATGGCACCAATCGCACCGTCGACGGCGACCTTCAGGGTCTCGAATCCGGTCATGTTCCCTCCCCCGTCGTCATCCCCCGATGACTTCGCCGTGTCAACCGTGCCATAAGGTCTGGTGACTCTGCAAGACAGCCCCGCAGGGCGGGGCAAGTTTCGAAGGAACATGACTATGGAACGTGAAGCCTGGATCATCGATGCGGTTCGTTCGCCACGCGGCAAGGGCAAGGAGACCGGTGCACTGCACAACGTTCACCCCCAGCGCATCCTCGCCCAGGTGCTGAACGGTCTGCGCGACCGCGTGGGGCTCGACACCTCCGAGGTCGACGACGTCGTGATGGGATGCGGCGCGGGCAGCGGTGACCACTCGATGGACATCGCCCGCATGGCCGCCCTCGACGCGGGCTGGTCACTCGATGCTCCCGGCGTCACCCTCAACCGCTTCTGCGGGTCGGGCCAGCAGGCAGTGAACTTCGCCGCGATGGGCGTGCTGTCAGGCATGCAGGACGTGGTCGTCGCCGGCGGCATCGAGTCGATGTCGCGGCCGTCGCCCATGCACGTCGACGGCTTCACCGCAAACAACGCGCATCTGCGCGAGCAGTTCGACATGGTTCCCCAGGGCATCTCTGCCGACCTCATCGCGACTCTCGAGGGGTTCTCGCGCGAGGAATGCGACGCCCTTGCGGTCGAGAGCCAACGACGCGCGGCTCTTGCGATCACCGAGGGACGCTTCGAGCGTTCGCTGGTGCCCATCTTCCACGACGACGGGTCGCTCGCGCTTGCGGTCGACGAACACCCCCGCGCAGGCACCACGCTTGCCGATCTCGCGAAACTCTCCCCGAGTTTCGAGCAGATGGGCGCCTACAGAAAAGACCCCAACGGCCTGTCGATCGACGAGACCGCGCTCAAGGCATACCCGCAGCTGTCGGGCATCAACCACGTGCACCATGGCGGCAACTCATCGGGCGTCGTCGACGGTGCGGGAGCAGTGCTCGTCGTGTCGCCTGAGTACGCAAAGGCACACGGTCTGAAGCCGCGTGCGCGCATCGTGATGACCGCGGTCGCCGGTACCGAGCCGGTCATCATGCTGACCGCACCGGGACCCGCGGCGAAGCGAGTGGTGCAGAAGGCCGGCATGACCTTCGACGACATCGACCTGTTCGAGGTGAACGAGGCATTCGCCGCGGTGGTGCTGAAGTTCTTCAAGGACACCGGGGTCGACCCCGCGAAGGTGAACGTGAACGGCGGTGCGATGGCACTCGGTCACCCGATCGGTGCCACCGGTGCGATGCTGATCGGCACGCTGATCGACGAACTCGAACGACAGGACAAGACCACGGGTCTCGTCACCATGTGCACCGGTGGCGGCATGGGAACCGCCACCATCATCGAACGCATCTGAGTCGCCCCCACGCGGGTGGTGGCGTACAGTTGGTGCATGCCCGGCCGTTTCCTGCATTCGTTCGCGAAGCCCTCGTCTGATTCGTTCATCAACATCGTGCGCGGCGACATGGCGCGTCTGTGGGACCACGCGGGCAACGAGTACATCGATGCGATCGGAAGCCTCTGGTACTGCCAGATCGGTCACGGCCGCAGGGAGATGGCCGACGCCATCGCCGCGCAGGTGTCGACCCTAGAGACCTACTCCACGTTCGACCCGTTCACGAACCCGCTTGCCGAAGCCGTGGCCGAGCGGGTTGCCTCGCTCTCCCCGGTGGCAGACGCCCGCGTGTTCCTGTGCGGCAGCGGATCGGAGTCGATCGACACGGCGATGAAACTGGCACGCACCGCCCAGATCCAGGCCGGACACCCCGAGAGAAGCGTCATCATCACGCGCGACCGCGGCTACCACGGCACCAACTACGGCGGCACCAGCGCACAGGGTCTCCCCCTGAACAAGATCGGCTACGGCGCCCTTCTCGAGGGCGTCATGCAGGTCGATGCCGACAACATCGAGGACATGGCCCGCGCGGTCGAACAGAACAAGGGCAAGATCGCCGCCATCATCGCCGAACCCGTGCAGGGCGCCGGCGGGGTGTGGCCGTCGTCGACCGAGTATCTCTCGCAGTTGCGACGGCTCTGCGACGACAACGGTGCCTTCCTGATTTTCGACGAGGTCATCACCGGGTTCGGCCGGCTCGGCACCTGGTTCGGTGCGCAGTACTACGGCGTGACCCCCGACATGATCACCTTCGCCAAGGGTGTCACGAGCGGTTACCAACCGCTCGGTGGCGTCATCACCGGTGCCGCTGTCAACGACGCACTGTTGACCGACCCTTCGTTCTTCCTGCGCACGGGCTACACGTACTCGGGTCACGCGACCGTGTGCGCGGCGGCACTGAAGAACCTCGAGATCATCGAGCGCGAGAACCTGCTCGCCCGCTCGGCGCACGTCGGCAGGTTGATCGAGGACGGCCTGCGCGCACTCACCGACGACGGCACCATCACCGGCTACCGCGGCGCCGGCGCGATCTGGGCGGGCAAGCTTCCCGAGGGGCTCGATGCGACTGCGGTGCGCGACGAGATGATCCGCCGCGGCGTGATTGCGAGGGCGATACCCGGTGTCATCGCATTCTGCCCGCCGTTCGTGATCACCGACGACGAGGTCGGCCGGGTTCTCGACACGTTTGCCTCCGTCGTCGCCGGCAGCTAGCGCAGGCGCTTGATGAGACTGCTCGTGTCGCTGCGGCCGTCGCCGTTGTCGACCAGTTCTTCGTAGAAACCGAGCACGGTCTCGGTGACGGGCGTGTGCGAGCCGTTGCGGCGCGCCTCTTCGACCACGTACTTCAGGTCTTTCACCATCCATTCGACCGCAAAGCCGAAATCGAACTGCCCGTCGACCATGGTGTGGCCGCGGTTCTCCATCTGCCAGCTCTGTGCCGCGCCCTTCGAGATGACGTCGAGAACCGCGTGTGCATCGAGGCCCGCGTTGTCGGCGAATGCGAGACCCTCTGACAGCGCCTGCACCAGGCCGGCGATGCATATCTGGTTGACCATCTTCGTGAGCTGTCCCGCACCGATGCCTCCGAGACGCACGCACGACCGCGAGTACGCACCGATCACGTCTTTGACCGCATCGAAGTCGCCGGCGTCGACAGACCCGCACATGACAGTGAGTGCTCCGTTCTCGGCACCTGTCTGGCCGCCCGACACCGGTGCATCGATGTACACGACGCCGTGCGCCGAACAACTCTCGAACATGTCGCGCGCGAGAACCGCAGAGGTGGTGGTGTGGTCGACCACGACGAGTCCCTCGTGCGCGCCGTCGAGAACTCCCCCGTCACCCAGCATGACCTGGCGCACGTCGTCGTCGTTGCCGACGCACACAAACACGATGTCGCAGTTGGCGGCCACTTCCGCGGCGGTCGGGCACGCGCGGTGACCGTGCGCTGCAACCCACTCGAGGGCGCGTGCGGGGGTGCGGTTGTACACGGAGACCTCGTGACCGGCCTTCGCCAGATGCCCCGCCATGGGGAACCCCATCACACCGAGACCGCAGAAGCCGACGCGGGCCATGTGCCTACTCGTCGTCGAAATCGTCGTCGTCGGCGACGGGCTTCTTCTCGGCTTCGACTTTCTTCTTCGCCACCTTGGCGGGCTTCAGCACGCCCTTCTCGAGTGCCTTGTTGAGGAACTCCTCGGCCTCTTCCTTGGTGACCTTGAGTGCGGGCTGGATCTCGCTGATGAGGTTGGTGCGTGCACGTTCGTACATGGTTCGCTCGGCGGCCGACAACGATGCGTCACGGTTGCGAGCCGCGAGGTTGCGCACCACTTCGGCCACCTGGTACACGTCGCCGCTCTTCAGTTTCTCCTGGTGGTTCTTAAACCGACGCGACCAGTT
>CAYRUT010000048.1:0-10940 GCA_964427545.1 uncultured Bifidobacterium sp. | reverse complement strand
AGAAGAAGATGAAGGCCATCGGCCGGGTCGAGGTGCCCGGCGACGTCTTCATCAGTGCGCTGAAGCTGGACGACTGATGTCCGACATCGACGTGACCGAGAAGGCAAGCCCGTTCCGGTCTCTCCAGCACCGCAACGTGCGCGTCTATTTCGTCGGCCTTCTGCTGTCGAACATCGGCACCTGGCTCCAGTTCACCGCAACGTCGATCCTCATCTACAACATCAACGGTCGTGCCACCGATGCGGGCCTCAACACCATGTTCCAGTTCCTGCCGATGCTGCTGCTGGGCGCGTGGGCCGGCGGTTTCGCCGACCGGCACGACCGCCGCACCGTCACGATGTGCACCCAGAGTGCGCTGCTCGTGCAGGCCGTTCTGCTCGCGGTTGCCGACTTCAGCGGGTTCGACTCGTTGCCGGTGATCTACGCACTCTCACTGGTTCTCGGCATCGCGAACGCAGTCGACAACCCGTCGCGCCGGGGTCTCGTGACGGAACTGGTCGAGCCGGCCGAGATATCGAACGCGATGTCGTTGAACACCACCGTCATGACCGGTTCGCGCATCGTCGGCCCCGCACTGGCGGCGATTCTCATCGGGCCCCTCGGCACGGCCTGGCTCTTCTCGATGAACGCACTGTCGTACGTGGCCGTGCTGTGGTCGTTGTTCGCCCTCCGTCGGGCAGACATGATCCCGTCACCGCCCGCGCCGCGCACGGGCAGGCCGGTGCGCGAGGCACTCGCCTTCGTGTGGGGCGACCCGCGGCTGCGCTACTCGTTCATCGTCTTCGCCGTGGTCAGCACGTTCGCCTTCAACTACAGCGTTGTGCTGCCGAAGTTGAGCGACGTGCAGTGGGGCCAGCAGAACGGGTACCCGATCCTTCTCACCATCGTGAGCGTCGGCAGCATCTTCGGTGCGCTCGCCACTGCGCGTTTCCGTGTCATCGGCATCCGCTGGTACGGAACCCTGGTGACCGTCAACGCGCTGTCGTGCATCGCGCTGGGGTTCGCCCCCAACTTCTTCGTTGCCTGTCTTGTCGCGCTGCCGCTCGGCTTCGGCGGCACCGGGCTCGTGGCGTCGATGACCGGCATCAGCCAGCACAGCGTGTCTCCCGAGATGCGCAGCCGCATGCTCGCACTGCAGTCGGTGGCATTCCTCGGCTCGACGCCGATCGGCGGGCCCATCACGGGGTGGATCGGCGACCATCTCAGCATCGAGTGGTCTCTTGCCTATGGTGGGTTCGTCAGTCTCGCCGTGCTGCCGCTGCTGAGGAGAGCGAAATGACCGTTGCCATCTGGTGGATCCGTCGTGACATGCGCCGCTCGGACAACGGTGCCCTGGCCTCGGCCGCATCGCGGGGCGAGGTTCTGCCGCTGTTCGTGGTCGACCCGGTGTTCTCCGGTGCCGGGGCCGCGCGCACGCAGTACATGTTCGCGACGTTGCGCTCACTCGATCTTGCCGTCGACCGGTCGGTGGTTCTGCGGCACGGCCGACCGGAGCACGAGGTCGTGAGATTCGCGAGAGAGGTGGGCGCCACGAGCGTTCACGTGACATCCGACTTCTCCCCGTACGGGCGCGAACGTGATGCGGCGGTACGAACCCAGCTCGCCGCCGCAGGCATCGAGTTCGTCGAGGCCGACTCACCGTATGCGGTGAACCCCGGGGTGGTGCTGAAAGACGACGGCACACCGCTGAAGGTCTTCACGCCGTTCTACAAACGATGGATGACCCACGTGCGCCCCGACGACAGAACCGCAGCCGAGGTTCGCTGGCACGATGCAACGTCGATGTGCGAGGGGTACCCCACCACTGACGCGCCGGAGGGCTGCATCTTTCCCGTGGGTGAAGACGCGACATGGCAACGGTGGAACGACTGGTCGGCGCGCGCTCTTGATTCCTACAAGTCCGAACGTGACAACCCGGGCGTCGACGGCACGTCGCGTCTCTCTGCCGCGTTGAGGTTCGGGGTCGTGCACCCACGACAGTTGTTGCGGGGACTGCCGGGCACCGCAGGTGCGGATCATTTCCGCAGCGAGATCGCGTGGCGAGAGTTCTACGCCGATGTTCTCTTCCACCAGCCCGACACCAAGTGGAACAACCTGCAGCAGAAGATGAACATCCTCCCCGTCGATTCCGGCCCTGCCGCAGAGGAGAAGTTCGCCGCGTTCTGCGGGGCACGCACCGGCTTTCCCGTCGTCGACGCCGGAATCCGCCAGATGCTCGCCACAGGCTGGATGCACAACCGCGTGCGCATGATCGTCGCGAGTTTCCTCGTGAAAGACCTGCACCTGCCGTGGCAGTGGGGCGCACGGTTCTTCATGCAGCATCTCATCGACGGCGACATCGCGTCGAACAACCACGGTTGGCAGTGGACCGCCGGCACGGGCACAGACGCAGCACCGTATTTCCGCGTGTTCAACCCGATGGGCCAGAGCGAGAAGTTCGATCCGACCGGTGCCTACCTGCGCGAGTGGATCCCCGAGATCGCCCACCTCGATGCGGCCCACATCCATGCGCCGTGGACACTCGGACTGCTCGCACCCGACGGCTACCCGCCACCCATGGTCGACCACGCCGTCGAACGCGAAGAGGCACTCTCGCGGTACAAAGCCGTCAGCGGAAAGTAAAATCCACGCATCATGTTGGACGAACGTAAGACGGCGATTCTCCGGGCCGTGGTGCAGGAGTACGTGGCATCGGGCCAGCCCGTCGGGTCGAGCCACATCGCAAAACTGCCGTCTGTCACGGTGTCGTCGGCAACGGTGCGCAACGAGATGGCAGCCCTCGAGCAAGAGGGCTATCTCGCCCAGCCGCACACGTCGGCGGGCCGCATTCCGACCGACAAGGGCTACCGGCATTTTGTCGACTCGATCACGCCGGAATCGCTCGTGGCCGACGCATCGGCAACGCAGGTGGGCGAGTTCTTCCAGGCGGCCCACGGCCGGCTCGAGGACCTGCTGCGCCACACCACGACACTGCTCGCGAACATCACGCACCACACGGCCGTGGTCGTGGGTCCGGAGGTCGAGACCACGACGATCCGCGCCGTGCACATCAGTCGGGTCACCCAGCGCACGGCCACCGTGGTCGTCGTGCTGTCGAACCACGGCGTCGAGAACGAGACCATCCAGTTGTCCGACGACATCACCGACACCCACATTGCTTCTGCAGTCGGGCATCTCGGCCGGTTCCTCGTCAACCAGTCCCTCGGCGACGTCGATTCGATCCCGTCGGCCAACGACGCACACGTCGACGCGGTGTGTTACGCCACGATCAACGCCCTGTCGCGCCACCGCAAGGACAAGCCGGTGTTCGTCGGCGGGGCGGCGTCGCTCGCGAACGCCTTCGATGCGGTCGACGTCGTGCGCGACGTTCTCACCACCATCGAGCAGCAGTTCGTGGTCGTGTCGCTTCTGCAGGACCTTCTCGACCGCGGGCTCTCGGTTGCAATCGGAACCGAACACGGGGTCGAGCAACTGTCGGCCTGTTCGGTGATCGTCGCCCCGGTGGTGGCAGACGGCGAGACCATCGGGTCGGTGGGCGTGCTCGGCCCGACCCGCATGAACTACCCGCAGGCACTCAACACGGTCGAGGTCGTCAGCGAACAACTCGGCAAGCGCATCGCCGAGGGCGCATCGTGAGCGATTTCTACGAACTGCTCGGCGTGTCACAGCGCGCGTCGGCAGACGAGATCAAGAAGGCCTACCGAAAGAAGGCGAGGGAGCTGCACCCCGACGCGAACCCCGGCAATCCCGCCGCAGAAGAGCAGTTCAAGCAGGTCAGTCGTGCGTACGAGGTGCTCAGCGACCCCGATGCACGCGCCCGCTACGACCGGTTCGGTGAGAGCGGTGTCTCCGGCGGTGGCCAGGGCGGAGATCCGTTCGGCGGGGGCGGGCTCGGTGACATTTTCGAGGCATTCTTCGGTGGCGGCGGGTTCGGCGCACAGCGACAGCAGGCGGGACCACCGCGCGGACAGGACCTCGAGGTCACCGCACGCATCGACCTGAACGGCGTCATGTTCGGCCAGCAGGTCACGGTCGATGTCAACACTGCGGTGCGTTGCGACGACTGTGCCGGATCCGGAGCGGGGTCGGGAACGCAACCGGTGCAGTGTTCCGACTGTGGCGGCAGTGGTCAGGTGCGTCGTGTGCGCCAGAGCATGCTCGGCCAGATGGTCACCACCGCGCCGTGCGGTCGGTGCGGCGGAATGGGTGAGGTCATCGTCACCCCGTGCTCGACGTGCTCGGGCGAGGGCCGTCGCGTCACGCGAGAGTCGTACACGGTCGACGTGCCCGCCGGAATCAGGTCGGGCCAGACCCTGCGGCTTGCCGGTCGTGGTGCAGTCGGCCCCCGCGGTGGAGACGCGGGCGACCTCTACGTGCACGTGGCTGTGGCGCAGCACCCCGATTTCGTGCGGGAAGAAGACGACCTCGTGTTCGACCTGCCGCTCAGCGTCGCGCAGGCGGCACTCGGTGTGCACACGGTTCTCGATGCGCTCGACGGAGAACTCGACCTGGTGGTTCCCGCCGGCACGCAGCACGGGCGCGAGTTCGTGGCGCGTGGTCGCGGTGTGCCGCATCTCAACGGCCGGGGCCGCGGGCACCTGCGTGTCCGTGTCTCGGTGGTGGTGCCGACGGATCTCAGCGACGAACAGGAACAGTTGCTGCGACGGCTCGCCGAGATCTCGGGCGACGAAGTCGCGTCTGCCGACAAGAGTCTCTTCTCGCGCATCAAGTCGGCATTCTCGTGATCGCGTCGCTGCGCGGGTCTGCAGCGCACGTGTTCGTTGCCGACGTGTCGGCACCGGCGCTGAGCGACGACGACCACAGGCATCTTGCGAAGGTGCTTCGCCTGCGTGACGGAGAGACCGTGTCGTGTTCCGACGGCGCCGGTTCGTGGCGGCTGTGCACGTGGAACAACGGTGGGCTCGAGCCCTCTGCTGCGGTCGCGACCGAACCCGCGCCGGCTCCCGAGTTGACCGTCGCGGTGTCGCCCGTGAAAGGTGACAAGACCGACCTCGTCGTCGAGAAACTCGTCGAGATCGGCATCGACTCGATCGTGCTCCTCGCACCCGTCGAGCGGAGTGTGGTGCGTTGGGCGCCTGGCAAGGTCGACCACGTTCTGTCGCGCTACGAACGCATCGCCCGCAGTGCGGCGATGCAGAGCCGGCGGGTGTTCCTGCCCAGACTCACCGGGCCCGTGCCCCTCGAGACGGTTCTGGAAGGCACGGCTGCCATGGCCGAGCCGGGTGGAGACGCGCCGTGGGACTCTGTCACCACGGTGGTCATCGGCCCCGAGGGTGGGTTCACCGAGAGAGAGACCGCGGCCGCATCCAGGCGTGTCGATCTCGGACCCCATGTTCTCAGGGCAGAAACCGCGGCAATCGTCGCGGCCTCCCGCATGGTCGCACACTGGCGGCGTTGAATGCACCACACTGTGTGGTGACATGGCTTCCTTCACAGACGACGAACTCCTGCACGATTCTCCGTTCACCCGGCTCGTGGGCGAACGGTTGAGGCGCATCAGGCAGCAGAAACAGTGGTCACTCTCCGACGTCGAGGCGCAGAGCGACAGTGAGTTCAAGGCGTCGGTGCTCGGCGCGTACGAACGAGGCGAACGAGCCATCTCCGTGCCGCGTCTCGAACGGCTCGCACGCTTCTACGGGGTCAGCATCGACCAGTTGCTGCCCCGTGACTCGCAACGGATCGACGACTCGGGCACCGTCGTCGACGGTGCGCCGAAGAAGCTGCGCATCGACGTCGCCAAACTGTCGACCATGGCCGGCCAGCAGTTCGAGATGCTCGAGCGTTTCCTGCGGATGATCCAGGTGCAACGCCAGGACTTCAACGGAAAGGTCATCACGGTGCGGGCGCACGACACCCGGGCGATCGCGGTGATGCTCGACGTGCCCGTCGACGGCGTCGGCGACAAGCTCGGCGAACTCGGCCTGCTGTTCGTTCCGCCCGCGACATGACCGACGGTCGGCGACATGAACTCCGCTGAGTACGGCGTCTACGTCCACATCCCTTTCTGTCGCCATCGTTGCGACTACTGCGCGTTTGCGACGTGGACCGACCGTGACCACCTCATGTCGGCGTACGTCGACGCCGTGGTCGAGGACATCGGCCGCACGGTGCGCAACGGGCTTCCGGTGGCCGACACCGTGTTCTTCGGCGGTGGAACACCCACGCGGATCGACCCGCACGACCTGGCACGCATCGTGCGCGCGATTCCCGTGTCGTCGGCCCCCGAGATCACCGTCGAGTGCAACCCCGACGACGTCACCGACGAGATGATGGCGGTCTACGCCGCGGCAGGGGTCAACAGAGTGAGCATCGGCGTGCAGGCCATGGTCGACCACGTGCTCGATGCACTCGGGCGTTCGCACACCCCGTCGAACGTCGAACGAGCGGTGCAGAGCGCACGCCGAGCGGGCATCACCTCGATCAATCTCGACCTCATATACGGCGTGCACGGGGAGTCGACCGACGACTGGCTCCGCACCGTGCAGGGCGCGGTTGCCCTGGGGCCCACCCACGTGTCGGCGTACGGACTCACCGTCGAGGCGGGCACACCCCTCGCCGACGACCCTGCGCGTCATCCGGACGATGACGACCAGGCCGACAAGTACGTCATCGCCGACGACGTTCTCGCGGCGGCCGGATTCGTCAACTACGAGATCTCGAACTGGTCGTTGCCGGGTCATGAGTGCCGGCACAACCTCGTGTACTGGATGCAGGGCAACTACCACGGCTTCGGGTGCGCCGCGCACTCGCACCTGAACGGCCGGCGGTGGTGGAACGTTCGCACCCCCGACCGTTACGTCGCCTGTGTCGCCGACGACGAGTCCGTCGAGGCGTCAGACGAACTTCTCGACCCTCCGACGCGGGCGAGGGAAGCACTCGAGTTGTCGCTGCGCACCTCGCGTGGAGTTCCTGCGTCGACACTCGACGCGACGGGGCTCGAGGGTCTGGTCGAGACGGTGGGCGATCGGGTGGTGTTGACGCGCAACGGCCGCCTGCTGGCGAACGACCTGAGTCTCCGTCTGAAGCCCCCGATAGACTGACCGATGTCCAGAAATGGGCGCGTAGCTCAGTTGGTTAGAGCGCTACCATGACACGGTAGAGGTCCCGGGTTCGAGTCCCGTCGTGCCCACCACGTGAATGCACGTGCTGTGTTCACCCTCACACACGTTGCAAAGGCCCCGAATCCCGCATGGACATTTTCCTCGCCCTGTGTGCCGCGACCACGTACGGGCTCGCCGACTACTGCGGCGGCCGCGCATCGCGCACGGTCTCTGCGGTCACCGTCACCTTCGTCGGTCAGGCCTTCGGGTTCGTGGTGTTGCTCGCACTCGTGCTTGCATCGGGCGCACCGACACCGCCGGCCAGTGACTGGTTCTGGGCCGGTCTCGGCGGCATCGCGGGATCGTCGGGGCTTCTCATGTTCTACAGGGCGATGGGAAGCGGCTTCATGACCGTGGTGGCGCCGGTCTCTGCGGTCACCGCGACTGCGGTGCCGGTGGTGGTCGGCCTTGCGACAGGCGAGCGCCCGGGTGTGCTCGCCCTCGTCGGCATGCCGCTCGCGCTCGTCTCGATCGCGCTCGTCAGCGACGCACTCGGCCCGCACCACCGTCGGGCGCCTGTGTCGATCGTGTTCATGGCGTTCGCGGCGGGCTCGGTGTTCGGGTCGTTGTTCGTGATTCTCGGGCACACCCACGACGGCACGGGCCTGTGGCCGGTGGTGGCGATGCGCGTCACCTCGGTTCCGTACATGTGCATCGTGATGCTCGCGATGAAGCGGCGCGTGTCAGAGGCCCGGGCCGACCTTCGTGTCGTGGCCGCGTCGGGGATTCTCGACAGCGCGGCAAACGCCCTGTATCTGCTCGCGGTGCGCGAGGGTCTCATGAGCATCGTGGCGACGATCAACTCGTTCTATCCGGCGAGCACGTTGATGCTCGCCACGAAGGTCGACAAGGAACGCATCCACCGTTCCCAGGCGGTCGGTCTCGGGTGTGCCGCCGTCGCCCTCGTGTTGATCACCCTTGCGTGAGGGTCACTCGCCCAGAACAGCCTTCACCACGGCCTCGGACTCGCGCGAGGCCCCTTTGAAGATTCCCTTGGCCATCAGCGACGACTCGTTCTTGCGTCGCGTCTCGTAGATCTCGGCGCGGGCCTTGTGCACGTCGGGGTCGTCGGGTGCGGCCCACCCCGCGAAATCGGCGAGGTGGCACGCGAGTCGCAGGTCGCCGGCGGCGGCGAGTTCTTTCGCACGCATCATCATCACGTCGGCACCGCCCACGAGCGTGGCGAGTTCGAGTGCCAGCACGCGGTCGGGCGAGGGCTTGAGACGCGACGGTGCGCCGTCCCACCAGCCGCCGAACTGACGCCAGATGTTGCGCACCACGAACTCGGGTTCGTCGTACAGCGGGCGCAGGTACGGCTTGCCGAGAGTGGCCGCGGGAATCTTCACGCTGTGGATGATCGTGTCGAGTGTCTCCCCGTCGTTCATCATCGTGACCGTCGACGACACGAGATACTCGAGCGCCGAGGCGATCTCGTCGAGAACACGCGCGATGCGTTCCTTGCCGGCGATCGGCAGGCCGTGTGCGGGCAGGAGAAGTTCGGGTTCCTTCGCGATGATCGCGCGGAGTGCCTCGGCCCATTCGATCGGCCAGCGCTGCACCTTCTGCGGGTTGCCCGCATTCGGGAAGTTCCAGATCACGAAGTCGCCTGTCGCCACCCATTTCCTGTCGGGGAACCACGACCACAGGTGGTCGTCGGTCTCGCCACGACCGTGATGGAACTCGACGGTGGTGTCGCCGAACTTCTGCGACGAGAACCTGTCGACGACGTCTGTCGTCTCGAGTGTGTCGTCGGGGATGAACGTGTTGGGTCGCGGACCGCCGCCCGACGGCGGGCGCAGGTCGGTCATCACCTCGTTCAGGTCGCCGCGGATGCCCCCGAACTGGCGGGCATTGATGAGGCGGTTCCAGCTGTCGGTGTAGCGGTAGCGGTCGAAGCGGCGCTGCACGTTCTTGTGTGCGATGACCCGCGGTGCACCGTGGCCCCGGTTCTTCGCATCGGCACCGAAGTCGACACTGCCGCCGACATGGTCTGAGTGTCCGTGCGTGTAGACGAGCGCGGCAAAGGGGTCACCCGACCAGCCGCGGATCGACTCGACCACCTGTCTGCCCGTGTTCTTGTGGCTGGTGTCGAAACAGACGAGTCCGTCACCCGAGTTCCACACCACGACATGGCTGAACGACTCGACCATGGCGAGGTTCTCGGCAATCTCCGACAGTTCTCCCGTCGTGCGGTTGACCGGTTCGTCGGCGATGCCCGAGTCGACGATGCGTGTGCTGAGACCGATGAGATCAGCCATGGTGTGCCCCCAGTGTGTTGTGTTCGGGGGCTCAGCCCTTGGCGAGGCCGAGTACCCGTTCCCCGAGGATATTGCGCATCACGTTCGAGGTTCCACCCATGATGGTGTATCCCGGACCGTAGGCGAGCCCCTTGGTCCAGTCGTCCCACAGCATTCCCTCGGGGCCGAGGGTGCGGTACACGAACGAGTCGACGTTCTGTTGGTGCTCGGTGCAGAAGCACTTGGTGGCGGCGGAGAAACCGGCCGGGGCCTGGCGGAGAACCTCGCGGATCACCAGGATGCGGCCGATGCGGTAGCCCATCTCGAGCGAGGCGATCTCCTGGCGCACCAGCGGGTTGCAGGTGTCGGCCTTCGACACTGCGTACTCGAACTGGGCATAGTTCGACACGAGCCTGTCGATGCCCCCGCGTTCGTGCTCGAGCTGTCGCATCGTCTGTCCGAATGCCGCACCGGGTTGACCGACGAGGTTCTCCTTCGGAACCCGCGCGTCGGTGAAGAACACCTCGCAGAAGTGGCGGTTGGTGGTCATGTCGGTGATCTGGCGCACCTCGATGCCCGGCGTGTCCATCGGAACAATGATCTCGCTGATGCCTGCGTGGGGTGGGCCCTCGTTGTTCGTGCGGCAGATGAGGTAGCAGTAGTCGGCGTCGGCGCCGAAGCTGGTCCAGATCTTCTGGCCGTTCAGCACCCATTCGTCACCGTCGAGAACGGCCGAGGTCTTGAGCGACGCAAGGTCGCTGCCCGAGTTGGGCTCGCTCATGCCGATGCACCACGTTGTCTCACCGGCGAGGATCCCCGGCAGGAACTTCTCCTGTTGTTCCTTGGTTCCGTACTGGATGAGAGCCGGGCCCATCTGACGGTCACCGAACCAGCTGGCCGCGATCGGTGCTCCTGCCTTGATCATCTCCTCGCCGACGATCAACCGGTCGATCGGCGGTCGACCGCCGCCTCCGAATTCTTTCGGCCACACCATGCCGATCCATCCACGCTGGGCGAGCTCGCGCGAGAACTCCTTCGAGTAGCCGTTCATCCACGTGACGTTGTGCCGTCCGTAGCGACGGACCGCATCGGCGGCCACCTCGGCTGCCTCTCTGCGCAACTCGATCTGTTCGGGGGTCCATGCGAAATCCATAGCAACAGTGATGGTAGGGGTCTCGGTGAGGGGGTGCGCTATTGTGTACAAGTCAAATACAAGTGACATAGGTCGTAGTGCGAATCGACCCCAACCGAAAGGGAACCTCAATGGCGAAGATCAAGGTGGACAATCCGGTCGTCGAGCTCGACGGTGACGAGATGACGCGCATCATCTGGCAGTTCATCAAGGACCGCCTCATCCTCCCGTATCTCGACGTGAACCTCGAGTACTACGACCTCGGCATGGAGAACCGCGACGCGACCGACGACCAGGTCACCATCGACTCGGCCCATGCGATCCTGAAGCACGGAGTCGGTGTGAAGTGCGCCACCATCACCCCCGACGAGGCCCGTGTCGAGGAGTTCGGCCTCAAGAAGATGTGGAAGTCGCCCAACGGCACCATCCGCAACATCCTCGGCGGCGTGG
>CAYRUT010000047.1:0-10970 GCA_964427545.1 uncultured Bifidobacterium sp. | reverse complement strand
GCCCTCGAAGCGGCTCCAGTAGGCATCCTTGTAACGCTCGGGGTCCTTCCAGATGCCGCGCAGCATTCCCGGCCACGGGTGCGTGAGGGTCAGGTAGCCACCGCCGCGCGTGACGACTTTCCCGGCATCGTCGACGAGTTCGGCACCGACACCGGGCAACGGGAACGTGGCGCTGCCGGGCTTGGTGGTCGTCGCTCCGGGCAACGGCGAGATCATGATGCCCCCGGTCTCGGTCTGCCACCACGTGTCGACGATCGGGCAGTTCCCGCGGCCGATGTTCTCGTGGTACCACATCCACGCCTCGGGGTTGATCGGTTCGCCGACGCTGCCCAACAACCGCAGTGACGACAGATCGTGCCGTGCGGGTTCGTCGACGCCCCATTTCATGTAGGTGCGGATCGCCGTGGGGGCGGTGTAGAAGATCGAGACCTTGTACTTGTCGACGATGCTCCACATGCGGTCGTTGCCCGGGAAATTCGGTACTCCCTCGTAGATGACCTGGGTCGCACCGTTCGACAAGGGGCCGTACACGATGTAGCTGTGTCCGGTGATCCAGCCGACGTCGGCGGTGCACCAGTAGATGTCCTTCTCGGGGTCCAGGTCGAACACGTACTTGTGGGTGAAGGTGACATGCGTGAGATAACCGCCGGTGGTGTGCATGATCCCCTTCGGCTTGCCGGTGGTGCCCGACGTGTACAGAAGAAACAACAGTTGCTCTGAGTCCATCGGTTCGGCGGCACATTCGGCGTCTGCCGTCTGCATCAACTCGTGGTACCAGTGGTCGCGGCCTGCCACCATGTCGACGGGGTTGTTGCCGCGACGCACGACGACAACGTGCTCGATCGACGGCGTGCTCTGCAGCGCCTCGTCAGCCTGCGGTTTCAGCGCGAACACCTCTCCTCGTCGCCAGCCGCCGTCGGCGGTGATGAGCACCTTCGCCTCGGCATCATTGATGCGGTCGGCGAGGGCCTGCGACGAGAAGCCGCCGAACACGACCGAGTGCGCCGCACCGATGCGAGCGCACGCCAGCATCGCGACGGCGGCCTCGACGATCATCGGCAGGTAGATGTTCACGCGGTCACCCTTCGTGACGCCGAGACCTTTCAGCACGTTGGCGAACTTCTGCACCTCGTCGAGCAACTGTGAGTACGTGACCGATCGCGAATCTCCCGGCTCACCCTCGAAGTGGATCGCCACCTTGTCGCCCCTGCCCGCGGCCACGTGCCGGTCGAGACAGTTGTACGACACGTTGAGTTGCCCGCCGACGAACCACTTGCTGAACGGCAGGTTCCATTCGCACACGGAATCCCACGGCCGCGACCACGTCACGAGTTCGTGCGCCTGCCGGGCCCAGAACGCCTCGTAGTCCTCGTTTGCCTCGTCGTAGAGATGGGTGCCGACGACGAGTGAGTTCTTTTTGAACTGCTCTGACGGGGGAAACGTGCGCTTCTCCCACTGGAGAGCATCGATTGTGTCGTGGTTTTCCGTCATGGTTGCCCCCTCGAACTGTCTCCCGAAGACTAGTGAAATGAGCCCCTGTGCCCCCACGGGGAACGGCAAGACTGTATGACCGTGAGTCAATCGCACCTCGGCAGGGACACCCAGCACCGGTTCGGGCCCGCCGAATGGGGAATGACCACGGCCGTCGCACTCACGTGGGGGGCATCTTTTCTCTTCATCGCGATCGCCATCGATCACGTCGCCACCGGTGTCGTACCGCTGGCCCGACTCGTGTTCGGTGCGCTGGCGCTCGCCTGTTTCCCGGCTGCACGCAAGAGAATCGACCGCTCTGACATCGCCCGTGTCGCATTGCTCGGCTTCGTCGCGATGACGGTTCCGTTCTACCTGTACCCACTGGCCGAGCAATCCGTCTCGTCATCGGTGACCGGGATGATCAACGGGTCGATCCCGGTCACGACGGTGGTGGCGGCAGCGATACTCACGCGCACGGCTCCGTCACGTCGACGGATTCTCTCGGTGGTCATCGGTTTCTTCGGCATCGCGCTCATCTCGTTCGGCAGCGTCGGCGACGACAGGGGCGCATCCCTGCACGGTGTGATCTTCCTGCTGGTCGCCACGTGCTGCTACGCGTTCACCAGCATCCTGTCGCGTGAGATGCAGGTGAAGTACGGAACACTGACGGTGCTGCTGTGGCAGGAACTCTTCGCCATCCTGTTCTCGCTGCCGCTCGGTGTGCCGGCCCTGTTCGACAGTTCTTTCACATGGTCTGCAGTGCTCTCGCTCATGGTGCTCGGGGCACTCGGCACGGGTTTTGCCTACGTGATGTACGGAATGTTGATGGTGCGTGCCGGGGCAGTGCGGGGGGTGATCGGGGTGTTCTTCACCCCCATCGTCGCGACGGTTCTCGGGCTGTTGTTCCGCGACGAATCAGTGACCCTTCTCGCGGTGGTGGGCATGTGTGTCGTGATCGTGGGCGCATATCTCACCAGTCGACCGGACCCCGTGCGGTGAACCGGATCGCCAGCCTGACATTCGGTGCATCCGGAGTAGGAAAATTTTTACGGTGAATACCATTGAAAACATGCCCGGGTCGAGAAATTCTGCACAGTCCGACTCACGGCAGCTCATCATCGAGAGTGCACGACAGGAACTGGTCCGCAACGGCATCCTCGGTCTGCGTGTGGCGAACGTGGCAGAAGGGGCGCACTGCTCGATCACGCAGATCTACCGCTTCTTCGGCGACCGCGACGGTCTGCTTGCACAGGTTCTCGGCGACATGTACGACGAGATCGTCTCGGGTGCATTCGCCGGGTACCAGGAACGACTGCGTCATGCCGAGAACATCACCATCGACGACCTGGTCGATGCGCTGCCCCTGCCGAGCAACCAGGCCCAGATGCGCAACCAGGAGATCCGCATGCAGATCCTCGCGACCGCAGTGAACAACCCGCAGTTGCGTCAACGCATCGAGGCGATCACCAAGACCGTCTACCAGGGCTGGCAGGAGGCCATCGCGCAGGCAGAGGGAAAACTCGCTGACGGTGTCAAGGTCGACTGGCGGGTGTTCAACATCATGCTGCTCGTGCAGACGATGTACTACCGGACCCTCCTCGGTGACGAAGGGTTCACCGACGATGAGTACCGACAGTTTCTTCGCGACAAGTTCACTCTCTGAACGGGCGGGTCGGCACGACCCGGTCAGGTGATCACACGGAACGACAGGTATGTCTCCCTGCTGACCGGTTCGAGAAGCCCTGTCTCCCAGGTGAGGTACTGCATGATCGCCTCGTCGACGCCCTCCTTGCGGGCCCACGGCGGGTACCACATGTCGTCGGTTTCCGACAGCACCCTGTCGTCGGTGTCCTCGCCGATGCGCTCCAGCGGGAACCCGGCGCGTTTCCATCCGCTGCGCCCGCCGTCGAGCACGCGGACATCGCCGAAACCCATGTCGCAGATGTCGGTCGCGGCGAACGGCGAGATGATGCCGTCACCGCAGCAGACCACGACGGATGTCGAGCGAGGAAAACGTGCCATTGATTCTGCGAGACGGGTCCTCATCGAATAGTACGAACCCGGAATCCGCCCCTCGCGGTACCAGTAACTCTCGCCGACGTCGATGACCACGCACGACCCGGTGTCGAGAGTCTGGTTCAGTTCCGCGGGTGAGACCGTCACCGTGTGACGGCGGTGCTCGTCGAGCGCCCGGCCGGCAGTCGAACCGCGTTCGGTGAACTCGTCGACACCGACCTCGAGCACGAAGACCTCCCACCCCATCTGCAGCAACCAGTGCGCTGTCATCACCGACTGCACCATGTGTTCGTCGACGAGCACCAGTCGCGCGTGCCGCACGGCGACATACGAGTCTGTTGCCTGCACGAGTTGGCCTCCGGGTGCATGAAGACTGCCCGGGAAATGTCCCATCTCGTAGTCGTCGACCTGGCGTACGTCGAAGACATGTGTGGTCCGGCGCGGGTCGGACTGCATCTCCGCAAGATCAGCCGGGCTGACCGAGCGCACGCCGTACCTCTCGGCAACGCCGCGCGCGAGCTGCTGCGCGACCCGGCGCGACTCTGCATCGGGATGCACGACCATGTTGCTCTCGCCACGCAGGGTGTCGAAACCCTCGAGTTGCCACCCCATGGTTCCGTTCTTCAGGGCATAGACCGGGTTCCTGACGCCGGCATTGCGCAGACTCTGTGCACCGATGATCGACCGTGTACGGCCTGCGCAGTTCACGACGATCGGTGTGGAGGGGTCGTCGATCACCGCGGGCACCCGGTACACGAGTTCTGCCCCGGGGCAGTTGGTCGCATGCGGCAGACTGACCGTGCGGTACTCCCCCAACGGTCGAGCGTCGAACGACAGGAAGTTCGTGCCCCGCTCGTGCCAGTCGCGCAGTACCTGCGCGTCGATGCGGGGCGTGTCGAGTTCGTGTTCCACCAGTTCGCCGAAGGCCTTGGAGATGATCCCGCTGCCCGAGAAGAGCTGGAATCCGGATTCTGTCCAGGCGGGAAGTCCCCCGTCGAGAACATGCACGTTCGTGTAGCCGTTCTGCCCCAGCCGGTCGGCGGCGACGGTGGCCATCGACATGTCGTCGTCGCACAGCACGATGCGCGTGGTGAGACGCGGTACCAGACGCGGAACCAACACCTCGAACTGCGCGAGTGGGACACTGACGGCAACAAGGATGTGGGAGCGCGAGTACGGCCCCCCGTCACGCACGTCGAGAACACAGATCTCGTCGCCGTCATGCAACCACTCCCACAGGCGGGCAGCGATGACCGTTGGCGCTTCCATCAGTTGCGAAGTCCTGCTTCCTTCATCAGCGGAAGCACACGTTCACCGAAATACTCGAGATCGGGAAGATAATCGTAGAAGTTCACCTGAATGCCGTCGATTCCTGCGTTGTGCAGACGCATCATCTTCTCGACGACCTGCTCGGGAGTGCCGACGATCTGCATGTTCCCGCCGACGGCAAGGTCGTCCATCACCGCACCCTTCCACGACGCCGTGTCGCCACCGGTGATGAACCTGAAGAAGTTCTCGAGGGCAACCGGGTCGGCATGGTCGATGAAGGCCTGGCGCCGTGCCTTCGCCTCTTTCTCGGTGTCGGCGCAGATGACATGCGGGTTGATGATGGTGCGCACCGACTTGCCCTGTGCGGCGGCACGTTCCTTGATCTTGCCGTTGTGCTCTTTCAGCAGGCCGTACACGTCGCTGCCTGCAGGACGGGTGATGAACAACAGGTCGGAGTGCTTCGCTGCAAAATCGAAACCGCTGCCCGAAGAACTCGCGTTCACGATGATGGGTCGGCCGTGTTTCGGCTTCGGGCTCACGAACCCCTTGGTCATCTGGTAGAACCGGCCGTCGATGTCGACGTTGCCGTCGGTCGACCACAGTTGCTTCATGATCTCGACGAACTCGTCTGCCATCTCGTACCGCAGGTCGTGCTCGACGTGATCGAGACCGAACATCGCAAAATCTTCCTTCTTGATGCCGGTCACCATGTTGATGCCCCAACGACCGTCGGACATGTGATCAATCGTTGCTGCGTACTTCGCGAGATGAAGTGGATGCCACCCGTAGAGGACATGCACGGTCGAGATGAGAATGATGTTCTTGGTGAGGGCGGCGAGCCCTGCGGTGACCAGCAACGGGTCCTGGGAGTGCTCGCGGAACTTGAGTTCGCCACCGAGACCGTCCTTTCCCAGCCACTGGGCGAGCCCGAAGACGAGATCGAAGCCGAGCTCTTCTGCCCGCACCGTGCACTCTGCGTTGTACTCGAACGACCAGTCGGTGCCGCGGGGATACAGCGACGGGGTCCATGCGCCGTTCTGCAGGGGGATGAAGAGCCCGAGGATCATCTTGTTCTGTGCGGCACGCTCGAGCGGGGTGAGACCGTCTGATTCGTCGTGCTTGACCGCTGTGCTGATACGAGTCATGGTGTCGGTACTCCCCGCCCCCTGGTGAGTGGTCACCCCGTGTGACGTGTCTCATCTTGCCACGACACGGCGGGGGAAGTTTTTTCCGACCGTCAGGCGCCGATGCGCCACTCGAGCACCATGAAGTTCCCGAGGCCGGCCGGGTCGAGCAATGCTTCCGACTCGGTCACGCGACTTCGCATCTTGATGGCCTCGAGAGTGGGAGCGGCCGCCGATTCGGCCCACTTGACCCGGCCTTCCTCGACCAGGTCGGTGATCCCCCACAGCTGCAGGAACTGCGACTGGGTGCGCACCGCGTCAGGCTCGCGCACCGCCGCAAGTTGATCGATGCACACCTGGGTGGTGATGTCCTGCTCCCCGGCATTCTTCAGGTAGTGCGACCCACGCTGTTGTTGCGCGTAGGTGCGCAGCCATTCACGCCACGGCATCGATGCGACCTCTGCGGTGGTCGACGAACAGTAGTCGAACAGCAGCATGCCGCCGCGCCCGACCGTCGCGAGAGCCGTTGCCAACCACTGCGTCGCAGCAGAGTGCACCGGGGCGCGCGACCCGTGCGGGGCGCGGGCCGGGAGACATGCAGGCACCTCGGCAGACTCGAGCACCTCGGCGAACCCTGTCGCGGTCGACACGACGTGCGACATGCGCCAGCCGTTGTCGAACACCCACACGTCGAACGGCAGGTTGTCGACGAGTTCGTTCGCCACGATCACGCCGTGCTCGATGCGGCCGGGCAACTGCGGCACCGAGAGAACCGAATCGGGGTGGAGTTCCCGTTGACTGTCGCTCACTTCGACCGCAACGTACCGGCCGTGTTTCAGGCACGCCGGGCTCGCCGCCACGACAGAACGGGCAAGAGTCCCGGGCCCGGCACCGACCTCGACCACGACGAAATCGTCGGGCTCACCGCATCTCTTCCACACATCATCGAGTGCGCGCGAGAGAACCGTGCCGAACAGCGGGCCGACCTCTGGTGAAGTGATGAAGTCGCCGCGGCGTCCTGCGCGACCGCTCCCCGAGTAGAAACCGCCGTCGCCGTAGAGCGCGAGCTCCATGAACCGGGAGAAAGGAATCGAACCGCCTGCTGCCTCGATGGCGCGAACGATGGTGTCAGTTGCCGAACGCACCAGCGAGACCGGCAATGTCACCGAAGTGAATGACGAGTCCCGGGAACACACCGAGTGCGAGGGTTGCGACCCCCGTGATGGCAAGGGCCACCGCGAGCGACGAATGCACGGTGACGGGAGACGAGTCACCGTCGGGCACCGGTTTCATCCACATCTCGCGCATGACGTTGCCGTAGTACCCGAACGCGACCACCGAGTTGACGCCACCGATGACGGCGAGAGCGTACGACCAGTTCGTCCCCGCAGACACCAGGGACTGGAACGCGGCGAACTTGCCGAACCAGCCCCCGAGGGGCGGGATACCGGCGAGGGACGCGAGGAAGATGGTCATCAATGACGCGACGCCCGGGGCGTACGAGAACAGGCCACCGAACGACGAGATCTCCCCGCTCTGGGTCTTGCGCGACACGATCATGATGACCGCGAACACGCCGAGGTTCGTGGCCGCGTACACCAGGAGGTAGGTGACCACTGCACGCAACGCCGAGTTCGACACGCCGTCGATGCCCGCCACGGCGAGCGGCATGAGAATGAAGCCGCCCTGTGCGACAGACGAGTACGCCAGCATCCGCACGATGTTCGTCTGCTTGAGTGCCATCACGTTCCCGACGGTCATCGTGAGCGCCGAGAGGATCCAGAACACCGGTTGCCACACGTCGTACGAACCCGGGAACCCCACGTAGACCACGGTGACCAACGCGACGAAGCCGGCTGCCTTCGAGGCAACCGAGAGGAATGCGGTGACCGGGGTCGGCGCGCCCTGGTAGGTGTCGGGCGCCCACGTGTGGAAGGGAACTGCCGACACCTTGAAGGCGAACCCGATCACGACGAACAGCACCGCAACCGCGCGGATTGCCGAGACCTCGTCGCCGAGGTGCTTGCCGATGTCGACGAGCAGGGTCGAATCGGTGATGCCGTACAGCAGCGACATTCCGTAGAGCATGATCGCCGACGCGAACACCCCGAGCAGGTAGTACTTGATGCCTGCCTCGTTGCTCTTGAGGTCGCGCTTGCGCCATGCGGCCATCATGTAGGCGGGAATCGACAGGAACTCGAGCGACACGAACACCGAGACGAGATCGCGGCTCGACGCCATCATGACCATGCCGAGCAGGCTCGAGAGCAACAGGAACCAGTACTCGCCCTGGTAGTAGTCGCCCTCGCGCAGGTAGTCGGCAGTCAACAGCACCACCACGTACCCGGCGAGCAGGAACAGGCCCTTGATCACGAGACTGAAGTCGTCGACCACGTAGCGACCGTCGAACATCGACCGTGTTCCCTCGTCGCTGAGGGCGAGGGTCAGAACGGGGATGAACGCACCGAGAAGTGTGAACGAGGCGACCGGTGTGAGCAGCCACTTGCGCGACTCGGACACGAACAGGTCGAGCAAGAGGAGCAGCACGATTCCGCCCGCAAGCACCATCTCGGGTGCGAGCGCGTGGTAATCGACGACAGGTGTCGACCAGGCGGCGGCGAGTGTGCCCAACACGCGATCAGCCCCCGAATGCCTTCAGGGTGACGCCGACTGCGGGGTCGAGGACCTTGAACATCAACTGCGGGTACACGCCGAAGAGCACGATCGCGATGAGAAGAGGGGTCCACGCGATCCATTCGAACTTGTTGACGTCGTGGATGTCCTCGTCGTGACCGTGACCGGGTGCGAACTCGGCGGTGGGCTCACCGAACGCCGTGCGCTGGTAGAGCCACAGCAGGTAGCCGGCGGCAAAGACGGTGCCGATTGCGGCAACGACCATGAACGTACGGAAGGTCTCGACGGGAAGTCCTTCTGCGGGCTGGTAGGCCGAGAGAATCGCGGGGAACTCGCCCCAGAAGCCGGCGAGACCGGGCAGACCGAGCGACGCCATGGCGCTGAAGCCGAGAATCCACCCGAGCTTGGGCATCTGCGTGAGCATGCCGGAGAGACGCTTGATCTCGAGCGTGTGGTAGCGCTCCTTCACTGATCCCGCAATGAAGAACAACATGCCGGTGATGAGTCCGTGGGCCACCATGCCGAACATCGCGGCGTTCATGCCGAAATCGGTCAGTGTCGAGATGCCGAGCATCACGTAACCCATGTGGGCCACAGACGAGAAGGCGATCAGACGCTTCATGTCGGTCTGGGCCAGACATCCGAGCGCACCGTAGATGATTCCGATGACCGCAAGCAGACCGATCCACGGTGCCCACTCCTTCGCGGCGGCGGGAAGAATCGGGATGGCGATGCGCACGAATCCGTAGGTGCCGAGCTTCAGCAGGATCGCCGCCAGGATCACTGACCCCTGCGTCGGTGCCTGCGTGTGCGCGTCGGGCAGCCACGTGTGGAACGGGAACATCGGCACCTTCACGGCGAAACCGACGAACATTCCGGCGAAGATCCAGATCTGGGTGTTCTTCGCGATGCCCGCACCGTTCTCGATGAGATACGGGATCGAGAAACTCTCGGCCCCGGTCTTGAAGAACAACGCAAGGAACGCGACCAGCATCAGTGCCGACCCGAACATCGTGTACAGGAAGAACTTCAGCGATGCGTACTGGCGGTTCTCCCCACCCCACACTCCGATCATGAAGTACATCGGCAGCAGGACGAGCTCGAAGAACACGAAGAAAAGAATGAGGTCACGGGCGATGAAGGTGCCCGCCATGCCGGTCTGGAGAACCAGCATCAGTATGAAGAACGCCTTCGGGTTGCCGGGCGACGGAACATGGTTCCAGCTGTAGATCATCACGAGCAGGGTGATCACCATCGACAGGAAGTAGAGCGGCAGGCTGATGCCGTCGATGCCGATCAGGTACGACGACTTGATCACCGAGATCCACTCGGCGTCGGCCGCGAACTGCATCACCTCGGCCTTGTCGTAGTCGAACTGCACAAGCGTGAAGATGCCGACTGCCAGGGTCGCGGCGGCGGTCGCGATTGCCACCGACTTCGACAGTGCCTCTTCGTTCTTCGGAATGAAGAGCATGATGAGGACACCGACAAGCGGCAAGAACGTGCCGACTGTCAGCACCCAGTTGTGGTCGCTTAGGACTTCCATGCCGTGTTGCTCCCTCAGGTATTGATGATGACGAGCACGAGTGCACCGATGGCGGCAGCGCCGAACAACAATGCACCGTACTGGTTGACTTTTCCGGACTGAACGGGTTGCAGGGCACCGCCGGCACCTTGTGCGGCGGATCCTGTTCCGTTCACCGCTGCGTCGACCACTTTCTGGTCGACGTTGCGGTACACCCAACCGGCAATCCTGCGGGAGCCGATGCCGGCTCCGTTCACAATGCCGTCGAGGACGTTCTGGTTGATCCAATACGCACCGCGTGCGATCGGATGCGCAATCGAGCGCACGATGACCAACTCATAGAGATGGTCGAGGTAGTACTTGTTCGCGAGGAACGCGTACCCGGCGCCGAGGACCTTGTTGCGCTGCGTGAGCCCCACGAGTGCCTTGTTCTTGCGCGCATACAGCTGCACGCACAACAGCCAGCTCAGGATCATGCCCGAGAACACGATGAACATCGACAGGGCTGCTTTCGACCACTTGAACGGTGCGTGCTTCAACTGCGGTGCGTAGCACACGCCGTTCTCGGGAGCCTTCGTTCCGCAGTCAGACTTGTGGTGCCCCCCACCCTCTTCTGCAGAAGGCACGGTGTCGACGAGCGAAGAACTCTGGTCGCGCACGACGACGACCGGAACCCTGGTCTCCCTGAACTCGATGTAAGCACGGACCTCGCCGTGGGTGCCCGACGGCTCGGCGATGCCGGTGGTGCTGACCACCTCGGCACGCGGCTCGACCCACTTCTTCATGTTCTCCCACTTCTCGCCGAACGGCACTGCGTTCAGCAGGCCCGACCCGATGGCGAGAGTCGCGAGAATGATGAGGGGGATCGTGATGAGCGGGCCCGACTCGCGCGGACCGTGAGATGCATGATCGTCGTGACCGTGCGCATC
>CAYRUT010000046.1:0-11404 GCA_964427545.1 uncultured Bifidobacterium sp. | reverse complement strand
ACCTGCGCCTGTTGCTCGACGACATCATCAACGACAGCCGTTGGGACATGACCTACCTCGGCATGCAGATCATGGTCGAGGGTCTCGCACTCGCGGCGTTCGGGTTCCTGCACGCAACCACCAACGAGCCGTTGCTGAAGAAACTGCTGCGTTACGTGATGAGCGACGAGGCGCGCCACGTGGCCTTCGGTGTGCTCAGTCTGCAGGAGGCCTACAAGGACATCTCCGACCGCGAGATGATGGACCGCCAGGAGTTCGCCTACGAGGCGAGCGTGCGCATGCGCGACCGTTTCCTCCAGCAGGAGGTGTGGGACCGGATGGGTGTCAACACGAAGGAGATCGCGCCGATGATGCTGCAGGACCCCTCGAGGCAGCTCTTCCAGCAGATGCTCTTCTCGAAGATCGTGCCGAACTGCAAGAAACTCGGGCTTCTCGACCGCAACGACAAGTGGCTGCGTCACCGTTTCGAGGAGATGGGTGTCATCCAGTTCGAGGACTGGCAGGACACCGGTGAGGAATTCACCGAGTTCGAGCTCGGCAAGGACATGCCGGCGCCCGGCCAGCAGTAACCGGCCACCAACCAGAACACGTCGCCACAGAGGGCCCGTTCCCGCAATCGGGGGCGGGCTCTCGGGCTGTCTTGGGTCATAATTGGGTCATGGCCCTCTTCGGACAAGTTCTCACGGCGATGATCACGCCGTTCGATGCGTCGGGCGCGTTGAACATCGACGAGGCGGTCCGTCTGGCGAGGTGGCTGCAGGACAACGGCAACGACGGTCTCGTCGTGTCGGGCACCACGGGTGAGTCGTCGACGCTCACCGACCAGGAGAAACTCGACCTGTGGCACGCGGTCATCAACGCGGTCACCATCCCTGTCGTCGCAGGGTCAGGCTCGAACGACACCGCACACTCGGTGCACCTCACCAAAGAAGTCACGAAGATGGGTGCCGCGGGCATTCTCGCGGTGGGGCCGTACTACAACAGGCCGCCCCAGTCGGGTCTCGAGGCCCACATCACCGCGATGGCGAACGCAACCACCCTGCCTGTGGTCGTCTACGACATTCCCGTGCGCACCGGTCGCAAGATCAACACCGACACGCTCGCGCGGCTCGCGAACAACGTGAAGAACATCAAGGCCCTGAAAGATGCCGCGGGCAACCCGGCCGAGACGGCGAACCTGATGGCGCAGGTGCCGAAGGACTTCGAGCTGTACTCGGGCGACGACGGACTCACGCTCGCATTCCTCGCGTACGGGGGAGTCGGCGTCATCGGTGTGGCAACACACTGGAGCGCCCCCGAACACCAGCAGATGATCACCGCGTTCATGAACGGCGATGTGCGGACGGCACGCGCGATGAACGACATGCTGCTCGAGAGCTACGCATTCGAGACCGGCGACGCAAACCCGAACCCGATACCGTCGAAGGTCATGATGAACACCCTCGGTTTCTCGGTGGGTGAGTGCCGTCTGCCGATGGGGCCGCCGCCCGCAGGGCTCGACGCACGTGCCCGCGAGGTGCATGCGAACCTCGAGAAAGCACGCGCCGCACTGCGCGGCTGAACCCCATGGCAGCCCCCGTCCGTCTGTATTTCCTGGGTGGTCTCGGTGAGATCGGCCGCAACTGCATGGTTCTCGAGCAGGACGACAGGTTGTTGCTCATCGACTGCGGTCTCATGTTTCCCGATGCCGACATGCACGGCATCGACCTCGTGCTGCCCGACTTCACGTTCCTCGTCGAGAACAAGGACCGCATCGTCGGGTGCGTTGCCACGCACGGTCACGAGGACCACGTGGGCGGCCTGCAGTTTCTTCTGCGCGAACTCGAGTTCCCCATCTACGGGTCTGCGGTCACGTTGGGCCTCGCACGCAACCGCATCGAGGAAGCCGGGCTGCTGAAGAAGACGAGTCTCGTCACGGTGAGAGACGGTGACCGCGTTGCAATCGGTCCGTTCGACGTGGAGTTCCTGCCGGTCACGCACTCGGTCCCGCACGCACACGCCATCATCATCCACACGCCGCAGGGTGTCATCGTTCATTCGGGCGACTTCAAGCTCGACCTGACCCCGGTCGACAACCGCCGCACCGATCTCGCGCGTCTCGGTGAACTCGCGTCGACCGTCGGCATCCGGTTGTTGATGTGCGACAGCACCAATGCCGAGGAACACGGCCATGCTCCCAGCGAGAAGAGCGTCGGCAGCGTGCTGCGCCAGCTGTTCTGGGAGCACCGCGACCGTCGCATCATCACCGCATCGTTCGCCAGCCACATTCACCGCGTGCAGCAGGTGATCGAGGCGGCACGCGACCACGGGCGCAAGGTGTGCCTGATGGGGCGTTCGATGCAGAAGAACATCGCACTGGCGATCGACCTGAAGTTGATCGACGTGCCGCCGAGCGTCTTCATCGACGTCGAGAAGGTCGACGACTACGCCCCGAGTGATGTGTGCATCATCTCCACGGGTTCACAGGGCGAGCCGATGTCGGCGCTGTCGCTGCTGTCCCGCGGCGAGAGCAAATGGTTCACGGTCGGCGACACCGACACGATCATTCTCTCGAGCCATGCGATCCCCGGCAACGAGGGCAACGTCAACAGGGTGATCGACGGTCTCATGCGCGCCGGGGCAAAAGTGGTGCACAGCGGCATCGCCGACGTTCACGCAACCGGCCACGCGCAGGCCGACGAACTGAAGACCTACCACTCGATCCTGCGGCCCGAATGGTTCGTGCCGGTGCACGGCGAGTTCCGCCACATGCGGGCGCACGCCGAGCTTGCGGTCACCATGGGTGCCGAGCCCGACAAGGTGCTGCAGGCCACCGACGGCGACGTTCTCGAACTGAACGACGACGGACTCTCGTTCGTGGGCAAGGTGCCGGCCAGTTATCTGTACGTCGACGGAATCGTCGGCGACGTGGGCCAGGGGGTGCTGAGGGACCGTCGTGTGCTCGCCGAGGAAGGCGTCGTCGTCATCGTCGCCACGGTCGACGTGGAATCCCGCAGGGTGCTCACCGGGCCCGAGGTCATCACCCGCGGGTGGGTGTACGCGCCCGAGGCCGACGACCTGCTCGACGAGGCAGAGGCGCACATCGAGCGCGCACTGGTGTCGGCACTCGACGACGGGGTCACCGAGATCGACGCACTCGAGCGCGAGGTGCGCCGAGCGGCAGGGAAGTTCGTGAACGAACGCACCAAACGGCGGCCGATGATCGTGCCCGTCGTGATGACCACCTGACCACGCCATTCCCTTGCAATCAAGGGGTATCCCGAACGCGTGAGCACCCCGGGAGTACCGTTTGGGGCATGTCTGGCAAGGGTTCTCGTTCGTCGTCCGGCGACTCGAAGGGGTCACGTGGGTCGCGCGGCGCCGTGAAAACGCCGCCCACGGGCAGCAAGCGCCCCGGCCAGAAGACCGGTGAACCGGCGTCAACGTCGGCCCGTGAAGTGGTCAGGGGGCGCGAGGTCGAGTTCTGGGGGGTCGGTCTCATCAGCACGGGCATCGTTCTCGTGCTGTCGATGTACCTGCACATGGCCGGCCCGCTCGGCAACGGCATCGACACGATGTTCGGTTGGTTGCTCGGCCTCGGTCGCTTTGCGCTTCCCGTCGTCATCGTCGGCATCGGCGTCGCGATGGTGCGCCGTCGCAGCGTGGAACACCGCGTGCGTCTCGCCGTCGGCTGGACCGTCGTCGTGCTCGCGGTTCTCGGTCTGCTGCACATCGTGAACGGAGCCGACAAGATCGTCGCCGACGTCGATGCAATGTCGCAGGCCGGCGGCTGGTTCGGTGCGATCGTGGGCGAGCCCCTGCAGTCGACTCTCTCGTGGGCCGGTGCCGTCGTCGTTCTGTTCGCTCTCGGTGTCGCGGGTGCCATGCTGGTCACCGACACGACGGTTCCCGAGTTGGTCGCAGTGGTCCGTGAGTGGTCGAACAGGGCCGGCACCAGGGCAGCATCGGCCGCACGCACCGCGACCAGCAACCGCGAACGGCCGTCGTACGACGACCTCGTCGAGGTTCCCGGTGAAGAGACACGCGGCGGGCGGCCGTCACCACAGCCGAAGCCCACCATCTACGACGCGGCCGACGACGAGGACCTCGCCCCGCAGAAGCCGAAGCAGCGATCGATCCGGCGCCCCAAGCCCGAACCTGGCGAGGCGAAAGAGCCCGAGTTCGTGGGCAAGCCCGGCATGAAGGGCAAGGGCGACGACAGCGACCTGCCCGACACCGCGGTGTCGGCGACCCCCGGATCGTGGACACTTCCGCCCACCGACATTCTCGGTCTCACCGAGACGTTCCAGGTCGACAAGGCACGTGTGGCCGAGCGAGGTCGTCTTCTCGAGGAATCGCTCGCCTCGCACGGAGTCGAGACGCGGCTTGTCGGCATGACCGTCGGCCCCACGGTCACGCGTTTCGAACTCGAACTCGGTTCGGGCGTGAAGGTCGCGAAGGTCACCAGTCTCAACCGCGACATCGCGTACTCCATGGCCGCCACCGACGTGCGAATTCTCGCGCCGATCCCCGGAAAGTCCGCGGTGGGTGTCGAGGTGCCGAACGAGTCACGACAGTTGGTGTCACTCGGTGACCTCATCGTCAGCGCCGAGGCGCGTGCGGCGACACACCCGCTCGATGTCGCCGTCGGAAAAGACATCGCGGGCCGTGCGGTGTTCGTGAACCTCGCCAGCACACCGCACATGTTGATCGCAGGCGCCACCGGTGCGGGCAAGTCGAGTGGCATCAACTCGATTCTCACCTCGTTGCTCATGCGCAGCACGCCCGACCAGGTGCGGCTGATTCTCATCGACCCGAAGCAGGTCGAGATGGGGCAGTACGCACGCTTGCCGCACCTTCTCACCGCGCCGGTCACCAACCCGAAGAAGGCAGCCAACGCACTCGGGTGGGCCGTCAAGGAGATGGAGCGTCGTTATGACCTTCTCGTCGAGGTCGGCTTCCGCGACATCACCGGTTACAACGCGGCGTTCGACAAGGGCGAGATCAACGACCCGAATGCCGAAGAGGGAACCAAGAAGTACGAGCGCCTTCCGTTCATCGTGGTGGTGGTCGACGAGTTGAACGACCTCATGATGGTCGCGGCGCGCGATGTCGAAGAGTGCATCACCCGCATCGCGCAGAAGGCACGCGCGGTGGGCATCCACCTCATCGTCGCCACACAGAGACCGTCGGTGAACGTGATCACCGGTGTCATCAAGGCGAACATCCCGGCGCGAATGGCATTCGCTGTCAGCAGTCTCACCGACAGCCGCGTGATCCTCGACCAGCCAGGGGCCGAGAAACTTGTCGGCAAGGGCGACATGCTGCTGATGCCGGGCAACACGAACGTGCCGCAGCGCATACAGGGTTCGTGGGTCGACGAGGAAGAGGTGCGCAAGGTTGTCGCCCACTGGCGGCGCCAGTCGCCCGAGGTGGTGTACGTCTCTGGTATCGAGGGCGAAGAGGGTGGCGGGTCGTCATCGGGCAACGGCACCCTGTTCGGCGGTGGCTCGGGCGGCGAAGACGACCTGATCCGCCAGGCCATCGACGTGGTGGTGCGCTCGGGCCTCGGATCGACCTCGCTGTTGCAGCGCAAGCTGAAGGTGGGCTTCGCCCGTGCCGGCCGCATCATGGACGAGCTGGAGGAACGCGGCATCGTGGGCCCGGCACAGGGCTCGAAGCCGCGGGATGTTCTAATGACTGTTGAGGAACTCGACTCTCAGGAGGGCTGACATGACCGCACGGCAACTCACACAGGTGTGTGACGGACTCTTTTTCCCCGAAGGTCCGGTTGCGATGCCGGACGGTTCGGTCATTCTCACCGAGATGTTCCGCTCGCAGTTGACGCGGGTCGCGCCCGACGGCACGAAGTCGGTCGTTGCAGAGATCAATGGGTTGCCGAACGGTCTCGCGCTCGGGCCCGGCGGGCATCTCTACCTGTGCAACAACGGTGGCGCGTTCACACCCGTCGACATGGGTGGCCTCGTGTTTCCCGGCGAGTTCGACCCCGACAGGTACGTCGGCGGCCGCATACAGAAGGTCGACATCGCAACGGGTGAGGTCACCGACCTGTACACCCACTGCGGAGACATCGCGCTTCGCGCCCCGAACGACCTCGTGTTCGACGAGCACGGCGGCTTCTGGTTCACCGACCACGGCATCAGGCACCACCGCACCGCCGACCGCACGGGCATCTACTACGCGAAGGCCGACGGGTCGTTCATCGAGGAAGTGGTGTTTCCCGTCGACTCCCCGAACGGCATCGGTCTCTCGCCGTCGGGCGACCGTGTGTACTGGGCCGAGACCCATACCGGTCGTGTGTACCAGCGCGACGTGATCGCACCGGGGAAAGTGGGGCCGATCGGTGGCCCCGTGCCCACTCTGTTGTGCGGTCTGCCCGACTACCAACTGCTCGACTCGCTTGCCGTCGACGGTGAGGGCAACGTGTGCGTCGCGACGCTCGTGAACGGCGGCATCACCGTCATCTCACCCGACGGAAACGTCATCGACTTCGTCGAGATCGACGACCGGATCACCACGAACATCTGCTTCGGTGGCCCCGATCACAAGACCGCGTACATCACTGCATCCAGCACGGGCCGTCTGCTCAAGATGGATTGGCCATACGAGGGGCTCAAACTCCACTGGCACTAGGCTCGGTGCCGATGGGGCAGCGCTTTTACATCGAGACTCTGGGGTGCCCCAAGAATCAGGTCGACTCGGAAAAAATCGTCGGAACGCTGCTTGCAGACGGTCTGTCGCAGACCGATGACCCCTCGAAGGCCGACGTGGTCGTGGTGAACACGTGCGCGTTCATCGAGGACGCCCGCAAGGAGAGCATCGACACCCTGCTCGCGCTCGACGACCGGCGCAAGCGTTCGTCGCGGCTCGTGGTCACCGGGTGCATGGCAGAGCGTTACGGCGACGAACTGGCCGACGCGCTGCCCGAGGCCGACCAGGTCGCCGGGTTCGGCGTGCCGATCCAGTTGGGCCGCAAGCCCGTCGCGGTCACTGCCGACATCCCCAGGTTCGACCTGTTGAACCTGCCGCGCCCGAAGTCGCAGGCACCGTGGGCGTACGTGAAGATTGCCGAGGGATGCGACCGCACGTGCGGATTCTGTGCGATCCCGTCGTTCCGCGGGCCACAGCGCAGTCGCGATGTCGACGCAATCCTGCGTGAGGTCGACGAGGTCGAGGTGCGCGAGATCGTGCTGGTGGCACAGGACCTCGCCAGCTACGGCAAGGACAGACCCGACGACCTCGGTGCGGGGTCGATCGTGAAACTCGTGCGCGACGTCGCTGCGCGGGTCGACTGGGTGCGGCTGCTGTACCTGTACCCCAGCGACCTCACCGACGAACTCATCGATGCCATGCTCGACACCGGGGTGCCGTATTTCGACCTGTCACTGCAGCACGTCAGCAAGCAGCACCTGCGCCGCATGCGCCGGTGGGGCGACAAGGAAAGGTTTCTCGAGCGCATCGAGCGCATCCGTTCGTTGTCTCCCGACGCGACGTTCCGCAGCAATTTCATCGTGGGGTACCCCGGCGAGACCGAGGACGACCACGACCAACTGCTCGACTTCGTGCGCGAGGCACAGCTCGACTGGTGCGGCTTCTTCACGTTCAGCCCCGAAGACGGCACGCATGCCCTCACGTTGCCCGACCACGTCGGGGAGTCGTTGATGAACGAGCGCATCGCCGAACTGCGTGAGATCCAGGACTCGATCACCGCCGAACGACGTGATGCGTTGCTCGGCACCGAGGTCACCGTGCTGGTCGACGAGCCCGGGATTGCCCGGTCGTACCGTGAGGCACCCGAAATAGACGGCGTGGTGCAGGTGCCCGACTCGCTCGCGGTCGGCCGGTTCCACACCGTGACCGTCGAGCAGGTGTTCGGCCCCGATCTCATCGCGGTTCCGCAGGGGGAGTCACATGGCAGTTGACGAGACCGCCATCGTCACCTGGGCCAACATGGTCACCGTCGGCCGCGTGCTCGCGTCGCCGTTTCTCTTCGCGATGATCCCCGACGAGCGTGTCGGTTCGTGGGCGGCACTGGCCGTCTGGATCATCCTGTGCGGCAGCGACGGATTCGACGGGTTCCTGGCGCGGCGTCACGGGATCACCCGCAGCGGAGCCTTTCTCGACCCGCTGTCCGACAAGATCCTCGTGCTCGGGGCCATGTTCACCCTGGTGAACCGCGGAGTCTTCTGGCTGTTGCCGGTCGTCATCATCGCGACCCGCGAGATCATCGTGAGTCTCTACCGCGTGTTCGTCGGCTCGAGGGGCGTGTCGATGCCGGCGAGCAAACTCGCGAAGGTGAAGACGTTCAGCCAGCAGCTGGCTGTCGGTTTCGCACTCGCACCGCTCACCATCAACGACGCCACCTGGACCTTCGTGGTGTGCATGTGGGTCGCCGTGGTGCTCACCCTGCTGAGCGCGGCGCAGTATGCGTGGCGCGCGGTGCGGGGCGCGAAGTGAGCCCGACCCACACTCCCGAACAGATTGCCGAGATCCAGAAGCGCACCCTGCGCACGCTGACACTCGGCCAGGTCGTCGGCTCTGCGGCGCTGGCGGCGTCTGTCACGGTCGGTGCGTTCGTGATCCAGGAGATACTCGGCAGCAAGACCCCATGGGGAGGTCTCGCGACCGCCACGACCACCACCGGCACCGCGGTGATGTCGCAGGTGCTGTCGCGCTACATGATGCGTCGCGGCCGTCGGCCGGGCCTGCGCAACGGGTATGCCCTCGGCACGTTGGGTGCGCTCACGGCGGCAGTCGGTGCAGAGACGTTCAACCTCGCACTGTTCCTCGTCGGGTTGTTCCTGTTCGGCAACGGACAGGCGGCGAACCTTCTCGCGCGGTACACCGCAACCGACCTCGCGGTTCCCGAGGAACGCGGGCGTGCGATGTCGCGCATCGTGTTTGCCTCCACCTTCGGCGCGGTCTTCGCACCGCTGTTGATCGGCCCGGCCGAGGCGGCGGGGCAGCAGTGGTTCGGTCTGCACAAGTACACGGGGCCGTGGTTGCTGTCGGCTGTCGTTCTCTTTCTCGCGTTCTGCAACATCACCCTGCAGCTGCGCCCCGACCCTCTGGTGGTGGCCGGCGGCCTGCGTGCGAAGTCCGACGCGAAACTGCCGAGCATCGCCGAGGCTCTCGGTGTGATCGTGTCGACCCAGAAGGGTCGCCTCGCACTGTCGAGCATGGTGATCTCGCAGGTCGCGATGGTGGCGGTGATGACCATGACCCCCGTGCACATGAAACTGCACGGCCACGAGGGCATCAGCCAGTACGTGGTGTCGTTGCACATCGCGGGCATGTATGCGTTCAGCCCGTTCGTCGGTCGGTATGCCGACCGCAGGGGTACCGTCGCGGCGGTTCTGCTCGGGTCGGCCACCTTGGTGGCGTCGGGTCTCATGTCGGCACTCAGCGGGGAGTCGTGGCAGATGCTGTTCCCTGCGCTGTGGCTGCTCGGCATCGGCTGGAACTTCGGCCTCATCGGCGGGTCGTCGATGCTGCTCGAGTCGGTGCCCACCGAGAAACGGGTGCTGGTGCAGGGGTCGGCCGACCTGATGATGAGTTTCTGCGGGGGAATGGCAGGGCTGTCGTCGGGCTTCATCAGGCGTGCGGTCGGCTACCACCTGCTCTCGGTCTTCGCGTTGGCCCTGTGCGGGGCCCTGCTGGCGTTCGCGGTGTACGTGCGCGAGACCTCGCAACCGCGCGGGGTTGCGGTGACATGAGGTGCAACGTCGTCGCCGTGGGCACCGAGCTGCTGCTCGGCCAGATCGTCGACACCAACTCGTCGTACATCGGTGAACAACTCGCGGCCGCCGGCATCGCCTCGCACCTGCAGCTGAAGGTGGGCGACAATCTCGACCGCATCGTTCATGCGTTCGAGACCGCACTCGCCGATGCCGACGCAATCATCGTCTGCGGCGGGCTCGGCCCGACGCACGACGACCTGACCCGGGAGGCCATCGCCCGCGTGATGGGCACCGAACTCGCCCACGACGACGGCGTCGCCGCGGTCATCGAGGAGATGTTCGCCCGTCGCCAGCGGCGCATGGCCGCCAACAACCTCCGGCAGGCCCAGGTGCCGGTCGGCGCCACGGTGATCCCGCAGACCCGCGGCACCGCCCCGGGGTTGATCTGTCCCGTCGGCGACAAGGTGATCTATGCGGTCCCCGGCGTGCCGCACGAGATGCACGACATGCTGGCGCGCGCGGTTCTGCCCGACCTGTTGCACCGCAGCGGCGAACAGGCAGTGATCGCGAGTCGTGTGCTGCGCACCTGGGGCGAAGCAGAGTCGGCACTCAACGAACGCCTCGACGGAGTGATTGCCGAACTCGATGCAGTGGGGAACCCCACGCTTGCGTTCCTCGCGAGCGGATGGGAGGGCATCAAGGTGCGGCTCACCGCGAAGGCACCCTCTGCCGCCGAGGCAGATGCGCTTCTCGCGACATGGGAACGGCGGGTGAGAGACGTTGTCGACGACGTCGTGTTCGGTGTCGACGCCGACACGATGGAGTCGGTCGTTCTCGATCTGCTGAGGTCGCGGGGGGCGACGCTCGCTGTTGCCGAGTCGGTCACCGGGGGCCTCATCGGCGGACGACTCACGAACGTGCCCGGTTCGTCAACTGTGTTCCGTGGCGGCATCATCAGCTACGCAAGCGACGTGAAGTTCGACGTTCTCGGGGTGACCCCTGGCCCCGTCGTGTCGGAGGAGGCTGCGGTGCAGATGGCGCTCGGTGCACGACGTGTTCTCGGCAGTTCCGTTGCTCTCGCGGTCACCGGTGTGGCCGGCCCCGACGAACAAGACGGCAGGCCCGCGGGCACCCTGTGCATCGGGGTGGTTCTCGACGACGGCAGCACGCATTCGACCACGAGTGTGTTGCCCGGCCAGCGCGACCAGATGCGCCAGTTCAGTGTGATCACCGCACTCGCGTTCCTGCGCACGCTCTTGTTGGGCACTGCTCGGTAAAGTGAGGGCGTTGCCCCTGTAGCTCAGTTGGATAGAGCATCGGACTTCTAATCCGCAGGTCGCAGGTTCGATTCCTGCCGGGGGCGCCAGCAGCGAATCGTGTGATTCACACACCCAACCCTTACAATTGCGGGGTGGATTTCAAGAAGGGTGACATCGTCATCTACCCCCAGCACGGTGCCTGCAAGGTCATCGACCCGAAGAAAAAGCAGGACCCCTTCGGCACGGGGAAGAAAGAGGAGTACCTCATCCTCGAGACCATCATCAACGAGATGACCCTGCGTGTTCCGCTCGCCAAACTCGACGAGGTGGGTGTGCGCCCCCCGGTCTCGCCCGACGAACTCGAGGACCTCGTGGCAGTTCTGTCGAAGGCCGACCCGCGCGTGCCGTCGAACTGGTCGCGCCGGTTCAAGAACCACCAGGAGAAGCTGAAGAGCGGCGACGTGT
>CAYRUT010000045.1:6510-11530 GCA_964427545.1 uncultured Bifidobacterium sp. | reverse complement strand
CCTTCACCCGACACGTCGCGAGTGATGGACGGGTTCTCGCTCTTACGCGCGATCTTGTCGATCTCGTCGATGTAGATGATGCCCGTCTCGGCCTTCTTCACGTCGAAGTCGGCGGCCTGGATGAGCTTCAAGAGAATGTTCTCGACGTCTTCGCCCACGTAGCCGGCCTCGGTGAGCGCGGTGGCGTCAGCAATGGCGAACGGCACGTTGAGCATGCGCGCGAGAGTCTGAGCCAGGTGCGTCTTGCCGCAGCCGGTGGGCCCGAGGAGAAGGATGTTGCTCTTGGCCAGTTCGACTTCGTCGCGCTTCGCGAGAACGTTGTCCTTCTGGTACTGAATGCGTCGATAGTGGTTGTAGACGGCGACGGCCAGAACCTTCTTGGCCTGGGTCTGGCCCACCACGTATTCGTCGAGGAACGTACAGATCTCGCGCGGATTCGGGAGATCGTCCATCTTCAAGTCGGAGGCTTCACTGACCTCTTCCTCGATGATCTCGTTGCAGAGATCGATGCACTCGTCGCAGATGTAGACGCCAGGGCCGGCAATGAGCTTCTTGACCTGCTTCTGCGACTTACCGCAGAACGAGCATTTCAAGATTTCGCCGGTGTCACCGAATTTCGCCACGTCTACCCTCCTTCGGGTTCACAGTCTGACGGATGGCCGACCCTGTTGTCGGCGATTTGCGTCAAGACCTTGAACAGAACCCCGAAAGACGCAGGTCAGCGGATGGGTCCGCCTCGGTCGACGACCGCGCTGTCCGGTGTGGCGAGCCAGGATTTCTTCGAGCAGATCGCGCATACGGAGGATCTCCTTGGCGGCGATCTCGAGATCGGTCACCTGTCCGTAACCGACCTGACCGTACGGCTGGTGCAAGAGCACACGGCTGTGCGGCAGAGCGAGACGCTTGCCCTTTGTTCCGGCGGCGAGCAGAACGGCAGCGGCGCTGGCCGCCTGGCCGAGACAGATGGTGGCGATGTCGTTCTTGATGAACTGCATCGTGTCGTAGATGGCGAACAGCGAGTTGATGTCGCCACCGGGGCTGTTGATGTAGATGTTGATGTCGCGGTCGGGGTTCTCGCTCTCGAGATGGATCAACTGCGCACAGATGAGGTTCGCGATGGTGTCATCGATCGGGGTGCCGAGGAAGATGATGTTCTCCTTGAGGAGACGCGAGTACAGGTCGTAGACACGCTCGCCGCGGCTCGTCGTCTCGGTGACGTTCGGAACGTAATAGTTCTGGAAATTCATGGTCGGTCGTTCCTTGCTCGTGTCAGTCGTGGTCGTGACCGTCATGGTCGTGGTCGTCGTGGTCATGGTCGTCGTGGTCATGGTCGCCGAGAACCGTGTCGGTGTCGAGCACGTTCCCGTTCTGGTCGACATAGGTGACGTTGTGCAACAGCCACTCGAGCGCCTGCGACTTGCGCATCTGCGACACGAGGTCGACGACCGCATCGTTCTGTTCGTAGGCCTTGCGCACCTTCATGGCCTTCTCGCCGACGCGCATCGCGATCTGGGCGTATTCCATGTTGAGGTCGTCGTCGGTGACCTCGATCGACTCTGCCTCGGCCACAGCACGCAGGGCGAGGTCGACCTTCACGGCCTTCTCCGACTGGGTCTTCATCGACGCGATGAACGAGTCGACGTCCTGGCCGGTTGCCGACAGCCATTGGTCGAGCGCGATCCCCTGTGCCTGGAACTGCTGGAGCGTGTTCTGCAGCCGCGCGTTGAGGTCGTTGGTGACCATCGCCTCGGGCGCCTCGATCTCGACCAGCTTCTCGAGTTCGTCGGTGAGCCGGTCGACCACGGTGCGGCGCATCTGGTTCAGTCGCATCTCTTCGTAGCGGGTGCGCAGGGCGGTCTTCCACTCGTCGACGGTGGCGGAGTCGGCGATGTTCTGGTCGACCCACTCGTCGGTGAGTTCGGGGATCTCGAGCACCTGCACCTTGTTGACGGTGATCTTGAAATCAGCAGACTCCTCGGTTCCGTTCGGCACAGCAGAGAACGTGATGACGTCGCCCTTCTTTGCGCCCGTGAGCTGGTCGTCGAAACCGGGTGCAACCCAGCCGCGACCGATCTCGTAGGTCCACTCGTCGACGTTGAGTCCGGCCACCGGTTCTCCGTCGCGCGTTCCCTCGAGGTCGATGACCACGTTGTCGCCGATCTCGGCTGCGCGGTCGACGTCGGCCAACGAACCGAAGCGACGGCGCTCGGCCGTGATTGCCTCGTCGAGTTCTTCGTCGCTGAGAGCAGGGCTCACGAGCTCGACGCGCAGACCCTTGTACCCGGGAACCTGGATCTCGGGGCGCACCTCGCAGGTTGCCTCGAACATGACCGGGTACACGAACTCTGCCGGCACCGGATTCTCTTCGGAGACCGGCTCGTTGTTGTTGAGCAGGGTGACCTCGGGTTGTGCGATGAGGTCGATGTTGTGCTCGCGCACCGCCTTGCTGAGGTACTCGGGAATCGCGTCTTGCATCGCCTGGCCGCGGGCGGCGTCGAGACCGATGCGGGCCTCGAGCAGCTGGCGCGGGGCCTTGCCCGGACGGAAGCCGGGAAGACGGACTTCTTTTGCGATCTTGCGGAACGCCGCGTCGATGTTGCGATCAAATTCGGCTTCGTCGATCTCGATGGAAATCTTGACCTTGTTGCCGTCGAGGGCTTCGAGAGTGCTTTTCACAGGGTTCGGAGTGTATCGGTTCGCTCTCACGGCTCACTTTCCCGTCATAATGGGGTCATGACGCTCTGGAAGCCACACGCCCTCGCCAACCCGCACCAGGGTCAGATCAACCTGCGCGTGGGCGACAAGGTCACGGCCAAGGCGGGCATCGACGACGTGCCCGAGGGCACCGAGGGCAAGGTGATCCTCGCGAACGGATTCAACTGGCTGCGCTATCGGGTGCTCTTCACGAACGGCGCCGAGGTCGGCGACCTCGACCACCGTCATCTCGACCCCGTCGGCCGCACGGCACGACGTCTCGCTCGCGAAGCAAAGCGCGCACGCTGATTCACGACATTTTCGCCTCACCGATAGCGTGAGAACCGCACCGCGGGGTGTGGCGCAGTTGGTAGCGCGCCTGGTTTGGGACCAGGAGGCCGGGAGTTCAAGTCTCCCCACCCCGACCACCACCGTTGCCCCCTGACAGACCGTCGCACACAGTCAAGTTGCCAACAGACAAGAGGAGTCACCATGCCCGCCGACCTCGACAACGCCCGATACGTCTCGTTCGTGACCTACCGCAAAGACGGCTCCCCCGTTGCCACCCCGGTGTGGGTCGTTCCGTTCGACGGTGGCTATGCATTCACCACCGACCCGACCGCCCACAAGGTGAGGCGCGTGCGCAACGATGCGCGGGCGACGCTGACTGTCTGCAACGCACGTGGTGCACTCGTTGAGGGTGCCGTCACCCACCTCGGAAGCGCTGTCGTTCTCGGCGAGGACGACACCGAGACAGTGGCGAAACTGATCGCGAAGAAGTACTCGATCGGCGTGCGACTGCTCGGGGTGTTCTCGCTCGTGAAGAAGGTTCTCGGCAAGGGCACGACCGCCGGTGAGGGCGCAATCAAGGTGACCCTCCACCAGTAACCAGCAGGAATCCGGAGAAAAACCGGGCTGGTCCTAGTTTTTCCACAGGTTCTGCTGTACGGTGGAAACTCATTCATTTTGTCCATGGGTACACACCGGTATCTGTGGCCCTTACAAGGGAGATACCCCCCATGGACCCCCGTCCTCTTACTTTTGCTGACCTTGGTCTGCCCTCGCCCCTGGTCGACGAACTGACCGGACAAGGCATCACCACGCCGTTCCCGATCCAGCAGGCGACCATCTCTGATGCGCTCGCGGGCCGCGACACCCTCGGGCGCGGTCGCACCGGCTCGGGAAAAACCCTGGCCTTTTCGCTTCCGATGCTGACCCGTCTGCACAACAGCGGCGAACAGACACGCAAGTTCCACCCGCGTGCCGTGATCCTGGTGCCGACCCGCGAACTCGCGAACCAGGTGCGCGACGTTCTGGTTCCGCTCGCCGACGCGCTCAACATGCGCGTCGCAACCGTCTACGGCGGTGTCAGCTACAACGGTCAGATCAATGCACTGCGCAACGGTGTCGACATCGTCGTCGCCTGCCCCGGCCGTTTCATCGACCTCATGGAGTCCGGACACGTCGAGCTCGACGCCGTCGAGATCACGATCCTCGACGAGGCCGACCACATGGCAGAGCTCGGTTTCCTCGAGCACGTCACCCGCATCCTCGAGCAGACCCCGCGCGACGGACAACGTCTGTTGTTCTCCGCGACGCTCGACCGCGGAATCGACAAACTGGTGCGCAAGTTCCTCAGCAACCCCGTCACGCACGAGGTCGAGTCGAACGACGAGGAAGATGCGGCGATGACGCACTACTTCTTCCAGGTGACGCAGGGCAACCGCTTCGACATCATCGCCGACCTGTGTGCCGCACCGGGTCGCTCGCTGGTGTTCACGCGCACCAAGCACGGCGCCCGCAAGCTCACCGCTGCGCTGGTGGCCGCCGGAGTGCCGAGCGTCGAACTGCACGGTGACCTGTCACAGGCAGTGCGCGCACGCAACCTCGCCGCTCTCTCGAAGGGCAAGGTCGACACCCTCGTCGCGACCGACATCGCGGCACGCGGCATCCACGTCGACGACATTGCCGTCGTGATCCACGCCGACCCGCCGGAGGAGCACAAGGCGTTCCTGCACCGTTCGGGTCGCACCGCGCGGGCCGGCGCCGAAGGCACCGTCGTCACGATGGTGACAGAGAACATGCGCCGTCACGTCAAGCGCCTCGCACGCGATGCGGGCATCGACCCCATCACGAAGACCGTGGTGCTCGGCGACGACATCCTCACCGACATCGCACCGGGCGAACGCGTCCGCCGCGAGATGCCGAATCTCGAGGAGCGCCGTCCGCAGGGCCGGGGCAACCAGCGCGGCAATCAGCGTCGCGGTGGGTCACACAACGACCGCCGCGATTCCCGTTCACGTGATGACCGTCCGCGTTTCTCACG
>CAYRUT010000045.1:0-6410 GCA_964427545.1 uncultured Bifidobacterium sp. | reverse complement strand
CGCGAGGGGCGACCGCGCTTCGAACGCGACGACCGTCAGACACGCTCACGCGACGACCGCCCGGCACGTACCGGCGGGGAGTTCCGCAACCGCGAGTTCCGCCCGGACGACGACCGTCAGACACGTTCGCGTGACGACCGTGCACCGCGCGACAGGGACACACGTCGTGACGATCGATCGGTGCGCAACCGTGACGACCGTGCACCCCGTGGTGCCCGCACCGGAGGAAAGCCCGACAGCCGCGCACCGCGCGGCCCGCGTTCGGACAGCCGTGCGGCTCGACCTGCCCCCCGGGGCAAGGGCGCACCGGCACGCAAGAAGGCGCGCAGTTACTGATTCTCACAGTGGTTCGGCAAGACTGAACCGGTGACAAATACCCACGCTGAGGCGTCTGCAGACGTCATTTACACGGCGCGTCTCATCCGCACCGCGAACCCCTCGCGCCCCACCGGTACCGCGATCGCAGTCCGTGACGGTCGCGTGCTGTGCGTCGGCACCCTCGAGGAGTGCCAGTCGTGGGGTATCACGAACGTCGACCGTCGTTTTGAGGGCAAGGTGCTCACTGCGGGATTCGTCGAGGCGCATTCGCACGTGATGGCGGGGATGTTCCACCGCATCCCCTACGTCGGGTGGTTCCGCAGGCAGATGCCTGACGGCACCTGGGTCGACGGGGTCCGCTCGACCGCCGAACTGACCGAACGCATCCGTGAGATTGCCGCGTCGACCACCGACGGCGAGTCGGTGATCGTCGCCGGTTTCGACCCCATCTATCTCGACACCGAACGCCTGAGCCGCCACCACCTCGACGAGGCAACAACGACCCACCCGGTGTTCGTGTTCCACGCAAGCGGCCATCTCGCCACGGTGAACACACACACCCTCGAGAAATACGGCATCGGACCGGACCACCCCGCACCCGGCGTCGGCCTCGACGACGAGGGGCACCCCAACGGCGAACTTCGCGAACCGGCCGCGATGGGTCTGGCCAAAGACGAGTACCGGGCGCTGGGGCGGATTGTCGTCGATCTCGAGACGCTCGGGCACTACGGGGCATCGATGCGCAACGCAGGAATCACCACTGCCACCGACCTCGGGTCGACATCGCACATGAACGACGACACCTTCCGTGCGACCGTCGACATCACCGCGGCCGACGACTTCCCCGTGCGGATGGTGGTGGCGACACGCGTCGCCGGCAGCCCCCACGACATGGACGCCGTGGTGGAACGCATACGCGAGTGCCGCGGGGCCACGCACGACAAACTGCTCTTCCCCATCGTGAAGATGGTGCTCGACGGGTCCATCCAGGGCTTCACTGCGGTCATCGAGACGCCCGGCTATTACACGGGCGAAGACCACGGCCTGTTCCTGCTGCCGCCGGAGCAGGTTGTCGACTTCCTGCGCCCGTTCCACATGGCGGGCATCGGAATCCATTGCCACTGCAACGGGAGCACGACGTCGCAGGTGTTCATCGACGCAGTCGAGACACTTCTGCGGGAGTCGTCGTGGCCCGACCATCGACACACGGTCACGCATGCGCAACTGATGACGCCCGCACAGATGCGCAAGGCGAAGAACCTCGGCATGAGCGCGAACTTCTTCGTGAACCATGTGTTCTACTGGGGCGACCAGCACCGCGACATCACGGTCGGGCCCGACCGTGCGAGCGGCATGAACGGTTGCGGAACCGCCGACCGGATCGGGCTGCAGTACTCGTTCCACACCGACGCGCCCGTGACCCCACCGGGGCACCTGCACACCATGTGGTGCGCCGTCAACAGACTCACCGCGTCGGGGAAGGTTCTCGGCGAGAACGAACGCATCCCGGTGGACCGGGCATTCCATGCGGCGACGATCGACGCCGCCTACCAGTTGCACCTCGACCATCTCGTCGGGTCGCTCGAGGTCGGCAAGTTCGCCGACATGACCGTTCTCGAGTCGGACCCCTACGAGGTCGAACCCGCGTCGCTGCGTGACATCGAGATCTGGGGAACCGTCATCGGCGGTATCCCCCACCCGAACCCCTCGGCAGAGTGACCCGCATCCCCGTCTTCGTGATCGGTGGCTACCTCGGCGCCGGCAAGACCACCTTCATCAACGACTGCCTCGACCGCGGGCTGCGCAACACCGCGATCATCGTGAACGACTTCGGCGAGATCAACATCGACGCCTCTGTCATCTCTGCCCGGCACGGTGACACTCTCGAGTTGAGCAACGGGTGCGTGTGCTGCAGCATCGGCACGTCGCTCGCCGACACCCTGTTCGCGGTTCTCGACCGGCCCGTGCCACCGGAAACCATCATCATCGAGGCCAGTGGAGTGGCCGACCCGGGGGCGGTTGCCGCCTACACGCACCTGCAGGGTCTCGTACTTGCGGGGATACTCGTGTTGGTCGACGCCGTCGAGGCCACGCGCACCGCGCGAGACCCGCTGCTTCGCACCACGTTCGAACGACAGGTGAAGTCGGCACATGTCATCGCTCTGACGAAGACCGACATTGCCCCGGCCGAGGCGGTCGACAGGGCAGGCGCCCTCGTCGCATCGCTCAACGGCAGTGCCACCGTCGTCAGTGCCGCGGCGTTCGCCCTCGGCGAACTCGTGGTCGACGCCCCGTCGACACCGGCGTTCGAACCCGCAACAGACTCACCCTCGCCTTTCGCCTCGCATGTTCACCGGTTCGGTGCGCCGCCGAGCACCGCCGAACTGCGGGATTTCCTCGCGTCTCTCCCCCGGGGCACGGTCCGCGCAAAAGGCGTGGTCGAGACACGCGATGACTCGCGCGTGCTCGTGCAGATGACCGGAACCCACGTTGCGATCACCCCGACGACTCTCGCCCCGACAGGACTCGTGATCATCACCGCAGGGTAATGTCGTTGCCGACACCACCGAGGGGGCAACGTGGAGCAAAACATCGACATCTGTGTCGTGGGTGCCGGCTTTGCGGGCATGTATTCCATCGTGAAGGCGCGCAGGATGAACATGTCGGTGTGCGTGTTCGAGGCCGGCACCGACGTCGGCGGCACCTGGTACTGGAACCGTTACCCCGGTGCACGGTGCGACATCGAGAGCGTGGAGTACTCGTACAGCTTCGACGACGAACTGCAGCAGGAATGGGAATGGACCGAACGCTACGCCGGCCAGCCCGAGATCCTGAGGTACGCACAGCACGTCGCCGACCGGTTCGACCTCCGCCGCGACATCCGGTTCTCGACACGGGTTCTCTCGGCGCATTTCGACAGGTCGTCGAACACCTGGCTCGTCACCACCGACAAGGGCGACTCTGTGCGGGCCCGGTTCGTGGTGTTCGCAACGGGTTGTCTGTCGTCGGCCAACCGGCCCCAGTTCCCCGGTGCAGACACGTTCGCCGGTGAGACCTACCACACGGGTGAATGGCCGCACGACGGCGTCGACTTCGCCGGAAAGACCGTCGGGCTGATCGGTACCGGTTCGTCGGCGATCCAGAGCATCCCGATCATCGCCGAGAACGCACGACACCTCACGGTTTTCCAGCGCACTGCGTCGTTCTCCATCCCCGCCCGCAACGACACCATCGACCATGACTACGTGAAGCAGGTGAAGGGCAACTACCGCGCGTTCCGTGACGCGAACCGACTGCAGACCGGTGCCTTCGGGTCGACAATCCAGCGCGGGGAGACCTCTGCCCTCGAGGCAACAGACGAGGAACGCAGGGCCGAGTTCGAGAAGCGCTGGAACAAGGGTGGCTTCGGCTTCCTGTCGTCGTACAACGACTTCCTGTTGCACAGGGATGCCAACGACCTCGTTGCGGAGTTCGTGCGGGAGAAGATCCGCTCGATCGTGAAAGACCCCGCGACTGCAGACCTGCTGATGCCCGACCAGGTGATCGGCTGCAAGCGACTCTGTCTCGACACCAACTACTACGAGACGTTCAACCGGGACAACGTCTCGCTGGTGCCCGTGGACCACCACCCCATCGAGCGCATCACCCCCAACGGCCTCGTCACGAACGGCATCGAGCACACGTTCGACGTTCTTGTGTACGCCACCGGCTTCGACGCCATGACCGGGTCGTTGCTGCGCATCGACATCCGCGGACGCGACGGGGTCTCGCTCGCCGATGCATGGCACGCCGGCCCCGTCACCTACCTCGGGCTCACCACGGCGGGATTCCCGAACATGTTCATGGTGTCGGGCCCCGGCAGCCCGTCGGTTCTCACCAACATGATCATGTCGATCGAACAGCACGTGGAATGGATCTCTGACTGCATCGCCCACCTCGATGCGAACGGTCATTCCACCATCGAGACCACCGAGGAATCACAGGCCGGTTGGGTCGCGTTCGTGAACGCCGTGGCCGACATGACCCTGTACCCGTCGTGCAACAGCTGGTATCTCGGTGCGAACGTTCCGGGCAAGCCGCGCGTGTTCATGCCCCTCATCGGTTTCCCGACCTACGTCGACAAGTGCAACGAGGTCGTTCGCAACGACTACGAGGGCTTCGTTCTCGCCTAGGACTTCTCGATCACTTCGAAAGAGCGGTACATGCCGTTCGCGTAGTGCCCCTCGATGTTGCAGAGAAGCTCGTAGGTGCCCGGCTCGAGGCCGAGGGTCAGCACCCTCGCCTCGTTGACCGGCCACTCCTTGATCTCGTCGATGACTTCGATACCGGGATCTTTCTCGTCGAACCGGTTGTTGGCGCCCACCGGGATCTTCCCCGGTTCGTAGGTGGTCTTCGCGACGAGGAACTCATGTGCGACAGTGCCGAAGTTTGCGACGGCGAAGACGACTTCTCCCTCCTCTGCCCGTGACGCACTCACCTCGACCGACCACTCTCTGACGACACCGGTGATCTTGTTCGACGGTGCGTCGTCGACGTCGTTTGGCCGGCTGGATGGGTCGGCTCCGCACGCGCCGAGCACGATTCCCAACACACCGAGTGCCAGTCCCGACCGTGCCCCGAATCTCATGCCCCAACGATGCCGACGACGGTCGACATTCACCCGGTGAAAATGTCCCGACGGGGCCCGTGTCGGGGTCGACCGGCTTGGAGAACGGCGCGAATGTTCGCCTAGCGTGTGGTGAAGCCCCGGAAGAGCCCCGGGGACCCGCCACACCCGGAGGAAACACCATGACCACCTACGACAAGATCTACATCAACGGCCAGTGGGTCGCATCCGAAGGAACCACCACCATCTCGGTGTTCGACTCCCTCACCGAAGAGGTCATGGCAACGATTCCCGAGGGAACCGCCGGTGACGTGGCGAAAGCCGCCGCCGCCGCGAAGGCCGCATTCGGGTCGTGGAGCACACTGCCGAAGGAAGAGCGCGCAAAGTTCATGAACCGCATCGGCGACGCCCTGGGCGGCCGGCTCGACGAGATCGCCTCGGCCATCACCCGGGAGACCGGGATGGCCAAGCCGTTGTCGAACATCATCCAGGTCGGAATACCCATCAACTCGTTCAAGAAGGCTGCGGAGCTCGCCGAATCGTTCGACTTCTCGAAAGAGATCGGCTCGTCGCTGGTCGTGCGCGAACCGATCGGCGTCGTCGGATGCATCACCCCGTGGAACTACCCGCTGCACCAGATCGCGGCCAAGGTCGCGTTCGCAATGGCAGCTGGATGCACCGTCGTGCTGAAGCCGAGCGAGGTGGCACCCATCGACGCGTTCATGCTCGCCGAGATCATCCACGAGGTGGGGGTGCCCGCCGGCGTGTTCAACCTCGTCACCGGAACCGGCCCGGTCGTCGGTGAGGCGATCGCAGCGAGCCCCGATGTCGACATGATCTCGTTCACGGGTTCGACCCGGGCCGGCCGCCGCGTGATGCAGGTCGGGGCCGAGACCATCAAGAAGGTGGCGCTCGAGCTCGGCGGCAAGAGCGCAAACATCATCTGCGACGACCTCGACGACGAGACGTTCGCAAAGGCAGTGATGGGCGGCACGGGCCAGGCGTTCCTGAACAGCGGACAGACATGTTCGTTGCTGAGCCGCATGCTGGTGCCGCGCGCGAAACTCGCGAAGGCCGAGGAACTGGCCGCGATGGTTGCGGGCAACATCAAGGTCGGCGACCCGTTCGCCGAGGGCACGAACATCGGGCCACTCGCATCGGCCGCACAGCGTGACCGTGTGCTGGGCTACATCAACAAGGGCATCGAGGAAGGTGCCAAGTTGATCGCGGGCGGCCCGGGCGCTCCCGAGGGGCTCGACAAGGGCTACTACGTGAAGCCCACCGTGTTCTCCGAGGTTCGCAACGACATGACGATCGCCCAGGAAGAGATCTTCGGACCCGTTCTGTCGATCATCCCCTACGACGGCATCGACGACGCAGTCGAGATCGCGAACGACACGGTCTACGGTCTCGCAGGCGCAGTGTTCGCGAAAGACAAGGAGACGGGCGTGGCCATTGCACGTCGCCTGCGCACCGGCCAGGTCAC
>CAYRUT010000044.1:0-11715 GCA_964427545.1 uncultured Bifidobacterium sp. | reverse complement strand
GACGGCGTGGCAGACTGCCCTCCATGCATTTGAACCTTTCTGCCGATGAAGTACTGAAGACCACGAGGTCGGTGCGCAAGCGCCTCGACTTCGACAAGCCCGTCGAACGCGAGATCGTCGAGGAATGCCTCGAGATCGCACTGCAGGCACCCACCGGATCGAACAGCCAGGGCTGGCACTGGATCATCGTGGAGGACGCGGCGAAGAAGAAGGCGCTCGCCGACATCTACCGCAAGAACTGGGACATCTACTCGAACATGCCGGGTCGCGAATACGCCAGCGGTGACTCGCGCGGAGAGCGCATGGGTCTTGTCCGTGACTCTGCCGGCTACCTCGCGGAGAACTTCGAGAAGGCACCGCTGTTGCTGATTCCTGCGATCGACGGCCGCCTCGACAACCTTCCGTCGTTCGCAACGGCGAGCCAATGGGGTTCGTTGCTGCCGGCAGTGTGGAGCTTCATGCTCGCCCTTCGCGAGCGCGGCATGGGGTCTGCGTGGACCACGATCCACCTCATGAACGGCGGCGAGCAGGAGGCAGCCGAGCTGCTCGGCATCCCCTACGAAAAGGTGAGCCAGGCGGGGCTCTTCCCCATCGCCTACACCATCGGCACCGATTTCAAGCCGGCCAAGCGCGAACCACTCAGCAAGGTGTTGCACTGGGACAAGTGGTGAGCCGATGAGCGGCATCGTCACGTACGAGCGCCGTGGTGACATCGGCATCATCACGATGGACGACGGCAAGGCGAACGCCGTCTCGCTCGCCCTCCAGGCAGAACTCAACGCCGCGCTCGATCTCGCAGAGGCAGACAGGGTGCCCGTCGTGCTGACGGGCCGCCCGGGGATCCTCTCGGCGGGCTTCGACCTGAAGACTCTCGCAGCGAGCGGTCAACCGGCCGTCGACATGCTGAACGGTGGGGCCGCCCTTTCGATGCGCATGCTGGGTTTCCCGACTCCGGTCATTGTCGCGTGCCCGGGGCACGCGATTGCGATGGGCATTTTCCTCATGTTGAGCAGTGACTACCGCATCGGCGTGCGTGGCAGCTACCGGTACGCAGCGAACGAGGTGGCCATCGGCATGACGATGCCGTTCTTCGCCATCGAGATTCTCCGCCACAGGGTGAACACGCCCGCTCTCACACGGGCCGTCGGGCTCGCAGAGTCTTTCACGCCCGACAACGGGGTCGAGACAGGGATTGTCGATCTCGTCGTCGACGACAAAGACCTGATGGCAACCGCAACCGCGCTGGCCGAATCGTTCAGTGCTCTCGACATGAACGCCCACGCACACAGCAAGCGGCGTCTGCGGGCCGACATGCTCTCGGCGATGACCGCAGGGCTCGCCAAGGACCACGAGGGCTGGAAGAAACAGTTCCTCGCCTGATTCACCGGCTGCAGTGAGCGGGGTGAGGTCAGTCGACGAGACGGAGACCGCTGGGTGCAATCGACTGGTCGACGAACGGCAGGTCGACCACGAACTCGGTGCGGTGCGCCGGGAACACGTGGCGAGAGAACAGCACGGTCTTGCCCGACACGCTCGTGGTGGTGCGCAGACACCGCAACACGGGTGAACCGACAGGGATCTTCAGCAGTTTCGCCTCGTCGGCATTCGCAGCATCGGCACCGATCGTCTGTGTCGCCCCGGAGAGCGGAACGTCGAGCAACTCGTAGAAGGGAGACCGTTCGACATCGGCACGGGACAGATGCTGGCCCAGATCTGCGGGGCACCACACCGTGACGATCGCGAAGGGCTCACCGTCTGCAAGATTCACGCGGCGAACGCGCAGCACGTTCTGCGTTCCGAGTGACGACGCCACGTCTTTCGGGGCCTTCTCGAACGCGAACTCGAGAACACGTCGCTCCGGTGCCGCACCCGAATCACGCATCTGTTCCTCGATTGTCGACAGCCGCGCGAGCGGCTGCCGAACGGTCTCGCCCGCAACGAACCAGCCGAACCCCTGTCGTGAATCGACAAGACCGTCGTCGCGCAGCAACTCGAGAGCCTTGCGAACGGTGACCCGGCTGACCTCGAACTCAGCCGAGAGTTCTGACTCGCTCGGCATCAGGCGACCCGCCGCATAGGCGCCCGACATGATTCGGGCCCTCAACTCTTCGGCGATCTGGTGATAGCGGATGGTGCGCACTTGTATTAGAGTTGTATACACAGAGAGAAAAAGCAAGCCCCGTCGCTTGCAAGAGGAAAGGTTGCCCCCATGGCCGTGACTGCCGGAACCCCCATCGCACTCGTCGAAGGCGTGTACTCACGCCTCACTGCCAATGCCGAACTCGGTCGCGCCCGCCTCGGTCGCCCGTTGACCCTTGCCGAGAAGATTCTCATCAACCACCTTGTCGACCCGGCCCACCAAGAGATGGAACGCGGCCGCAGCTACGCCGACTTCAACCCCGACCGCGTCGCCATGCAGGACGCGACTGCGCAGATGGCCCTGCTGCAGTTCATGACCGCGGGCCTGCCGACCACAGCGGTTCCCTCCACAGTGCACTGTGACCATCTCATTCTCGCCAAGGTCGGCGCGAAGCTCGACCTTCGCGATGCCAACGACGTGAACCGCGAGGTGTACGACTTCCTTCGTTCGGTCAGCGCGAAGTACGGCGTCGGGTTCTGGGGCCCCGGCAGCGGAATCATCCACCAGGTCGTGCTCGAGAACTACGCGTTCCCGGGCGGAATGATGATCGGCACCGACAGCCACACGCCGAACGCCGGCGGTCTCGGCATGGTCGCCATCGGTGTCGGCGGTGCCGACGCGGTCGACGTGATGACGGGTTTCCCCTTCAATGTTCGCTGGCCGAAGGTGATCGGCATCAAACTCACAGGAAAACTGAGCGGCTGGAGCAGCCCCAAAGACGTGATTCTCGAGGTCGCGCGGCAGCTCACCGTCGAGGGCGGCACCGGCGCGATCGCCGAGTACTTCGGCCCGGGCGCCGACACCATCTCTGCAACCGGCAAGGCGACCATCTGCAACATGGGAGCCGAGATCGGCGCCACCTGTTCGGTGTTCGGCTACGACGAGAACATGGCGACGTACCTGCGTGCAACCGGCCGTGCAGAGATCGCCGCCGCCGCCGATGCGGTCGCGAAAGACCTGCGCCCCGACGACGGGGCCCAGTATGACCAGGTCATCGAGATCGACCTGTCGAAACTCACCCCGCTCATCAACGGCCCGCACTCCCCCGACCGCGCACACAAGATCGGTGCTGACGGTGTCGGTGCCGCAGCACGCGAGAACGACTGGCCGCTCGAGGTGTCTGCCGCGCTGATCGGCTCGTGCACGAACTCGTCGTACGAAGACATCACTCGCGCTGCGTCGATTGCGCGTCAGGCCGCCGCGAAGGGCCTCCGGGCAAAGACAGAACTTCTCATCTCGCCAGGCAGCGAGCAGATCCGCGCCACCATCGAGCGAGACGGACTGCTCGCCGATCTCGAGGCAATCGGCGCGACCGTTCTTGCGAATGCGTGCGGCCCGTGCATCGGACAGTGGGAACGCGCTGCCGACAAGACCGCGAAGCCGAACAGCATCGTCAACTCGTTCAACCGCAACTTCCCGAAACGAGCCGACGGTTCCGCGAACACCTTGTCGTTCGTCACCAGCCCCGACACAGTGATGGCAATCGCACTTGCAGGTCGACTCGATTTCGACCCGCGCGTCGACACCATCACTGCTCCCGACGGCACCGAGGTCACGCTCGATGCACCTGAAGGCGAGATCATCCCCGCACGCGGCTACGACCCGGGCGTCGACACGTTCACCGCGCCGCCGGCCGACGGAACCGGCGTGGTCGTCGAGGTCAGCCCCACCAGTGACCGTCTTCAGTTGCTCGAACCGTTCCCCGCATGGGACGGCAACGACTACGTCGAGCTGCCGATCCTCATGAAGGCCCAGGGCAAGTGCACCACCGACCACATCTCGGCGGCCGGCAAGTGGCTCACCTACCGCGGCCACCTCGAGAACATCTCGGGCAACCTGTTCATCGGTGCGGTCAATGCGTTCGGCGGCGCTGTCGGAGAAGGTCTCGACATCACCGACGGCAGCCGTCGCAGTTACCCGGACATCGCGAAGCGCTACAGCGAGGCCGGCATCCGTTGGTGTGCGATCGGAGACCAGAACTACGGAGAGGGCTCGTCACGTGAACACGCGGCGATGGAGCCCCGTTTCCGCGGCGGCGTCGTGATCTTTGCCCGGTCGTTCGCCCGCATTCACGAGACGAACCTGAAGAAGCAGGGGCTGGTGCCGCTCACGTTCAGCGACCCGGCGACCTACGACCTCATCGAGGAGACCGACCGCATCAGCGTGCTGAACCTGCCCCCGGTGCCCGACCGGCCGGTGCAGTGCCGCATCACGAAGGCAGACGGCCGCACCATCGATTTCGAGGCGAAACACACGTTCAGCCCCGAGCAGGTCGAGTGGTTCAAGGCCGGAAGCGCACTCAACATCGTGCGGCAGAAGGTCGCAAACGCGAAGTGACTAGTCGGTACCCGGGCGCCGCTCGTCTTCGGCGTTCGGGTCACCCCTGTAGTTCGACGGGTAGCTGCGGCGCAGTTCGTCTTCGGTCGGTTCGCGGTGTTCGCGGCCCTCTGGCGGCAACAACGCACTGATCGCCTCCATGATCGCGCGCGTGTCTGCGTCGGGGTCGACGTGACCCAACTGCACCGGCGCACCGACAGTGACGATGACCTCGGGTGGCGACGTCACATTCGTGATGTTCGGCAGTTTCGCATTGCGCGGCCACACCTTCTCCGTGCCCCAGATGGCAACAGGGATCACCGGTGCCTTTGTCTGGGCTGCGAGACGTGCGGCGCCCCATCGCCCCTTCAACACCGGGTCGAAGAACGCGCGTCCGCGCGGGATGGTTCCCTGGGGCATGATCGCGACGAGATCCCCTGCCTCGAGTGACTCGGTGGCGGCGCGCAACGGCTCGTCGCTGCCCGTGCCGCGTTCGACGCGGATGCCTCCGAGAGCAGTGGCGAGCGGCCCGATGACCGGTGCGTCGAAGACTTCCTTCTTGCCGAGGAACCGCACCGCACGACCCGTCTTGGCGACGGCAAGGGACACCGCGGCGATGTCGAAGTAGCTGCGGTGGTTGCCGCACAGGATCGCCGCAGAGTCCCGCGGGATGTTCTCGGTTCCCGTGATGCGGAAACGCGCGTAGGGAAAAACCTCGGGCCGGGCGAATTTCATCAGTGCCTGCTGTGCCTCGAGACCCACAACCGGGATCTTCGCGACACCAGCCGGCACATCGAGATGCATCACCGGCCAACGACGCGCCGCCGCCATCAAGCGGAGCCGCCAGTCGGGGTTGACGCACACCGGGTTGCCGACCATCGCGAGCAACGGCTCGTCGAACACACTGTCGCTGTATGCGAACGATCCGTCGAGGTCGATGCCGTTCTCGTGGCTCCATGTCTTCACGGCATCGCGCTTGCCGCGCGACCACACGTACGGCCCCGACAGTTCTCCGGTGTAGGCACCGTCGGCATCGACTGCATAGGTCGTCGCGATGACTGCGTCGAACCCCATGAGCGCTGCGAACGGTTCGATGAGATCGCGCGGGGTTGTCGTCGCGAGCACGACCCGTCGGCCCTGTGCCCTGTGCTCGTCCATCACCTTGCGCGCGTACGGCTGCACCATGTCGACGAGATCCGGTGCGGCGAGTGTTGCAGCGTCACGCACCTGCGACTGCAGATGACCACGCATCGCAACGACAGCCTGGCGTCCGAGCACCATCGACGGCAGGTTCTCACCGAAGGTCTCGAACACCTGGTAGAGCAACGACTCGCCGGGGATCGAACGCGTGACGACACCGGTCTCGCGGAGCACACGACTCACCACGTGCGCAGACGCACCCGACAGGATGGTGCGATCGAGGTCGAAGAACGCGGCGTGGTTCACGCGCCGCACACTACGCCCACCGTGAACCTGCGGAAAGGGGGCGCCGGAAGTTTCCCGGGAATGGGAAAGGCCCCGCAGGGGGTGCGGGGCCTCTCAACCGAAACCCGATGGTGGGGGGACCATCTTTGTGGGTTCTTTCGGCCGGCCAATGGGGGGCATTGCCGGCGCGATATGTGTTACGTGAAAGTATGCACGTGAATGAGTGAACACTCAAGTCGAACGCCACGATAGTTGCTATCTTTTTTGGTGATAGGTGTCACCCGGGCCCCTTCAGAGGCGGAAACCATGGAAATCAAGCAACTCCAGAGCCTCGTGGCGATTTCCGAGCACGGCACGTTCTCCGCGGCGGCGAAGGCCCTCGACACGGTGCAGTCGAACGTCTCGGCCCACATCGCCCGCCTCGAGAGAGAGCTCGGTACGACACTCGTCGACCGGGCAACGGGAACCCTGACCGACGAGGGCGAGATGGTGCTCACCCGCGCGCGCCGGATCCTGCACGAGATGGAGGACATCGACGCTGACATCCATTCTCTCGGCGAGACGGCCACCGGCGACTGCCGCATCGGCACGCTGGGCACCACCGCAAGGTGGCTGATGCCACCTCTTCTCAACTCGCTCGTGCGTCACCACCCCGGCGTGAGACCCGCGATCATCGAGGGCGCAACGAGCGCGCTCCTGCTGCGCCTCTCGAGCGGAGAGATCGACGCTGCGATCGTGCACTTCCCCATTGCTGACCCTGCCCTCGACACGACCGAGTTGTTCGCTGAGGAACTGCTGCTGCTCGCGCCACGGAAACACGTCCTTGCGGAACGAACGTCGATCTCGCTCGAGGAACTGTCGGAGCACCCGCTGTTGCTGGCGCCGCGTGGCACGGCACAACGACGCATCATCGACCGCGCGGCCGCCAACCGCGGGGTGTCGCTTCGGTCCCAGGCGGAAATCGACGGCGTGCGCCTGATGGCTTCCCTCGTTTTCGAGGGGTTCGGGCCGGCAATCGTTCCAGCGAGTGCCGCGCCGGGGTGGTTGAAGGGTGACTTCGTGCGCATCAGCGTTCCCGACCTGCCGCGCCGGGTTGTCGGGTGGGTGCAACGTGAGCGTCCACGCCCGAGTCGCGCGACTCTCGCCGTGCGCGACCGCACCGTCGAAGTGGTGAAGCGGCACGCGCCACGTCAACCGGGCATCACCGTCGATGTCTCACCGCACATCCAGAGGGGTCTGCGTCACCACCCATCGCTGTGAACCGTGTCGGTCTATTCTGAGACGGTGAGCGACGGTGGTTCTTCCCGACAGGTGGTGGTCGAACTACAGAACAATGTTCCCGGCGCCGCAACGGCGGCCATCGTGCGCCTCGGCAGCGGCCGGCAGGTCGTCTGGCTCGATGTCGACGGCGAACACCACAAAGGCGCACTCTCTGCCGCCGCCTCGCACGTGATCGCGACGGCCGCCGACACGGCACGCTCGAAGGGCCTCCCGCTCGTGCTGCAGATCGAGTCGTCCGGTGCCGACATTCTCGAGGGGATCCCCGCACTGCACGGCTGGGGCACCGCCGCGAAGGCACTCGCGCAGTGCTCCGGCCACGTGCCGACCATCAGCATCGTCACCGGGCCCGCCGTGTCGGGCCCCGCACTGCTGATCGGTCTGTCCGACTTCGTGGTGATGACCGACGACTCGTACGCCTTCGTGAGTGGCCCCACGATGGTTGCCGAGTTCACCGGCATCTCGGTGAGCACCGACGAACTCGGCGGCGCAACCACCCACGCACGACAGAGCGGGGCCGCGACCGTCGTCGTCGCCGATCTCGCGGCTGCCGAGACCTGGGTGGAGGAGATTCTCGAGTATCTGCCCGACAACGTGAACGTTCTTCCGGAGACCCTCTCAACCGACGACCCGGACGACCGCGCAACACCGGAGGCCGGCCGGCTGATACCCGAATCGTCGACGGGAAGCTACGACGTGCGCAGGGTGGTCGAGTCGATCGTCGACGACGGCGTGTTCAGCGAGGTCCGCGCGCGCTGGGCCGGCAACGTCATCACGGCGTTCGCACGCATGGGCGGCTACTCGGTGGGCATCGTCGCAAACCAGCCGGTCAACCTCGCGGGAACCCTCGACATACCGGCATCGCAGAAGGCCGCGCGTTTCGTCGCGTTCTGCGATGCGTTCAACATCCCGATCATCACGCTCGTCGACACCCCCGGCTTCTACCCGGGCAAGGATCTCGAGTGGCGGGGCATGATCCGCCACGGCGCCCAGCTCGTGTTCGCCTACGCGCGTGCGACGGTGCCGCGCATCTGCGTCATCCTGCGCAAGTCGTACGGAGGTGCATACATCGTGATGGACTCGAAGGAGATGGGCAACGACCTGTGTCTCGCCTGGCCGTGGGCAGAACTCGCCGTGATGGGCGCCGGGCAGGCAGCCGCGATTCTTCAACGACGTGCCACCGACGACGAACGCGCCGCGTTCGAGGCTGACTACACCGAACGCCTGTTGAACCCGTACATCGCGGCCGAACGGGGGTTCGTCGATGCGGTGATCGACCCGGCCGACACCCGTCGGGAGATTTGTGCGGCGCTTCACATGTTGCGGGACAAGCGCGAGAGACTCGTCTCCCGCAAGCATGACAACACTCCTCTGTGACGACTCGCCGACGTCGACGAAGTGGTCGCCGCTCGGTCCCGTCGTCTAACCTTGACCGCGGGGGAAAAAAGCCCTCGCGACATAATCCCGTCAGCAGTCAAGGAGATCCCACATGGCTGACACCATCACCATCATCGACGACCGAACTGGAAAGAAGGTCACGGTGCCCATCGAGGGAGGGGTGTTTTCCTCCGCCGCCCTGCGCGAACTCGACCCGAGTCTCTTCATGTACGACCCGGCGTATCTCTCCACCGCCGCATGCGCCTCGGCCATCACCTATCTCGACGGCGACAACGGCATTCTCCGCTACCGCGGCTACCCCATCGAACAGCTCGCCGAACACTCGACATTCCTCGAGGTCGCCTACCTTCTGCTGAACGGCGAACTGCCCACCGAGGCCGAGCAGAAGAAGTGGGAATACGACGTCATCCACCACACGATGATCCACGAGAACATGCGCAAGCGTTTCGTCGACGGGTTCCACTACGACGCACACCCGATGGGCATGTTCATCTCCGCCACCGCAGCCCTCGGCACCTTCTACGACGACGCAAAAGACATCTTCAACAAGGACTCCTTCGACAAGCAGGTGATGCGCCTCGTCGCAAAAGTGCCGACGATCGCGGCGATGTGCCACCGGTTCAGCCAGGGCCTGCCCTTCGTGTCGCCGAACAACTCGCTGACGTACAGCGAGAATTTCCTCAACATGATGTTCCGCATCGGCGAGGACTACCAGGTGAACCCGGTTCTTGCGAAGGCGATGGACGTGTTGTTCATACTCCATGCCGACCACGAGCAGAACTGCGGCACCACCGCGATGCGTGTCGTCAGTTCGGCGAACTCAGACCCGTACACCGCGGCTGCGGCCGCCGCTGCCGCTCTCTACGGCCCGCTGCACGGCGGCGCGAACGAGGCGGTCGTGCGCATGCTGGCAGAGATCGGCGACGTGAAGAACGTGCCCGCGTTCATCGAGAGCGTGAAGGCCGGTGACGGCCGCCTCATGGGGTTCGGCCACCGCGTCTACAAGAACTTCGACCCGCGCGCCACACTCATCAAGAAGACCGCCTACGAGGTCTTCGAGGTCACCGGCATGAACCCGCTGCTCGACGTCGCACTCGAACTCGAGAAGGTCGCCCTCAACGACGAGTACTTCATCAAGCGCAAGCTGTACCCGAACGTCGACTTCTACTCGGGTCTCATCTACCAGGCGCTCGGTTTCCCGGTCGACATGTTCACCGTGCTGTTCGCGATCCCCCGCACGGTCGGCTGGCTCGCGCACATGCAGGAACTGCTCGGCGACAAGGAACAGAAGATCAGCCGTCCGCGTCAGTGGTACATCGGGGCAGACGAGCGCAACTACGTGCCCATCAGCAAGCGCTAGCCGGCGACGCGCACCACGATCTTGCCGACGTTGGCGTTCGCCGCCATGTGCTCGTGGGCCGCGGCGATGTCGTCGAACCCGTAGACCGAGTCGATCACGGGTCTCAGCCGCCCGGCAGCGAACAGCGGCAGCATCTCTGATGCGAACCTCTGCGAGATCGCGATCTTTTCCTCGAGCGGCCTGGCACGCAGCACGGTTCCCGTGATGGTCGCACGCTTGGCCAGCAGTGCACCGACGTTGAACGGAACGGGCTTGCCCGCCATCACGCCCACCTGGATGATGCGGCCCTTGACCGCGAGCGAGGCAACGTTGCGCTCGACATAGTCGCCCCCGATGACGTCGAGCACCACGTCGACCCCGGCGCCGTCTGTCGACGACTGCACCACCTCGACGAAATCCTGCGTGTTGTAGTCGACAACGACGTCGGCGCCGAGGTCGCGGCACGACTGCACCTTGCCCGTCGAACAGGTGACGATGATGCGCGCACCGATCGCCCTGCAGATCTGGATTGCCGCTGTGCCGACACCGGATGCCCCCGCGTGCACGAGAGCCCACCGACCAGAGGTGAGGCCGCCCTGCACCACCAGTGCATCCCACGCGGTGATGAAGACCTCGGGGATCGCGGCTGCATCGACGAGCGACATGCCCGCCGGTGTTGCCATCGCCTGTCGTTCGTGAATCACCAGTTGCCCGGCGTACGCACTGCCGCTGACTATTCCCATCACGGTGTCGCCCGCCTTCCAACGGGTGACGCGTTCGCCCACTCTGTTCACGGTGCCGGCGAACTCGAGCCCGGGAACCTCGGGGCCGTTCGGGTGCGGGTTCGGGTACATGCCCATGCGCTGCAGCAGGTCTGCGCGGTTCAGGGCCGTCGCCGCAACATCGACGAGAATCTCTTCTGCACCGCACGACGGCGACGCGATGTCCTCGATGGTGAGAACCTCGGGGCCCCCGTACGAACGGAGAACGACTGCCTTCACGGCGTTCAGGCCATCTTCTGCTGCAGACGACGGTCGAGTGCCGCGAGGTAGTCCTCTGTCGTCAACCAGGGCTGGTCCTTCGAGATGAGGATCGCGAGATCCTTTGTCATCTCGCCGCCCTCGACGCTCTCGACACACACACGCTCGAGGTTCTCGGCGAACCCGATCAGTGCGGGGTTGTTGTCGAGTTTGCCGCGGTGCTTCAGGCCGCCGGTCCATGCGTACACCGACGCAATCGGGTTGGTGGAGGTCTTGTTGCCCTTCTGGTGCTCGCGGTAGTGGCGCGTGACCGTGCCGTGGGCCGCCTCTGCCTCGACAGTGCGGCCGTCGGGCGTCATCAACACCGACGTCATGAGACCGAGCGAGCCGTATCCCTGTGCGACGGTGTCGGACTGCACGTCTCCGTCGTAGTTCTTGCAGGCCCACACGTAGCCGCCCTCCCACTTCATGGCGCACGCCACCATGTCGTCGATGAGTCGGTGTTCGTAGGTGAGGCCGGCCTTGTCGAAGTCGGCCTTGAACTCGCTCTGGAACACTTCCTCGAAGAGGTCCTTGAACTGGCCGTCGTAGGCCTTCAGGATCGTGTTCTTCGTGCTCATGTACACGGGGTAGTTGCGGGCAAGCCCGTAACGGAACGAGGCACGCGCGAAGTCACGGATGCTGTCGTTGAAGTTGTACATGCCCATGGTGACCCCGCCGTCCTTGCCGAACTTGGCGACCTCGAACTGCACGGGCTCACTGCCGTCTGAGGGCGTGAACGTCATGGTGACGGTGCCCTCGCCCGGAACCTTGAAATCTGTGGCCTTGTACTGGTCGCC
>CAYRUT010000043.1:0-12154 GCA_964427545.1 uncultured Bifidobacterium sp. | reverse complement strand
CGCACGCCGACGACAAAACTCGCGACTGTCGACAGCGAACCGCCGATGTTCAGCGTGGCAAATGTCCGCGCACCGTCGACCTGAATGTCGCCTGCCCGGCCCGTCACCTGCTTCGACGCATCGAACAACATGCGCGCACCGGTTGCACCGACGGGATGTCCACCGCCGATCAGACCGCCGCTTGGATTGATCGGCAAACGACCGGAACGTTCGATGGTGCCGTCCTCGATTGCCTTCCACGACTCCCCCGGTGCGGTGATGCCGAAGTGATCAATGGCCATGTACTCGGTGGTGGTGAAGCAGTCGTGCGTTTCGATGCCGTCGAGTTCGAACACGTCACGAATCCCCGCACGACGGAATGCGTCATTGATGGTGTCGTTGACGTGCGGAAAGACGAACGGGGCATCCTTGCTGCGCTCGAGTTTGTCGAGGAACTTGATGCCGGCGTTGCGGTGCCCCCACCCCAGAATCTGCGGCAACATCGACGGTCGCAATCCACGTCGGGCGCCGTGGTTGTCGATGAAACGCTGTGACACCAGCACGACTGCCGTCGCTCCGTCGGTGATCTGGCCGCAGTCCTGCCGGCGGGTTCCGGGTTCGATCACGGGGTTCGCAATGTCGTCGTCGGTGAAACTCAGGTCGGTGAACTTCCACGCACGCGTCTGTGCAAGGGGGTTCGACTTTGCGTTCGTGTAGTTGATCTCAGAGATGCGGTTGAGATACTGGCGGTCGAGCCCGTAGCGGTAGGCGTACTCCTCTCCGAGAAGCCCGAACACCGCAGGCCACATGAAGGTGCACGAGATGCCCTCGTGGCCCTGCCACGATGCTGCGTTCTGCGCCACCGATGACTGGTCGCCCGGCAGTGCCTTCTGTTCCTCGACCCCGACAACAAGTGCGCAGTCGTAACGGCCCGCCTCGAGTTCTGACATCGCCGCCAGAACCGCCAGCGACGACGATGCACACGCACCCTCGTGACGCATTGCGGGCTTGCCCCACAGACCCGGGACAACCTGCGAGGCCATGGCTCCGAGGTGGCCCTGCTGTCGCTGCAGTTCCGAGAACGCGTTGCCCACGTGAACCGTGTCGATGTCTTCGACGTCGACGCCGCTGTCGGACAGGGCACCCTCGATCGCCTCGCGCATCATGTCGGAGATGTCGAGCCCGTCGCGTGCGTAACTGCGTGCAAAGTCGGTCTGGTAGCCGCCGAGAACGTAGATCGGTGTCGTCACAGTTGCCCCCTGCCCTGTCGTGCGTGAGGCAACACTATGTGAACTAGCCGGCGGGCCGCACCTCGAGGGCGCCGTCGACTGCGTCGACACGCACGGCGCCGTCCTCGGACACCGAACCCTCGAGAATCAGCAACGCAGCCTTGTCGGCAATCTCGCGCTGGATCAGACGCTTCAGGGGTCGCGCACCGAAGGTCTCGTCGAATCCCTGGTCGGCAAGGGCGGTGCGGGCAGCCGGAGTCACCTGGAGAGTGATGCGTCGGTCGGCGAGCCTGTTCACCAGATGTTCGAGCTGGATCTCGACAATCTGTGCGAGATCATCGCGGGTCAACGAACGGAAGCGAACGATCTCGTCGATGCGGTTCACGAATTCGGGCCTGAAATACTCGATCGGCTCGCCGGGAAGGTTGCTGGTCATGATCAACACCACGTTGGTGAAGTCGACGGTGCGACCCTGGCCGTCGGTGAGACGACCGTCGTCGAGCACCTGCAGCAACACGTTGAACACGTCGGGGTGTGCCTTCTCGACCTCGTCGAGCAGCACCACGCTGTAGGGGCGGCGGCGCACGGCCTCGGTGAGCTGGCCGCCCTCGTCGTAGCCGACGTACCCGGGGGGCGCACCGATCAACCGGCTCACCGAGTACTTCTCCATGTACTCGGCCATGTCGATGCGCACCATCGCCTTCTCGTCGTCGAACAGGTACTCCGCGAGTGCACGTGCGAGTTCGGTCTTGCCGACACCGGTCGGCCCGAGGAACATGAAAGAGCCGATGGGGCGGTTCGGGTCGCTAAGGCCCGCACGACTGCGACGTATCGCGTTCGCCACCGCAACCACCGCGGTGTCCTGTCCGACGACTCGCTGGTGAAGCAATGCCTCGAGATGCACGAGTTTCTGCATCTCGCTCTCGAGCAGCTTGCTGATCGGCACGCCGGTCCACTTCGACACCACTTCTGCGATGTCTTCTGCGTCGACCTCTTCTTTCAGCATGCGGTTGTCTTTCTGCAGCACGTCCAGGTGCGCCGTTGCCGCATCGATGCGTCGTTCGAGTTCCGGGATGCGTCCGTAGCGCATCTCGGCCGCACGCTCGAGGTCGACCTCGCGCTCGACGGCCATGCGAAGAGACTCGAGTTCCTCTTTCAACGTGCGGATCGCCGAGATGGCCTCGCGTTCGGCCTCCCAATGCGACTTCATCGTGTCGACCTGCGACTGCAGTTCCGACAGCTCGTCGTGCAGCGTGCCGAGACGCTCGCGCGACGCATTGTCGGTCTCCTTCTCGAGGGCGACCTGTTCGATCTCGAGCTGCAGAATGCGTCGCTGCACGATGTCGATCTCGGTCGGCAGTGAGTCGATCTCGATGCGCAGTTTGCTGGCGGCCTCGTCGACCAGGTCGATTGCCTTGTCGGGCAGGAACCTGTTGGTGAGATAGCGGTGTGACAGCACGGCCGCGCTCACGAGTGCCGAGTCCTGAATGCGCACACCGTGGTGCACCTCGTATCTCTCCTTCAGGCCACGCAGAATCGCGATGGTGTCGGGAACCGTGGGCTCGCCGACATACACCTGCTGGAACCTGCGCTCGAGAGCGGGGTCTTTCTCGACGTACTTGCGGAACTCGTCGAGAGTGGTCGCACCGACCATGCGCAACTCACCGCGCGCGAGCATCGGCTTGATCATGTTGCCCGCGTCCATCGCGCCCTCTGCGCCGCCGGCACCGACGAGTGTGTGCATCTCGTCGACGAAGGTGATGATCTCACCTTCTGCGTCGACGATCTCCTTCAGCACCGCCTTGAGGCGCTCCTCGAATTCACCGCGGTATTTCGCACCGGCCAGCATCGACGCAAGATCGAGTGCAACGAGCCGCTTGTTCTTCAGCCCCTCGGGAACATCGCCGTCGGCAATACGCCGGGCCAGGCCCTCGACTATCGCGGTCTTGCCCACACCCGGTTCACCGATGAGAACGGGATTGTTCTTGGTGCGGCGTGACAACACCTGTATGACGCGCCTGATCTCCTCGTCACGGCCGATGACCGGGTCGATCTTCCCCGCGCGGGCACGTGCCGTGAGGTCCTGGCCGTACTTCTCGAGTGCGGCGAACTGTGACTCGGGGTCGGGTGTGGTGACGCGGTGCGAACCGCGCACCTCGCGCAGTGCCTGCAGCATCTCCTCACTGCCGACACCCACGCGTTGGTTCATCGCGAGAACCAGGTGCTCCACCGACAGGTAGTCGTCGTGCAGGTCTTTTCTCGCACTGTCGGCATTCTCGAGAACATTGCTGAGTTCGCGGTTCATGCGGGCCTCGACCCCGCCCTGCACACGGGGAAGAGCCATCACAGCCTCTTCGGCCTGTGTGCGCAGCATGCCGGCGGCGACTCCGAGTTTCTGCAGGAACGCCGCGACGATGGTGCCCTCCTGGGAGGTGACGGCGAACAACACGTGGTCGGGCGTGACTTCCGGGTTGCCGTACCGGCGCGCCATGTCGCCGGCCGCACCAATGGCCTCGTTCGTCTTGGTTGTCCACTTTCTGGGGTCGATTGCCATGTGTCGGTGTCCTCAGCGCTTTGGTTGGAAGATGCTCGGACGCTCACCGAAGAGCGTGACTGACTGTCGCAACGGCACGAGTGCACCGCGGGAATTGTTCTCGAGTGCATTGACCGCGTCGATGAGACCCTGACGGAGTTCGGCGACCTCGAGCCGCAGACGCGCAATTTCTTCCTCGAGGGTCATCACATGGCGGATGCCCTCCAGGTTCATGCCGCTCGATGCAAGCTCGGCGATGCGCCGCAGACGCGCGATGTCGGCATCGCTGTACCTGCGGTTGCCGCCGGTGGTGCGCGCGGGAGTAACGAGACCACGGCGTTCGTAGATGCGCAGCGTCTGAGGGTGCATCCCCGCGAGCTCAGCCGCGACGGAGATGACGTACACCGCTTGGTGGTGCTGACGTGTCATTGCGTCTCCTTCCGGCGTGGTGACGAGAGAACTGCATGCAATGCTTCCACTGCCGAACGTTCGTCGTCGGACAGTTCGGTGGGAACCGTGACATCGACTGTCACGATCAGGTCACCGGTGCTCTTCGGTGTGGAGATTCCCTTTCCCTTCACGCGGTGACGCGACCCTGACTGGGTGCCGGGTCTCAGTCGAAGGGTGACATCGGCGTGATCGAGCGTGGGAACCGAGATCGTCGACCCGAGAACAGCCTCGGTGAACGACACGGGAACACGAACCAGAAGGTTGAGCCCCTCTCGTTGGAACAGTGCGTGCGGCTGAACCCTGCACTCGACGAAAAGATCGCCTGCCGGCCCGCCGTTGCGGCCGGGTGTGCCACGCCCCTTCAGACGGATGCGTTGACCGTCGCTCACCCCGGCAGGGATACGAACGTTCACCTCGCGCGGCCGGCGTTCGACGCCCGACCCCCTGCAGGTCGAACACGGGAACTCGATGACCGATCCGTTCCCGCCGCACGACCTGCACGGCGACGACATCGCAAAGAATCCCTGGTTGTCGGCGACAGACCCGCGACCACCGCATGCGCTGCACATCTTCGGTGATGTTCCCGGTCGCGCACCACTGCCGGTGCACGAGGTGCACGACGCATCGGCCGTGAGGTGCAACGTGGTGGTGAGACCGTGTGCAGCATCGTCGAACGACAGCGTCAGTGATGATTCGATGTCGCGGCCGCGTTGCGGCCCCACTCCGGCACCGCCCGTGCGCCGGCCGCGACCGCCGAACATCTGGCCGAGAATGTCGCCGAGACCGTCTCCGCCCATGTCGAAATTGAACGACCCACCGCCGGGGCCGAAACCACCCATCGGCCCTGCACGACGCACTTCGTCGTACTCGGCACGTTTGGTTGCGTCACCGACCACGTCGTAAGCGGCGGAGATCTGCTTGAACTTCTCCTCGGCCTCGGCGTTTCCCGGGTTTGCGTCGGGGTGGTACTGACGCGCCAGACGGCGGTATGCCTTGGTGATGTCCTTGTCGGACGCATCTTTCGACACGCCGAGAACGGCGTAGTAGTCCTTCTCGAACCACTCACGCTGGGCAGTCAAGGCCTACCCCCTCACCTTCACCATGGCGGCGCGCAGAACGCGGCCCTTCCACTCGTACCCGGTGCGCAGCACCTCGACGACGACAGGTTCACCACCGTCGCCGGGTTCGTGCATGACTGCCTCTGCTGTCACCGGATCGAACGGCTTGTCGACAAGGTCGTACGCCTTCAGCCCCTGCTGAGACAATGCGCCGAGCAGTGATTTCCACACGGGCTCGATCCCGTCGGCACCGTGGGCGAACGCCGCCTCGCATGCATCGAGAACGGGGAGCAACGCCTCGGCGAGCCGGCCGGTTGCCCGGTTCACCTCGTCGGTCTTTTCCTGTGAGACACGTTTCCTGTAGTTCTCGAAGTCGGCCTGCAGACGCAGAGCGATGTCTTTGAACTCGTCGCGCTCGGCCAGCAGAGCCGCGATGTCGTGCTCAACGACGGTTTCGGCGTCGTCGAGAATCGCATCGGCGGCAGGCGCCGCTTCTTCCGGCACCTGCTGACCGTCAGCGGTGTGATCGGACATTTCTTCGGACATGGTGCTTACTGCTCGTCGACGATCTCTGCATCGACGATGTCATCGTCGGACGACGCGCTCGCCCCCGAGGCGGACGAACCGGCAGCACCCGAATCACGTGCTGCCGCCTCGTACAGCTTCTGGCTGAACGCCTGGCTCGCACCCATCAGGGTCTCGGTGGCCGACTTGATCTGCTCGATGTCGTTGCCGGCAATCGCCGACTTCAGTGCCGCCAGCGGGCCCTCGACGGCCTCTTTCTCGTCTGCAGAGACCTTGTCGCCCTGCTCACGCAGCACCTTCTCGGTCTGGTACACCAACGAGTCTGCGTTGTTGCGCACCTCTGCCTCGTCACGACGACGACGGTCCTCTTCTGCGTGCTGTTCGGCATCGCGGATCATCTGGTCGATCTTGTCCTTGCTGAGCGAGGTGGAGTTGGTGACGGTCATCGACTGCTCTTTGTTCGTCGCGCGGTCCTTTGCCGACACGTGCACGATGCCGTTCGCGTCGATGTCGAACGTGACCTCGATCTGCGGCATGCCCCGCGGTGCCGGCGGCAGGTCGACCAACTGGAACTTGCCGAGCGTCTTGTTGTAGCTCGCCATCTCGCGCTCGCCCTGCAGAACGTTGATCTCAACAGAAGGCTGGTTGTCGTCTGCGGTGGTGAACACCTCGGTGCGACGCGTGGGGATCGTGGTGTTGCGCTCGATGAGCTTGGTCATCACGCCACCCTTCGTCTCGATGCCGAGCGACAACGGGGTCACGTCGAGCAACAACACGTCCTTGACGTCGCCCTTCAGCACGCCGGCCTGGATCGCGGCTCCGACTGCCACCACTTCGTCAGGGTTCACCGTCTTGTTCGGTTCCTTGCCGGTGAGCGACATGACGAGTTCCTGCACCGCGGGCATGCGTGTGGACCCACCCACGAGAATCACGTGGTTGATCTGGTTCTTCGTGAGACCGGCATCTTTGAGCGCCTTCTCGAACGCCACACGGCACCGCTCGACGAGGTCGGCCGTCATTTCCTGGAACTTCGCGCGTGTCAATGACTCGTCGAGGTGCAACGGGCCGTCGGCAGTTGCGGTGATGAACGGAAGGTTGATCTGCGTCTGTTGGGTCTGCGAGAGCTCGATCTTTGCCTTCTCTGCGGCTTCCTTCAGGCGCTGGAGTGCCATGCGGTCCTGCGACAGGTCGACACCGTGTGCCGACTTGAACTGTTGCACGAGCCAGTCGATGATGCGCTGGTCCCAGTCGTCTCCGCCGAGGTGTGTGTCGCCGTGCGTGCTCTTCACCTCGAACACGCCGTCACCGATCTCGAGCACCGACACGTCGAATGTTCCGCCACCGAGGTCGAACACGAGGATCGTCTCGTCTTCGGTGGTCTTCTCGAGCCCGTACGCAAGTGCGGCGGCGGTTGGTTCGTTGATGATGCGCAACACGTTGAGACCTGCGATGGCACCGGCTTCCTTGGTGGCGGTGCGCTGGGCATCGTCGAAGTACGCCGGAACGGTGATGACCGCGTCGGTGATGGTGGTGCCCAGGTACGCCTCTGCGTCGCGCTTCAACTTCATGAGTGTGCGTGCACTGATCTCCTGAGGCGTGTACTTCTTGCCGTCGATGTCGTCTGACTGCCACGCCTCACCCATGCGGCTCTTGATGCTGCGAAACGTGCGGTCGGGGTTGGTGATGGCCTGACGCTTCGCCACCTCGCCCACCAGAACCTCACCGGTCTTCGAGAACGCGACAATCGACGGTGTGGTGCGGGCGCCCTCAGAGTTGGGAATCACGACCGGATCGCCGGCCTCCAGGACCGCAACGACTGAGTTGGTGGTTCCAAGGTCGATTCCGACTGCCTTTGCCATGGGGGTTCTCCTCTTCTTTGCCGGGTACCGGCGTTGATAGATGGGCTCAGAATAAGGACACCCACAGGACATCACAACCTTTGTGACAGAAAACTTGATACAACCCGACTCAACTTCTGAAGGAGGCGGTTCGTGGCCGTTCGGAGCCCTCCACATACGATGACCATGTGCTCGGACAACTCGTTCTCCTCCGCCACGGCCAAAGCACGTGGAACCAGCTGAATCTCTTCACCGGCTGGCACGACGTGCCTCTCTCGGCCCAGGGAGAACAAGAGGCCGCCGAGGCCGGGCGGGTCATGAAAGACGCCGGGCTCCGCTTCGATGTCGCGCATTCCTCATTGCTGACGCGGGCCTGCATGACATGTCACCTCGCACTGAACGAGATGGACCAGGTCTGGTTGCCGGTCGAGCGCCATTGGAAATGGAACGAGCGCCACTACGGCGCCCTGCAGGGCCTCGACAAGAAGGCAACCGCCGAACGACACGGCGACGCCCAGACCACGACATGGCGGCGCAGCTACGACGTTCCACCCCCGCCCGTCGACCAAAGCAGCGCGGAGCATCCCGTGAACGACCCCCGCTACCGGTTCATCGACCCGAAGAACCTGCCCGCCACCGAATGCCTGAAAGACGTGGTGGCCCGGGTGGTGCCCCACTTCATGGAGACGGTGGTGCCCCAGTTGCGGGCGGGCATGAACGTTCTCGTGGCAGCCCACGGCAATTCGTTGCGGGCCTTGGTGATGTCGCTCGAGGGCATCTCCGAGGCCGACATTCCCGAGTTGAACATCCCCACCGGGGTGCCGCGGCTGTACTCGCTGTCTGAATCATTGGAAGTTCGCGAGGTCGCATACCTGGGCGACCAGGAGAAGATCCGTGCCGCCATCGAAGGTGTGGCAAACCAGGCCAAATCGGGCTGAATCAGGGCCCGTTCGGGGAACCCAGCCCCGGATCTCACCGGCCCATGGTTCACATTTGCACAAAATTGTGTTACGCAGTGTGACAGGGACTGCCGCATTGGCGCCCTGATTCGAAAGGAATCGAACTATGGAAATGGACAAGGTCCTGCTCACCGGCGACAACTACACGCTGGTGTACAACGCTCTGTCTTTCGGCACTGCAGTGATGTTGGGTGCATTCGTGTACTTCCTCACACAGATCAACAGTGTCGCGAAGGCATACCGCTCCGGCGTCGCCGTCTCGGCGGTGGTCGTCGGTATCGCGGGTTACCACTACTACCGAATCTGGTCGGGCTTCGCCGAGGGGCAGATGAACGAGGGATACCGCTATGCGGACTGGTTGATCACGGTCCCGTTGTTGGTGATCGAACTGCTCATCGTGCTCGGGGTCGCGAGCGACCTGCGGAAGAAACTGATGTGGAGACTCGTGCCGGCGACAGCGCTGATGATCGGACTCGGTTATCCGGGTGAGATCTCGACTGACAACGGAACGAAGTGGTTGTGGTGGGTTCTCGCCATGTTGCCGTTCGTCTACATCCTGTGGATCCTCTACGGGCAGCTGCAGGAGGCAGGCAAGCGCGAGACCGGCGCTGTGTCGGGCGCGATCAAGAAGGCCACAGCCGTTCTTCTCGTCACGTGGTGCTTCTATCCGATCGTGTATCTCTTCCCCGTGTTCGACAACTCGGCGGAAGGCATCTCAGAGGGGCTCGAAGTTGCCCGCCAGGTCGGCTACACCATCGCAGACATCACGGCGAAGGCCCTGTACGGCTTGATGATCCTCGGGATCGCACGCGCACGTTCGGGCGACCAGCACTAGTCGTCTCCGAACCTCACGACAACGGCCGTCCGGGATCACCCGGGCGGCCGTTGTTCTTTGTCGGCATCACATCAACGGCGACGGGTCATGTTCCGCCAGACTCTCTGGGCCAGGCGTGACGTGAGAAACGGTTGCACCGCCCTGTAGACGGCTCCCGGAACGACCACGACCTTGCCCCGTCTGAGGGCACGTTCGGTGGCCTTGATCACGTCGACCGGCTCCAACCACATCCACGCCGGCACCGACTTCGAGAGGTGCTCGAGACCGGCGCGTTGATGGAGTTCGGTGTGCACGTAGCCGGGGCACACAGCGACGACGGCGACCCCGAGGGGCTGCACCTCCAGTGAGAGGCTGCGTGCGTACGCAGTCGCGTGCGACTTTGCCGCTGCGTACGGTGCGCCCTTGCGCATCGGGGCGAAAGTGGCGATGCTCGACATGATGATGACGGTTCCGTGACGGCGCGACACCATTCCGGGCACCAGCGCCTCGCAGAGCCGCACGATGCCCGCCGACATGAGATATGCGAGCTGATCCAGTTGATTGCGGTCGGTGGTGCCGAGCGAGGCGGCATGGGTGATGCCCGCATTGGCCACCAGCACATCGACATCCCCGGCGGCTTCGATGAGACGATCGACACCTTCTGCGCTCGACAGGTCGGTCACCACGATCTCTGCCGAGACCCCGAGGCCGGTCACCTGGCCGGACACCCTTCGCAATGCGGCCTCGTTGCGCCCGCAGAGCACCACGTCGCATCCCGACCGCGCGTAGTGAAGTGCAAACGCCTCGCCGATGCCCGACGACGCGCCGGTCACAAGCACCCGTTGACGCAGAGAATGTGGTGTGACCTCGCTCACGCCCGAAGTGTAAACCGACAGAGGAATGACACTTGTCTCAATCGAATCGGGGGCTGAATCCTGTCATTACACTTGTTCACATGGCAGCAGCAAAGTCCTCCGTCGATCATCTCCGCAAGATTGCGCTCTTCTCAGAGTGCTCCACCAAAGAACTCGGTCTCGTCGTCAAGAACTCCACAGAGCGCGTTCTCCGCGCCGGCACCGTCATCATGGACCAGGGCCAGACAGGTCGCGAGGCCTACGTGATCCTCGAGGGTTCGGCCACCGTCAAGCGCAACGGCAAGAAGATCGGAACCGCCAAGGCGGGCTCGGTTGTCGGTGAACTTTCGTTGCTCGACCACGGCCCCCGCACCGCGGCAGTCATCGCCGACACCGACGTGCGCCTGCTGGTGGTGTCCGAGCGCGCCCTGAAGGGAGCCATCGACAACATCCCGGCGATCTCCCGCAAGTTGCTGAAGGCTCTCGCCACCCGCGTTCGCGAACTCGACCGCGCGCACTACGGCTGATTTCACGGCCACACACCGGGTTCCCGAACCCGACGGAGCAGGGCTCTGAGCCCACACGGCACTAGCGTTGGGTCTGTTATGAGCACGAACGCAACTCCTGCCGCCGAGAAGGGGCCGAAGCGCCTCCGCCCCTACCAACTGTCGATTGCACTCGGCATCGGAATGGGCACCTTCACCCTGCTGTCGGGCATCGTCCCGAACTTCACCAAGTGGCACAGCACCTCGGAGATCCACCGAGAGGTCTTCGGCGGCATCCCGAGTGCGCTCAAGGTCGCCTTCTACACCGTCATCCCCGTGATGCTCGTGTGGGGCTCGTTCCGGTTCGCTGACCGGATCCGCAACTGGGAACGCGGTGCACCGGACCGTCGCAAGACGACCCCGAAGAACGCCAAGCGCCGACTCGCCGACTACCGCGCAGGTGTCTACATGCGCACCTTGCTGCGCGACAGCGCCGCAGGCCTCATGCACTCGATGATCTACTTCGGTTTCCTCGTGCTGCTCGGTGTCACCACCACTCTCGAGATCGACCACCAGCTGCCCGAATCGCTCAAGTTCCTGCACGGCGGCGTGTACCAGGCATACGCGTTCATCGGCGACCTGGCCGGCCTCGTGTTCACCGTGGGTGTGATCTGGGCGATCGTGCGCCGCTACGTGCAGCGCCCCTACCGCATCCGCATCAAGACGAAGGCCGAGCACGGGATCATTCTCGGGGTGCTGCTGGGGATCGGTCTCACCGGGTTCGGTGCAGAGATGTTCCGCATCGCTGCCTCGACTGCCGCCGGCAAGGACATGGGGTTCGAGACCTGGTCGTTCATCGGGTACCCGCTCGCACAGACAGTCGAGAGCCTCTCGCTGGGCACCCTCGAGAACTGGCACCAGGGAATGTGGATCGCACACGTGATCACGTTCATTGCGTTCCTCGCGTTGCTGCCCATCACCATGCTGCGTCACGTGTTCACCTCGCCGCTGAACATGTACCTGAAAGACCGTGACCGCCCGAAGGGTGCGATGCGCGCTATGCCCAATCTCACCGAGACGTCGCTCGAATCATTCGGGGCCGCCGTGGTCGAGGACTTCACCTGGAAACAGTTGCTCGACACCGACGCATGCACCATGTGCGGCCGCTGCACCAGCGTGTGCCCCGCCCATGCCACCGGCAAACCGCTCGACCCGCGCGAGATCGTGCTGAAGACCGGCGAGGTCATGGCGGCAACCGCCGCGCACGCGCCCGGCGGCACCGTTTCACCGCCGCTGTCGGTCGATTCGGAAATCACCATCGGCGCCAACTCGCTGTTCGAGCGCATCAGTTCGGAAGAAATCTGGTCGTGCACGACGTGCAAGGCCTGCGACGAGATCTGCCCGGTGAACATCGAGATCCTCGACAAGAT
>CAYRUT010000042.1:0-12248 GCA_964427545.1 uncultured Bifidobacterium sp. | reverse complement strand
GCCCTACAGCGGTGTAACCGGGTTGCCCCGTCTGCTCTCGTCGAAGACAAGTGTACGGCGATGCGCCTGCGCGGGCCACAGCGTCTGCTACGAGCGTTTCTTGATGCGAATCGCTTTTTCGGCGGCATTGCGGCACTGGCCGGTCTCGAGATCGAACTTCCACCCGTGCAACGTGCACACCAGGTTGTCGCCGTCGATCTCGCCGAACACCGACAGGTCGGCATTGCGGTGCGGGCACCGTCGCTGCACCACGTAGTCACCGATGGTGATGTCGGATTCGTCTGAGGGGATGCCCTGCAGACGTTGTCTCGCCTCTGACTCGGTGCGTGTCATTCGCTCGACCGAGAGCGACTTCAAGAAGTTGTACAGGTACTCGTTGTACTCACCCTCGCGCCATGCGGTGAACCGGCACGACAGGAACAGCGAGTTCGACCAGTCGACAGACCTCTGGGCGACGACACGCTCGAGCAACTCGCGGGGAACGTCGAACGAGTACGAGAAAGGCTGTCCGGCATGTTTCTCGACTGTGCCGTCGAAGAAGTTGACGAAGATCTTCAGATCACCCGCGGTGATCAAAGCGTTCCCGCCGATTCCCTGACGGACAGAGACCCCCAGCGCCATCAACGGCTCCCACCACAGTTTCAGGGTCGCGATCAGGTCGGTGCCGGGTGATGCCCACGAGGCCTTCTCGTTCGCCAGCCAGTCGGCCCAGTCGGCCTGGTAAGCCCGCAGGTACTCACGCTTGTCGGTGAAGATGCGCGTGATCTCGTCGCCTGGCATCGGTTGCTCGACTGTCACCGCACCGCCGATCACGGTGAACGAAGTGCCCGGAACCGTCGTCGCCGCGTTCACGCGACCTGCGTCAGACAGACGGCGCTGGAACTCGGTCTGGTCGGGGAAGATGCTGGCCTCGGTGCCGTCGATCATGTTGAGACCGAACAGTTCGTCGTCGAGGAAGCACGGTGGGCCGGCCGACGGAACGACCGTGGTGGCGTTCAACGCCTCGACATACCGCATGGCGCGTGCAAACTGACTCTCGACCTTGTCGACGCACAGTTGTTTCTTGGTTGCGTCGTCGATGTCGTACACCATCGGGTACCAGATGGCGCCGGAGTACTGCAGCCAGTGCAGATCCACATGGCCGTGAGACCGAAGTGCGGCGAGGTCATTCGTGCGGCAGTCGTTCTGGTCGACGAGCCTCGCCTCACCGTCGCTGACCATCAACGCACTGTCACCACCCGGGCCGTCGGTGATCGAAGACTCGACATGGATCGCCACCGTGACTCCCGGAGCAATCTCGCGTTCGGTTGCGTTGACGGTGCGCTCGAACCGGCGGAAGCCGAGCGAGTTGAAAGTGCGCTCGAGCTCGCGGGTGGGGAAGTCGGGCAGCAGAACCGTGGTGTTCTTGTTCATGCGTTCTGCGAGGAACGTGGCATCGAAGTGGTCACCGTGCAGATGCGACACGTAGAGAAAGTCGGGGTTGCACACGTCGTGCATGATGTCGTCGGTCAGGCGGTCGTTGCGCGGGAACACGAACCACGAACCGAAGAAGGCGGGCACGAACCAAGGGTCGCACACGATGGTGACCCCACGCGTGCGAATGAGTATTCCCGCGTGGCCAAGCGAGATGGCCTGCATCGGGGTTACTTCGGTGGGTCGATCGACTGAACGCCGCCCGTGGCGACGTGCTCGGTCCACGCAGAGCCGTTCCAGTAGCGCAGCTCGTAACGCTTCGACGGGTCGGGGTACCAGTTGGCGGGCACCTGCGGGGTGCTTGCGGCCGGTGTCGTCGCAGGCTGTGTGGTGACCGTTGCAGGCCGTGCATCACCGATGGGGCCGGCCACCGACGGCTGCGGGGCATCGGTCTTGATCCCGGGGTGCGGTGCAACAGGAACGCTGCCGGAGTGCCGGATGAATGCGTGGAACCATGCGGCACCGTCGTAGGTGATCTGGACGACTTCCCAGCCCTCGTTCGAGCGGCGGGTGAGTTCTGCAGCCAACTCGTGGGGGTTGCGGACCGATTCGGAGACGACGTCGTAGGTGAACATGGGGGAATCCTACTGCCGTTCCCCGTCGTGCTCACCCGCGGGGTCCTCGGTGCGCACCAGACGGTCGACATCGATGCCGTCGACGGCGCCGTCGTACACGAGGCGGCCGTCGCGCAACGCAACCACGCGCTTCACGGTGTGCACGAACGACAACTCGTGGGTGGCGACGACCACCGTGGCACCGTCGTCGGTGGCAGACGACAGAAGCTCGAGCAGCGCCTCCTTGCCCGAGGAGTCGAGACCGACGAAGGGTTCGTCGACCAGCAGCAGATCGAACGGCCGCACGAACCCGAGAGCGATGGCCGACTTCTGTTTGAGACCGCGCGAGAAACGGTTCGGCATGTCGTCTGCCCGGTCGTAGATGCCGAGATGGCCGAGCAGGTCGGCCGCTGTCTGTTCCCACTCGTCGACCCCGTGCAGCCGGGCGACGTACTCCAGGTGTTCCCACAACGACAGGTCGTCGTAGAAGGTGGGCTGGTCGGCGACGTAGCTGAGTGCCGCCCGGGCAGGCATCGAGCCGCTCGGGTTGCCGCACACACCGACGGTTCCGTCGCTCGGCTCGAGAAGTCCCGCGGCGATGCGCATGAGAGTGGTCTTGCCCGACCCGTTGTGGCCGATGAGCGCCACTCTCTCCCCGCGGTCGACCGAGAGCGACACCGGGTCGAGTGCCGGCGACTCACCGTACGACTTGGAGACGTTGTCGACGAGCAGCGCCTTTGTCGGTGACGGTGTGTGAATGTTGCGTCGTGTGCGTGCCATGTCACGAACCTTCCGTGCGTTGTGAAGAAGCAAGAGCCGATTGTTTCTGTGCGTTGCGGAACCACGCGTGGATGTTGTCGCGTTGCCGCACCCACCCGGCCACCAGTGTGAGCGCGACCAGCACGGCCCCGGCAGAGCGCACGGCCGCACCGACCGGTTGCGTGCCGTTCAACGCCGTTTCGCGCACCGCAACCACCGGGAGGCACGCCGCAATCGAGACAGCAGGCGGCCACACGGCCCGCAGAACGGTGCCCATGCCGCTGACCTCGGGCGGCAGGGCAAGACCCTCTGTCGCACCGCCCACGGGGTCGGGGGCGCCCTTCACCGCGTTGATCGCGGCGCCGGCAACGCCGCCCCACACCGCAGGAAGCCCGATGAGAAAGCCGTAGCCGACGGTGCCCGGCGAGGGTTCCCACACGAATGCGGTGGCCACCCCGAGAACCGCGAAGGGAATCACCACGACCGCAGGGACCACGAGGTGTTTCGTCATCAACAGCGCGCGTTCGTGGGGAAGTGCGTCGGTGCGGTCGGGCTGGTCGACCTCTTGTGACAGTGGCTCGACAGCATCGAGGCCGACGACGAACAACAACAGACCCGCGACCACCACCATCGGTGTGGTGCCGTGCCATGCCGCCACGAGTGCGACGGCACCACCCGCAGAGAACACGGCCATGCGCAGCAGACGCCTGGCGGGGAAATGCATGATGCTGCGCAGACCGCGCGCCACGACGACATCGCGGCGCAGCAAGCGCGGCAGTCTTGCCCACGGCTTCACCCGCATGTATTCCTGGCTCAACTGACGCCGCAGCAGTACCACCGTGCGGATGTCCTGCAGGGTGACTGCGAACTTCAGTTGTGACACGAGCGCGCTGCGGCGGGCCAGTGCCTCCATCGAGAACCGGCCGGTCACCCGGAGACCCGCAACGGCGAGTGCACACACCACGGCCACACCGATCATGTCGACCGACGACCACCGCTGCCACCACATCGACAGACTCCCGACGAAGTCGAAGGGCCCGGTGACGTCGGTGTCCCCGAACGTCACCGCCGCCTGCCACGCCACCAATGTTGCCGCGACCGACGTGACGAGCCAACGCGCAACTGCGAGACCGTGCGCGAGCAATGCACTGATGACGAACAACGCACCCACCAATGCCCCGGCGACCGCACCCCAGAGTGCGAACGCGACAAGACCTGCCTTGGCATCGGGAATGCGACGGCCGAGCAACTGGTTCGCGACACCACCTGCGATGGCGCCGGAGAACATGAAGGTGCGAAGGCGCTGGACCGCGGGGTGACGCAGCACACGACCGTGGTCGACCGGTGCCATCAGCACATGGCGCACCTCGGCATCTTCCACGGCCAGTGGCCCGCCGTTCGCACCGCTGCGCAGACCCATGAACACGACGACGGAGACCAGCAGCCCCACCGCATGGGGGGTGTGTGCGTGGAGATTGCGCACTTGTTCCGCGGTCAGCGGAGAGTCGGTGACCAGGTCGGACAGGTACAGAATCGCGCCCCCGCCGATGAGGGCCGCCAGGTAGACCCTGTAGAGGGCCTCGAACCACTCCATGTCTGCCACGCGGTGTCGACGCCGTTCGCGGCGCATGGCGTGCAACGCATCGATGCCCACGGTCGCCGAAATCACCTGATAATCCTGCCACTGCCACCCGTGTTTGCGACAGATGGCGTAAGAATGGGGCGCATGAATTCCGACGTGGTGCAGACGTTCAGCGCGTTGCTGTCGCTGGTCGCCCTGGCGGCCGGCATCATCACGTTCGCTGCTCTGGTGGTGAATTCGTCGTGGGGGGCCACGTGGCTCGCCACTGTTCGCCAGTACGGGGTGTGGGGCATCTGCGCCGTCACCTCCACCGCGATGGTCGGCAGCCTGTACTTCAGCGAGAGCGTCGGCTATGCACCGTGCAAACTGTGCTGGTACCAGCGCATCGCCATGTACTCGATTGCGATCATTTCGTTCGTCGCGGCACTGAGAAAAGACAACGGCATCGCGCGGTACACGGTGGTGCTGGCGCCGCTCGGTCTGGCCGTGTCGACATACCACTACCTGCTGGAGTGGGGCGTCATCAACGAGTCGAGCGTGTGCAGTCTCGATGTGCCGTGCACGTCGATCTGGTTCCGTGAGTTCGGCTTCGTCACGCTGTGCTTCATGGCGGGCACCGCGTTCATCGCGACCATCGCTTTCTCACTTGCGCTCATGCGCACATCCACCAACGGTTCCGAGGAGGACTGACATGGCCCAGAACAAGAAGAAGCAACAGGCATCGTCGGGCATCAGTGCCCGCGTGGTCGTCATCGCGGCGGCAGTCGTGGTGGTTCTTGCCGCAGGTATCGCGGTGTTCGCAAGCGGCGGCGGCAACGGTTCGTCGAGCGACACCACGACGGCCCCGGCACCCGGCGGTGTGTCGGCCGGCGAGTACCAGAAGGTGTCCGTTGACGGCGACGCACTCGAGGCTCTCGGGAAAGACGTCGCCGACCCGGCACTCGGGAAAGTCGCACCGAACCTCGACGGTTACAACTTCAGCGGTCTGCCGGTGTCGATCAAACCCGCAACCGACGGCGCTCCGACCATGCTCGTGTTCCTTGCGCACTGGTGCCCGCACTGCAACGCCGAGATGCCGCGTCTCGTGAACTGGTACGAAGACGGTCTCGTGCCCGACGACCTGCGGGTGGTCGGCATCGCAACCGCATCACGCAAGGACCAGGCAAACTGGCCGCCGTCCGAGTGGGTACCGTCGTTCGACTGGCCGTTCGAGGTGATGGCCGACAGCGAGACGAACGATGCCGGTGTTGCGTACGGCGTCGACGGGTATCCGTTCATGGTCATTCTCGACAAGGACGGCAAGGTCGTCGCACGTCATTCGGGCGAGATGGAGGAATCAGAGATTCCGAACTTCGTCAACAAGGCGCTCGGCCGCTGACAACTCCTTTTCCGCCAACCGTTCCCGCAGGTAGCGTGGTGAACGGAACGGTGGCAGAGTGGACAAATGCACCCGCCTTGAAAGCGGGAGGGTTAACAGCCCCGGGGGTTCGAATCCCTTCCGTTCCGCCAGCGCGAAGCGTCTCTAGCGTTCGTCGCGCACGAACGGAACACCCAGTGACTTCGGTGCACCGAGAAGATTGCGCCGGCTCGGCCGGCTGAGTGCGATCAGCGCGATCAACGTCGCGAGGTAGGGCAGCATCGGCAGCAGTGCCGACGGAATGAACGTGATCTGTTCTGCCTGAAGGGTGAACGGCAACTGCAGCGTGAAGCCGAACAGCAACGCACCGAAGATCAGCCGCAGCGGTCTCCAGCCGGCGAACACCACCAACGACAACGCGATCCAGCCGATGCCCGCTGTTGTCGACTCCTGGTGCCAGGCAGCGCTCTGGGCCAGCATGTGGAACGACCCGCCGAGACCGACCAGTGCGCCGCCGAGCATGGTGTAGCGAATGCGGATCGACGACACCGACAGACCCTGTGAGTCGACAGTTGCGGGGTCGTCACCCGTCGCGCGCACCTCGAGACCCGAACGCGTGCGGAACAGGTACCACGACGCGAGCACGGCGATGACGAGTGTTGCGTAGGTGACAGGGTCCTGGCCGAACACCACGGGGCCCACCAGTGGAATGTCGCTGAGGGCACCGAGGTCGAGCGGCTCGATCACCGTGCGCACGGTGCGCCCCTCGGCAGGCTTGCCGAGGAAGTTCGCGAGACCGGTACCGAAGATCACCAGTGCGAGACCCGACACGATCTGGTTCGCACGCAGCACCACGGTGAGCAACGCGTGGATGCCCGCGAGAACCACGCCGAGGAAGATGCCGAGCACGATGCCGAGCCAGATGCTGCCGGTTGCGTCTGCAACGAGGAACGACGTGATCGCCGAGGTGAGCAGCATGCCCTCGATGCCGAGATTGAGCACGCCCGAGCGCTCTGTGAACAGTGCGCCGAGCGCGGCGAGGATCAACGTGGTGGCGATGGAGACCGAGTCGGCAACCGACAGCAGCCAGATGTTCGAGTTCATTGTGCTGCCGCCTTCAGTCTCACCACACGCACGCGGTACCGGCGGAACGCCTCACCGCCGAGAGCAAACAGGAGTATCGCCCCCTGCAGGATGATGCCGATGTGTTTCGGTGTGTCGGTGGAGATCTGCAGTTTGTCGCCACCCACACGCAGGCCCGCGAACAGGATGCCGCTCACGATGATGCCCGCGAAGTTGTTTCGTGCGAGGGCGGCGACCACGATGCCGGCATACCCGTACCCCAGCAGTGTGATGCCCTGGTCGAGCCGGGCGAACGGGCCGACGATCAATGTTGCGCCACCGAGCCCTGCGAGCGCACCGGAGATCAACATGACGGCCACGGTTGTCTTGTCGGCGTTCACCCCCGCGTAGTGGGCGGCACGGGGGGAGTCTGCGATCACCTGGATCCGGTACCCGAACTCTGTGCGCTTCACCAGCCAGTAGAGGAACAGCGCGAGAACCACGATGACGAAGAACGTGGGGTACAGGCGCGTGTTGCCGATGGGCGAGAGCGAGGCAGATTCAGCAACGTTGCGGCCCTGGGGGAAACCCGAACCTTCGGTGAGGAAATAGCTTCCCGGTGTGTTGATGAAGTGCTTCACCAGGTTCGCCCCGATGTAGGTGAGCAACAGGGTGGTCACGATCTCGCTGGCACCGACCCGCGCCCTGGCGATGGCCGGCACGAAGATCCACAGTGCGCCGGCCAGCGAGCCGATCAGCAGAACCAGCGGGATCATCACGAACGAGGGAAGGTGCGGCCCCAGTGCGAGGCCGGCCCATGCACCACCGATCATGCCGAGGTACAGCTGCCCCTCGCCGCCGATGTTGTACAGGTTCATCTGGAACGAGAACGCGGCTGCGATGCCCGTGCAGATCAGCACGGTCGAGAGGCCGAGTGTCTCGGTGATGCCGCGGTAGGTGAGGAACCCGTCGTCGAGCATGTGCGAGTAGGTGTCGACGGCTGAGTATCCGGTTGCGGTCAGGAACAGACCGCCGGCAACGAGTGCGGCCAGAACCGAGATGACCGGGACAAGAGCGGCGAGACGGCGCGGGGTCTCAGCCCGCTGTTCGAAGACGACGCGGAACGGTGCGGGCATTACTGCTTGCCTCCTGTGCTGAGGCCGGCCATCGCTGCACCCACCGTGGCAATGTCTGCACCTTCGCCCTGGGTCTCGTGGGCGATGGAGCCCCGGTAGAGAACGAGAATGCGGTCGGCGAGCGACATGATCTCGTCGAGATCCTCGGAGATCAGGACTATCGCCTGGCCGGCGCTGCGCGCGTCGTCGAGCAACCTGCGCACGGTTTCGATGGCGCCCACGTCGAGACCGCGCGTGGGCGAGCACACCACCAGCAGCTTTGTTGCGGTGCGGCCACCCGACAGTTCGCGTGCCAGCAACACCTTCTGGGCGTTGCCACCCGACAACTTGCGTGCGAGGTGGTCGGGGCCGTTCGCCTTGATCTCGAACTGGTCGATCAGGCGTGTCGCCTCTGGCCGCACCGACGTGCGGTCGACCACTATCTGGCGGTCGCGGGTCAGCAGCAGGTTGTCGAGAATCGACATCGACGGCACCAGCCCCATGCCGAGCCGGTCTTCTGGAACGTAGGCAAGCCCGAGTTCGCGCGCGTGGATGGGGCCACGGTCGGTGGCGAGCGCGCCGCCGATCGACACGGAACCGCTGGTGGGCGACATGAGCCCCGCGATCGTGTCGGCGAGTTCCTTCTGGCCGTTGCCGGCGACACCGGCGATGCCGACCATTTCTCCTTCGTGCACGTTGAACGAGATGTTCGACAACACGTTGACACCGTTGACCACCAGCGAGAGGTCGCGTATCTGCAGCACTTCATGACCGATGGGGTGCGATGCACGCTGCACCCCGAGGTTGATGTCGCGCCCCACCATCAGGCGGGCGAGTTCCTTCGTGTCGGTTGCGCCGCGGCCCGACACGTTTCCGGTGACTTTCCCGCCGCGCAGCACCGTGACACGGTCGGAGATGGCGACGACCTCACCGAGTTTGTGGCTGATGAACACGATCGACTTGCCGGCACTCGTCATGGCGTGCACGTTCTCGAACAGTTTGTCGACCTCGGCGGGAACGAGAACGGCGGTGGGCTCGTCGAGGAGGAGAACCTCGGCGCCCTGGTAGAGCGCCTTCACGATCTCGACGCGCTGGCGTTGGCCCACCGAGAGATCGCCGACGGTTGCGTCGGGGTCGATGGGCAGGCCGTACGACTCGGCCACTTCTGCGACGCGCTCGTTGATCGAGCGTCGGTCGAGTCTGAAAGAAAGGTTGCGGCTGCCGAGCACGACGTTCTCGGCGACCGTGAAGCGGTCGACGAGGCGGAAGTGCTGGTGCACCATCGCGATGCCGTGCTGCAGACCCGACCGAGGCGACGACAGCACGACGGGAACACCGTTGCGCGCGACGTAACCGCTGTCGGGTTGGTAGAGACCGCACAACATCGCGGCAAGGGTGCTCTTTCCTGCTCCGTTCTCGCCGAGCAGCGTGTGCACCTCGCCCGGGCGGATGTCGAAGTCGACGGAGTCGTTAGCGAGCACCCCGGGAAAGCGTTTCGAGACGGAGTGGGCCGAGAGTGCGCTAGGGGCCGCATCACCCGTGTGATGCGGCCCCGACGCGACCTCGTGAGAGGTGTTCGACATGTGGTGCGAATCAGCCCTTGGCGGAACCGACGACACCCTCGACGAAGAACAGCATGTCCCCAAGAAGGAATCCGAGTTCGGCCTTCTCACCGTCGGCGAGCCATGCAGAACCGTCTTGCTTGTTGATCGGACCGGTGAACGGAGCGAAGTCGCCTGCAATGGTTGCAGCCTTCTTCTCTTCGATCAGTGCCTGGGTCTCTGCGTCGACCGAGTCACCGAACGATGCCAGGGTCACCATGCCGTCGGCCATGTTGCCGTAGTACTCATCGGTGGGGCAGGTTCCCTCTGCAACCGACTTTGCGGTCTTGGTGTAGAAGGGACCCCAGTTCCATGTCGGGGCAGTGAGCCATGCGTTCGGCGCTGCTTCCTTCACGTCTGAGTTGTAGCCGACCCACTTGGCACCCTTTGCGTCTGCTGCCAGACCGGGCTCGGTGGTGTCCTGGTGCTGTGCCATCACGTCAACGCCGGCGTCGAGCAGCGACTCTGCAGCCTGCTTCTCGATGGTGGGGTCGAACCATGTCTTGGTCCAGGTGACCTGAACGGTTGCCTCGGGGTTCACCGAACGTGCACCGAGGGTGAACGCGTTGATTCCGCGGAGCACCTCGGGAATCGGGAACGCAGCAACGTAACCGATCTTGTTGTTCTTGGTGGCCTTGCCCGCTGCGATACCCGACAGGTAGCGCGCTTCTTCTGCGGCACCGAAGTAGGTGCCGAGGTTGGTCGGCAGTGCGTCGAAGTCAGCGAACTCGCCGCCGCCGGCCTTCGTCAGCAGGAACTTCGCACCGGTTGCCCACTGGAAGCAGACATCGGGGTGGTTCACCGCGACCTTGGCCATCGGTGCGCCGTATCCGAACGACGTTGCGTAGATGAGGTCGTAGCCCTCAGCAGCAAGCGATTCGAAAGTGGCTTCGGACTCTGCACCCTCGGGCACGTTCTCGACGCGCTTGACCTCGATACCGAGTTCTTGCTCGAGCTGCAGGATGCCCTGCTCGTGCTGGTAGGTCCAGCCCTTGTCGTCAGGAACGCCGAGGTACACCACGGCGACCTTCACATCTGCGCCCTCTGGTGCAGCTGTCGTGTCGGATGCCGAGTCACTTCCACCGCACGCTGCAACAAGCAACGAAGCGGCAGCGGCTGTCGCGGCAAGCTTCCAAATTTTCTTCATGAGGTTTGATCTCCCTGATCCACGGCACCACCGCCGGCACCGAACAGAGAAAACCTTAGTCGCCGTGCAAGTTGCCCAAATCATGCGGAAACGGCCGTTCACACGGTCTTCACAGACGACGACCGAAAGGTTGCGGGTCGCCGAGTCTCACGACTGATGCTCGGGGATACACTTCTCGTCTCCCGGGAGAGGTGCCAGAGTGGCCGAATGGGGCGCCCTGCTAAGGCGTTGTCCGTCTTAAAGCGGACCGTGGGTTCAAATCCCACCCTCTCCGCCATATTGCTCGTGATTTTCCCTTGATTCGAAAGGGTTCCCGAGCGCCTGACCCCGTCGGGGGCGGGCCGCGTGACAGGCTGGTCGCAGAGGGTTATCCACAGGTCCCGCACACTCGATCATGTTCCGCCGCAGTTTTCTTCTCGTTCTGGTCTGTTCTCTGTCTGCGGCGACCTCTCTGTCTGCTCCTGTCGCGTCGGCCGCCTGTGCTCGCCCGTACGTGGCAGTGAAGAACGATTCGTGGAGCCGCATCGCCACGAAGACCGGTGTGACCGTGAAGGCCCTTCTGCAGGAGAACAATGCGACGACCGGCACGATGATTCTCATCGGCGACACGGTGTGCCTCCCGAAGGGAACCACCTGGAACCAACCGTCGACCCAGGCGACCGGTCTGCGCAACCTGCCGGCACCGTCGACGAGGTACACCCGGAGCCAGGCGGCCGCGGTGATCCGCGAGATCTTCCCCGACCGCCTCGAGGAGCGGGCGCTGGCGATCGCACAGCGTGAGAGCAGGCTCAACGCCCTGTCGTATTCGTGGTGCTGCGTCGGGCTCTTCCAGATCAACTGGTGGGCGCACAAGACGTGGCTGAAGGACATCGGCGTCACCAAGGCGAGTCAACTGCGTGACGCGCGCGTCAACGCCCGTGCCGCGTACGTGATGTACAAGCGCAACAGCGGCTGGGGCCCGTGGGAGTGACCACGGGTTCGTGACCCGTCAGCAGTTCTCGGCGAGGAACTTGTTCAACTCCGACAGGTGAACGTCGTACTCCTCGTTGGCGGTTCCGCCCATCGACTGGAACTGCAGGAAGAAGTCGAGCAGTGGGCCGGCATGCGGTTTCATTTCGGCCGGGAAAGTCGTGTACACGGAATCGAGCACTGTCGACGCGGCTGATGCCTGGGCCTCGGTGAGTGAAGCGAACGACAGGTCGGCCAGTTCGTCTTGTGCCTCGCAGTATGCGACCTTCTTCGCGGTCGACTCCGCTGGCTCGGTCGTCGAATCGGTCGACTCCGGAATGCTCTCGTCTGCGGCAACAGAGGTGTCGGGTGCTGCCGTTGTGTCGGTGCCCGAATCTGATGAACCGCACCCGGTGAGGGCCAGCGACAGAGCAAGGGCAAAAACGACGGGAATCCTGCGGGACATCATGGAATCGGACTGTAATCGTCGGTTGCCGGGGTGGAGACGAATGGCTCGGTGGCTACACTCATGAGTCCAACAAATAGGCGCTCGTAGCTTAATGGATAGAGCATCTGACTACGGATCAGAAGGTTGGGAGTTCAAGTCTCTCCGAGCGCGCCAGTCGTATTGCCACCCCGGGTGATTGTTG
>CAYRUT010000041.1:1591-12346 GCA_964427545.1 uncultured Bifidobacterium sp. | reverse complement strand
ACGTGCTCACCCACACCCTCCACTACGGCACGGGTGTCTTCGAGGGCATCCGCGCCTACGAGACATCCGACGGCCCGGCGGTGTTCCGTCTCACCGAGCACATCGAGCGTCTGTTCAAGAGCGCGAAGATTCTCGGCATGGAGATCCCGTACTCGGTGGCCGAGATCGTGCAGGCCACGAAGGACACCGTGCGTTCGACCGGTCTGCCGGGGTGTTACATCCGCCCGATTGCGTACTACGGGTACGGCGAGATGGGTCTCAACACGTTGCCGTGTTCGGTCGACGTGGCGATCGCATGCTGGCCCTGGGGTGCGTACCTCGGCGACGAAGCGCTCACGAAGGGCGTGCGCATGAAGATCTCGTCGTGGAAGAGGCTCGACCACAACATGCTCCCGCCGGCGGCGAAGACCGTTGCGAACTACGCGAACTCGTCGCTCGCAAAAGTCGAGGCACTGCGCGCGGGGTACGACGAGGCGATCCTGCTGAACAACGAGGGCCTCGTCAGTGAGTGCACCGGCGAGAACCTGTTCGTGGTGCGCAACGGCAGGGTGATCACGCCGCCGCTGTCGGCCGGCGCGCTCGAGGGGATCACCCAGTGGAGCATCATCAAGATTCTCGAGGACCTCGGCCACACGGTCGAGAAGGGCAACATCGCCCGTTCCGACCTCTACATTGCCGACGAGATCTTCTGCGTGGGCACCGCGGCAGAGGTCAGCGCCATCAACTCTGTCGACGACCGTGCGGTTCCGTGCCCCGGACCCATCACCACCAAGGTGGCCGAGGTGTACGCCAAGGCAGTGCGCGGCCAGTTGCCCGAGTACCGCCACTGGTGCGAACCGGCCTGAGTCGCTGAATCTGTGGGTTGCGTCTCACTCTGTGAGACTCCCTCCACAGGTGCGGGGCATACAGGGGTGGGGGAACAGGGTTTTCCACAGAATTCCCCACAGGGGTTGACGAACGCTGTGTACGAAGCGATACTGACTCCATGTTGACAGCCACCAGCCCCCGCCGCATCGCCGGTTCTGCTGCTGCCATCATCATTATTCGCTAGCGCGCGTCGGACACCGACGTGCGCGTACCAGCCGCCCTCGGGGCGGCTTTTTCATACCCCAGATTCCACGAACGACACAGACCAACTGACCACAGACGGAGCACACGATGAGCACAACAACGAAAGAAACGGTCGAGGCATTCGACACCACGTTGCGTGACGGCATGCAGGTGGAAGGAGTCTCGGCGACCGTCGAGGACAAACTCCGCATCGCCGAACAGCTCGATTTCCTCGGCGTGCATTTCATCGAGGGCGGCTGGCCCGGCGCAAACCCCAAGGACATCGAGTTCTTCGCCCGTGCACAGACCGAACTGCAACTGAAGAACTCGACCCTCGTCGCGTTCGGGTCGACGCGCCGGCCCAAGGGAAAGGTCGACGACGACGCGACCCTGCGCAACCTGCTCGACGCAAACACCTCGGCGGTGTGCATCGTGGCGAAGTCGTGGGACTACCACGTGACCAACGCCCTCCAGACCACCCTCGACGAGGGTGTTCTGATGGTCGCCGACTCCGTCGATTTCCTCAACACCAACGGCCGCCGTGTGCTCGTCGATCTCGAGCACTTCTTCGACGGCTTCAAGAACAACTCCGAGTTCGCGATGCGCGTGGTGGAGGCCGCAGTGATGAAAGGTGCGACGCACCTCGTCATGTGCGACACCAACGGTGGTTCGCTGCCCCACGAGATCGCAGAGATCGTCGCCAGGGTGAAGTCGTTCGTCGGCAACGATGCGGTGCTCGGTATCCACTGTCACGACGACACCGGATGTGCAGTGGCGAACTCGATGGCCGCCGTGCTGTCAGGTGTGCGTCACGTGCAGGGGACACTCAACGGGCTGGGCGAGCGCACCGGCAACACCAACCTCACGACGGTGATCCCGAACCTCGAGCTGAAGATGGGCTTTTCCTGTCTGCCGGAGGGCAACCTGTCACGGCTCACCGCGGTGAGCAACCACGTGGCCGAGGTGCTGAACCGCCCGTTGAACCCGCAGGCTCCGTACGTGGGTGCCTCGGCGTTCGCGCACAAGGCGGGTCTGCACGTGTCGGCGATCAAGCGCGCCAAGGACGCCTACGAACATGTCGACCCGGACATCGTGGGCAACGGCACCCGCTTCGTCGTCAGCGAGATGGCAGGCCGCGCCACCATCGAGGTGAAGGCCGAGGAACTCGGGCTCACGATGGACGGCCCCGCTGTCAACCAGGTGATCGACGACCTGAAGCGGCTCGAGCACGAGGGTTACCACTTCGAGGCCGCCGATGCGTCGCTCGAGTTGCTGATGCGCCGGGCTGCCGGCTGGGAACAGGACCAGTTCCGCGTCGAGTCGATGCGCGTCATCACCGACGAGGGGTCCGACGGCCGTTTCACCACCGAGGCCACCGTCAAGGTCTGGATCGGCGACGAACGTTTCGTGCAGACTGCCGAGGGCAACGGACCCGTGAACGCGATCGACGCGGCACTGCGTGCGTGTCTGCGCCCGAGTTTCCCCCAGATCGACCGCATTCACCTCACCGACTACAAGGTGCGAATCCTCGACGGAGCCACCGCCACCGGTGCCGTGACGCGGGTGCTCATCGACGCGACGAACGGCGACCGGTCGTGGACCACCATCGGGGTGTCGGCCAACATCATCGAGGCCTCGTGGCAGGCACTCGAGGAGTCGCTCGTCTACGGGCTTCTTCACCACAAATAAAAGGTTCTTCTCCCGACCTGCGGGCCTGACGGCGTAGAGTTTCCTCTCATGGCTGCGCCCCGATTCGCCCCCGTCCCGCCCGTCGAGCCCGTGCGCTACTACGAGTCTCCCGATGTCGTGCCTGCGCCGTGGGAACCCGGCCGCCCGGGCGAGATCGAGGGTCGTCAACCCTCGGGCGAGCGGCTCGGCTACCAGGGACCCGACCAGGGGTACGTCATCACTCTCGCCGAGCGTGCACGCACCCGCGTGCGCATCGGTGCTGGGGAAGACATCGACGACGTGCTGCGCGGTTGTTCGTTGATCGCACTGCGACGCGCATCGCTGTTCGGTCGGGCACCCGTCGTGCACGACCTGAATCTTGCGCTGTCGCTGTGGGGATACCTGTCTGACTCGCCGCCGGCCGACCAGGTGGCAGTGCGTCGTGAGTTGTTCGTCGGGGTGGGCAACGTGCACCACTACAAGGAGGGCCGCGCCATCGCCGACATGGTCCCCGAATCGACACTTCGCATGTCGCCCGAACGCATCGCATCAGAATCGCCGGGCAACTGGCGCGCACTCACGGGGTACGGACAATGACCACTTACTCAGCACCGCTCACCGACATGGAATTCGTGCTGCGCAACTTCTGCGCACTCGACGACATCATGTCGATGCCGAAGTTCGCCGGCATCGACGCATCGTCGGTCACCGATGTTCTCAGCGAGGCCGCACGATTCTTCGAGGAACAGTTCGCACCACTCAACAAGGTGGGTGACGTGGTGGGCTCGCACCGCAACAGCGACGGCACCGTCACCACTCCCGAGGGGTTCAAGGAGGCCTACCGCGCCTATGTCGACGCAGGCTGGGGTGCCCTCGGCTTCGACCCCGGATTCGGCGGCGGCGGGTTCCCGTGGGTGGTCAACATCGCCCTGCAGGAGATCATGAACTCGTCGAACATGGCGTTGACGATGGCGCCGTTGCTGACACAGGGGGCAATCGACGCCATCATGCACCACGGCGACGAGATACAGAAGATGACCTACCTGCCGAAGATGATCTCGGGCCAGTGGACCGGCACGATGAACCTCACCGAGCCCGATGCCGGTTCGGACGTGGGTGCCGTGCGCACGAAGGCCATCAAGCAGGCCGACGGCACGTATCTCATCACCGGCACCAAGATCTACATCACGTTCGGCGAGCACGACATGGCCGAGAACATCATCCACCTGGTTCTCGCCCGCACGCCCGACGCACCGGCCGGCACCAAGGGAATCTCGTGCTTCATCGTGCCGAAGTTCCTCCTGAACGAGGACGGTTCTCTCGGTGCGCGAAACGATGTCGAGTGCGTCAGCATCGAGCACAAGACGGGCATCAAGGCGAGCCCCACCTGCGTGCTGTCGTACGGCGACAAGGGCGGCGCGGTCGGTTACCTCATCGGTGAGGAGAACCACGGCATGGCCTACATGTTCACCATGATGAACCAGGCCCGTCTCGGGGTCGGTCTCGAGGGTCTTGCACTCATCGAACGTGCCTACCAGCAGTCGCTCGAGTACGCGATGGTGCGCAAGCAGGGCCGTGCGCCCGGCGCACCGGCAGGCGAGAGCTCGCCCATCGTGCGACATCCCGACGTGAAGCGCATGTTGGTCACGATGAAGAGCACCATCGAGGCGCTGCGACGCATCATCTACTGGAACGCCGCGTGTCTCGACGTCGCGGCACATCACCCAGACGCGGCCGAACGCGAGAAGGCCGCCGACATGGCTGCGTTGTTGACGCCCATCTCGAAGGGGTGGGGAACCGACATGGCCGTCGACCTCACCGGCATGGCGGTGCAGATCCACGGGGGCATGGGGTTCATCGAGGAGACCGGTGTCGCGCAGCACTACCGCGACGCGCGGATCACCACCATCTACGAGGGCACGAACGGGATCCAGGCGATGGACCTCGTCGGTCGCAAGCTCGGCATGAAGGGCGGCGCCGTCGTCATGTCGTTGTTCGACGAGATGGACCAGATGGAGACCAAGATCGCAAGGCACCCCGAACTCGCGGTGTCGGCGGCCGAGCTGAAGAAGGCGGTTGCCGCGGTCCGCGAGTCAACGCAGTGGATCTTCTCGAACGCCGCGAACCAGACCGCGGTGCTGTCGGGTGCCACGCCGTACCTGCGGCAGTTGTCGACTCTGGTCGGCGGGTACGTGATGGCAAAGTCGGCCCACGTCGCTGTTCACGCCGAGATGCCCGAGAACGAAAAGGCGGCCCGGGTGTCGTCGGCACGTTTCTTCTGCGAGCAGTTGCTGCCCGCGGTGCACGGCCTCAGCGGTGCAGTGATGGGCGACGATCAGTTGCTGATGTCGTTCGACGAGAAGACGCTCGCGGTCTAGACCGGCTCAGATGTCGACCGCGTGGGCGCGCAGTGCGCCCATGTCGCAGAACTCCGCAGCGGCCGCATGTGTGCTGCGCAGTTTCACGTTCGGTGCCCGGCCCGCCTCGTAGGCCTCCTGCCACCGCGGTGCACACAGGCACCACTGGTCGCCCGCGCGCAGGCCGGGGAACCCGTACTGGGGCATCGGCGTCGAGAGGTCGTTGCCGACCGACTTCGAGAACTCGAGAAACTCGTCTGTCATCACTGCGCACACTGCGTGCACTCCCGTGTCGTCACCGCCGACCTCGCAGCAGCCCGTGCGGTAGAAGCCGGTCATCGGCGAGGTGCAGCACGTCTGCAACGGTTCGCCGAGAACGTTCAGTTGGTCTGTCTGGGTGAATCCGTCCATGCGGTCACGCTATCCGTGGCACAAGTAGCCTGAAAGTGCATGTCCGACGCCCCCCGTTTCCGTTTTGCACCCTCGCCGACGGGGTTCTTCCACGTCGGCGGTGCGCGCACGGCCCTCTACAACTGGGCACTCACCCTGCGCACGGGCGGAACATTCGTGCTGCGCATCGAGGACACCGATGAGTCGCGCAACAGCCCTGAGTGGACACAGGGCATCATCGATGCCCTCTCGTGGCTGGGCATCGACTCGCGTCATCCGCAGTTCGAGGGCCCCTACTTCCAGAGCGAGAACGCACAACTGCACGTGGCCGCGGCGCACCGACTGCACGAAGCAGGCCATGCCTACTGGTGCGATTTGACGGCCGAGCAGATCCAGGAACGCGCAAAGGCTGCGGGCAGACAGGGCTACGACGGGTACTCGCGCGACCGGGGCCTCGGGCCCGCACCGGGAAGGGTGCTGAGGTTCCGCGTGCCCGAAGGAGTCACCGTGGTGAACGACCTCGTGCGCGGCCGGGTCGAGTTCTCGAACGACACCATCGAGGATTTCGTGTTGCTGCGCGGCAACGGCACCCCCATGTTCCTGCTGGCCAACGTGGTCGACGACATCGAGATGAGAATCTCCACGGTGGTGCGTGCCGAGGAGCACCTGCCGAACACGCCGAAACAGCAGTTGATCTGGGATGCACTCGGCGTCGCCCCGCCGGTGTGGGCGCACGTGCCGGTGCTGGTGAACGAGCAGCGCAAGAAACTGTCGAAACGCCGCGACAAGGTGGCTCTCGAGCAGTACAGGGCAGAGGGAATCCTGCCCGACGCGATGGTGAACTACCTGATGACGCTCGGCTGGGCGCCGGCGGGCGACACCGAGATCGTGCCGTGGTCGCGCATCGTCGATGAGTTCCGCCTCGAAGACGTGAACCATTCCCCGGCGTTCTTCGACATCAAGAAACTGAGCGCGTTCAACGGCGACTACATCCGTGCGATGTCGCACGACGAGTTCGTCGGGGCCTGCGCACCCTTCCTGGCCGGTGCGCCGTGGCCCGCCGACAGGTTCGACGCCGACACGTTCGGTCGCCTCGCGCCGCTCGTGCAGACCCGCGTCGTCACACTGTCGGAGGTTCCGTCGATGGTCGACTTCGTGTTCCTCGCCGAACCCGTCATCGACGCTGACGCATGGGCAAAGACCATGGGCAGCGACTTTGCCGCCGACGCACTGCGCGATTTTTCACACGCGATTTCTGACTGTGCGTGGAACCACGAGGCCCTGAAGAGCATCCTCGAGACGTGGACCGATGCGCGTGGGCTGAAGCTCGGCAAGACACAGGCCCCCATACGCGTCGCGGTCACCGGGCGGACAGTGGGCCCGCCGTTGTTCGAGAGCATCGAGGTGCTGGGGCGTGCCGAGACCCAGCGACGGCTCGGCTCGGCACTGGCGCGACTGTCGTAGGCGGCGCGTGGGGTCGTACGTCGTGTCGGCTTTCCGTGTCGCTCTCGCGGTGTCGGTGGCGATGGCCCTGTACTTCGTGGTCACGTTCGCAAACATCTGGTACGAGGGAAACGTCGACAGCGGAGACACTGCCGACGTGATCGTGGTGATGGGTGCCGCGCAGTACGACGGACGACCGTCACCGCTGCTCGAGGAACGACTCTCGACCGCACTGAAGTTGTGGAACGACAAGCGGGCACCGCTGATTGCCGTGACGGGCGGCAAGCAGGACGGCGACCGTTTCACCGAGGCCGAGGCCGGTCGCAGATGGCTGACCGACAGGGGGGTGCCGTCGTCGTCGATCGTGATGGAGAACATGGGTCAATCGACATGGCAGTCGCTGTCCGGCCTCGCGCCGCTGCTGCGCGAACGTGACGTGACCACGGCCATCGTCGTGTCGAGCGACTGGCACGTGTCACGGGCGGCTGCCTCTCTCGGCGATCTCGGGTTCCGCACCGAGACGGTTGCGATGTCCCGCGTGTCGGGCGGCTCGAATGTCCGTGAGTGGGTGAGGGAAACGGTGGGTGTCGGGCTCGGCCGTTTGATCGGGTTCGACTCGTTGTTTTCCCTGACAGGTTGAGAAATTCCCGCGGTGGTGACCGTGTTGGTTCGTCGGTAACATGGTCAACGCACTGGGGAATGGTGTAATTGGCAACACAGCAGTTTCTGGTACTGTTATTCAGGGTTCGAGTCCTTGTTCCCCAACCAAGTAGGGCATAAATCGTGGCAATTGATCCCGATTCACTCCAGACCGTCGCCTACAGGGTCGACAACCGCGGACCCGAAGGCGTGGCAGTCATCTCGTTGAACCGTGACGACAAGCGCAACGCCCAGAACAACCGCATGACCTACGAGTTGAACCACTGTTTCGACGCGGCCGCGCGCGACGACGGCGTGAAGGTCATCGTTCTCCGCGCGGAGGGGAAGCACTTCTCGTCGGGTCACGACCTGCGCGACCGCAGCGACCACCGTGAGTTCCCGCAGGTGTTCCCCCAGTCGCCGTTCACCGGCGAGGGTCAGGAAGCGATGATGGCGCACGAAGAAGAGGTGTACTTCAACATGTGCTGGCGGTGGCGCAACATACCGAAGCCCGTTCTCGCCGCGGCCCAGGGAAAGACGATCGCGGGCGGGCTCATGCTGTTGTGGGTCGCCGACATCATCATCGCCGCCGACGACGCCACGTTCTCCGACCCCGTCGTTGCGTTCGGCGTGAACGGTGTGGAGTACTTCGGTCACCCGTGGGAGCTCGGTGCACGCAAGGCAAAGGAACTTCTCTTCACCGGCGATTCGATCACCGCGCACGAGGCACATGCGCTGGGCATGGTCAACCGTGTGGTTGCGGCCGGTGAACTCGACAACGCCGCTCTGCAGATGGCGGCGACCATCGCGAAGCGCCCGGGCTTTGCGCTGAAACTCGCCAAGGAATCCGTGAACCAGGCACTCGAGGCCCAGGGTCAGTACACGGCGATGAAGGCGGCGTTCTCTCTGCAGCATCTGGGTCACGCGAACAACCGGCTGCGTTTCGGGACGCCGATCGACCCCACAGGTCTCTGACGGTGGGTGCCCTCACCGCCGACGACGTGAGGGACGAGTTCTCCACGTGGTTGTCCGGCGCATGGAACCCCGAGATGTCGTTGCGCGAATGGCGCGAGGTGTTCGTCGACTCCGGTTGGTCGGTTCCGCACTGGCCGGCATCGCGCTACGGAAGGTCGTTGCCTGCGTGGTCCGAGGGGGTCGTTGCCGGTGTGCTGCGCAGGTCGGGCGTGCCGGGGCTGCCGACAGGCGGTGGCACTTTCCTCGCTGCCCCGACGATTCTCGAGCACGGGTCGCAGGAGATGCAGCAGATGTTCCTTCGCGACATCCTCGTGGGGGCGACTTCGTGGTGCCAGTTGTTCAGTGAGCCGGGAGCGGGTTCTGACCTGGCGGGGCTGTCGACAAGAGCAGTGCGAGACGGAGACGAATGGGTGGTGAACGGCCAGAAAGTGTGGAACACGAGTGCCCACCACGCCGACTACGGCATCTTGTTGGCCCGCACCGACACAGATGCACCCAAACACGCGGGCATCACCTATTTCGTGGTGCCGATGAAGCAGGAAGGCGTGCTCGTGAGGCCGTTGCGTCAGATGAACCATCATCGGTCGTTCAACGAGGTGTTCTTCACTGATGCCCGCATTCCCGGCGACTGGATCGTGGGGGAGACGAACAAGGGGTGGGCTGTCGCGCTGACCACGCTTGCGCACGAGCGGAAGTTCGGAGCCACCTTCGGCGATGCACGCACGCCGGGCGCCGGGCGTGCCGCACGCGAGGCGCATGCAGAGTGGCTCGAGTACATGGAGACCTACAAGTGGTATCCGCAACGTGCGGGTCGTGTCGACCTTCTTCCTTCACGACTGAGAGAAACAGGTCATGACACCGATGCCGTGTCGCGCGACGAGGCGATGAGAGTGGTCGCGCTGCAACGTGTGAGTGCGTTGACCGCCGAGCGTGCGCGCGTACAGCGAGAGTTGGGCAACCCGCCCGGGGCAGAGGGGTCGGTGGGGAAACTCGCCACAAGCATGGCGGCGCGGGGCGCATCGCATGTGCATGCGATGGTCACGGGGGCAGACGCCATGATCGATGCTCCCGATGCGATCGCCGACGGTGTCATTGCCGAGATCATCCTGTCGGTGCCGGGTCAGTCGATTGCCGGGGGAACCGACGAGATCCAGCGCAACATCCTGGCCGAGCGCATTCTCGGGCTGCCGCGCGAACCTCAATAGACGATTTTTGGGGCGAACTCGTATTCTGCTAAACCAATAGTCTGTGGCGGAACTGTCTTCTTTTGGTGTGCGTCAGCACACTGCGCACACCTCGGTGAGCCGCCTTTCGCTTCTCCTTGTCGTCGCACTTCTTTCCCTGTTGGCAGCCCCCGTGAGCCGAAAGGATGCGAGGGTTGCCGAGGCAGTGAGCGCGAACCCGGTTCCTGTTTGCTCCGGTGCGTACTGCACCGTGACGTTCACTTACACCGGCGACTACTACACCTGGACAGCACCGACCACCGGTGAGTACGACCTGAAGGTGTGGGGTGCACAGGGTGGTAACGACCTGTGGGACCCGGGCGTCAGGAGGGGTGGGCGCGGTGGGTACACCTTCGGCAAGTTCAACATCACCGCAGGGACGCAGTTGCCTGTGTATGTCGGTGGACAGGGAATCGGTTGCACGACGACCTACTGGAAGTCCACTGGTGGCGGGGGTGGCACTGATATTCGTCTCACGGGCGGTGCATGGAACGACAGCGCAAGCCTGCTGTCGCGCATCATTGTCGCGGGCGGCGGCGGCGGTCGGCATGGCGGTGGATACGAGACGATCGGCGGTGTCAGCAACCAGGCGTACGTCGGAAACGACGGAGGTGGACTCACCGCTCCGTCGTTCGTCGTCAACAACTTCACCATCACCGGCTCTGGTCAACAGTCGGGTGGATCGTCGACCGAGAGCTACGGAAGTGTGGTTGCGGGCTCGTTCGGTTTCGCCAACCCAAACTCAAAAACGAACACCTGCTCTGCCGGCGGATGGAACGGCGGTGCGCGCGGGTCAGACGGCTGGGCCAATGGCGGCGGCGGTGGCGGCTGGTATGGCGGAGTCACTTCGTGGCCTGCCGGGTCGGGTGGCTCTGGGTACGTGCTGAAGTCCGATTCGTTCAAGCCGGCCGGGTACACACCGACGTCGGCGTACCACGCGACTCAGTTCACGATCCTCGGAGGCAACGCGACCGTGCCGAACCCGGCGGGTGGAACGACCATCGGTCGAG
>CAYRUT010000041.1:0-1581 GCA_964427545.1 uncultured Bifidobacterium sp. | reverse complement strand
GGCATCGCCACCATCACCTACCTCAATGTGCCGACCCCCACAATCACTTCCTCAGTCGACAGCCTCACGAATCAGTCGTCGACCATCACGTACACGGTGAACTACTCCGAGAGTGTCACCGGCATCGCTCTCTCCGACTTCCAGTTGTCAGGCACCAGCACAGGGTGGACGCTGTCGTCATTGTCAGGCTCTGGTTCGGGCCCGTACACCATCACTGTCACAGGTTCGTCTGTGGCTTCGGGAACATTGATCCTGACCCAACTTCAGAACTCGGTGTTCGGAAATTCGACCCAACAGAACGGCCCGGCGGCGAACACGGCTGCATCAACCATCACTGTCGATGTCGACCGACCGACCGCGTCGGTGACTTCGGCGCCGAGCTCGCCTGCTGCCGGCATGACACAGACATTCGGCCTCTCCTTCTCGGAATCTGTGTCGGGAATCGCCGCAGGAGACTTCTCGAACACCGGAACCGCAACGGGCTGCATCTTCACCCCTTCTGCTGCATCGGGGACAACGGTCAATGTCGTGGTCACGCAGTGCCAAGAGGGAACACTCCAGTTGCAGATGAATGCCGGGTCGATCAGTGACGCGGCGGGCAACACGGGTCCGGCAGCTGTTCTGCAGTCGTCGGTCATCACGCTGCAGGCATCCGCGCTCACCGTCACGGCCGGCACCAAGTCGATCAACTACGGGGGGTCGTGGACTGACTCTTACTCGCAGAGTGGTCTGATCGGCAGTGACACGATCTCATCGGTGACCTACTCATATTCCGGTACCACCACGCTCGGTTCTGCCTACGGCCCATCATCAACAAAGCCCACCGCGGGCGGCACCTACACCATCACGCCGTCGGCAGTGCTGGGGGCGGGCAACACGAACCGCTATTCGGTGTCGTACGTGACGGCACCGCTCACGATTGCACGTGTCGCGCAGAGTGCACTGACAGTGACTTCGACGTCCGGTGTCTTCGGTGTGGTTCTCACACTCTCAACATCGGGTGGCTCGGGCACGGGAGCAGTGTCGTATGTGGTCTCTTCGGGGTCGTGCTCGGTGGCGGGGAACCTTCTGACTCTCGGGGACGCAGGTTCGTCATGTTCTGTCACGGCGACAAAGGCCGCCGATGACAACTACACGGCTGTCTCTTCCGCACCCACGGCCGTCAGTACGGCAAAGACGACGCAGGCGACCCTGACCGTGTCGACGACATCTGCGACCTATGGCCAAGATCTGGTTCTGGGCACGTCCGGCGGTTCGGGTTCTGGTGCGGTGTCGTATTCGGTGGTGTCGGGGACATGCACTGTGACGGGTGCGTTGTTGACGCCCGGCAATGCGGGTTCGTCGTGCGTTGTGAAGGCGACGAAGGCGACTGACACGAATTATCTCGAGCGTTCGTCGGCCGATACTGCGATCACGATCGACAAGGCGACACAGTCGGTGTTGACGGTGTCGTCGACGTCTGCAACATATGGTTCGACCTTGACATTGACGACGTCGGGTGGTTCGGGTTCTGGTGTGGTGTCGTTTTCGGTGGTGTCGGGGACATGCACTGTGACGGGTGCGTTGTTGACGCCCGGCAAT
>CAYRUT010000040.1:0-12591 GCA_964427545.1 uncultured Bifidobacterium sp. | reverse complement strand
TCGTTGCGCGTGATGGGCAAGGGTTCGAAAGAGCGCATCGTGCCGTTGAGTGCGCCGGCCCTCGACGCCGTGCGCACCTGGTTGGACCTCCGCAACGAGGTGGTGTCGGGGTCGTCGGGCAACGCGCTGTTCCTCGGTGCACGCGGGAAACCCGTCGCACGCCGCGATGTTGCGCGCCTGCTCGACGAAGCCTGCGAGCGGGTGGGCATACCCGGCGGCACGCACCCCCACGCACTGCGTCACTCGTTTGCCACCCATCTGATGGACAACGGGGCGGACACGAGGTCGATCCAGGAACTGCTGGGCCACAGCGATGCCGCGACCACCCAGCGTTACACGCACGTCAGCAAGGAACGCCTGCGCCTCGCCTACACGGAGACGCACCCCCGCGCATGAACGCCCGGTCGGTCCGCTACACCATCGACTCTGCGTGGCAGTCGTGGCACGAGTCGCAGGAAGTCACTGCGCGCGAGTGGCTGGTGGTGCACTATGCGTCGCTCGTGAAGTTCGTCGCGGGCCGTCTCGCCGCCGGTCTGCCGAGGTCGGTCGACACAGGCGATCTCGTCAGTGCCGGAGTGTTCGGTCTCATGAACGCCATCGACCGGTTCGACCCTGCACAGGGCCACAAGTTCGAGACGTACGCGGTGCCGCGCATCCGTGGCGCCATTCTCGACAGCCTGCGGTCGCTCGACTGGGTGCCGCGCTCGGTGCGCTCACGTTCGCGCTCGGTGCAGGACGCCATCTCGAAACTCGAGCACGAACTCGGTCGCACCCCGACCGACGACGAGATCGCGGCCGAGTTGTCGATCTCTGCCGACGAACTCGAGAAATGGCTCGCCGACATCGCCGCCGGTTCGGTGGGCCCGCTCGACCATGTGGCTCTCGACAGTGCGCCCGCCGAGTCTGACTCGCACCTCGAACCGGGTCGCGCGATGGAAGAGGGGGAACTGCGTGACGCGATGCGTTCGGAGATCTCACGACTGCCGGAACGCGAACAGGCAGTTCTCATTCTCTACTACGACGACGGCCTGACTCTCGCCGAGATCGGCGACGCGCTCGGCGTCACCGAGAGCCGTGTGTCGCAGATACACACCAAGGCGGTGCTGCAGCTGCGTTCCCGTCTCGCCGCCGCCGGCATGGGTTGACACGCACACATCACTGTCGTGAAAAAAGTGGTCCCGGCAGTCGCAGTGTCGCTGGCCTGCGTCGTGCCGGTCAGGGGTCCGGTCACGCGGCACTTCGACCCGCCGGCGTGTGAGAGGTGCGCGGGACACCGTGGCGTCACTGTCGCCTCCGTTGCCGGCGATGATGTGGTCGCGGTGGCCGGCGGAACCATTCGGTTTGCGGGCGAGGTCGGCGGGCGCACGTACGTGGTGCAGCAGGTGGCGCCCGGGGTGCTGGTCACCTACGGCGGTGTCGTGTCGCCGGTCGGGCCGGGCACAGAGGTGGCGAAGGGGCAGCGGGTGGCCGTCTCGGGCGACTCCACCTACCTCAGCGTGCGAGTGAACGGTGGGCACCGCGAGCCCCTGCGGGCACTCGGGATCGGCCGGGTGCGCCTGGCAGGGCCGGGAAATGTGGGGCTCTCGGGCGGGTCCCGATAGAGTTTTTGAGGCTTCACAGGGCAATCCGCCCCGTGAATCACACAGAAATCATGCACACCGGCCACCTGCGGTCGCTTCGGCGTCGGCCCGGTGTGTGGACAACCGCAGAAGGAGAAAAACCATGGCTGTCGTCTCTATGCGACAAATGCTCGAGGCCGGTGTCCACTTCGGACACCAGACCCGTCGTTGGAACCCCAAGATGAAGCAGTTCATCTTCGGAGAGCGCAACGGAATCCACATCATCAACCTCGACCAGACGATCGAGCGCGTCGAGGTTGCCTACGCATTCGTGCGTGACCTCGTCGCCAACGGCGGCACCATCCTGTTCGTCGGCACAAAGAAGCAGGCGCAAGACCCCATCCGCAACTACGCCGAGAAGTGCGGCATGCACTACGTCAACGAGCGTTGGCTGGGCGGCATGCTCACCAACTTCGAGACGATCTCGAAGCGTGTCAGCAAGATGCAGGAGTACGAGCGCATGAAGGCCTCGGGCGAGTTCGATGCGATGCCGAAGAAAGAGGCACTCCTCCTCACGCGTGAGCTCGAGAAGCTGCAGAAGAACCTCTCGGGCATCGCCCACCTCTCGCGCCGTCCCGATGCGATCTTCGTTCTCGACACGATGAAAGAGCACATCGCGGTCACCGAGGCGAACAAGCTGAAGATCCCCGTCATTGCTGTGGTCGACTCGAATGTCGACCCCGATCTCATCCAGTACCCGATCCCGGGCAACGACGATGCGATCCGTGCGAACGACCTTCTCACCCGCGTCATCGCCGAGGCAGTCATCGAGGGTCGCTTCATCAACCAGAAGCGCACCCCTGCGGCACCGGCATCTGCGGCAGTGACCGCAGAGCGCACCCCGGAAGAAGAAGCAGCGTTCCTCGAGCAGCAGGCGGCGGCGCGTGCGCAGGCGGCGGCGGCCCAGGCCGAGCGTGAGGCACGTCTCGCAGCACAGAAGTCCACCGAAGCCCCCGCAGCGGAGTAACCATCAATGTCATACACAGCAAAAGACGTCTCCAGCCTGCGTCAGTCGACCGGCGCGGGGATGATGGACTGCAAGAAGGCGCTCGAGGAGAGCGGCGGCGACATCGAGGCTGCGAAGCAGTGGCTGCGCGAGAAGGGTCTCGCCGCGAGCGCGAAGCGCGACGACCGTGACAACGCCCAGGGCGTCGTCACCATCCTCATCGAGGGTTCGCGTGCATCAATCGTGAAACTGAAGTGCGAGACCGACTTCGTCGCGTCGAGCGACGGTTTCAAGGCCGCTGCCGATGCGCTCGCGTCGGCAGTGCTCGCCAAGGGCGAGGCCGGTGCGGCCGACGTCGCGACCACCATCGACGATCTCAAGATTCTCCTCAAGGAAAAGATCGAGGTCGGAGAGACCATCCAGTTCGAGGCCGCGGCCGGCAACATCATCGAGTCGTACTCGCACATCCAGGGCGGTCGCGGCGTGAACGGCGTCATCGTCGAGATGAGCGGCGCATCGGCCGAACTTGCGCACGATGTCGCGGTGCACATCGCATTCGCCCGCCCGAGATTCCTCGCGCAGGACGATGTGCCGGCTGATGTCGTTGCGAAAGAGCGCGAGACGCTCGAGACCATCACCCGCAACGAAGGAAAGCCCGAGCAGGCGATCGCAAAGATCGTCGACGGACGCATCGGCGGCTTCTTCAAGGACGTGTGTCTCCTCGAGCAGCCCTACGCCAAGGACGACAAGGTCTCCATCAAGCAGTTGATCGGTGACGCGAAGATCGTCCGCTTCGCCCAGGTGGAAATCGGCTGACATGACGTCACGGCCCCGCTGGTCACGAGTGGTTCTCAAGCTTTCGGGCGAGGCACTCGCAGAGCCGAGCGGTTTCGGCCTTGACAGCAATGTTCTCGCACAGGTCGCCACGGAAGTGCGCGAGGCCCGCGAGGAACTCGGCACCGACATCGCGATCGTGGTCGGCGGCGGCAACTTCTGGCGCGGCCTGAAGGGTGCGGGGCAGGGCATGGACCAGGCGCAGGCCGACTTCATGGGGATGCTCGCCACGGTGATGAACGGTCTCGCGCTGCAGGACGCCCTCGAGCGCGTGGGTCAACATTCGCGCGTGATGTCGGCCATAGAGATGCCGAAGGTCGCAGAGCCGTACATTCGTCGCCGTGCGGAACGCCACATGGAGAAGGGTCGCGTCGTCATTCTCGCGGGCGGCACCGGCAACCCGTTCTTCACCACCGACACCGCCGCCGCCCTGCGTGCTGCCGAGATCGAGGCACAGGCAATCCTGAAAGGCACCCATTCGGGCGTCGACGGGGTGTACACCGCCGACCCGAAGATCGACAAGAGCGCAACCCGGTACGACCGCATCAGCCACATGGATGTCATCACCAAGGGCCTGAAGGTCATGGATGCGACAGCCATCACGTTCTGCATGGACAAGAACCTGCCCATCGTGGTGTTCGACCTTCTCGCTCAGGGCAACGTGAAGTCCATTCTCAGAGGTGAGTCAGTGGGTACGCTGGTCGGGTGATCGAAGACACCCTGCTCGAGGCCGTCGACAAGATGGAACGAGCCGTCGCCCATGTCCAGTCACAGTTCTCCACGGTGCGCACCGGGCGGGCGAACCCGGCACTCGTCGAGAAGCTCTCGGTCGACTACTACGGGTCCTCGGTGCCGTTGCAGCAACTCGCCGGCTTCCAGGTTCCCGAGGCGCGCACGCTCGTGGTCAAGCCCCACGACCGGGGTTCGCTCGCGGCCATCGAGAAGGCCATCCGCGAGAGCGACCTCGGCCTGCAGCCCTCGAACGACGGCGTCATCATCCGGCTCTCGTTCCCCGTTCTGACCGAGGAGCGCCGCAAGGAATACGTGAAGGTCGTGAAGAACATGGCCGAGGACGGCCGCATTGCGGTGCGGAACATCCGTCGCGATGCCCGCAAGCAGCTGGAGACCGCAGAGAAGAACTCGGAGTTCTCGAAGGACGACCTCGAGCGTGCCGAGAAGGACCTCGACAAGTTCACCCAGGAACACATCGAACAGATCGACAAGGCTTTTGCCCGCAAGGAGCAGGAGTTGCTCGAGGTATAGCAACTTGGGTGACTACGGTTGTCCCAGGACACCCGAAAGGGGAGAAACATGAGTGATGACATCTGGCGCCGCAAGGACGACACCAATGACGACTCGTACGGCACGGATTTCGGTTCCGACTTCGGCACCGTGCAGTTCGCCGACGACCCGACCGGCGAGCCGGCACTGACCTTCGGCGACGGCGACACCGGCGACCTGCCGCACTGGACCGAGCCGGCGACGGGCGAGATTCCCGCAGTCGATGAAGACGACGTGTGGGGCGCATTCCAGGAACCGTCACAGCCCGCCCGCAACCCCGAGCGGCTCGTGATCGGAACCGACCCGACGGGCGACCGTCCCCGCGCACCGCGCGACATCAGCGGGGGCTACGACCGTGACCCGTCTCGTGACATCACCGGCGGAACTCCTCGCGGACCGCGTCCGCCCCAGGTGCGGCGTTCGGGCCCTCGCGGGCCGCGCACCGGCGGCGTCGGCCGCGACATGCCGACCGCAGTGACCACCGCATTGATTCTTCTCGCGGTCTTCGTCGGCGCGATCATGTGGAGACCTGCCGCCGTGATGTTGATCGTGCTCGCTGTTGTTGCGCTCGCGGCCGTCGAGTTCTTCAGCAAGGTCACCGAGAAGGGCTACCGTCCGGCGACGTTCGCAGGTCTCATCACGTGCGTGTCGGCACCGCTGGCCGCCTACTGGATCGGCGACGAGGCCCTGCCGCTCGTGTTTGCGTTCGGGTTCCTCGCGATCTCGATCGGTTTCGTCGGCGCGACGAGCGTGCAGAGCGGTCCGATGCCGAACGTGGCCATCACCACGATGGCGATGACATGGATCGGTCTCATGGGTTCGTTCGCCGCACTCATGCTGCGCTACTCCGTGAACGGCGTCGGCAGCAATGTCGGCACCGACACCTTGTTCATGGTCGTGGTCGCCGTCATCGCGAACGACGTCGGTGCCCTGTTCGTGGGTGCCTCGGTCGGGCGCACCCCGCTCCGCGAGTGGATCAGCCCGAACAAGACCGTCGAGGGTGCCATCGGCGGCGGTCTCGCAAGCATCATCGCTCTCGTCGTGTTCGGTTCGCAGAACGGCACATGGAACACGATGGGCGAGTGGCTCGCACTCGGGCTCGTGGTCGCTGTGATGGCACCGCTCGGTGATCTCGTCGAGTCGATGTTCAAGCGGAACCTCGACGTGAAGGACTTCGGCACGATCGTGGCCGGCCACGGGGGAGTCCTCGACCGTTTCGACGGGTTCCTCTTTGCGCTCCCCGCGACGTACTACCTGATGCTCGTTCTCCAGCCCTGGGCCTAGCGCGCCCGGGCGGGCACGGAGTTCCAGGTCACAGGTGCAACGACACCTGAATGCCCCTGCGCGCTGACAGACTGACTCCGTGACTCGTAAGCGCGTAGCCGTTGCCGGATCCACCGGGTCGATCGGTGTGCAGACGCTCGAGGTCATCGCGGCGGAACCGCACAACTACGAGGTGACCGCGCTCGCAGTCGGGTCGTCATCGGTCGCGGTCATCGAGCAGGCAAGGGCCCTTCGCCCCGAGGTCGTCGTCGTCACAGACGCGGCGCGGCGTGCCGAGGTCGCCGCCGCACTTCCCGGAACCACGGTCTCCGGCGTGCTCGACGACATCGTCGAGGTTGCCGATGTCGTGATCAACGGTGTCGTGGGGTTCGCGGGTCTCTCGGTCACTCTCGAGACGTTGCGGGCAGGGCGCACCCTGGGTCTCGCGAACAAGGAGAGCCTCATTGCGGCCGGGCCCGTCGTGCAGCCGTTGCGTGCGACTCCCGGCGCACAGTTGGTTCCCGTCGACAGCGAGCACTGTGCTCTGCACCAGTGCCTCAGGTCGTCGTTCGATGCGGGTGCCGAGGTTGAGCGACTCGTTCTCACCGCGAGCGGCGGGCCGTTCCGCGGGCGCAGCGCGGAGTCGCTGTCGTCGGTCACGGTCGACGAGGCGCTTGCGCACCCCACGTGGAAGATGGGGCCCAAGATCACGGTCGATTCGTCGACACTGATGAACAAGGGGCTCGAGGTGATCGAAGCCCATGAGCTCTACGGCACCCCGTACGACCGCATCGACGTCGTCGTGCACCCGCAGTCGGTCGTGCACTCGATGGTCGAGTTCACCGACGGATCCACCATCGCGCAGTTGTCGATGCCCGACATGCGCCTGCCCATCGGGTACGCACTCGGCTACCCGGCGCGCATCGCGACACCGTTCGGGCGCATCGACTGGGCGACGCTCTCGCGCCTCGACTTCGAGGAACCCGACCGTGCCACTTTCCGGTGTCTCGACCTGGCCTATGCCGCCGGACGTCTCGGTGGCTCCGCACCTGCGGTGCTGTCGGCCGCGAACGAAGTGGTGGTCGAGGCCTTCCTCGGCGGGCGGGTGCTGTGGGCCGACATCGCTGTCTATATTGAGCGCGTCATGGCGCGGCACTCCGTCTTCACCCCTACATGCGTCGACGACGTGCTTGCCGCCGATGCAGAGGGCCGCCGACTCGCACTCGAGGAGCTGTCATGAGCAACTTCTACCATCGATTCCGTGCCGAGATGGCTGCGGGCGGCGCCGTCGAGACTCCCGACCAACCCGAGGTCACGTCGTCGGGCAGGTTCACCGGTCTGGTGATGATCGGACTGCTCGCATGGCTCGCGGTCTCGAACATCTGGACATTCGTCTTCGTCGTCGGTCTTCTCGTCTCCGTGTTCCTGCACGAGGTCGGTCATTTCTCCACCGCCCGTTGGACCGGCATGAAGGCGACACAGTTCTTCATGGGTTTCGGCCCGCGTGTGTGGAGCCGCACGAAGGGCGAGGTCGAGTACGGGGTCCGCGCGTTGCCGCTCGGGGCGTTCGTGCGCATCATCGGGATGAACAACGTCGACGAGGTCGAACCCGACGACGAACCGCGTGCCTACAGGTCGAAGTCGTACCCGCGACGGCTGCTGGTCATCACCGCAGGCTCACTCATGCACATGGTGATCGCGTTCGTGCTGTTCCTCGGTGTGTACTCGACCGCGGGGCGCGAACAGTCGACCGGTGTCGCATCCATCCGTGGTCTCGACACCGAGACGGGCCCGGCCGCGGAGGCGGGGCTGAGGCTCGACGACAGGATTCTCGCGATCGACGGCCGGGCCGTCACCGATTACGAAAGTGTCGTCGCCGTGATCACTTCACGGTCACCCGGTGACGAGGTTGCCGTCGCCTACGAACGTGGTGACAGCGGCCGCCTCACCATGAACGTGGTGCTCGGCGAGCACCCGACCGAGAAGAACCGCGCGTACCTCGGGGTCTGGGCCGATGACTGGGGATGGAAGCGTCTCGACCCGCTTGCCGCGGTGGGGCAGTCGTTCGTCGACATCGGCGACACTGCCGTGGCGTCGGTGAAAGGTGTGTTCACCGCGTTGAATCCGATGAACTCGATCCGCCACCTCACCGGCGAGGACGCGTCACTCGAGACCCGGCCGACCACGGTGGTGGGCGTGAGCCAGGTCGGCGGGTCGATCGGCGAATCAGACGGCCTGAAGGGCATTCTCCTGTTGCTGGCGAGCGTCAACGTGTTCGTCGGCATCTTCAACATGTTCCCGTTGCTGCCCTTCGACGGCGGGCACGCTGCGATCGCCACCTACGAGCGCATCCGCTCGCGACGGGGCCAGACCTACCGTGCCGACATCAACAAGATGGTGCCCGTTGCGACCGCCGTGGTCGGTCTGCTGGGTCTCCTGCTGATCACGGGGCTCTGGTTGGACATCACACAGCCACTCGGGTGAAACGCCACCGGAACTGACACACTGAGAGCCGATGTTCGAACGCAGAGACACCAAGCAGATCACCGTGGGCAAGGTGCCCGTCGGTGGCGGTGCGCCGATCTCGGTCCAGTCGATGACCACCACGAAGACCGCCGATGTCGAGGGCACCCTTCAGCAGATCTACGCACTGGCCGCCGCCGGGTGTGACATCGTGCGGTGCACCTGCAACGAGCAGGAGGCCGCAGAGGGTCTCGCACAGATCGTTCCGCGTTCACCGATCCCGATCATCGCCGACATCCATCACCAGTACAAGATGGCGCTCGCCGCGATGGAAGCCGGGGTGCACGGACTGCGGTTGAACCCGGGCAACATCCGCCGCCCCGAGCACATCAAGGCCGTCGCCGCCGAGGCACGCGACCGCAACCTGCCGATCCGCATCGGTGTCAACGGCGGCTCGCTCGACCCGTCGCTGTACGAAAAGCACGGCGGTCTGACTGCTGCGGCAATGGTCGAGTCTGCCCTGCAGGAGATCGCGTATTTCCACGAAGTCGACTTCGATCTCATCAAGATCTCCGTCAAGGCCAGCAACGTTCCGCTGATGGTCGATGCATACCGCCTGCTCGCCGATGCGGTCGACTACCCGTTGCATCTCGGTGTCACCGAGGCGGGTCCGCCGCCGGCCGGCCTGGTGAAGGCGACAGCCGGAATCTCCACGTTGTTGCTCGAGGGCATCGGCGACACCATCCGCTACAGCCTCACGGCCGACCCCGTCGAGGAGGCAAAGGCCGGCCGCCAGCTTCTCGAGGCCCTCGGTCTTCGCGAGCGCAAGAACGTCGACCTGATCGCGTGCCCCAGTTGCGGCCGTGCCGAGATCGATGTCATCGAGGTTGCCAACCGTGCGATGGCCGCTTTCGAGGACAAGAAACTGCCGCTGCAGATCGCGGTGATGGGGTGCGTGGTGAACGGCCCCGGCGAGGCACGCGAGGCCGATCTCGGCATTGCCGCGGGCAACAAGCGCGGGCACCTCTTCGTCAAGGGCCGCAACGTCGCGGTTGTGCCCGAGAACGAGATGGTCGACGCACTTGTCGAGTGGGCCGAGTTCATCAACGAGCACGGAACCGACGCGGCGATCGCACGTGCCGACACGAAACTTGCCGAGCGGGAAGCTGCCCGCGACCGTTCGCAGCTTCTCGACGAAAAGGGTGACGACGCGAACGACGCCGGGTCACGCATCGTCGAGATCAGAAAGACCGTCGCCGACTAGAGCTGGGTGCACACCCAGCCGGAGTCGAACCATTGCCGCCCGCTCTCGCCTGCCGGCACCAGGTAGGCACCCGGGAAGACGATTCTCTGGCCCGGTTCTCTCGCGAGTCCGTACACCATGCGGTGTCGGTCGACATGGTTGTCGACGGTGGCGACGGTGCCCACCGAGAACGCAGACGACGGCGAGGGGTAGGTTCCGTCGGCGCCGGCCGCCACGACCGGAAGAGACAGCGGCGAGGTGTCGACCACGCGGAGGAGTTCTTCGACGTCGATGTGCTTCGGGGTGAACCCCGCACGGATCACGTTGTCAGATGATTTCATCACCTCGAGACCGAAGCCGCGGATGTACGCGTGCAGATTCCCCGCGGGCAGGCAGAGGGCGTCGCCTTCGCGCAGAACCACATGGTTGAGAAGCGGTGCGACCCTGAGTGCGCGATCGCCCGGGTGAAGATCTGCAATCGACTTCAGCCAGTCGGGGGCCGAGCCGACGATGCATGGCTCGGCCCGTGTCAACGCCCATTCGATGTACGAAGCAATGCCGTGGTCGCGCAGGCGGTCTGCTTCGTGTGTCCACCCGATACTGCGAAGAAGTTCCAGCGACTGCTCGACGGGCGCAAAGCCGCACAGAGCCTCGAAGCGCGACAGGGCGACGATCATCTCCGGTTTGTCGGATTCGTCGCGGTACATGCGGTTCGGTGCGTCGCGCGGGATGCCGAGGGCCTCTTCACGGGCGAATCCCTCGCGTGCCTGGTCGAGGGTGGGGTGGGTCTGCAACGACAGTGGCTGGGCACAGGCGAGCAACTTCACCAGCATCGTCATCTCGCCCGTTGCGGAAGACAAGGGTTCCGGGTTGATCCCGGGTTTCGTGTCGACTGCGCGCATCTGGGCTGCCCCGGGTCCGGCGTCGATCGCTGTTCCGAGCACCGACGGACCCATGTGATGGGTGCCGAACCACAGTTCGGCAATCTTCGTGCCGCGTGTCGACGGGAGACCCTGTGCATGGCGGATCGTGATCTCGTCGCCCCAGTCGTAGTTCTTCTCGACACCGATGATGCGCCGAGGTGTCATGTGCTAACTCCGGGCCAGTGCGAGCACATGCTGCACCGCGTTCGTGACGGCGACCGCTTCGTTCGTGCCTGCATGGCGGTCCCGCACCTCGACGTTGCCGTCTGCGAGCGACTTGCCGACCACGACGATCGTGGGGATCCCCATGAGTTCTGCGTCCTTGAACTTGACGCCCGGTGACACGCCGTTGCGGTCGTCGAGGATCACCTCGAGCCCCTGCGCCTCGAGGTCGCGGGCGAGTTGTTCGCCTGCCACCGTGATGTCGTCGCCGTTCTTGCCGGTGACCACGATGTGCACGTCGACCGGCGAGACTGCACGCGGCCACTTGAGACCGATGTCGTCGTGGAACGCCTCGGCGATCGAGGCAACCGCACGCGACACGCCGATGCCGTACGACCCCATGGTGACGACCACCTGCTTGCCGTTCTGGTCGAGCACGGTGAGACCGAGTGTGTCTGCGTACTTGCGACCGAGCTGGAACACATGACCGATCTCGATGCCCCTCGCGATCTCGAGAGGCGCACCGCAGTTCGGGCACGGGTCCCCGTCTGCAACCTCGACGGCCTCGATGGTGCCGTCGGCCGTGAAGTCGCGACCGTTCACCAACGACACCACATGCGTGTCTTTCGTGTTCGCGCCGGTGACCCATGCACTGCCGGGCACCACCGACGGGTCGAGCAGGTAGCGGATCCCGCTCGCACTGTCGGTGCCGAGAGCCGTTGGCCCGATGTAGCCGCGCACCAGTGCAGGGTGCCTTGCGAACGTCGCCTCGTCCATCGGTTCGACCTCGGCAGGGGAGACCTGCGCCTCGATGCGCTTCACGTCGACCTCGCGGTTGCCGGGAACACCCACCACGAGTGGTTCCGTCGAGCCGTCGGGATGTCGAAGCGTCAGCACCACGTTCTTCAGTGTGTCGGCCGCGGTCCAGGGCCGGTCGTCGCGCGGCGCGTTGGTATTCAGGTACTCGACCAGCGCGATGATCGTCGCACAGCCGGGGGTCGCAAGGTCGCTCGCACCGGGGTGGGTCGACGTGTCGGCGGGCAGTGCGCCGGTGGCGACGGCTTCGGTGTTCGCGGCGTAGTCACACGACGTGCAGCGGACGAACGTGTCTTCACCGACCTCGATCGGCGCGAGGAACTCCTCGCTCATCGACCCGCCCATGGCGCCGCTCATCGCCTTCACGATCACGTAGGGCAAACCGAGGCGCGCAAAGATTCTCTCGTACGCGTCACGGTGGTCGCCGTAGCTGCGCGCGAGCCCGTCATCGTCGATGTCGAACGAGTAGCTGTCCTTCATGAGGAACTCGCGCCCGCGCAGCAGACCTGCACGGGGCCTCGCCTCGTCGCGGTACTTCGTCTGTATCTGGTACAGCGACACAGGCAGGTCCTTGTAGCTCGAGTAGAGGTCCTTCACGAGCAGCGTGAACATCTCCTCGTGCGTGGGGCCGAGCAGGTAGTCGGCGCCTTTCCGGTCGACGAGGCGGAACAGGTTGTCGCCGTACTCGGTCCACCGGTTCGTCGCCTCGTAGACGTCGCGCGGCAACAGGGCGGGGAAGTGAACCTCCTGCGCACCGATCGCATCCATCTCTTCGCGCACGATGTTCTCGACCTTGCGCAAGACCCGCCACCCGAGGGGCAGCCAGGTGTACCCGCCGGGGGCGGCGCGACGGATGTACCCGGCCCTCACCAAGAGCCGATGCGACGGCACTTCGGCGTCTGACGGGTCATCCCGGAGGGTGCGGACGAAGAGTTGAGAGAGACGAAGCATCGGAGCAAAACCTTAGTTTGAACGGCTATCATTGAAGCCGTCCTTTGAAGTTCGGTGAACCGGAGGCACGGGTGTCCCCCGTGCCTTTTG
>CAYRUT010000039.1:11385-12871 GCA_964427545.1 uncultured Bifidobacterium sp. | reverse complement strand
TGACGTTCTCGAGCTTGAGACCGACTTCCTCGCTGATGACCTGGCCACCGGTGAGAATCGCGATGTCCTGCAGCATTGCCTTGCGTCGGTCACCGAAGCCCGGTGCCTTGACGGCGACGCTCTTGAAGGTTCCGCGGATCTTGTTGACGACGAGAGTCGCGAGCGCCTCGCCCTCGACATCCTCGGCGATGATCACCAACGGGCGACCGCTCTGCATGACCTTCTCGAGCACGGGCAGCATGTCGCGCACGTTCGAGATCTTGTTCGACACGAGAAGCACGTAGGCATCGTCGAGCGAGGCCTCCATGCGGTCCATGTCGGTGGCGAAGTACGGCGAGATGTAGCCCTTGTCGAAACGCATTCCCTCGACGAGATCCATCTCCATGCCGAAGGTCTGGCTCTCCTCGACGGTGATGACGCCGTCCTTGCCGACCTTGTCGATCGCCTCGGAGATCATGCCGCCGATCTCGGTGTCAGCAGCAGAGATCGATGCGACCTGTGCAATCTGCTCTTTCGAGTCGACTTCCTTCGCGAGTGCCTTGATGCTGTCGATGGCGGCGGCAACTGCTGCCTCGATGCCCTTCTTGAGGGTCATCGGGTTCGCGCCGGCGGCAACGTTGCGCAGTCCCTCGCGCACCATGGTCCATGCCAGCACGGTTGCCGTGGTGGTGCCGTCACCCGCGACGTCGTCAGTCTTCTTCGCGACTTCCTTCACGAGTTCGGCGCCGATGCGCTCGTAGGGATCCTCGAGCTCGATCTCCTTCGCAATCGACACACCGTCGTTGGTGATGGTGGGTGCGCCCCATTGCTTGGCGAGGACGACGTTGCGTCCCTTTGGTCCGAGCGTGACACGCACGGCGTCGGCCAGCTTGTTCATGCCGGCCTCGAGTCCGCGGCGGGCCTCTTCGTCAAAAGCAATCATCTTTGCCATGGTTTTTCCTCCGGTTTGTGGGGATATGCCTGTTGTTGGGGGGATTCGCACTCAGGCGAACCGACTGCTAGCACTCTACCGTTGAGACTGCTAACCCCACACCCGTGGCGGCGCAACGAAAATTGGGGCGACCCCGCCGCCCGTCTGACACAAGACTCGAGGGGATGGATCCCACGCTGACCCCCGCGATGAATGCGGTCAAGGCCGCTGATGCCGTCGCCGACGCCATGACGGCATGCCGTCTTCCGAAGTCGGAGTGGACCCACGAAGCCCACGTGCAGGCGGGCCTTTCGTTGGTGTTGCGCCGGGGTGCGGCGGCGGCCCTCGCCACACTCCGCGAGGCAATCCCCCGCTACAACGAGAGCACGGGTACCCCGAACACCGACACGAGCGGGTATCACGACACGTTGACGGTGTACTACGTGTGGGCCATCGAGGAATTGCTGCGCAGCGGGGTGAGCCCGGAGAACATCGTCGGCAACGAACTGGTGTCACGCACCGCGGCCCTCGGGTTCTGGACCGAACAAGAACTGTTCTCAGTCGAGGCGCGACGCC
>CAYRUT010000039.1:0-11285 GCA_964427545.1 uncultured Bifidobacterium sp. | reverse complement strand
GCGGCCCTCGGGTTCTGGACCGAACAAGAACTGTTCTCAGTCGAGGCGCGACGCCACTGGGTCGCACCGACAATCGCGGCGACTAGAAGCCGCCCGCAACCGCCGGAATGATCGACACGGTGTCGCCGTCTTTGACTGCGGTGTCGAGGCCGTTGAGGTAACGAACATCATCGTCAGACACGAAGATGTTCACGAACTTGTGCAGGTCACCCGCGTCGTCGAACAGGCGCTCGTTGAAGCCGGAGTGCGCTGCGTTCAGTGCGGCGAGAACGTCGCGCAGTGTGGTGCCCTCGACTTCGACTGTCGAGGCTCCGCCGGAGATCGGGCGCATTGTGGTGGGGATTCGTACGGTCACGGCCATGCAAAAACCCTACCGATTCAGTGGTGATTCGCCACCAACGGTGCAACCCTGTCGTGCCACGGCATCGCCTGCTCGAGTTGCGACGCGAGCCGAACGAGCACGTCTTCTCGGAACGGCGCACCGACGAACTGCACGCCCATCGGCAGGCCTTCGTTGCTCCAGTGAAGCGGAAGACTCACCGCCGGCTGTCCGGTGAGATTGAACTGCGACGTGTACGCGAGGATCTCACGCAGGTTGTGGCCGCCACGCTCGCCGGAGAGGTGACCGATGGGCGGCGGTGGCCCGGCAAGTGTCGGCGTCACGAGAATGTCGAACCCCCGCGAGCCGTCCAGGGGCTCCCACCACTGCACGACCTCGCGGCACCATGCGTGCAGCCACTGCATGTTCACCAGGTAGTCGCGGATCGTGACGGAACGACCGAGTTCGCGCATGCGCAGGTTGTCGGGCTCCATGTCTCCCTCGCCGAGTTCGCGGCCGAACATCGCCTCGAACTGCGAGGCGTCAGAGTGGGTCCATGCCGCAACGATCGCGGTGAACTTGCCTGCGCTCTCGGTGTTCTCGAGTGCCTTCGGCCAAGCAACCTGCACGTCGTGGCCGAGAGAAGCCAACACCTCTGCCGTGCGCCGGATGCTCTCGCGCGACTGTTCATCATCTTTCTGGTACGCGAACAACGGGTGGTCGAGAACTCCGATCCTCAACCGGCCGGGATCAACGCCGAGTTCCTGCACCAACGGCCGTGTGAACGGAGGCGCGGTGTACGGGTCGCCCGGCTCGTACCCGCAGATCACGTCGAGCACCGCGGCCGTGTCGCGCACGGTGCGCGTGACACAGCCGTCGATGGTCGCACCCATCCAGCTCTCGCCGAAGTCGGGCCCCTTGCTCACGCGGCCGCGTGACGGCTTCAGACCCACGAGACCGCATTCGCTTGCGGGAATACGGATGGAACCACCGCCATCGTTCGCATGACCCACAGACACGATGTGCGCCGCGACACTCGCCGCCGAACCTCCTGACGAACCGCCGGTGGAGTGACCCGTGTTCCACGGGTTGCGCGACGGGCCGTAGCTCAACGGTTCGGTGGTGATGGTGTTGCCGAACTCGGGCGTGTTGGTGCGGCCGATCACGATGAAACCGGCATCGATGAACCGACGCGTGAGGTAACTGTCGCGCTGTGCGGTGAAGTTCGCGTTCTTGAGGAAACGTGTTCCCATGTGGTGCGGTTCGCCGGCCATCGACGCTCCGAGATCCTTCAGCACCAACGGCACGCCGGCAAAAGGGCCGTCGACAGGCGACGCAGATTCGTGGCGTGCCTTCTCGAACCGGGGGTGAATGATCGCGTTGATGGTGCCGTTCACCCTCTCGGCCTGCGCGATCGCCGAATCGACCAACTCGGTCGCCGAGATTTCCTTCCGCGCCACGAGGTCGGCCTGGGCGGTGGCGTCGAGAGACGTGATGTTCTGTGTCATGGCACCAACCTTAGATGCGCCCCGTAAGGTGGGCTCCGTGCGGGTTCTGGCGGCAGCAGACAAGTTCAAGGGAACAGCCACTGCCGCACAGGTGTGCGCCGCGATCGGCCACGCATGCTGGGCACTCGACATCGACTGCACCGAGATGCCGGTCGCCGACGGCGGAGAAGGAACCCTCGCGGTACTCGGTGGCGCCAACCGCACCTCGACGGTCACGGGGCCGCTCGGCACGCCGGTCGAGGCGCAGTGGCGACTTCACCGCGGCGTCGCGGTGATCGAGATGGCGCAGGCATCGGGCCTCACTCTCGCCGGTGGTCCCGGTCGCAACGACCCCCTGAACGCCACGACACGGGGAACCGGCGAACTCATCGACCAGGCACTCAACGGCGGGGCAAGAAAGATCATCGTGTGTCTCGGTGGCTCGGCCACGACAGACGGCGGGCTCGGCGCGATCAAGGCGATCTCGACGCCCGCACGGCTTCGTGCCGTGGAGTTCCTCGTCGCGTGCGACGTCGACACGTTGTTCGTCGATGCCGCCGAGGTGTTCGCGCCACAGAAAGGTGCGACACGGGCCCAGGTCGAACTGCTCACGCGTCGCCTGCAGAACCTCGCGGGCACCTATTCACGCGACCACGGTGTCGACGTCTCGTCGATGCCGGGCTCGGGCGCGGCAGGTGGTCTCGCAGGTGCGCTCGCCGCACTCGGCGCGACCCTGACGGCGGGGTTCGACATCGTGGCCGAAGAGGTCGGCTTCTACGACGCCGTGCGCGAACACGACCTGGTGATCACGGGTGAGGGCCTTCTCGACGACACGAGTTTCGAGGGCAAGGTGGTGGGCAACGTGTTTGCGACGGCAACCGATGCAGGAAAAAAGACCCTTGCGATCGTCGGTGACATCGACGAGAACATGACGAGCCCGCTCGCACGCGACCTGCACACCGTCAGCCTGACGGACATGTTCGGGTCGGAGAAGTCTCACGCCCAGGTTCTGCGCTGCATCGAGGACGCAGCGCATGCGTCACTGACGACGCACTGAGTCGTCAGCCCGCGGGGGCCGCAGTGGTGGTGGTTGCCGCTTGCCCCTGGCCGCCGCCGGTCGCACCCTGCAGCGGCTTGCCGGCGAGGTCGGTGCCCAGCAGGATCAGCACGCATGCTTCACCGAGTTCGCCGGTCTCGGTGGGAACCGGCACGGGCATCGCACCGATGTCGACATTGCCGCCGAGCACCTCGGCCACCTTGTTCGCGTTGGTCTCGCAACCTGCGGTGTAGAACACGCCGGTCTTCTGGCGCTTTGCGGCCCCTGGCGCGAGGTTGACCGCCGGTGGGGCGATGAAACCGAGATTCTGCAGGGCAAGCGTCATGGCACCCGCACTGCCGGCGACGCCCGAGGCATTCGCGACGATCAGCTTGAAACCGAGTGTGGAGAACGGCACGGTGGTGGTGGTTGCGTTCGGGTCGACAGTGCCGCCGCCGGGCACCGTCTCGATCGGGGTCGACGGGGTTCCGCTGAACGATGTGCCACTCACGTCACGCAGCACGAGGAAGCCGAGCACGAGCGCGACAACGGCGACGACGGCACCCATCGTGCCTGTGGACGGCGACGGAAGACTGGGGCGCGGTGCGCGGGGTCGTTGCTGGCTCATGAGATGTTCCTCCACTCGTACAACAAGGAGTGACTCCACCGTAGTGGGTGGGCGTGTGGTGGTGTCGCCACCTCGAAAGCCCGTGTTTTCGGGGCTCGCATGGAGCCGGGTGTGGGGGTTGAACCCACGGCCTACGCATTACAAGTGCGTTGCTCTACCACTGAGCTAACCCGGCGAGGACCCTCAGCCTAGGCGCGACTCGCCTCGCGCACACGCGTGACCTCGTAGGTTGCAAGTGCCGCAGCAGCCGACACGTTCAACGACGACACCTGGCCCAGCATCGGGATGCTCACGATCGTGTCGCACCGTTCCTTCACCAGTCGGGACAGGCCCGACCCCTCTGCGCCGAGCACGATGCAGATGCCGTCGTTCGCCAGTTTTCCGATGTCGAAAAGCGTGCTGCGACTCGAGTCGTCGAGCCCCACCACCCAGATGCCCTTGTCGCGCATCTGCTGGATCGCTGTCGGCAGGCCCGACACCAGAGTCATCGGCACGTGCTCGACGGCACCGGCCGAGGTCTTCGCGACTGTGGGCGTCACGTGAACCGCGCGGTGCTTGGGCAGCACCACACCGGTGACACCGGCGCCGTCGCAGCAACGCAACAGAGCACCGAGGTTGCCCGGGTCGGTGACGCCGTCGACAGCGACGAGGAACGGTGCGACGCCGTTGTGCGTCTTCAACATGTCGGCAAACGACGCTTCCTCGAGCTGCGCAGCGAACGCGATGATGCCCTGTGGTGCCTCGCTGCGTGCGGTCTCCTCGATCTTGCGACGCGGCACCTCGAGAATCGCGATGCGCTGTGCGTGCGCCAGTTCCTCGATGTCGTCGAGAATCGGTGCCGAGTCGATGTCAGAGGCGATCCAGATCTCGCGCACCTTGCGCTTCTGGCCGATCAACAACTCGCGCACTGCCTGACGACCCTCGATCTGCTCGCCTCCCAGGCCTTTCGCCACGGGGGCATTGCGGCGCGGTTCGGCACCGCGTCGTGCACCCGCGCGCGGGGCACCCGTGCGCGCCTTGCCCCGCGTCGGGTCGGGCGTGCCGCTTCCCTTGCGCTTCACCACACCTTTCGGGCCGGCTGCAGGCGCACCCTTCGACCCGCGCGACGACGTCTCCGCACGGTTGCGGCTTCCGGTGTTGCGACCGCCGGCCTTGCGACCGGGAGGGCCGAGGTTCACCTTCGGCTTCGATGACTTGCGTGGCGCCATTGCGCTTACTCCTTGGTGATGATCGCCGAAGCGAAACAGGCGATGCCTTCGCCGTGTCCGATCGCACCGAGACCCTCGGCGCGACGGCCTTTCACGCTAACGGGGGCACCCACTGCTTCGGTGAGCAGCCTCACCATTTCGTCGCGGACAGGAGCGATCTTCGGCTCTTCGCACACCACGCTGCAGTCTGCGTTGCCGACCGACCAGCCGAGTGCGCGCACCTTCCCCACGACATCGCGGAGGATGCGCATCGAGTCGGCGCCTTTCCACGCAGGGTCGGTGTCGGGATAGTGCTGGCCGATGTCACCGAGGCCGGCCGCCCCGAGCAGTGCGTCGGCGATGGCGTGGGCGACCACGTCGGCATCACTGTGACCGACGAGTACACGTTCGCCGGGAAACGCCACACCACCCAGCACCAGCACGCGGCCGTCTGCGGGTTGATCGGCGAAACGATGGATGTCGAAGCCCTGTCCGACGCGAACCTGCATGATCACACCTCTCCGTGCAGCAGGTGGTCTGCGTGTGCGACCGCCCACTCGAGATCTTCCCGCGTGGTGATCTTCCGGTTCACCACTTCACCCTCGACGACGACCACCTCACCGCCGATCTTCTCGATCAACGTTGCATCGTCGGTTCCCTCGCCGCCGCTTGCGTGTGCCCTGCGCAGTGAGGCCGCGCGGAACGCCTGGGGTGTCTGCACCGCACGCAGGGTCTCGCGACGTGGCGTCGACACGACGACGTTCGACTCGTTCACCTGCTTGATGGTGTCGACCACAGCAACACCCGGCACCGCGGCATCAGCACCGTCGACCACCGCAGAGATGACACGCTGGAACACCGTGGGGCTCGCGAACGGGCGCGCCGCGTCGTGCACACAGACGATGGTTGCGTCGTCGGGCACGGCTGCGAGACCCCGGCGCACCGACTCGCTTCGTGTGGTGCCGCCCTCGACCTGACCGGGGCCCTCGGCCATTCCCTCGGGGAGAACGACGATCACGCCGACCGAATGCCTGGACGCTTCGTCCATGGCCCACTGAACAATCGGCCGACCACCGATGACCTCGAACTGCTTGGCCCTGCCGAACCGGAGACCCGAACCTGCCGCCACGATGATCGTCCAGACGGTCTCATTTTCAGCCATGCCCGAAGGGTAGTACCGTCAGGTTTGCTATGGCACACGAACAGATACTGGCTGACACCGATTTCTTTGCGGATTCTCCCGTCGAGACTCTCACGAACATCGCAGCGGCGGGAAAGGTGCGCGACCTGGTTCGCGGAGACGTTCTGTTCGATGCAGGTGACGAACCCGACTCGTTGTACGTCGTTCTCTCCGGACGCATCGCCATCGCCATCGGCAACCGACCGTTCGACCACCGCGAGAGCGTGATCGCCCTCATGGACGAGGGTGACCTCTTCGGCGAGATGGGCATGCTCGACACCCGCCCCCGTTCGGCCGGCGCACGTGCACTCGAGGCATCGTCGGTGCTGCAGATTCCCTACGACGCGGTCCGGTCACAGCTCGACACCTCCACCCACCTGTTGTGGAACGTGATCCGAATGCTCAGCCAGCGTCTGCGTGCGATGGACCAGGCACTTGCCGATTCGGTCTTCCTCGACGTCACGGGCCGCACGGCCAAGCGTCTCATCGAACTCTCCGGCGGGAACGACGAGTTCACCCTGCCGGTGACGCAGGAAGAACTCGCAGGAATGGTCGGCGCGTCACGCGAACGCGTGAACAAGGCGATTGCCAGCTTCATCAAGCTGAAGTGGCTCGAGCAGCACGACCGCACCTACCACATCATCGAGCGCGCGAAACTGCAGCAACGCGCAATCTGACCGGCGCCCCTACAGCGCGCTCAGCAACCATTCCCGTGTGCGCGTGAACGCGTCGGCTGCATCGTCTGCACGGTGCGACGGCCGCGATGCGTCGTGTGCGAAACCGTGCTCTGCGTCGGGATAGAACACCACGTTGGCCCCCGTCGCGCGCAGCTGCGCGATGTCGGCCTCGGGTGTGTAGGGGTCGTGACCGCCGACGAATGCGATCACGTTGTCGGCGTACCCGTTGATGAGGTTGGCCAGTGGTTCGTCGTGGTGCGCACCGCGCCATGCCGGCGGCATCACGATCATGCCGTAGAAGCTCGCGATGCGTGCGAAACGTTCGCTGCGTGCCGCCTTGAAGCAGTACATGCCACCCATGCAGAACCCCATGAGCCCCGTTGTGTCCGTGCCGAGCAAATCGGCCGCCGCATGCAGGTCTGCGATCACGTCGACATCGCGCAGTTCGGGGATTGCGGCCATGCGGGGCTCGATCTCGGGGCCCAGTCCCCGACCGGGGAACGGCTCGACGGCAATCACCGACATCTGCCATTCGGTCGACAGTCGCTGCACCATGTCGGTGAACAACGGGCGCAGACCGAAGATGTCGGGGGCGATGACGAGACCCATGAGCGGGTCGGGATGGATGACGATTTCTGCTTCGGTGCCTGACGGCAGGATGAAGTCCATGACCCAAGTATTGCCCAGAAGGCAACGCCGGCGAACCGTCGGGTGAAGGCCCCGCACCCTCTGCGGGCGAACCGTGTTCTGCACCGTGTGGTGCATGAGCAACGCACCACTCGTCTACAGCACCGTCACTGCCGGCCCTGCCCGCACCGTCATCACCGACTGGGAACAACTGCGCACACGACGCGCGACCCTGCGCACGGTGAACGCATGGGAATTCATGCCCCGGCGGGTCCACGACCTCGACGAGGTGCTCGAGCTGTGCGGTTTCGGCCGTGCGGTCGATGACAACGAGGGAGACCGACTGCTGTGGCACATGGTGAAGCAGGCCGAGACATGCGACATCGCGGCGCGCATCGTGCTGCACAGGATCTTGCCGGCACTGATGGCGATGGCGAAGCGCCGCGGGCACCTCACTCACGGCGGGATGGAGACCGCGATGAGCGACATTCTCGCGACGGCCTGGTGCGTGATCCGCGAGTACCCGCACCAACGCCGGCACCACAAGGTGGCCGCGAACCTCGTGCGTGACACCGAGTACCACGCATTCGTGCGCCACCACCGGTTGCGTCACGTGACCGAGACACAGGTGGGCGACGAGATGCTGCAGAGAATGATCGAATCGAACCCTGCCGAATCACCGTACGAGATCGTCGACGTGCTGCACGATGCCCTCGAGCTGGGCATCGAACGTCACCATCTCGACCTGCTGCGCGAGTTTGCCAGCGGCCGCACGAGCGACGACATCGCCGCGAGCCTCGGGGTGTCGTCGCGAACTGTGCGCAACCACAAGAGGAACGCCATCGACGCCCTGCGTGCGGCCTATGCGCGTGTCGACGACGTGTGACTCAGCGCGACAACGAGACTCGACGCAGGCGCAGGCTGTTCATCACAACGAACACCGACGACGACGCCATCGCGAGACCTGCCCACATGGGGTTGAGGCGTCCGCTGGCAGCGAGCGGGATCGCCGCCACGTTGTAGGCAAACGCCCAGAACACGTTCGTGCGGATGGTGCGCAGGGTCGCGCGTGACAGACGAATGGCGTCGGGAACCGACCTGAGGTCACCGTTCACGATGGTGAGATCACTCGCCTGCATCGCAACGTCTGTGCCGCCGCCCATTGCAATGCCGACATCGGCCTGGGCCAGTGCCGCGGCGTCGTTGACACCGTCACCGACCATCGCGACGGCGTACCCGCGTTCCTGCAGGTCTTTCACGATCGACACCTTCTCGTCGGGCAACACCCCCGCGTACAGGTGGTGGCCGTCGTCGTCGATGCCGACCGACTCCGCGATGGCGCGCGCGGTGACGGCGTTGTCGCCGGTGAGAAGTATCGGTGCGAGACCCATCACCTTCAACTGTGCGACAGCCGCCGCCGACGTGGGCTTTGGCTGGTCTGCGACGCTGATGACCGCCTTTGCCTGGCCGTCCCAGGCGACGACCACGGCCGTCTCACCGCGTTCGCGCGATGCGCCGAGGGCCTCACGCAACGTGCCGGGGATGATCACGAGCCGCTCGCGGAAGATCTCCTCGCGCCCGACTGTCACGATGGTGCCGCCGATGCGGCCCGTTGCACCGACACCGGGCATCGCCATGAACTCGTCGAGAGATGCAATCGTTCCGAGTTCTGTTTCTGCCGCCCTGACGATGGCGCGTGCGATGGGGTGCTCGCTGCCCTTCTCGACGGCGCCCGCGAATGACAGCACATCGGCCCGTGTGACGCCGTCGACGCAGTGCACACCGACGAGTGTCATCGCGCCGGTGGTGACGGTGCCGGTCTTGTCGAGAACCACCGTGTCGATGCGTCGGGTGCTCTGCAGCACGTCGATGCCCTTGATGACGATCCCCATCTGTGCGGCGCGGCCGCTGCCCACCATCAACGCCGTCGGCGTCGCGAGACCGAGAGCGCACGGGCACGCGATGATGAGAACACTGACGGCCGCGGTGAAAGCCTTCGTGGAGTCTCCGTCGACGAACATCCACACACCGAGGGTTGCGAGGCTGATTGCAAACACCGTGGGCACGAAGATGCTCGACACCTTGTCAGCGATGCGCTGCACGGGCGCCTTTGTGGCCTGTGCCTCGCGCACCAGTTTCGCCATTCGGGCGAATGTCGTTTCGGCACCGACACGGGTGGCCCGCACCAACAGGCGACCGTTCTGGTTCACCGTGGCCGAGGTGACGGGGTCGCCCGGTTCGACGTCGACCGGCACGCTCTCGCCGGTGATCATGCTCATGTCGATGCTGCTGGTTCCCTCGGTGACCACACCGTCGGCAGCGATCTTCTCGCCGGGTCGCACCACGAGGATGTCGTCGATGCGCACGACCGATGCGGGTATCGACACCTCTTCCCCGTCGCGCAGCACTGTTGCGTATTTCGCACCCATCGCCAGCAACGTGCGCAGGGCGTTGCCCGCGGAGTTCTTCGCGCGCATCTCGAGAAACCGGCCCAGAAGGATGAACGCGGTCACCGTTGCGCCGACCTCGAAATAGACATGCGACTGGCCGTCCATGGTCATGGTCATGCCACCCATCGAGTGCGCAGCATCGAGAGCGTCGCCCCACACCATTGCCCACACGCTCCACGCAGTGGCGGCGATGACACCCACACTGATGAGGGTGTCCATGCTGCTGGCGCCGTGCATTGCGTTCTTGAACGCGGTGCGGTGGAACGGCCAGGCGCACCAGGTGACAACAGGGGCCGACAGCGCCATGGCCCACCACTGCCACCCGTCGAACTTCCACGCATCGACCATGCTGAGAAGCACGACAGGCACCGACAGCACCAGCGAGACGACGAGCCGCAGTTGTGCAACCTTCAGCGACTTCGAGAGATCTTCGTCAAAGTTCTCTTCGTCGACGGGCCTTGCCGAGTACCCGATCGACGAGATGGCGTTCAGAACTTCCGTCTGCGACTTGTGAGATCCGTCGAACGCCACCATTGCGGTCTCGGTTGCGTAGTTCACGGCCGCTTCGACACCGTTGATGTCGTTCAGGGTCTTCTCGATGCGGGCGGCACACGCGGCGCAGGTCATTCCCTGCACAGCCAGTTCGAGTTCGACGATCGATTCGGGGGGAACCGTGTTGGTCATTGCCTCTTTACCTATCACCAAAATCCGGCGGGCGCTTCTCCAGGAACGCCCTGATTCCTTCTTGTGCCACATCTGACACGGCAGCGTCGGCCATCACTGCGCTGGCGAAGGCATAGGCATCAGGAACATTCATGTCGACCTGTGAGTAGTAGGTCTTCTTGCCGAGGGCCTTCGACTCACGCGAACCCTTGGTGGCTCTTGCGAGCAGATCGTTGACCGCTTCGTCGAGCTGGCTGTCGTCGACCACCGAGTTGACGAAGCCCCATTCGGCAGCGGTCTCGGCGCTGACGGCATCGCCCGTCAGTGCCATCTCGAGAGCCCGCTTCGGCGGAAGAGTCCTGGCCACAGCGACAAGCGGTGTGTGGCAGAACAGACCGCCCTTGCCGCCGGGAAGTGCGAACGCCGCCGAGCGCGCAGCAACAGCAAGATCACACGTGGCCACCAACTGGCAACCTGCCGCAGTCGCGAGCGCATGGACGCGGGCAACAATCGGCTGAGGGATCGAGTGCATCAACTGCATCATCTCGGAACACACGGTGAACAACTCGAGAGCGGCTTCCTGCGATGCGCCGGCCATGTCGCCGAAGTTGTGCCCGGCAGAGAACACGGGTCCCTCGGCGGCGAGAACAACACCGAGCGCGTCGCTTACACCGATGTCGGTGAATGCTGCGGTGAGATCGCGCAGCACGTCGAGTGAAAGTGAGTTGCGCTTCGCAGGGTTGCACAGGGTGACCGTTGCAAAGGCTCCGTCGCGCTCGACTCGGACTGCATCAGACATGACGTGCCACCTCTCCATCTGATTGGTGCGCCCTCTGGGGCTCGAACCCAGGACCTGCGGATTAAAAGTCCGTTGCTCTACCGACTGAGCTAAAGGCGCGGGGGCGGAGCCGAACCCGGAGCGAAACTCGCCCGGAGCACCGAACCAACGTGGCTTTCAGGCTAGTTCGGGCGAACCGAAACCGAACGGGTCACGATCTCTTACTCGGGCGATCGACCATACCCTGCCCCAA
>CAYRUT010000038.1:0-13064 GCA_964427545.1 uncultured Bifidobacterium sp. | reverse complement strand
GCCTTTTGTTCTGTTAGAGCCAGTTTTGGCAGGAGGTGAGTCAGATGTCGAGCAGCACGCACAACACGGTCGTCGACACCGTCACCGCCCTGGTCGCCCCCATCCTGGCCGACCTCTCGCTCGAGCTCTACGACCTCGAGTTCGCCGGTGGCATTCTCCGGGTCACGATCGACACCCCCGCGGGCGGACCTGCCGGTGTCGACATCGACCAGATCTCCCTCGTGACGCGCCTTCTCGGCCGCGAACTCGACCACAACGAGAATGCGGTGCCCGGTCGGTTCACGCTCGAGGTCACCAGCCCCGGGCTCGAGCGCACCCTGCGCACGCCGGCCCACTTCGCCCGCGAGGTCGGCAAAGACGTCTCGATCCGGCTTGCCGCCGAACTCGACGGACGGCGACGCGTCAACGGACTGCTCGTTGCATCCACAGACGCCACCGCATCGGTGCGGCTGTCCGACTCGGGGGCCACGGTCGACGTGCCTTTGTCGCTCATCGAGAAGGCAAAAACGGTCTTTGTCTGGGAATCGCAGCCCAAGCCCAACTCCAAGGCCGCACGCGACAAGCGCGCGGCCCAGAAGAACACATCCACGCATCAACAGGAGGCCTCAGCGCAATGAGCAACCTTGACATGTCCGAAGCAGTACGCATGCTCGCCGATCACCACGGCATCAGTGTCGATTCCTTGTTGCAGGTGCTCGTCGAGGCGCTCGCGACCGCCTACAAGAAGCGCCCCGGCGCGGCCGACGAGGTGATCGTCGAGGTGAACCCCGAGAACCTCGACATGAAGTTCACCGCTTACGACGTCGACGACGACGGCAACTGGATCAACGAACGCGACGACACGCCGAGCAAGAACGAACTCGGGCGCATCGCGGCCGCCACGTTCAAGCAGGTGATGAGCCAGCGCATCCGCGAGGTCGAGCGCGACCGCAAGTTCGAGGAGTACGCCAACCGCGAGGGCGACCTCGTCACCGGAATCATCCAGCAGTCAGACGGCCGGTATGCACTGCTCGACCTCGGCAAGGTCGAGGCGCTGCTTCCCCAGGCCGAACAGGTGCCGTACGAGCGCCCCGTCACCGGCGACCGCGTGAAGGCATACATCGTCGAGGTGCGCAAGACGGCGAAGGGCCCCCAGATCGTCGTGAGCCGCACGCACCCGGGTCTCATCAAGCGTCTGTTCGAGCTCGAGGTTCCCGAGATCGCCGACGGCATCGTCGAGATCAAGTCGTGCGCCCGCGAGCCGGGTCACCGCACGAAGATCGCCGTCGCGTCGAACGACCCGAACGTCGACCCCGTCGGTGCCTGCGTCGGCGCGCGCGGCGGCCGTGTGCGCATGGTGGTCAACGAACTGCGCGGAGAAAAGATCGATATCGTGTCGTACTCCGAAGACATGCACGACTTCGTGTCGAAGGCTCTTTCGCCCGCCAAGGTCACCGAGGTGCGCCTCAGTGACGACGGCACACAGGCCGACGTCATCGTTCCCGACTTCCAGCTGTCGCTCGCGATCGGCAAGGAGGGCCAGAACGCCCGTCTCGCCGCCCGTCTCACCGGTGTGCGCATCGACATCAAGTCAGAGACCCAGGCGGCCAACGAGGCGCAGGGGATCTTCGAACCCCGTGAACCCCGTGAACCCCGCGGCACGCAGTACGCAGAGGGCGAGTGGCGCAAGAACGACGAGACCGGCGAACTGCAGTTCCACGCCGCCGACGGTTCTGTGGTGACCCAGAAGGAATGGGCAGACGCCCCCTCCAACGATTCAGAAGGCACGGAGGCCTGACCCTTGGCAGCAAAGAAAATTCGCGTATCCGAACTCGCAAAAGAGTTGGGCCTCACCAACAAGGAGGCTCTCGATCTGTCCGTCTCGATGGGTGTTCCCGTCAAGGCGATCTCATCGACAATGGAAGATGCCCAGGCCGACCGCGTGCGCCGCAAGGCAGAGCGCGACGGTCTGAAGCGCGATGTCCAGCCCGAGGAAGAGAAGCCGGCGAAGAAGGCCGCCGCAAAGAAGGCGCCGGCCAAGAAAGCCGCCGCCAAGACCGACGAGTCTGACGGAGACGGCACACCCGCGAAGAAGGCGCCGGCCAAGAAGGCCGCTGCCAAGAAGGCACCGGCCAAGAAAGCCGCGGCACCTGTCGACGAGCCCGCACCGGTCGAGACGCCTGTCGTCGAGGTTGCCCCGGTGGTCGAACAGCCACCGGTGGTCGAACAGCCGCCCGTCGTCGACGAGCCTGCGCCGCGCCCCGCCGCGAGCAGCGAGGGTCGTGTGATCTCGAGCGGCCGTCCGAGCCCCACGACCGGCACGCCGCGCCCGCCCATCAATCAACCGCCGACGCCGCGCCCGGCACCGCCGCAAGGCCGACCGCTGCCGCCCGGCATGCCGCCGCGTCAGGGGGGTCGCCCGATTCCGCCGCCGCCCGGCCCTGTCTCGCAGTCGGGTCGCCCGATTCCGCCGCCGCCCGGTCAGCGCATGGCACCGGGTGCACGTCCTGGTCCGGGCACGCGCCCCGGCCCCGGCACGCGCCCTGGCCCCGGCACGCGCCCTGGTCCGGGTACACGTCCCGGCCCTGGTGGTGCCCGCCCCGGTTTCGGTGGCCCACGCCCCGGTGGCCCTGGTGGCCCACGCCCCGGTGGCCCCGGTGGTGCCCGACCCGGTTTCGGTGGCCCACGCCCGGGTGGCCCCGGTGGTGCCCCTGGTGCAGGTGGCCCCGGTGGCGGTCCTCGCCCCGGTGGTGGCCCCGGTGGTCCGCGCAACGGTCAGCGTCGTGCACCGCGCAAGAAGTCGCGTGCTCGTCGCCGGCGTGAGTTCGACGAACTGCAGCCGCAGTTCACCCAGTACTCGAACAGCAATGCTCCGGTGCCCGAGGGCACCATCATCATCGAACGCGGTTGGTCGGCGCAGGAGTTCGCCCCGAAACTGAACCGCACCGCCGCCGACGTGGTTCGTTACATGCTCGAGCACGGAGAGATGATCACGGCAACGATGAGCCTCAGCGACGACCAGATGGAGTTGTTCGCACTCGAGGTCGGCGCCGAGATCCTGCTCGTCGACCCGGGTCAGCAGCAGGAGACAGAACTGCAGGCGTTGTTCGACGACTCAGACGACGACGACGAAGAACTGCAGGCCACTCGACCGCCGGTGATCACCGTGATGGGTCACGTCGACCACGGCAAGACGACTCTTCTCGACCGTATTCGCTCGGCGAACGTGGTGGCGGGCGAGGCCGGTGGCATCACCCAGCACATCGGCGCCTACCAGGTCGAGAAAGACGGCAAGAAGATCACGTTCATCGACACGCCCGGTCACGCGGCGTTCTCGAAGATGCGCATGCGCGGTGCCCAGGTGACCGACATCGTCGTGCTGGTCGTGGCCGCCGACGACGGCGTCATGCCACAGACGATCGAGGCCCTCAACCACGCGAAGGCGGCCGATGTGCCGGTCATCGTGGCGGTCAACAAGATCGACAAGGAGAACGCCGACCCGCAGCGCGTGCTCACGCAGTTGGCAGAGTACGAACTGGTTCCCGAGGCATGGGGCGGCGACACCATCGTGGTCGAGATGTCTGCACAGCAGAACCTCGGCATCGACGACCTTCTCGAGCAGCTCAACGTCGTCGCCGAACTCGAGGAACTCACCGCGAACCCGCAGGGGCGCGCGAAGGGTGTCGTGCTCGAGGCGAACCTCGACGTGGGTCGCGGACCCGTCGCGACGATCCTGGTCGACAAGGGCACCCTCAAGGTGGGTGACCCCATCGTCGCAGGCGACGCGTGGGGCAAGGTGCGCGCGCTCATCAACGAGCGCGGCGAGCAGGTGAAGGAAGCCGGTCCGTCGACTCCCGTGCAGGTGCTCGGACTCTCGTCGGTGCCCCAGGCCGGAGACGAATTCCGCGCGGCTCCCGACGAAAAGACGGCACGTCTCGTTGCCGACTCGCGCGGCCAGACCCGCCGTGTGCTGAACCAGCGCGGCGACGCCCGTGTGCAGACAGGCGTGAAACTCGAGGACATCTTCAGCCAGATCCAGGCCGGCGAGGTGGCGACACTCAATCTCGTCATCAAGGCAGACGTGCAGGGCTCGCTCGAGGCGGTCACCGAGAGTCTGCGCAAACTCGAGCGCGACGAAGTGAAGGTTGCCTTCGTGCACCGCGGTGTCGGCGGAGTCACCGAGAACGACATCACGCTCGCGGCCGCCACCAATGCGACACTCATCGGCTTCAATGTTCGTCCCGACCGCAAATCGCGTGACCTCGCCGAGGCCGAGAAGGTCGAGATACGCACCTACGAGATCATCTACAAGCTTCTCGAGGACATGGAGCGCGCGATGCTCGGTCTTCTCGCACCCGAGTTCGAGGAAGTGGTCACGGGCGAGGCCGAGGTACGCGAGATCTTCCGTGTGCCGAAGATCGGTGCGATTGCCGGGTGCTTCGTGCGCACCGGTGTCATCACCCGTGGCACGAAGGTGCGCTTCCTGCGCGAGGGGACCATCATCTGGAAGGGATCCATCCAGTCGCTGCGTCGCTTCAAGGACGACGTGCGCGAGGTCCGCGAGGGCTTCGAGTGCGGCATCGGGCTCTCCGACTTCCAGGACCTCAAGCCGGGCGACATCATCGAGACGTTCGAAGAGCGCGAGATCGCACGGGTCTGATGGCTGACCTCGACTTCTTCTTCGACCCGGTGTGCCCGTGGGCGTGGATCACGTCACGGTGGGTGCGTGAGGTGCAGTCACTGCGCAACTACGACGTGCAGTGGCGGTTCATCTCGTTGCGTTTTCTCAACGAGGAGAAGATGGACTACTCGAAGATGCCCGACGGCTACAAAGAAGTGCATGCTGCAGGCACGCAGGGTCTGCGCGTCGCTGCCCGTGCGCGTCACGAGAGCGGGAACGACGCCGTGGGTGCGGTGTACACGGCCCTCGGCACCAGCCTTCACAACCGCGAGGAACGGGCACTCTACGTTGCCGACCCGGTGGCACACGTGGGCAGGCTTCTCGCAGACATCTCGTTGCCGTCTGAATGGTCCGAGTCGGTGTTCGACGAGTCGTTCGATGCAGAGATCCGTGCCGAGACCGAACTCGCACTCGAGCGCACAGGCAAAGACGTCGGCACGCCGATCCTCACGTTCCGCCCAGGCTCAGGCTCTGAGGGTTCCTTCTTCGGCCCCGTGATCTCGAACATTCCCCGTGGGGACGATGCGGTGAGGCTGTGGGACGCAGTGGAAACCCTGGCAACGTCGTCGGGCATGGCCGAACTCAAGCGTTCGTTGCGCGCCCGCCCCAGTTTCGACTGACGCGTGCGCTCGGGCGCTTACGCCTTCTTCAGTGCGTCGATGACGGGCAGCCACGTGTGCGGGTCTGCCTTGTACGGTGCGTAGAAACTGATGCGAGTGATCACGTCGCTGTAGCGGCGGCTGAGTTCGGGTGCGACCTTGTCGGGTTCGCCGACCACCGCGAAGGTGTTGAGAATCTCGTCGGTGATGAGGTTGCCCATCTCCTGCCACTTGCCGCTCTTCGACAACGTGTTCAGTTCGTCCTGCAGGCCGCCCCAGCCGTGCGCCTCGAGAACGCCCCGGTACGCCGGGGTCGAGCCGTAGAAGGCGATCTGCTGGCGGGTTCCGGTGGCGGCCGCGGTCATCTGGTCTTCGTTGGTTCCGGTGACGACGAACGACGGACCGACGATCTCGAACCCCTCCATGGTCTTGCCGGCTTTCGCCCTGCCGCGGGCGAGAGCGGGAATCGTGACCTCACGCAGGTACTTCTCGGTGGTGAAGCCGTGGCACAGGAACCCGTCGCACACCTCACCGGCAACCTCTGTCATCAGTTCGCCCACGCCTGCGAGGTAGATCTTCGGCGGCCCGAACGGAGAGAGTTCCTTCGCATCGGGCGTGAAGAACGGTGTCATCAGCGTGTGCGTGTAGAAATCGCCGCGGAAGTCGAGCTGGGTGCCGTTCTGCCAGCAGTCCCAGATTGCGCGCATCGCAAGGATCATCTCGCGCATGCGGGCGGCAGGGTGGCTCCACTCCATCGAGAACCGCTTCGTGATGTGCGGCTTGATCTGGCTGCCGAGGCCCAGCATGAAGCGTCCCTGTGAGTACGCCTGCAGGTCCCATCCGATGTTCGCAAGCGTCATCGGGTTGCGCGCGAAGGCGACTGCAATCGACGTGCCGAGCTCGAGTCTCTCGGTGTGCTCGGCGCCGAGAAGCAACGGGAAGAACGGGTCATGGGCGGTCTCTGCCGTCCACGCGCCGGAATAGCCGGCACCCTCCAGTTCTTTTGCCGCCTGGGGAACCTTCGTGAGATCCGATCCGAGTCCGCCGTCAACCTTCATGTCACCCTCCGGGTTGCTGGTCGCGCAGGAACTGCTCGACTTCTGCTGCCAATTCGTCCACTGTAGGGATGTCGGGGCCGGCATCGTCTATCGGGGGGCCGTGCACCTCGTCATAGGCCGCCTCGAGCTGGGCGAGCATGGTGGCGTGCTCGGGGTTGTTCGCCACCAACTGGTCGAGGCGTTCGCGTTGCACGGCCGACTCGCGACGCAGACGCGCCGAATCGAACGAGAGGCCCGTGTCGGCACACAGCGCCTGCACCAGCGCGGCACTCGCGAGCGGGTACGCCATCGACGCCACGTAGTGGGGAACCTGCGCCCACAGGCTGACGGCCTCGATGCCGCGCCGGTGGAACACGTGCTCGAGCACCGACTGCACCCCTGCCGGCGCATCGAGCGTGCTGCGGGACAGGTCGAGCCTGTCGATGACCGCCGGGTCCGCCGAGGTCGCGGTGATGCCCACGGGTCTGGTGTGCGGGGCACCGAAGGGATACGCACCGAGACCGACCATTTTCGTGATGCCCAGCTGCTGGGCAAGTTCGCCCACCGTGTCTGCGAAGAAGTTCCAGGCCGTGTCCGGTTCGGGGCCCGTCAGCAGTACCACGTCACGGGCGTTCGAGTCTTTGCCGACGCGCATCTCGGGCAACGACCAGTCGATGTTGGTGTTGACGCCGTCGCGAAGTTCCATCGTGGGGCGCCTGGCGCGGTAGTCGATGAACGTGTCGGCATCGAACGAGACGAAACGGGCAGATGATGATTCCGTCGAGATCAGTTCCATCGCAGAGGCTGCAGCACCGCTTGCATCGATCCACCCCGTGAACTGGACAACCAGCACCGGCCGTGTGAGGTCGGGCAACATGCCGTCGACCGAGAAGGGAAGGCCGTCGCGCCGGGTCATCCGAGTTTCTCGAGAATCGACGCGGCGCGCTGCGAGGCACCCTCGACCTGCACCTTGAACGGTTCGAGTTCGGCGGGGTCCTTCTGCCCGAGCGCGCCACCCAGATACCTCGCGTAGACACCCTCGATGATGCACGCAAGTTTCCAGAAGGCGAAGGCAACGTAGAAGTCGAGTTGCGAGATGTCGCGACCTGACACACGGCCGTATCTCTCGGCGAGTTCGGCACGGTTCATGAACCCCGCTGCGGTGTTCACCGGGTTCGACCATGCACTTGCGTCGTCGTCGGGGCCGGTCCAGTAGACCATCAACAGACCGAGGTCGGCCATCGGGTCGCCGAGAGTGCAGATCTCCCAGTCGAGCACCGCGATCACGTTGCCGTCGGGGTCGACCATGCAGTTGTCGAGGCGGTAGTCACCGTGCACGAGTGTCGCGGCCCCCTGCACGGGGATGCGTTTCATCAGTTCCTCGTACACGCTGTCGACGAGGGGAAGATCCCTCGTGCGTTGTTCCCGGATGTTGCCGTGCCACCGGTTGAGCTGACGCTCGATGTATCCATCGTGCTTGCCGAGGTCGTCGAGGCCCGCAGCAACCAGGTCGACGGCGTGGATGGCGGCCATGGTGTCGACTATCGACTCGCTGGCACGTCTGCACCCGGCCGGGCCCAGCAACGACTCGGCCACCGACTTCTCCCGCACGACATGGCCGTTCACGAACGACATCACATAGAAGGGGAGTTCGTTGACCGCCTCGTCGGTGCACAGCCCGAGTGCGGGTGCCACCGGAACCGCACTGTCGGCAAGACCGGCAATGATGCGGTGTTCGCGGCGCATGTCGTGGGCGCTCGCGAGTCGGTGGCCGAGCGGGGGCCGACGCAGCACGTACGAATGTCCGGCTGCATCATCGACCTTGAACGTGAGGTTCGAGTGACCGCCCGCGATCTGCGTGTAGGTGAACGGTGCGACTGCTCCGTCGATGTTGGCCACGAGCCACGCCTCAACATTCTCACTGATGCCGTTCGGAAGAGTCACCACACAGAAACTACCTGTATCGTGCCCGTATGGCCCTTGACGTCACGGATGCAACCTTCCAGACCGAGGTCATCGAGAGGTCGTTGTCCACACCCGTCATCGTCGATTTCTGGGCCGAATGGTGCGGACCCTGCAAGACGCTGACCCCGATTCTCGAGCGGGCCACCGACGCCACCGACGGCCAGGTCGTGCTCGCGAAAGTGAATGCCGACTCGAACCCCGGTCTCATGCAGGCGTTCGGCGTCAAGTCGATCCCCACGGTCATCATCTACAGAGACGGCCAGCCCGTCGACGGTTTCGTGGGCGGCCAGCCCGAACATGTCATCGAAAAACTGGTCGCGGCGCTGTTGCCTGACCCCACGCAGGTGAGGGTGAACGAGTTGCTGCAGCAGGGCACCGAGGCGTCGTTGCGCGACGCCGTTGCTCTCGCCCCAGGCAACGAAGACGCCGTGTGTTCTCTGGCCGAACATCTCGTGCGTACCGGAAATGCCGACGAAGCCCTGGTTCTTCTCGCGCGGCTGCCCGAGACCGACAGGGTGCGTCGCATCGCGGCCCAGGCCCGGCTCACGCTGAACCCCGTCGACAACTACGACGACGAACTTGTCGGTCTGCTCGAACGTGTGAAGACAGACGACGACGCCCGCCAGGAGTTCCTCGACATTCTCGAGGCGATGGGCCCCGACGACCCGCGCACCGCGAAGTACCGCAAGCAACTCACCGCCCGGCTCTTCTAGGGGTTTTCCCTCCGCGTCACCCGGGGCGCACATTCGGGTGTGGGCAGAGACACTCTCGAACGGATCATCCGCACGTGTCGGTACTGGGTCGACTTTGTCGGGCCCCGTCGGCTCGCCGCGGGCTGTGCTGCGGTTGTGTGCTGTTCTCTCGCCGCGTGGTTCGTTCTGCGACCCACACCAACGCCGGTCGACCTGGTGCTGCCCCGTGCCACGGTTGTCGGCTCGACCGTTGCCGCAGGGTCCGGGGTCGCCCAAGAAGAGGTGGTCGTGCACGTCACCGGGGCGGTGAAACGACCGGGCGTCTACCGCGTCGGCGCCCGGTCACGCATCGTCGACGCGTTGCACGCAGCCGGTGGCGCGGCCGCATCGGCAGACCTCGAGCGCATCAATCTCGCACAGACCGTCGCCGACGGCGAGCAGATTCACATCCCGCGACGTTCGTCCTCGTCGCCGCGGGCAACGGTTGCGCCCCGGCTGAGACCCAGACCCCGCACAACGGCCACGACCCAACCGGTGTCACGACTCGTCAACATCAACACTGCAACAGCGGCGCAACTCGAGACACTCACGGGGGTCGGCCCGTCTCTGGCGAAATCGATCGTCACCTACAGGTCGCAGAAAGGCCCGTTCGCGAAGGTCGACGACCTCCTCAATGTTCCGGGTATCGGCCCGTCGAAACTCGCTGCGATGCGCAACGAGGTGACAGTCACCTAGAACGCCCCGAGCGCGAGAGCCCCGAGCGCGAGACCGCCCAACGCGCCGAGCCAGAGGCCGGCCCCGATCTGGGTGAACGCCCACAACCACTCGCGTCTGCCGACCACGGGCTTCTTCGTGACCCGACCCGCTGCCACCTGGCCCACGAACCACCATGCGACGACGCTCACGACGAACGCAAGAAGGAAACGGCCGGTGCCGCCGGCCGCGGGAATGCCGAAGAGCGGCAACGCGGGAAGCGCAAGCACGAGCCCGACGAACGACACCACTCCACCGAGCGGGCCCGACACGAGAAACGAGACCACCATCCCGGTGAACCAGATGAGAAAGCAGGTCACCAGGGCCATGAGACCGCCGGTGCGTCTGATCGAACGACGGGTGGCGACGACACCTCCGGGAATCACCGCCCGGGGGACACGACCGCTGCTCACGGGGCAATCGTAGGTGTTGGTCCGTCGTCGCACGGGGCACCCGATGGGTTCGTCATCTGCGTCGGTGCTGCTTGCGTGCATGTGGGCCGGCACGTGGTGGGGCGAATCGTGGGTGGGGGCCGCGCGCCTGCGGGCGGGGTCGTTGGTGTTGCTTGCCGTCGCCCTGGTGCTGCGCCCGACGATGCGTGTGCTCGTCGTTGCCGTGGTGTTCGCCGGCGTGGCAGGCGGATCAGCAGCGTGGCACGGGGCAGTGGTGAGCCAGACGGCGCCGTGTGCAGGTCTGGTGACCGTGATGACCGACCCTGTTCCCGTGGGGCCCGGCGTGCGTGTGGTGGTCGAGCACGGGGGCCGTCGGTACACCGCGACTGCCTTCGGTGCACCTGCGTGGATTCTCATGAGGCGGGCCGCGCGCGAGAAGGTGCGGGTCGATGCGGTGTGTTCGCCGTTGGAGACCGTGTATGCCCGACGTGAGCGTGTGCGGCACGTCGTGGGGCGAATGTCGGTGATGTCGGTGTCGGAGAAATTCGTCGAGCCGCCGGTGCTGGTGCGATCGGCGAACCGTGTCCGAAAGTCGATGACCGACGGCGTGTCACGGATGGATGCATCGCTCCGGCCGTTGTTCACCGGACTGGTGGTGGGCGACGACCGCCTGCAGCCGAGAGAGATGGTCGAGCGGTTCCGCGCAAGCGGACTGTCGCATCTGTGCGCGGCGTCGGGGCAGAACGTGGCGTATCTTCTCGCGCTCGCGGGCCCCCTCCTGCGCAGGCGGTCGCCGCGCACACGGCTGCTGTTGACGCTGGCGGTGATTGCATGGTTCGTGGTGCTCACACGTGCAGAACCGTCGGTGCTGCGCGCCGGTTTCATGGCGGCGTTGGTCGCGGCGAATGCGGCACGCCGGCACCCGATGAACGCCCGAGTCGTTCTCGCGGTGTCGGCGATGTGTCTGCTCGCTGTCGACCCGATGCTGGCGCACAGCGTCGGGTTCGCGCTCTCGGTCGGTGCGACGGCCGGCCTCGCGTGGCTCTCTGCACCTCTCGGCACCCTGCTCGGTGATCGTGGCACCCTCGCAACCACTCTCGCCGCCCAGATCGGCACCATGCCGGTGTCGCTCGTCGTGTTCGGTTCGGTGCCCGTGGTGTCACTCGTTGCAAACCCGCTCGCACTGCCGGTGGCCGGTGTGGTGATGACTCTCGGGCTGCCGCTGTCGTTGCTCGGGGCCGCGGTTCCTGCACTGGTTCCCGTCGTGTCGGCTGCCATGTCGTTGCCGGTGATGTGGGTCGACACCGTGGCACGGGTGTGCTCGCGGTTGTCGCTGACCGGCACATGGAACCTGGCCGCGTGGGCCCTTGTGGCGCTGTGGGTGGCGAACAGGTGGCGGCAGCATGCCGCACGACGCACGCGTGTGGCAGGGTAGGGGCGTGGCCACGTATCTCATCTCGGGTGACGAATCGCTCATCAGTCTCGAGCTGACGTCACTCGTCGACCGACTGGTCGGCGACAACGACCGCGCGATGATGGTCGACGACTTCGACTGTTCCGAGCCGACGTTCTCTGCGGGCTCGGTGGTCGATGCGGTCGCCACCATGTCGTTGTTCCTCGACCGGAAAGTGGTGATCGTGCGCCACCTGCACGACCTCAAGTCCGACCACGTCGACGGTCTGGTCACTGCCATCGACTCGTGCATCGACGAAGCCGACCTCGTCATCACATCCACCGGCAAGGTGCTCAAGGTCTTCAGCGACGCCCTCAAGCGGGTCAAGGCGCAGACGATCGGCGCGGTCGTCATCAGCAACCAGGGCGAACGTCTGAAGTGGGTCGAATCCAAACTGGTCGAGGCCGGATTCACCTACTCGGCCGATGCGGCCCGTCTCATCAACCAGTGGTTCGGCTCCGACCAGGCGCGCGTCGCCGGTCTCGTCGCCACCTTGCTGTCGACCTACGGCGAAGGCGCAAAACTCTCGCGTTCCGACGTCGAGGTCTTCCTCGGCGAGGCCGGGTCGATCGCACCGTGGGACCTCACCGACGCCGTCGACAACGGCGACACCCAGACTGCGTTGGTCATGCTGCACCGCATGCTGGCCGACTCGCACCCGTTCCAGGTGCTCGGGTTGCTGGCAAACCGCTACGCACAGATGATGAAGATAGACGGAAGAGGTGTGCGCACCGCCGACGATGCCGCCGCGATCCTCGGCGGCAAGCCTTTCACCGCGGGAAAGATTCTCGTTCAGTACCAGCGGCTCGGAAGCGCCGGCATCTCACGCGCAATCGCGCTCATCGCGGCTGCCGACATCGACATGCGCGGCGGCAAGGACTGGGAACCGGAACTGGTGATGGAAGTACTCGTGGCGAGGTTGGCACGACTGGGGGGCACGACGCCCGCGCGCCGGCCGAAAGCACGGGCGTGAGAGAAGAAAGAGGCCGGAGGGCTATTTCGCGGCGTTGAGGCGCTTCATCAAGCGGCTCTTGCGGCGGGCTGCTGCATTCTTGTGAATGATGCCCTTCGAGGCGGCCTTGTCGATGCGCTTCACTGCGGCCCGTGCGTGTGCATCGGCGTCAGCGGTTCCGGCCGACGACACAGCGTTGCGGACGCGGGTCTTCAGCTCGCTCTTGACAGCCTTGTTGCGGTCGGCTGCTTTTGCGTTGGTCAGAATGCGCTTCTTTTGGCTCTTGATGTTTGCCACGGTGTTCAAGGCTATCGGCGTACGCCCCCGCCACCAACCGCCACAGGTAGGCTCACGATTGCCCATGGACATCTCAAAAATCCGCAATTTTTCGATCATTGCCCATATTGACCATGGCAAGTCCACCCTCTCCGACCGCATCCTCGAGATGACCGGCGCGGTCGAGGCCCGGGACATGAAGGCCCAGTATCTCGACTCGATGGATCTCGAGCGGGAACGCGGCATCACCATCAAGGCCCAGAACGTGCGCGTGTCGTGGAAGGG
>CAYRUT010000037.1:0-15199 GCA_964427545.1 uncultured Bifidobacterium sp. | reverse complement strand
TCGCCGGCGAAGCCCGGCCAGTTGCCCATGTAGCCGATGAAGAGGTCGCTGAGGCCTTCGTCGCGCAGCGTCGCGCGCGGGACGGGCAGTTCGCGCATCGAAAAATCCGGGTTCGTTCTCGTCTGGTTCGGGAAATCGTGGTTGGTGATGGCCGCACGCCCCACCGCGACGATGTCGGCACCGGCGTCGACGGCACGCGCCATGTCGGGAGCGGTGTACAACTTGCCCGCAACCGCGAGTTTCGTCGACCCACGCTCGAGGTCTGCAAAGACGTCGATGAGTCTCGTGCCTGCGTAATCGTCGTCTGCGCCCGGTTTGAAGACGTCCCACAGCGACATGTCGATCATGTCGACCTTGCTCTCCGCGACCAGCCGTCGGTACACATCGACGATCTCGAAGGTCCGCATGCCGAATCTCTCGGGCGACAGGCGCACGCCGAGGTGGAAATCGGGCCCGCACGCACCGCGGATGCCGTCGATGATGTCGAAGAGCACTCGTTGGCGGTTCTCGAACGACCCGCCGTAGCGGTCGGTGCGCTGGTTGAGATCGGCATTCAGGAACTGGCAGAGCAGATAGTCGTGCGCCCCGTGCAGTTCGGCCCCGTGGAAACCTGCCTTCTCGACCCTCACCGCGGCGGCGATGAAGGCCTCGATCATGCCCTCGACCTCGGCCGTGGTCATCGCCCTCGCGCCCATCTTCTCGTCGTCGCCGGCGCTCACCGGGTCGGTGCCGATGAGATCCTTCGGCGAGCGACGGCCCGCGTGGTGCAACTGCACGATGGCGACCGAGTCGTTCGCACGGATGGCCGCCGCGAGACGCGAGAGCCCCTCGATGTGCATGTCGTCGAAGCAACCCAACTGGCCGGCGAACCCCTGCCCCACGGCCTGCACGTGCGAGGCACAGGTCATGGTGAGACCGAACCCGCCCTCTGCGCGCATGGTGAGCCAGCGGAACTCCTCGTCGGAGAGCGTGCCGTCGTCATGGCTCTGCTGGTTGGTGAGCGGTGCGAGCATGAACCGGTTCTTCATCGCCGGGCCGTGACCGAACGCGACTGGGTCGAATAGCTGGGGCATAACGCTCAATCCTTGCCGATTGGGGGCGCACCGAATGCACCCGGATCCGGTCAGTCGTTGATCTCGCCGGCCAGTTCGCCGAGACGCAACTCGCCCTCGCGGGTCTGGCCGCCCCGTGCCATGAAGTTCTCCATGGCGCGGCGTGCCGTCGGGTCGGCCAGGCGCGCACCGAAAGTGGCCCCCTCGGCGACGAGGTTCTCGGTGATGCCGGTCTCTGCCATGAGCACGAGTCGCTTGCCGGCCGCCACGGCATCAGGCGGGAACGACGCGATTCGCTGCGCCATGGCGAGAGCGTGCACCACGGGGTCTGCCACGACCCGGTTGATCCAGCCCCACCTCTCGGCAGTCTCGGCATCGATGTCCTCGCCGGCCAGAACGATCTCCATCGCCCTGTGGCGGCCGACCGTGCGCGACAGCCGTGTCGTGCCACCGCCGCCCGGGATGATTCCGAGCGGAACCTCGGGCTGGCAGAACACGGCATCGCGCGAGGCGAAGATGATGTCGGCAGACGCGACGATCTCGGCACCGCCCCCGCCGACACGACCCTCGACCGCACAGAATGTCGCCTTGGGCATCGTGCGCAACAGTTCGCCGATCATCTGGAAGTCGTTCGGTTTCGTCGCCGCGGGCATGTCCTGTGGCATGCGCAAGATCAGCCCGACGTCGAAATGAGCAATGAAGAACTCCGCGTTCGCCGAACTGAAGACGACGGCCCGCACACCGTCGTCGGCGGCGAGTTCGTTGACCAGCGGCACCATCTCCGCGTACAGCACACGGTCGAAGAGGTTGATGGGTGGGTTGTCGATCACGACATGCGCGACACCGTCACCGATGGCGACCGTCATCGTGGTGAGCCCGTCGTAGGCCATCAGAGGAGACCCTTGATTGCCTCTCGCGTCTCTGCGATCTCGTCGGGCGTCGCACCGAACTCGACGGCGGCAAAGTCGGTGACGCCGATGCCCGCGAGCGCCGCCACGCGGTCCTGCACCTCTGCCACTGAACCCGTGATTGCGATGTCGGCCGGGCCGGCGGCGCCTTCCTTGTCGAGCATCGCGCGGTAGCTCGGCAGCGTGCCGTACACGGCGAACACCTTGGCGGCACGGGCAGCGGCCGCTTCCTTGTCCTGTGTGACGCACACGGGCAGTGCCGCGATGACACGAGGTGCCGGGCGACCGAACTCCTCGGCAGCCCGGTTGATTGTGGGGATCGTGTGCGACGACAACGTTGCCGGCCCCGTGCACCAGGTGAGGGTTCCGTCGGCCATTGCCGCCGTGACGCGCAGCATCTGCTCGCCGAGCGCGGCAACCACGACACCGAAACCGTTCGAACCCTTGGCAGCGATGCCGCCGTGCACCCGGTAGGTCTCGCCGTCGAAATTCGCAGGCTCGTTGCGCGAGAGCGGCATGAGAACGCTGAGGTACTCCTTCAGGTGCCGCACGGGCTTGTCATACGACATGCCGAGCATGTTCTCGATGACGATCTTGTGGCTGAGCCCGATGCCCAGGGTGAGACGGTTGCCCGATGCGGCCGCGACCGTGTGGCACTGCTGTGCGATTGCATGCGGGTGACGCGGGTACGTCGGCACAACGGATGTGCCGAGTTCGATGCGCGGCACCTCGCGCCCGACGATTGCGAGACTGGTCAGCGCATCGTGTCCGAAGATGTTCGGGGCCCAGTAACTGGCGAACCCGTCTTTCTCCGCCGACCGTGCCTCGGCGACGACGTCGTCCACCGTTCCGTCATTGACTGCCCCACCGAAAATTCCGTATCTCATGGCACGAGACCGTATCAGTCGGGCCTGCGATCACGAGAGGCTGACAAGCTCGAGCCACTCGGGGCTGAAGTAGTCCACTTCCCCGTCGGGCAACAAAATGACCTTTGTCGGGTTCAGACGCTGCACGAACTCCTCGTCGTGGCTCACCATGATGATCGACCCCTTCCAGTTCTCGAGCGCCGCGGCCACCGCCTCGCGGCTCTGCGGGTCGAGGTTGTTCGTCGGTTCGTCGAGAAGCAACAGGTTGTTGCGACCCACCATCAACATCGCAAGCGCGAGCTTTGTCTTCTCGCCGCCCGACAACGAACCTGACTCCTGGAACACCTTCTCGCCCTGCAGACCGAACATGCCGAGCAACGCACGCAACTGAGTCTCGGTGAGGGGCGACCCCACCGGCAGTTCGCGGCGCATGTGCCACAACAAAGACTGGTGGGGGTCGAGTGTGTCGTGTTCCTGGGCGAAGTACCCCACGCTCACCTGGTACCCCCACTCGAAGTTTCCGATGTTGGCATCGGTGGCGCCCGCAAGAATGCGCAGCAACGACGTCTTTCCGGCACCGTTCAGACCGAGCACCAACAGTCGCTCGCCACGGCCGAGGTCGAACGACACGTCTTCGAACACGGGTGGCCCGCCGTAGCCCTTGCTGAGACCCTTTGCCGTCACCACGGTGACTCCGCTCTGGGGCGGATCGGGGAACTTCACCGTGAGTGCGCGGTCCTTCCGGCGCACACCGGTCGATTCAGACTCGATGCGCGCGATGCGCTTCTCGATGCTGTGCGCCATTGTCGCCTTGGTGGCCTTCGCACCGAAACGGTCGACGACCTCCTGCAGGCGCGCGACCTCCTTGGCCTGCAGCATCGCTTTCTTCTCGGCACGGGCTTCGTCGTCGGCCCGCGACCGCTTGTACTGGCTGTAGGTGCCCCGGTACTCGTGCACAGTGCCCGTGTCGTCTTCGTTGGGGCGGTCGAGATGCAGCACCCGCGTGATGGCCTCGTCGAGCAGTTCGAGGTCGTGGCTGATCACCAGCAGGGCCCCCCGGTAGTTGCGCAGGAAATTGAGCAGCCACGTCTTTGCGTCGATGTCGAGGTGGTTCGTCGGTTCGTCGAGCAGCAGCATGTCACTGCCGGCAAAAAGGATCCGTGCGAGCTCGACACGGCGACGCTCGCCGCCCGACAGCACACCGAGCGCCAGGTCGAGGCGGTCGGCCTTCAGCCCGAGGCCGGCGGCGATGCTGCGTGCCTCGCTCTCGGCCGAGTAGCCACCCTTCAGGTTGAACGCGTCTTCTGCCTTGATGAACCTCGCGACGTTCTTCTCGTCGGCGTTCTCCTCCATTGCAATGCGCAGTTTCTCGAGGCGCTGCAGGTCCTCGTCGATGCTGCGACCCGACAACACATGTGAGATCGCCGACATGCGCTCGGTCTCGGGCGACGTGCGCGGGTCCTGCGAGAGATACCCGTACTGACCCGTGCGGGTCACCTTGCCCGCCGCGGGCTCGGCCTCGCCGCCGAGCACCTTGAACATCGACGTCTTGCCCGCCCCGTTGCGGCCGACGATGCCCACCTTGTCGCGCGCCATCACGGTGAACGACGCCCCCTGCACCACGTTGCGGCCGCCCACCTCGACGGTGAGATTCTGCACCTGCAGCATTACTGGCGGACCGTCGTCGTGGTTGCGCCGGCCACCGTTGTGGTTGTCGACTGCGGTGCCGCGCCCGACGTGGTGGTGGTTGTTGCGTACGGAATGGTGCCACCGGGTGCCGTGGTCGAGGGCATGACGCCGCCGCCCACGAGCGAATCGTCGGTGTACTTCGATGCGAGACACTTGCCCGGCATCTCGGGGGCCGAGCCGAGCGCGGCGGCGATCGAGGCGACCAGAACGGCACGGCCGGCGTCGGTGGGGTGCACGCGGTCCTTGTTCAACAGGCCGGGCTGCACCGATGCGGTTCCCCAGTCGAGCACCGACACATGCGGGTTTTTCGAGGCGACAACCCGGATCACGTCGTTCACCTGCTGCATGGTGTCGCGGAACAACGTTGCGGTCAGCAGCAGCGTGGGTCGCGGTGCAAGCGACTCGACTATGCGCGTGAGGTCGCGTTCGTAGTTCTCCTTGCTGCCGCCGTAGTTCGTGCCGAGGAAGACGACCGCGGCATCCCAGCCCTCGGTGATGCGGTCACGCACCACGGTGCGGCCGAAGCCGACCATCTGGCCCGCTTCTGCCTCGACGGCAACCTCCCAGCCGTTCGGCACCAGTGCCGCACACATCGCACCGCCGTACCGGCTCGCGGTGCCGGCGAGAATCGAGTCTCCGATCACCAGCACACGGTTGCCGGCCGCCCGTGAACCGAGAGTTGCACCCTCGAGCGAGGAGAGATTCGCTCTCACCCCGTCGACCACCAGCGCACCGCCGGCGGAGTTGATGCCGGGGATGCGGCCGACGAATTTCAGTTCGGTGAGGCCGGTGTCACCCGAACCGGTGCACGCAGACAACAGCGAGACAACGGCGCACAGACCGAGAACCGAACGCAGGGAGCGACCACACATGAGCCTCTCAGGCTATTGGTGTTCGCGCCGAAGAAGCGGTCAGGTGACCGACCCGTCGGTACCCGGTTCTACTTGTCGCCGGCCTGGCCGGCGCGCCGCAGTTCGTCACGGATCTCGGCGAGCAACTCGTTCGTGGACTTCTCGGCCGGTGAATCTGCCCCGTCGCTGTTGTCTCGCAGCCGGTTGTACAGCTTCACGACCGCGAACAGAACGAGTGCCACGAAGAAGAAGTTCATCGAGGCCGTGGCGAACGCGCCGAGCGGTATGTCGCTGCCGTTGACGGTGACGACCTTCTTCGAGAAGTCGGGCTGCTGGCCCCCGAAGATCGCCCCGATCAGACCACCGAGGATGCCCGGGCTCTTGTCGCTGCCCGCGAACGAGTCGACAACCGTCTTGAACGCGGCACCCATCACGAAGGCGACGGCGACGTCGACCACGTTCCCGCGGTTGACGAACTCCTTGAACTCGCCGACGATGCCCCGCCTGGTCAGTTTCGAGACCTTCTCCTCGACCTTGTTCATGATCTCTGCCATGAACGAAGGCTACTCCGCCCTGTCTTCGAGGTCTTCGAATCGGTCGACGTTGCGCAACGACGGGAACGCGACCCACCACACACCCGCGACTGCAATCGTGGCGATGCCCCCGCCGATGACGGTCGCAGGTGTGCCGGCGATGCTCGAGACTGCGCCCGACTCGAAGGCACCGAGTTCGTTCGATGCACCGATGAAGACGTTCTCCACCGCCGACACCCGCCCGCGTTTGTCGTCGGGCGTCACGAGAGGCACCAGCGAACTGCGGATGAACACGCTGACCATGTCTGCGGCGAACGCCACCAGCACCGCGACGAACGCGACCCAGTAGATCTTCGTCGTGCCGAGAACGATCGTCGCGACACCGAAGACCGCGACTGCCCACAGCAAAGTGCGGCCGACACGCCGGCGCACCGGGCGGAACGACAGGAAGACCGCCATGACGGCGGCGCCGATTCCCCCGGCGGCGCGGAGCCACCCGTAGGCGACGTCGCCGACCTTGAGTTGCTCCTCTGCGATCACGGGCAGCAGGGCAACGGCCCCGCCGAACAGCACCGCGAACAAGTCGAGCGAGATTGCCGCGAGCAGCACCGGGGTGCGCCTGATGAACACGAGACCCTCGATGGCGTCGCGGAGGGTGGGTCGTTCGGTCTTCACCTCGCTGTCTTTGGTTCTCGGCAACGTGACGAGAGACAGACAGAACATGCCGGCCCCGATCAACACCGCCGCGACGCCGTACGCGAGCGACGGATGAACCGCGTAGAGGAATCCGCTGATTGCGGGGCCGATGATTGCCGCGCCGGTCCAGGTGGCGCTGTAGAACGCGATCACACGGGGCAGGCCACCCTCGGGGGCGATCATGGCGGCGATGGGGCGCAGTGCCGGTGCGAGGAAAGCACGCGATGCACCGAAAAGAACCGCGATCAGGTAGATCGGTGTCGCCGACGTGGGGTCACCGAGGGCGTACCACATCAACAACAGAGAGCAGAGCAACTCGCCGCCCTGCGACACGAGCGAGACCTTCTTTCGGTTCAGACGGTCGGCAACGGTTCCCGTGACCAGCACGAGAGCGGCCGCGGGGAGAAACTCCGCGAGACCGAGCCATCCGATCGAGAGTTCCGACCTCGTGATGTCGTAGACGTGCTTGCCGAGGGCGGCGGCCTGAAGCATGACACCGACGGTGAGCACCATGCTCGATGCGAGCAAGGGCCTGATGCCCTTCGAGGTGATGACTGCGCGCGCCGACAGCGCGCCAGGTTGTTCGGTCATCGTGCCGACCAGCCACCGTCCACGACGACGTTCTGGCCCGTCATGAACGACGATGCGTCACTCGCCATGAACAGCAGTGCACCGTCGAGTTCGTGCTCGTGCCCCATGCGCGGGATCGGCGAGTTCTGCATCACGAATTTCTGCGAACTCTCGTCTGTGTCCATGCCCGCCGTCATCTCGCTGACGAACCAGCCCGGGCACAGCGCGTTCACACGCACGCCTTTGCGCGCCCACTGCACCGCGATCTCGCGCGACATGGCGATGACCGCGCCCTTGCTGGCCGCGTAGTTCGCCTGCTTCACCGGGGTTCCCGCGACCATCCCGAGAATCGAGGCCACGTTCACGATCGAGCCGCTTCGGTTCGCCACCATGCTCTCCCCCGCCAGTTTGCAGAGGTGCCAGACGGCCGTGGTGTTCACCTCGATCACCTCGCGGAACTGGTCGATGGACTCGCCCTCGATCGGCACCTTGTGCGTGATTCCCGCGTTGTTCACGAGAATGTCGATGCGGCCGTACTTCTCGATCACCGTGCGCACAAGGGCCTCACGTTGCGCTTCGTCTGCCACGTCGCACTGCACAGGCAGCGACCCGGGCAGCGACCCGGCGAGCGCGGTCAACCTGTCGAGTCGACGCGCCGTCACCACCACGGTGGCGCCGGCCGCGTGCAGGACCCGTGCGAAACGGGCTCCGAGCCCCGACGACGCACCGGTGACGATCGCGATCTTGCCGTCGACGCGGAACTGTGCAACTGGGTCGAAAGACGTGGAATCTGCCATGCGCCGAGGCTATGTGTTCCGGTGCGGTGTGTCAGCATGGAGCCGTGAAAGTGCGAGTGGGATACGGCTTCGGGGTGCGCACCCAACTGAACGACGGGGCGTTTCTCGACGTGGTCGACGTTCTCGAACGACTGAAGTTCGACAGCCTGTGGCTGAGCGAGAGAATCGGCGGCGAGGCGCCCGACCCGCTCGTTGCCATGTCGATGGCGGCAGCCCGCACCACGAAACTGAAGTTCGGCATGAGCGTGATGGTGCTGCCCGGCCGCAACCCGGTGGTGCTGGCGAAGGAACTCGCCACTCTCGACCGCATGTCGAACGGGCGCCTTCTGCCTGCGTTCGGGCTCGGAGTCGCAGACCCCCACGAACAACAGGCGTTCGGTGTCGAACGGTCGCAACGGGCGAAGATGTTCAACGAGGCCCTGCAGGTCGTGCGTGCGTGCTGGAGCGAGGACTCCGTCACGTTCCACGGAGAGTTCTACGACTACGACAACCTGAGGGTGCTGCCGAAACCGCAGCAACAGCCGCCCGAGGTGTGGCTCGGCGGCATCGCCGACAGCGAACTGAAGCGTGTGGGCCGGCTCGCCGACGGGTGGTTGCCTTCGTTCGTGACACCCGACGACGCAGCGCGCGGGTGGCACACCGTCACAACCATCGCGGCCGAGAACGAGCGGGAGATCGACCCGGAACACTTCGGGGTGCTGATTCCCTACTCGGTGACCCCGCCCCCGCCGCAGGTGCTCGCCGGTCTGAAAGCCAGACGACCTGACCTCGACGACGTGTCGGTCATCGTTCCGCAGGGGTGGCAGCAACTGGCGGACACCATCGAGAGGTTCGTCGCCGTCGGGGCGTCGAAGTTCGTGGTGATCCCGTTGATCGAGCCAACGTCAGTCAACGAGTGGACTGATCACCTTGCTGATGCAGCAACGCACTTGATGCCGTTGCAGAACTGATTACTTGTTCTTTGCCGTCGGCTTCTTGAAGTTCGCACAGAAGTCGATCAGCAGACGCGTGCCGTAGGCGGTGGCACCGCGGTTCAGCCATCCGCTGTCGCCGTCGGATTCCATCGGGCCGGCCATGTCGATGTGCGCCCACGGCGTGTCGCCCACGAACTCGCTGAGGAAGAGCGCCGCGGTGGTGGCGCCGGCAAGTGGGCCGCCGATGTTGCGCATGTCGGCGACGTTCGAGTCGAGCAGTGCGCGGTAGGGGCGGTGGAACGGCAGTTCCCACACCAGTTCGTCGGTGCGCGAGCTTGCCGACTTCAGCTGCGACAGCACTCCGTCGTTGTTGCCGAAGATTCCTGCCATGTGCTTGCCGAGCGCACCCATGCAGGCGCCCGTCAACGTCGCGATGTTCAGCATCGCATCTGGCTTGCTCTCTGCGCCCAACGAGAGCCCGTCGGCGAGGATCAGACGGCCCTCGGCGTCGGTGTTGTGGATCTCGACGGTCTTTCCGTTGCGCATCGTGAGCACGTCGCCGAGCTTCAGCGCGCTGCCACTCGGAAGGTTGTCGGTGCACATCAGGTAGGCGGTGACCTTGGTCTTCACCTTCAGCGCCCGCAGCGTCGTCATTGTTGCGAGCACCGCCGCTGCTCCGCTCATGTCCATCTTCATCGAGGCATGGCTTGCGTCGCTCGGCTTCAGCGAGATGCCGCCCGAGTCGTACATCACGCCCTTGCCGACGAGCACCACGTTGCCGCGTGCGTTCGTGGGCCGGTACTCGAGCTTCACCATGCGTGGCGGCTCGACGCTGCCGGCATTGACACCGACCAGACCGCCGCAGCCCATCGCGATGAGCTGGTCACGGTTGTAGACGGTGGCCTTCAGGCCGCTGGTGCGCGCGAGTTCGACCGCCTTGTCGGCGAGTTGGCGCGCAGTGAGATGTGACGGGGGCGTGTTCGCGAGGTCGCGTGCGAGACACACGGCGGTTGCGGTGGTGACACCGGCGTCCATCCCGGCCTTCACGTCTGCGGTGCCCGTCGCCGCAACGAACGTGACCTTCGTGAGTTTCGCGAGCCCGCCCTTGTCGTTCTTCAGTTCGACCCAGCGGTGCAGCGCGAGTGCCATTCCCTCGACGACTGCCTGTGCGTTCGCCTTGGTGTTCCCGCGGCCGACCGAGGCCAACGTCGTCGACACCGACGAGTACCTCGAGCACGCACGCGCAGCCGAGGCGGCGATGTTGCGCAGGGCGTTCGGGTTCAGGTCGCGCACCTCGCCGACTCCGACCAACACCGTGACCTGCCCGGCGCCCGGGAGCGCGAGTGTCTGGCCTGCCTTGCCGTCGAACCCGAGGGCCGACAACTGGGCCCGGCTGTGCCCGAGCCCGGTGGGCACGGCGCCCGACGACGCGACGGGGACGATGACGGCATCGACCTTGGCGGGGGATGTCTTCGACGTGGTGAATGAGGTACGCATGTCACCACTCTATGTGGCAACCGCAAACCGCCGTATGCCGAGGCTCTACAGGCTCTTGACGGGGCGCGATTCGCCCTCTTGCCAGCGCGCCATGGTCCACAACAGGTCAGAGAGCCGGTTGAGGTACGGCACCACGTACGACGGGGGTGGTGCGGCCCCGAAGGCCTGCCGCTCGGCGCGCCGCACGGTCGTGCGGGCAAAGTCGAGCCATGCAGACACGGGGTGCTCGCCGGGCACCACGAACTCGGTCGGGGGCTCGAACTTCGTGTCGAGGTCGTCGATGATCGTCTCGAGACGGTCGACCATCTCCGGGGTGACCGCGCTGAGGCCGGGGGTCAGTTTGTGGCGGTTCTCGGGCAAGGTGGCAAGCTCGGCCATCAACACGTAGAGGTCCTTCATGATGGGCACCACGATGGCGTCGACGTCGGAACCGTGCCCGGCGGCCGTGCGCACGAGACCGATGACTGCCTGTGCCTCGTCGACCGCGCCGTATGCGCGCGGCAACGCGGAGTCTTTCGGTACCCGCCCGCCGTAGAAGAGTCCGGTCGTGCCGTCGTCGCCTTCCCGGGTGTAGATCTTCTCGCGTGCCACGCCTGAGACTCTATGGGCGGCACGGTCCCAAACGTGGATTTCCGTGAATGTCACACACCTCGTCACACCGACTGAACAGGCCTCACCACCCGACTCGGCAGTAGCGTTGGAGAGTCATGAGTCGCCAGCCCTACCGTGAAGCCATCCGTGAACGGGTCATCGTGTTCGACGGAGCATTCGGCACTTTCGTGCAGGACCTCGACCTCGGCGCCGACGACTTCGGCGGTGCGTCTCTCGAGGGGTGCAACGAGATGCTGTGCCTCACCAGGCCCGACGTCATCGAGGCGATGCACACTGCCTTTCTCGAGGCCGGCGTCGATGCAATCGAGACCGCGAGTTTCGGGAGTTTCTCGACTGTTCTCACCGAGTACGACATCCCCGAGAAGGCGTACGAACTGAACGTCGCCGCTGCGACCATCGCTCGCCGCGTTGCCGACAGGTTCGAGACCGACGGGCGCCCCCGTTACGTGGCAGGCAGCATCGGACCCGGCACGAAGCTGCCGAGCCTCGGGCACATCTCGTTCGCCGAACTGCGTGATTCGTACGTCGAGCAGGCACTCGGACTGATCGACGGCGGGGCCGATCTCTTCCTGATCGAGACCTGCATGGACCTGCTGCAGATCAAGGCGGCGATGCAGGCGTGCCGCATCGCGATGAAACAACGCGACCGCGACCTTCCGATCCAGGTGCAGGTCACCATGGAGACGACCGGGCGCATGCTGGTGGGCACCGAGATCGGTGCGGCGTACTCGGCTCTCGTCGCGATGAAGCCCGACGCGATCGGCATCAACTGTGCGACGGGCCCCGCAGAGATGCAGGAGCACCTTCGCTACCTCAGCGAGCACTCCGACATTCCGATCAGCGTGCTGCCGAACGCCGGTCTGCCGAGCGTGGTCGACGGCCGCACGCACTACGACCTGACACCCGAGCAACTTGCCGAGTTCCACGCACACCATGTGAGGGACCTCGGCATCACGATCGTGGGCGGGTGCTGCGGCACCACACCCGAACACCTGCGTCGCGTCGTCGAGGCGGTGCGCTCTCTCGAGGCGAGACCGCGCACCCCCGCGTCGGAACCGAGCGTGACCTCGTTGTACTCCCCTGTCACCCTCGAGCAGGACAACAGCTTCCTCATCATCGGCGAGCGCACGAACGCCAACGGCTCGAAGGCCTTCCGCGAGGCGATGCTGCGCGAAGACTGGGACACCTGCCTCAAGATGGCGACAGACCAGATCCGCGAGGGTTCGCACGTGCTCGATGTGTGCGTCGACTACGTGGGCCGCGACGGAACCGTCGACATGAACGAGATCGCCTCGCGGTTTGCCACGCAGGCAAGCGTGCCGTTGGTGCTCGACTCGACCGAACCGCAGGTGATGGAGGCGGGCCTCGTGCACACCGGGGGCCGCTGCATCCTGAACTCGGCAAACCTGGAAGACGGCGAGGAACCGGGCAGCCGTCTCGACCGTGTCTTCACGCTTGCGCGCGACTTCGGCGCCGCGGTCATCTGTCTGTTGATCGACGAGCGGGGCCAGGCCCGCGACGTGGAATGGAAGATGGAAGTTGCCCATCGCCTGCACACGATCGCCGTCGAGAAGTACGGTCTGCACGCGAGCGACCTGATCTTCGACGCACTCACCTTCCCCATCGGCACCGGTGACGAAGACCTGCGCAAGGACGGCATCGCGACACTCGAGGCGATCAGGCGCATCAAGGAAGAGATCCCCGGCGCGTACACCACTCTCGGACTCTCCAACGTGAGTTTCGGTCTCAGCCCCGCCACACGCCAGGTGCTGAACAGCGTGTTCCTGCACGAGGCGCGCGAGCACGGTCTCGACTCGGCGATCGTGCACGCATCGAAGATCCTGCCTCTGGCCCGCATACCCGAGGAACAGATCGCGGTCTGCCAGGACCTCATCTACGACCGCCGCACCGCCGATTACGACCCGCTGACCCGCCTGCTCGAGTTGTTCGCCGGTGTCTCGACCGTCGAGGCAGTGAAGGAAGACCGCACCGACTGGAGCATCGAGCGCATCCTGAGGCAGCGCATCATCGACGGCGACCGCGACGGCCTCGTCGACGACCTCGAGGCCGCACGGGCGCGGGGCATCGCACCGCTCGACATCATCAACGAGATTCTTCTCGACGGCATGAAAGAGGTCGGCGAACTGTTCGGAAGTGGCCGCATGCAGCTGCCGTTCGTGCTGCAGAGCGCCGAGACCATGAAGACCGCCGTGGCACATCTCGAGCAGTTCATGGAGAAAACCGGCGAGAGCAGTGCCAAGGGCAGGCTGGTGCTCGCAACGGTGAAGGGCGACGTTCACGACATCGGCAAGAACCTGGTCGACATCATCTGCACCAACAACGGCTACGAGGTGCACAACATCGGCATCAAGATCGGCATCCAGGAGATGATCGACAAGGTGAAGGAAGTCAACGCAGATGCCCTCGGCATGAGCGGCCTTCTCGTGAAGTCGACCATCATCATGCGCGAGAACCTCGAGACCCTCAACGAACAGAACCTCAGCGACATCCCCGTGCTTCTCGGTGGTGCCGCACTCACGCGCAGCTACGTCGAACAGGACCTGCGCAAGGTCTACGACGGTCGCGTGTTCTACGGCAAGGATGCCTTCGAGGGGCTGTCGACGCTCGACAAGTTGATGGAGATCAAGAAGACCGGGGTCGACGACCCCGACTTCGGGCGTGCCCTGGGCACACGCCTCATCGAACGCGCACCGAAAGAAGAAATCGACCCGTCGACGCTTCCCCCGCGGTCGCCCGAGGTCGAGACCGACAACCCAGTGTTCACTCCCCCGTTCCTCGGCACCAAGGTGGTGAAGGGAATCGGGCTCGACGAGATCGCCGAGTACATCAACGAGACCGCACTGTTCCGCAACCAGTGGCAGTACCGCCCGAACGAGGGCGAGACCGACGCAGAGTTCAAGGACCGCATCCGGCCGTTGCTGCGCGAACAGATCGCCGCCGCAAAGGCCGGCGGCTACCTGGTGCCGCAGGTCGTGTACGGATACTTCGCCGTGAACGCCGACGGCAACGACCTGGTGGTGTGGGCCGACGACTCACGCACGCAGGAGATTGCCCGGTTCTCGTACCCGCGGCAGAAGGTCGAGCCGTACATGTGCATCTCCGACTTCTTCAGGTCGGTCGACAGCGGCGAGAAGGACTACGCGGCGTTCCACATCGTGACCATGGGTGCACCGGTCAGCGAGAAGGCGGCCGAACTGTTCAACGCGAACAAGTACAACGACTACATGGTGCTGCACGGCATCGGGGTCGAGATGGCCGAGGCACTCGCCGAGTACTGGCACCACCGCATCCGCACCGAGTGGGGTTTCGTGCAGGAAGACGGCCCGTCACTGGCCGGGCTGTTCCGCCAGCAGTACCGCGGCGGGCGTTACAGCTGGGGTTACCCCGCATGCCCCGACCTGGAGGACAACGCAACGGTGGCGCGCATTCTCGAGGCGGGCCGCATCGGCATCGAGGTGAGTGAGGAAACCGGTTGGCAGTACCAGCCCGAACAGACCACGTCGGCGATCATCTGCCACCACCCGAAGGCCAAGTACTTCGTCGCCCGCGACTGAACGCGCACAAGTGCAGCGACCTGCCGTAGCCTGCGGCCATGTCATTGAGTGAGTCCGCTGCCGCCGCATGCATCATCTGCAACACCGAAGGAGTCACGTTGGGGCCCCGCGACCGACTCTGCCCCGGGTGCAAGACGGCCAAGGGTCTCTACCGCACGACTGTCGGGAACCTGGCGAACGGTTTCAACCGGAAATACAAGGGCGCACCCGAGATGATCATGACGCTCGAGGAGTTCTGTCTGTGGCGGTCGCGCACTCCGCAGCGATGTCACTACTGCGGCATCGACGAGGCCGACATCCCGGCCGTGGGCATGAAGAGCCAGGTCCAGAAGCCCGTGCGCACGATGGGCATCGACAGGGTCGACAGTTCGGCCGGCTACTCGATCGCCAACATCAAGCCATGTTGCTTCGTCTGCAACCAGGTGAAGGGTGACAGGTTCAGCGAACTCGAGATGAAAACCATCGGCCGTGCCATCGGCGAGGTCTGGCAATCACGCATCAACGCCGCGAAGTGACAGTGGTCAATCCACCATGCGTCTCTTATTTCGAAATCCGCTCGAAGTTCTGGAGACCCGAGCACTAGGTCGGTTGCGACTTGTTCCAGTTGGTGACCAGGGCGGCGTAGTGGCCGCCGATGGC
>CAYRUT010000036.1:0-15709 GCA_964427545.1 uncultured Bifidobacterium sp. | reverse complement strand
CGCACAACGCAGACAACCCGCGCCGGCCACTCCGTTGTGGCGACGCGGGTTGTGCAGAAGGTGAGTTCTTCTAGAAGCGGCTGCCCGTGAATTCCGGGTACGCGAGCACACCCATCTCGGGAAGATCGAGACCTGCGACTTCGTCCTCCTCGGCCGAGCGGATGCCCCCCTTGGTCAGTGTGTTCTGGATCTTGAAGAACCCGAATGCGATCGGGAAGATGACCCCGAGGATCACGACCACGCCGAGCGCCTGGGCGCCGAGCTGGCCCCAGTTGCCCTTGATGATCCCCTCGACGCCCTTCACCGCGGAACCGTTCCAACCGCCGCCGTAGCTTCCGTTCGCGAAGATGCCGACGGCGAGGGTTCCGAAGATGCCGTTCACCATGTGAACCGCGATTGCGCCCACGGGGTCATCGATCTTCAGCTTGCGCTCCACGAAGAACACGGTCTCGATGGCGAGAACCGCGGCGATGACACCGATGACTGCTGCTGCCCACGGTGCGATGAACGCACACGGTGCCGTCACTGCAACCAGGCCGGCGAGCATTCCGTTCGCCATCATGCCCGGGTCGGGCTTGCCGGTGCGCTTCGTGATGTAGAGCATCGCGGTCACGGCACCGAAGGCTCCGGCGATCGCGGTGTTCGCGGCCACGGTGGCGAACTGCACGTCGGTCGCTGCGAATGTCGAGGCGGCGTTGAACCCGAACCATCCGAAGAGCAGGATGAACGTGCCGAGCATCGCCATCGGGATGTGGTGCCCCGGCAGTGCACGGGGCTTGCCGTCGGCACCGAACTTGCCGATGCGCGGCCCGAGCACTATCGCCCCGGCAAGTGCGGCGACACCACCGACTGCGTGCACGACGCCCGAACCGGCGAAGTCGACGTAGCCGGCGCCGAGGCCCATGGTGTCCCATGTCTTCGACAACCAGCCACCGCCCCATGTCCATGCGGCGAACAACGGGTAGTACACGGCCCCGCAGAACACACCCCAGATCGTGAACGAACTCCACTTCCAACGCTCGGCCATCGATCCGGTCGGGATCGTGGCCACGGTGTCCATGAACGCCACCATGTAGAGGAACAAGCCGAGCAGCGCCGGCGTGATGGTGCCGGTCGACATGCCCCAGCCTCCCTGGAAGAGGAAGATCCAGTTGCCGCTGCCGAGAAGAGCCTCACCGACTGGCTCGGTGAGCCCCATCGGCGCGTAACTGAACCCGCCGAATGCGAGGGGGAACCCGACGAAGAAGAACCCCACGAACCCGAGCCCGAAGATCGCGAAGTTCGTCGCAACCACGTGCGCGGCATGTTTTGCACGGCAGAACCCGGTCTCGACGAGCGCGAAGCCCGCCTGCATGAAAATCACCAGCATCGCGCCGATGACGACCCACAGAAGATTTATCTGTGTTCCAAGTACCTCGACTTCAGATTGCATTGTTTCCCTCTTCTCCTGTTCTGATGCGGACGAGCCGCGAGACGTCGGTGACCCAGACCTTGCCGTCACCGATCTTTCCTGTGTTGGCGGCCGTGCGGATCGCGTCAACGACCGCATCGACCTGGGCATCGTCAACGACGAGCTCGATCTTGATTTTCGGCACGAAATCAATTGCGTATTCGCTGCCGCGGTAGGTCTCGGTGTGTCCGCCCTGGCGGCCGAACCCCTTCACCTCCGACACGGTCATGCCCTGTACGCCTGCTGATTTCAGTGCGTCTTTCACATCGTCAACCTTGAATGGTTTGACGATTGCCGTGATCAACTTCACCGGTATCCGTCCTTTTGTTCGTGTCACCTTCCGGCGACGTTTCGTGAGCTGCGGTTGCAACTGGTCTCACGGTACGAAGCGGAGATTTCCGGACTGTCGCCCCATTGTTTCGGGAGTGTGGCGATTCGGTAGTTCTGTGAACGGTGTGTAAAGCGGTCAGGCCAACAGGTCGTTCACGCGGTCGAGGGCGACCCGGCTGATCTTTCGACCGTGCCGCGTCGACACCTCGAAACGGTCGGACACCCAGCCGTCGACGGTGGTGATCCGGGCATGGTGAACACTGATGCGTGCACGTGCAAACGCAGCCGCGACTGCCTGGATCAACCCGGGCTGGTCGGAACCCGAGACCGTCACCACGCTGTGCCACGGGTGCGCCTCGTTGTCCAGAGCGAACGACAGGGTGGCCCCCGAACCACGGAGGAGACGACGCGGGTCGTCGATCCGCCGGCGCAGGCGCTTCTCGAGTTCGAACGCAAGTTGGGGCGCCTGGGGCCGCTGTTCGCTGCGCACCAGGAACGTGTCGAGCACGGCCCCGTCGTTCCAGGTCGCGAGATCGGCGTTCACGATGTCGAGGCCGCGTTCGGCGAGCACCGCACAGATGCGCGCGAGCAGACCGTTCATGTCGCGCGTCGCGATGTCGATCTCCCATTCGTTGGGTACCTGTGTGGCGTGAACGTTCACCCGCACCGTTCGCGGACGCGGGGCCGGTTCGACCAGGGTGGCGTGGCGAACCAGCACCCCGGGTTCGTGGGCCAACAGGTACACAGGGGCCGCGTGCCGCAGTCGATCGACGACGAGAGGGTCCGAGGTGAGCGCAATCGCGTCGCGGCGGCGCACCTCTACCAGGGAGTTCTCCGAGCCCTCGATGAGTTCCGGGTGGGCCAACAGCCCCTGCACTCCCGTGGTGATGTCGACCAACACCGAGAACTGCCAGTCCTGCAGGTCGCCTCTTGCCTCGGTGAGCAACCGGCACCGCTCGACCATCAACGGTGTGGCAAGAAAACCGGCCAGCTGGGCGAGAACGCGGTTGTCGGGTTCGTACGGTTCGGTTGTGCACGCGGTGTGCAGAAGAGCAGACGCCGACAGCAGCGACAACGTGTCTGCACGCGTCGAGTCGTCGAGAGCGAGCCGGTCGAGCACGGTCGAGGCGTCGAAACCGTCCGAGAAGTCGACGACGAACGCTGCGAGCAGCAGCGATGCGTCGGAAGGGGAGAGACGGTTGCTGAGTTTCTTGAGGGCCTCGAGAACGGGGGTCTGGGCGAGATGAGTCGGGTCGAGCTCGCTCGCGTCGCCGCGACGCGCATGCAGGGCCCGGGCCACCTCGGGCAGTGAACGGTCGAGAACGCTGGTGACATCGAGGAAGCGCCACGAACGGGCGTTGCCACGCATCAACACCTCGAGGAGAAGGTCTGCCGACCCGGTGTCCCAGGCCAACGGCACGTTGCGGTTCGCGTGCATCCAGTCGAGCAGAGACGCATCCGGCTGGGCGTGCGCGGCGTGGAGCGATGCCTCGAGCGCCAGCGGCAACACCAATGACGCGGGCGGAACGCCGTGCAGCTGCACCTCACCGTCGGCGAAGCGCACCCAGCCGCCGGCCGGCTCGTCGGTCGTCGCAGCAACCGTTGCCGTGTCGGCGGCGCTGTCGTTGCGCCGGATTCTCCACCGAAGAAGCGGCGGGGTGATCACCGTCGTCACGAGCACCATCAGAAGAACCACTGCATAGAGGTCGTCTGTGAAGACTCCGACCGACACGCCGATCGAGGCAAAGATGAGGCCGACCTCGCCGCGCGGGATCATGCCGATTCCGATCACCAACTTGTCGGTGTTGGTGCCGAACGCGCCGACCGCGGCGAGCATCTTGCCCGCGATTGCGATCGCCGAGAGCACGGCCGCGACGATCAGCACGTGACCGTTGAAGAACTTCGTGACGTCGGTGTCGATGCCGATCTGCATGAAGAACACCGGAATGAAGATGCTGCCGAGCACCGCGAAGTCGCGCGCGATGCGGTCGTGGTGGTCGGTGCGTGCCAGTGCGGTGCCCGCCACGAATGCACCGATGATCGGTGCGAGTTTCGCCCCGCTGGCCGCCGCGGAGAACGCGAACGTCACGCCGGCCGCGACGACCCCCACCGTGGCGGGCGACGCGGCGCGGGCAGAGACCCACTTGAGAACGCGGGGCAGCAGTGCGAGACCGACCGCGCCTGCGACAACCAGGAACCCGACGGCGAGCCCGATGGTGCTCGCGAGACCGGCAGCGTCGATCGAGCCCTGCTCGACCACACGGGTGACCACCGTGAGGATGATGAGGCCGAGCACGTCGTCGGCAACGGCCGCACCGAGAACGATGCGTGCCTCGGTCGACGACAGAGCCTTCAGGTCGCCGAACACCCGTGCGGTGATGCCGACGCTCGTTGCGGCCAGTGCGGCGCCGAGGAACAACGATGCATTCAGGGTCTCGCCGAGCACCGAGCCGGCAATGATGCCGCTCGACATCGGCAGGGTGACTCCGAGAATGGCGACAATGAACGATGCCCGGCCCACGCGACGCAGTTCGTTGAGGTCCATCTCGAGGCCCACCTCGGCGAGCAGCACGATCACGCCCACCTCGGCGAGAATCCTCAGTGCATCGCTCGGTTCCACGAGGCCGAGCGCCGAGGGCCCGATCACGATGCCGGCGACGATCTCGCCGAGAACAGCGGGAACACCGACCCGCTCGCAGAGTTCGGCCGCGAGTTTCGCCACCACCAGAACGATCGCGAGTGTGGTGAAGATCTGGCCGAAGTCGACGCCCTGTACGGCTGCAGAGAGAACCACGGCGTTCACATGGTCTTGTCTAGCCGTTGCGCGAGGAATTCCCTTGCTGATATGAGACCCGACTCGCTGAGATACCAGCCACGTTGCCGCACGGTGCAGATTGCGTCAGGCCCCAGCACGCGGCGCAGGGCCACGAGGCACACGTCTGCCCGGCGCACGCTCACCGAGTCGAGACCCGCCAGTCGCGCCAGGCTCTCCCTGCTGGTCACCCGGCCGTCACGGCGCACCAGCACGCCCAGCACGCTGAGGTCTGCCTCGGTGAGGTCGTTCGCGCAGCGCTCGGCATCCATGCGGGTCGACGCTAAGTGAGGAATTTTTCGGGGGTGTTCGCCTGTTGTGAACGGTGTGTGAACGGACACACCGCCTCGATGCGCCGAATCGACCAGAAAGCCGACAGACTCAGAAGCCATGGAACTCACCTATAGCCCCGAAGACGAAAAGTTCCGCGAAGAGATTCGCGCCTGGCTGAAGGAGAACCTCCCGCAGGGTTGGTTCGACAAGGACTTCGAGATGACCGCCGACGAGCGCAAGAAGTTCAACGACGAGTGGCCGGGAAAGTTGTTCGCCGGCGGCTGGATCTGTGCGACATGGCCGAAGGAATACGGCGGCAAGGGTCTCACCACCATGCAGGGAGTCGTGTTGTCCGAGGAGTTCGCGAACGCAAAGGCCCCGATGCGTGCCGACTTCTTCGGCGACACTCTCGTCGGCCCGACGCTTCTGCAGTGGGGCACCGAAGAGCAGAAGAAAGAGTTCCTGCCGAAGATCCTCAACGGTTCCATGCGCTGGTGCCAGGGATTCTCCGAGCCGAACTCGGGCTCTGATCTCGCCAGCCTGAAGACCGCTGCGGTTCTCGACGGAGACGAATGGGTCATCAACGGCCAGAAGGTGTGGACCACGCAGGGGCACCACGCCGACTACTGCTTCCTCCTGACCCGTACCGATCCTGATGCGCCCAAGCACAAGGGAATCTCGTACATGCTGGTGCCGATGAAGCAGCCCGGCGTCGAGGTGCGCGGCATCGTGCAGCCCGACGGAACCGCCGAGTTCTGCGAGGTGTTCTTCACCAACGCACGTTGCCCGAAGGACAACGTGGTGGGCGGGGTGAACAACGGATGGGTCGTCACGAACTCCACTCTCGCGTTCGAGCGCGGAATGAGCGCGACCACCGGATACCGCCGTTTCGAGTCGGAGTACAAGGCGATGGTGCGCGGCGCCAGGGAGAACGGGAAAATCGACGACCCGAAGATCCGCCAGCGGCTCATGAACTACTACACCAAGATCCAGATCCTGAAGATCAACGGTCTGCGTTCGCTCTCGACGACGCTGATGAACAAGAAGGACCCCAGCATGGCCGCGCTCGGTGCGACCAACAAGATGTTCTGGACCGAGATGCACAAAGAGGCGATGGAACTCGCACTCGACATCGGCGGTGCAGACGCCATGCTCGTCGACTACGCACTCGGCGACGGCAACTGGCCCGGCACCGCGCGCGAGAAGCGCCGTGAGGGCTACCCGGTCAGCAGCATGATGTCGGCGTTCTTCTTCTCGCGTTCTGAGACCATCTGGGGCGGAACCAGCCAGATCCAGCGCAACATCGTGGGCGAGCGGGTTCTCGGGCTTCCGAAAGAGCCGAGCAGCAAGTAGTCGACATCGTGTCCGCCGACGCAACTTTCGCGCGGGCACGGGTGGCCGCACCGTTCGGTGATCTCACCGTGGTCGCATCAGACGCGGGCGTGCGTGTCGTGTCGTTCGGCAACGACGCACACCCGAAGTCGGTCGCGAACATCACAGTCGTCGACGACGCGTCGCACCCCGTGGTTGCACGTGCCGTTCAGCAGCTCGACGAGTACCTGGTGGGGGCGCGCACCTCATTCGACCTGCCTCTCGACCTGGTCGGCACCGAGTTCCAGGTGAAGGCCTGGCGGGCACTGGCTGCGGTGCCGTTCGGCGCCACCGCTACGTATGCACAGCAGGCCGCATCTGTCGGGCGACCGACCGCGACACGGGCCATCGGCGCGGCGAACGGCCGCAACCCCGTGGCCATCGTGCTGCCGTGCCACCGCATCATCGGCGCCGACGGCTCGCTCACTGGTTTCGGCGGCGGTCTGCCGGTGAAGAAGTGGTTGCTCGAGCACGAGGCCCGCGTGCTGGTCAGGCCGTGAACTCGAAGATGCTCGAGCCCGTGGTGCCACCCGACTCGAGCGCAACGTGCGCAGCGACTGCCTCGTCGAGTTGCCAACGTTGGTTGATCGAGACGCGCACCGACCCGTTCTCGATCCGTTCGAAGAGGTGTTCGACGAGACGCTGTTTCTCCGCTGGGTCTGCGATGTAGTCGGCCATGGCCGGACGCGTGAGAAAAATCGAGCCCTGACGCATGAGTCGAGGGGGTTCGACGGCGGGCGCCGGGCCCGATGCGGTGCCGAGACACACCATCACACCGCGTCGCGCCACCGAGGCGATCGACGAGTCGAAGGTGCTCGCGCCGACCCCGTCGACGACCATGCGGGCGCCCCTGCCGCCGGTGATCTCGCGCACCCGGGCGGCGACGTCGTCGGTCGTCGTGTTCAGCACCTCTGAACACCCCGCACCGAGCGCCAGTGCCTTCTTCGCGTCGCTGCTGACGGTTCCGATCACCGTGAGACCCATCTCGGCGGCCAACTGGCAGAAGATCAGCCCGACGCCGCCTGCCGCGGCATGCATGAGCACCGTGTCGCCGGTCTCGAGATGCCAGAGGCTCTTCAACAGGTACGTGGCCGTGAGACCGCGCATCGTCGAGGCTGCCGCGACGTCGAACGCGATCGAGCCGGGCAGCTTGATCAACGAATCGGTCGGCATGACGCGAACGTCGCTGTAGGCGCCGAGAGGGCTGCCCGTGTATGTGACCCGGTCTCCGACCGCAAACGCGGTCACGTCGGTGCCGATTTCGATGATCTCGCCCGCGCCCTCGACACCGAGACCGTGTGGGGTGCGACCCGGGTACAGGCCCGAACGGAAGTACGTGTCGGCGATGTTGATGCCCACCGCACGGTGACGCACCATGACTTCTCCGGGGCCGGGCGCGCCGAGCGGGGCAGAGTCAATGCGCATCACTTCGGGTGCGCCGTGTTCTGCCACCACGACCCGGGTCGACACGGTCGTCACTTTCGTGACAGTTCTTTCTTGAGGATCGCCGAGAGCATCGCGGCCACCGACGCGACCGTTTCGTCATCGCCCGCTCCGTAGTCGACATTCAACGAATGCACCGCGAACGAAGAGATCGACAGCGCCACCGCGAGTTCGACCGAGCGCGGTGCAGTGCCGGTCCCGCCGGCTTTCTTCCACGCCGTGTCGGCAATCGAGTTGGTGAGAACCTGACGTGACTCGCGCCGGTGCTTGTTGACCCTGGCGATGGGGGGAGACAGGTCGTCGTCGTTGCTGGCCGACAGCTGCCACAGCGCCATGCCCGCACGACGCTGAGAGCCGTGCAGTTGGGCCACGACATCGACGAGCCATTCGTCGATGTCTGACGACTCGCTGATGGCATCGGCAACCTGTGAGTGGAAACGACCGAGCGAGTCAGAGAGCGCACGCGCGATCAGGTCGTCGCGGGTCGCGAAATGCCGGAAGATCGTCCGTCTGCCGAGCTCGGCCTCGACCGCCACGGCATCGACCGACACTCCGAGCCCCTCGCGGGCCAACAATCGTCGTGTGGCCCGGAGAATGCGGAATTCGGTGGTTGATTTGGGGTCTTTGAGCAGGGTTTCCAGCTCGTCGGCCGTGAGGTCGGTGGAATTTTCCGCAGTGGTCACGCCCGACACTTTACACTGCCAGGGTGACACTGTATAGTGCCACCAAGACAACACGGTTCGACCCGGGGTCGAATGGTGACAAGGGGGGACACTCATGGCAACAGCAACCACATTCAAGACCACCGGCCTCACGCGCCATGTCGGCACGGAGATCGAGGGCATCAATCTTCTCGACCTGAGCGATGCCGCAGTGCAGGAACTGTTGGTTCTGCTCGCCGACCGCGGTGTCGTCGTCGTGCGCAACCAGAACATGTCGATTCCCGAGCAGATCGAGTTCGGCGCACGGCTCGGTGAGCTTCACGTTCACCCGGCATATGCGAACAACCAGTATCCCGAGGCCCTGCACATCTACGGCGACGAGAACTCGAAGACGGTGCCGGGCGAGGGGTGGCACTCAGATGTCAGCTGCGACGAGCGGCCGCCCGCAGTCTCGATGCTGCGCATCGAGACCACACCGAGTGTCGGCGGTGACACTGCGTTCTCGCACCAGGCTGCGCTGTACGAATCGTTCTCCGACACGATGAAGGATTTCCTCCGGTCGTTGAAGGCCCGCCACTCGGGAGACCTGCCGTGGCGCAAGGGGTACAAGAGCGTCGACCCGAAGCAGTACCCGCGCAACATCCACCCCGCGGTTCGCACGCACCCCCTCACCGGCCGCGACGCGCTGTACGTGAACAGTGGCTTCACCGATCGCTTCTGGGACATGGAGGAGTGGGAGAGCGACCTTCTGTTGAAGGGTCTGTTCGACAAGATCGCCTACTCGGTCGAGTTCCAGTGCCGTGTGCGCTGGGAACCCAACACCGTGACCTTCTGGGACAACCGCACCGTGCAGCACCACGCATGCTGGGATTACTTCCCGGAGAAGCGCGAGGGTTGGCGCGTCACCACCACGGGCGAGAAGCCCTATCTCGCCGGCTGAGCACGCGCTTCCGTCGGCAGTCCGCTCGTTAGGGTGGTGACATGACGTTCGTGTCGCACGCCCTCGCGGTTGTACTCATTGTCCTGTGTTCGTTGTCGGCACTGATGGACTTCGTGAAACCACCGCAGATCGTCGAGGTGATGAGCAGACTCCGTGTTCCCGTCAGGGCACTGCCGGTGCTCGGTGCGATCAAGTTGGTCGCGTGCATCGGACTCGCGGTCGGGTTCAGCAGAATCCGGGTCGGCGAACTCGCGGGAATCGGTCTGTGTGTCTATTTCGCAGTGGCAACCACGACGCACACCCGTGTGAAGGATTCGCTCAAGGACACCCTCCCGGCGTTCACCCACCTGGTGCTGTCGGTTCTCTACGTTCTGGTCACCTTCGCCCGGTGACGCAGGTTCAGCTGCGGAACTTGTCCCACTCGGAGTCGTCGAGCCCCAGTTTTTCGTAGCGCTTCGAGATCCACAACGGCACCTCCATCGGTTCACCGTTCTCGATGCCGCGCACCATGTCACCGTTCTCGTCCCACATGTGGCACGTGTTCAGGTTCATTGCGTACGAGCGCCGACGCATCTCGGGGGTGATGTTCCCGGCCGACAGGGGTTTCATGCCGCCCGACGACGCGGCCCGCATCGACCACGTGCTCTGGATCGCGACCGGAGCCATCGCCGAGAGCAACGCGCCGATGTGGGTGCACCCTCGCGGACCCCCGAACAGTTCCTTCACTTTTGCGTTGAAGCCACGCGCAATCGAGAGACCGACCAGGTTCTGGTAGTGCGGTTCGATGTCGGTGCAGTGGGTGTGTGGCCGTTCGTGGAAGGTGACCGTCGCCTTCTCGATGACGAGTTCCGGGAACCTCAGTTCGAGGTCGACGGTCATGTGGTGCACCCAGAGCACCTCCGGGTCGTGCGCCACGTAGAGGCCGGCGGGCTTTTCGTCGATGACGACGCCACGCAACACGAACCTGTCGTCTCCCAGTCTGTACGAGCGAACCTCATAGCGACGGGTGTGGATCAGGGTGCTGCCCTCGGGTGCGGGGGGAAAGAAATCTGGTGTCGACACGCGGAACACTGTGGCACCTTGTCGATGCACAGGGCGAACCGGGTGCAATTGCTCAGCAATCATGCTCTTCTGCTGGTTCGGCGCATCGCATGCCGCCTGTCGTGTTCTGTGCCGCCCCGTCTCTTCATCGGGGCGTCGTTTTGAAAGTGGCATCAGGCAGAATTGAGGGGTGAGCACTCTCAAGGACACCCTGAAGAACGACCTGAACGCCGCGATGAAGTCGCAGGACAAACTGGTGATGTCGACGCTGCGCATGGCACTGTCGGCGATCTCGAATGCAGAGGTCGCCGGCGACCAGGCCGTGGAGCTCACCGACGACCAGGTCGTCAAGGTTCTGCAGGCCGAGGCGAAGAAGCGCGCCGAGTCGGCAGAACTGTACGACCAGGCCGGTCGCACCGAGGCGGCCGCGAACGAACGGGCCGAGGCAGACGTTCTCGCTGCGTATCTTCCTGCGGCGATGTCAGACGACGAACTCGCCGGTGTCGTGGCCGACGAGGTCGCAAAGGCCGCGGCGAACGGTGCCGCGGGCATGAAGGCCATGGGCGCGGTGGTGAAGGCGGTGCGCGAGCGGGTCGGTTCGGGCGCCGACGGTTCGAAGATCGCCGACATGGTGAAGTCGGCTCTCGCCTGATGTCCGGTCCCGCACCGAAGACGGTGCCGTTGTCGTCGCAGATGCAGCGGATGACCGACGCGCTTCGCCGTGCGATGAAGGCGGTGTACCACGTGCACCCCGCGCACGACGGTGACTCGATTGCCGGGTTGGCCGAGTCGCTCGCCGACGAACTCGAGTCGGCGGGAACCCTGCCGCTCGGTCAGGAATCAGACGTGCGCCACACGCGCAGCCCGTTGTCCGGGGAGATGAACCCGATCGCGCCGCCGGTCACCTACGAATACGGCGAGAAGAGCATCACCGCGCGTGTGCGTTTCCACGAGGGGTACCAGGGGCCGCCTGCCTGCGTGCACGGCGGCATCGTCGCGGCCCTGCTCGACGACGCACTGGGGCGCACCCGGCACCTCACCGGGCGCAACTGCGTCACCGGAAGTCTCGATATCTCGTACAGAAGGCCGACGCCGCTGAACACCGATCTCGTGGTCGAGGCCCGCATCGACGAGATACACGAACGCAAGTTCCTCGTGACCGGCGAGATCCTGCACGACGGGCAGGTCACGGCCTCGGCACGGGCGGTTTTCGTGTTCATGGGCGACGAAAAATTCAATGCACTCGTTTCGGGTGCGCGCGAGGCGTCGCGGAAGTAGCACACTTGGGCAACGGCTCAACACGGCACACGGGGGACACCATGTCGAACGAACTCATCCTTGACTCACTGCGCCGGCGCATGCGTGCGCTGTTCTCGCTGTACGAGGAGGCCACGGCCACGATGACTCTCGAACAGGTGAACCATCGCGAGAAGGCGCGTGTCATGCCGATCGCGTTCTCGCTGTTCCACTACGTGAACATGATCGACGCGTCGTTGATGATGCTGAACGGCGAGCCCTTCCTGTGCAACGACGAGATTCTCGACGCGATCAACCCCGAGGTGCGCGACCACGGGAAGCACCGCACGGTCGACGAGATGGATGTGCAGCAGATCGGCGACTACGACGCCTTCCTCGACTACATGAACGCAGTGTTCGCACGCATCGAGAAGTGGCTCGCCGGCCTGCAGCCCGACGAACTGACGCGCCTCGTGGTGCCGCGGCCGTTCGGCCCGCAGGTGGCGAGCACGTTCTCCGCACGTGTGGCCGGCGAACAGGGGATCACCGTGCTCGATGGTGTCGAGTGCTGGATCTACCAGCACGGTCTGCGGCACATGGGCGAGATCGAACTGGCCCGTTCGTTCGTCGGTCTGCAGGGAATGACCAGCTGAGACCGACTGACCACCTGCTGACCACCTGCTGACCGGCACAACACCGGGACAAAGTGGCGCCCACGGCAGGAATTGAACCTGCGACCCCTTGCTCCGGAGGCAAGTGCTCTATCCGCTGAGCTACGTGAGCGTGTCGTGAAGCGTCACGCGCGTACTCAGTCTAGGGCTCGTCGAATTGGAACGCCGTCGCGGACGCCGTTCGGGGCAGAATGGAGGCTTCATGGCCGACCCGTTTGTTTCCGTTGCCGAGCGCCTGGCACCTGCATTTGAGGCAGTTGCCGGGGCTGCGTGCGACCCCGTGGTCCGCCCGAGTGACCGCGCCGACGCACAGGCCAACGGCGCCCTCGCTCTCGCCAAGTCCCTCGGGGCGACGCCACGCGACATTGCCCAGAGGGCTCTCGATGCGGCCGGAGACGTCTCTGACATTCTCGAGTCGACCGAGATCGCGGGCCCCGGCTTCATCAATCTCGTCTTTTCCACCGACTTCATCACGAGGGAACTCGTTGCCGCGATGAACGACCCTCGTCTCGGGGTGCGGCCGGCGGTCGATGCCCACACCATCACGGTCGACTACTCGGCGCCGAACGTGGCGAAGGAGATGCATGTCGGGCACCTGCGTTCGACCGTCATCGGCGACGCACTCGTGCGCGCCCTCGGCTACGTGGGCCACACGGTGGTGCGGGAGAACCACATCGGCGACTGGGGCACCCCGTTCGGCATGTTGATCGAACATCTTGTCGACCTCGGCGAGGAAGAGGCCGCCCACGAACTCGGCGTCGGTGACCTCGACGGTTTCTACAAGGAAGCACGCCGCAAGTTCGAGGCCGACGACGGATTCAAGACACGTGCACGCAACAGGGTGGTCATGCTGCAGGGCGGCGACGCCGACACGTTGCACCTGTGGGCCACGCTGGTGAAGGAGAGCACGAAATACTTCAACAAGGTGTATTCGCAGCTCGACGTTCTGCTGACCGACGACGACCTCATGGGCGAGAGCGCCTACAACGATCTCCTTGCCGAGGTGGTCGAGCGGTTGAAGACCGCGGGCCTGTTGGTGCAGAGCGACGGGGCAGAGGTCGTGTTCCCCGCCGGCTTCACCAACCGCGAGAACGAGCCGCTGCCGTTGATCATCCGCAAGGGCGACGGCGGCTACAACTACGCCACGACAGACCTCGCCTGTGTCATCGACCGTGTCGAACGCATCGGTGCTCGCACGATGCTGTACGTGGTGGGCGCCCCCCAGGCACAGCACCTGCAGATGGTCGAGAGCGTGTCACGCGCGGCGGGCTGGATCTCCGACGACCACGTGATGAACCACGTGTCGTTCGGCAGCGTTCTCGGGGCCGACCGCAAGATGCTGAAGAGCCGCGCCGGCGACACCGTGAAACTCGCGGCCCTGCTCGATGAGTCGGTCGAACGTGCGGCACAGGCCGTCGCGGAGAAGAACCCCGACATGTCGGATGCCGACCGGGCGCAGGTGGCACGCATGATCGGAATCGGCGCGGTGAAATACTCCGACCTCAGCACCGACCGGGTGAAGGACTACATCTTCGACTGGGACCGCATGCTGTCGTTCGACGGCAACACTGCGCCCTACCTGCAGTACGCCCACGCACGCATCTGCAGCATCTTCCGCCGCGCCGGCATCGAGCGCGCGTCGGTGCGTGCCGTGTCGCCACGGCTGCTCGACGGCCGTGAGCGTGCACTCGCCATGCGGATCCTGCGGTTCGACTCGGCGGTCTGGGAGATGATCGACACGTTGAGCCCGCACAAACTGTGCACATACCTCTACGACCTCGCCTCGGACTTCACTGCGTTCTACGAGCACTGCCCCGTGCTGAAGGCCGACGATGAATCGACCCGTGACTCGCGGCTCATGCTGTGCGACGCGACTGCCCGCACGATGGAACAGGGTCTGGCACTGCTCGGCATCCGGGCCCCGGAGCAGATGTGAACGCGATCGACCTCCGTCTGTTGCCGCGAACCTCGTCGGTGTCGAGCGACGGAGTGCTCTCGATCGGCGGCGTTCGGGTGCCCGACCTCGCCCGCGAGTTCGGGACACCGCTGTTCGTGTACGACGAACAGCACCTGCGCGACACGTGCCGCGAGGCCACGGCCGCCTTCGGTGGTGACAACGTGATCTACGCCACCAAGGCGTTCCTCTGCACGGCGATGGCGCGTCTCGCGCACGAAGAGGGTCTTCTCCTCGACGTCGCGACCGGGGGCGAGTTGTTCGTCGCGCTGAACGCCGGGGTCCCCGCTGATCGTTGTGTGGTGCACGGAAACAACAAGTCGTCAGACGAACTGCGCACCGCCATGACCGCCGGTGTCCGTCACATCGTGGTCGACAGCTTCGACGAGATCGACCGCATCGAGAGCCTCGTGTCGTCGGGTGTGCCGGTGCCGCGCGTGCAGTTGAGGGTGACACCGGGCGTGCACGTCGAGACCCATGACTACGTCTCGACGGGTCAGGACGACAGCAAGTTCGGCTTCAACCTCAACAACGGTGATGCACACCGTGCAGTCGAGCGCGCCCGTTCGTCGTCTGCAGTCGACCTTGTCGGCATCCACTGCCACATCGGGTCGAACGTCGTGGCGGTGAGGAATTTCGCCGATGCATGGCGGGTCATGGTGGAGATGTTCGCGCCGCTCGGCCTGCCCGAGATCACCCTCGGCGGCGGTCTCGGTGTCGCGTACACCTCGGCCGACACGGCACCGACGATGGCCGAGTGGGCCGGCGTGCTCCGCGATGCAACCACGTCACTTCCGCCGGGCACTCATGTGTTCGTGGAGCCGGGTCGCAGCATCGTGGCGAGCGCCGCGGTCACGGTGTACGAGGTCGGCACGGTGAAGGCAATAGACGGCATCCGCACCTATGTCGCCGTCGACGGGGGAATGAGCGACAACCCGCGCCCGATGATGTACGGCAGCGAGTACGAGGTGTTCGACCCGGCACGTTGCGACGCCCCGCGGCACCTCCGGGCGCGTGTCGTGGGCAAGCATTGCGAGAGCGGTGACATTCTGGTGAACGATGCGGCGTTGCCCGGGAACCTGGCGGCGGGGGATCTCCTCGCGATGCCGGTCACGGGTGCGTACGGCTACTCGATGGCAAGCAACTACAACAAGGTTCCGCGGCCCGCCGTGGTGTTCGTCGGCGGCGGAACCGCCCGTCTGGTGGTGCGCCGCGAAACTCCCGAGGACTTGGTACGTCTCGACCTGTGAACCGTCACACCCCTGCCGTACCGTCTCGGGTGAACGACAGGAACGGAGAGTCGAATGCAAGTATGTCCTGAGTGCGGTGGACCCCTGGTCGGCGGCGGCGCCGACCTCCGTTGTGTCGAGTGCGGCTTGACCCGAGACGAGTTCTCCGAGGTGGTCGACGACGAAGAGTTCTCCGACGGCGACAATGACGACGATTTCGACGACTACGACGAAGAGGGCTTTGATTCGGCCGACTGGTAGCCGGGAACCACGGCGGCAGGGCAGGTCGGGCAGGGG
>CAYRUT010000035.1:0-16117 GCA_964427545.1 uncultured Bifidobacterium sp. | reverse complement strand
GCGGTCGGCCTTCGAAGTGAGTCACTCTGTCCACGAAGAGGCGGGAACCCATTGAGGTTCTCGGTTGATTCGCGTGATTCAATAGGTTCCCTGTGGGCACGCGTCAACTGAGAAAGAGAATCCTCGGAATGGTCGGGTTGTGCCTGGGCGGTGCACTCGCCGGGTCGTCGTTCGGGCACTCGCCGGCAGTGGCCGCGGTTCCTCCCGTCGGCACGGTGTGGAGCATGGTCCGACAGATGAATGCCGGCACCAACGGCGAGCTGAACGTGACACTGAGCACGAAACTCGATGCTCTCACCGACACCCAGATCACCTTCCGCTACACCTTCTTCGGCGAGATCGGGTTCATCACCGACCAGGCCTGCAACAACCCGACTGCGATACCTCTTCCGTTCAACCGGGTCGCTTTCACGATCTCATGGAGCCCCAGCAGCAACCCCGGCCAGCCGTCACCCCTCGTGGGCGAGTCGTTGTTGACATCGAAGCTCGATTACCAGGCACCAACCTTCGTGAACTGCTGGAACATGGCGAACCCGCCTGCGTTCTACTCGAATGCCGTCTCATATGTGCGGTACCAAGGCCTCAAGTTCTCGATGACGGCAACCGTGCCACGGTCGCCGTATTTTTCTGAGGGAGTCGGACACTCGGTCACGTTCTCGGCGACATCAAACGCGAATCCCGACGGTGTCAACTTCGTCGGTGGCACTCTTCCCGTGCCCTCGATCGACGCCGCGGCCGGCACCACCACCACCGTGAAGAAGTCGACCACGACAACTCTCGCCGCCGGCGAGGCAACCACCACGACCGTCGATGATGCATCGACGACGACCGTCGTCGTCACCGACACCACCGAACCGGTGCGAAACGCCGTGTTCCCGCAAGACAACGGGGAATCGTCGGGGCCCGGTGTCGACGTGTCGTACGACTTGGCAACCGAAACCCCGCAACAGCAAGAACAGCGCAAGGAGAACACGGCAGAGTCTGTCGCGATCACCGCAGCGGTGTTGGTCTCATCACTGGCTGCGGCGGCACCCGCCGTCGGTGCCGTCGGCGCGGCTGGCCTCGCCGGCGGTGTCGTGGGTGCGGTGACGACCCGCGCGTTCAGCGGAGGCGACCTGTTGCCGCAGGTGCCACGGTCGGGGTCGCAGGTGGTGACACGCCGGGGTCTGCCGGGTAGACGCCAGCCCGAGTCACCAGAGACCGTCAAGCCTGCGTCCGAGCCGCGACGTCGCCAGACACCGTCCGAACCGACCGAACTCACGAACCCGTTCGATGCCCCGCAGAACTTCGCCAAAGAAGACGACGACGGATCGGCCGAGCCGGCTGTCGTGGTCGATGCCCTGTTCGTTCGCATCATCGCCATGCTGCGCGTGGTGAGTCGGTTCCCGTTTCTGCGCCCCGGCCTGCGTCGACTGGCAGAAGTGTCGATCGTGGCACCGGCCGCCGCCGCCGCGGTTCCGCTCACGGTCATCACTGGTTCCGCACTTCTCGCGGTGGCCGCACACCGTGATGTGATCGGTTCTGTCGCTGTTCTCGTCGGGCTGTTCGTGCTGTCTCTGCTTGCACCCGTGCTGGCGGTGCTTGCCGTGGCCGGATGGTTTCTCGGTCGTGTCGTCATGTCGCCGGCGAACTTCTTCGTGGCAGGCGCAGAATCGATTGCCCTTCTGCCCGGGTTGCTGATCATCCCGATGATGGTGAGAGGCATCATCGGCCCGCGGGGTCGTTCGCGTCCGTGGGAGCGTTGGTCTGCGGCAGCCCTCACACCTTTCGTCGCGACGTACGCCCTCAAGGGGTGGGTTGCGAATCTCAGCGACAGCGTGGGAACCCTGGTCACTCTCACACCCGATTCGCTCGGCTGGTCGACTGTTCGATTGATCGGTGTCCCCACGTCGGGAGAGTCGTGGGCGCTGGGTGGCGTGTTTGCTGTTCTCGTGATGCTGGTGGCGGCGGCTGCCGTGCGCTACTCGGAAGACTCCGGGCACCCGGTGTTCATGTTCTCGCGATGGATCCGCCACGACGACCTGCAGCAGGACTCACGCCGCGAGTACATCAACCGAACGGTTCTGCGGTCGGCGACCCCGCGTACCTGGTTGCGGCCGGCGGCGTACACAGTTGCCACCTTCACGATTGCCACGGTGCTCGCCCCGATCGTCGGGTGGAAGGCCCTCGTTCTGATCGCGGTGTTCCTCCTCGGGGTCACAGGCCTGCGCCGGGCACCCGCGAAATTCTCGACCGAGGTGCACCCGATCGTGAAGAAGGTCCCGATGCTGGCGCTCGGAATCGGTCTCGGAAGCATCGCAGTGTCGCCCAACCGCGCGTTCCTCGCTTTCGCTGTGATCGCCGTGGTCGCGCTTGCGACGATTCCGGTGCGCACACGTCAGTTGTGGCAGTGACACAACGGTTCGACACAGGTTGTCGGCAAACTCCTTACAAGCCATCATGAAGGAAATGCACCGTTATTTCTTCCTCATCACCCCCTTTTCACCCACCGAAGACGCAGTCCCGTACCTGTTCGTCTACGAGACGGAGAACAACGACACAGTGGGCAGGTACACCGTCTACCACCACCATCCGGAGAGCCAGAAGTACTGGGAAGGCTGGTTGAACGAGAAGTACTTCGTCCCCGAGAGGTTCGTGACCCGTTTCGGGTACTCGGGTGTCAGGGCCGGAAAACTGCGTGATGACGACCACTTCCGCGAACTTCTCGGAATCGTCCGGGTGTCACCGGAGGGAATTCTGCAATGACATTCGGTGGTCGCTGGCCAGCCGATCGGGTCCGCAGGTTCGACGGCACGAGAGGCGAGAGGGCCGCCAACCGGCTGACCCATGCGTGGCAGCAGGTTCCCAACCCGATTCGGTTCGTACCCATCCCTGCCTCGTCTGTGCACACGATGACCGAGGCAGAGATCAGAGAGGCCACGACACCGAAACTCGAGACACTGCCGAAGTGCTCGCGATGCGGGGAGTGGGGCGCGAGCGAGGCCGCCAACTGGCCGTGCGGCGCGGCACCGCGGGGCCGTTGATGGCGGGCGGTCAGCGCCGCGCATCCCGCCGCGTGGGAGACTCGAGACATGTTTGCGGGACTTCTGTCGTATCCCGAGGCACTGTTGCTCGGCATCGTCGAGGGTGTCACCGAGTTCCTGCCGGTTTCCTCGACGGGCCACCTGTTGGTCGTCGGCGACCTCATCGGTTTCGGTGGTGGGGCAGACCAGAGTGCCGCCGATGCGTACTCGATCGCCATTCAGCTCGGCGCGATCCTTGCGGTCTTCGTCGTCTACCGGTCGAGGGTGGCGTCGATGACAAGGGGGATTCTCGGCCGTGACGCAACCGGCCGAGGGGTGGCGCTGTCGTTGGTGACCGCGTTTCTCCCTGCGGCGGCTGTCGGGTTCATTTTCGGTGACGCCATCAAGGAGAACCTCTTCGGACCGGTTCCGGTCACGGTCGCATGGGCGGTCGGCGGCGTGGTTCTCCTCGCGTGGCGCCCGGCCGGGAGAGGGCTCGGCTTGCACCAGCTGACCGCGCGGTCGGCGCTGGTCATCGGTCTGTCGCAGTGCATCGCGATGTGGCCCGGGGTCAGCCGCAGTCTGGTCACACTGCTGGCGGGGCTCGCCGTCGGTCTGTCGCTCGCCGCGGCCGTCGAGTTCTCTTTTCTGCTCGGCATGGTCACGCTTGCCGCTGCCACGTTGCTCGATCTCGTGCGGCACGGTGACGACATGGTGAACCAGTTCGGGGTGGCCCGGCCGGTGCTCGGCGGTGTGGTCGCGTTCGTCACCGCAGTGATCGCAGTGAAGTGGATGGTGCGTTATCTCGCCACCGAGTCGCTCGCGATCTTCGGCTGGTACCGCATCTCGGTCGCGGGAATCACCGGCGCGCTTCTCGTTGCCGGGGTCATCTGACTACAGGTGGGGCAGAACCTCGGCACCGATCAGTTCGAGATGGTCGAGGTCGTTCAGGTCGAGGAACTGCAGGTACACACGCGGCGCACCGTGGGCACCCCAGTCGGCGAGCCTCTCGATCACCTCTGACGGGGTGCCGCACACACCGTTCGCCCGCAGCTCGTCGACCTCGCGGCCGATCGCCGCTGCGCGCCGTGCAATCTCGGCGTCGTTGCGGCCGACGCACACCACCTGCGCTGTCGAGTACACGAGACTCTCGGGGTCGCGGCCGATGGTTGTGCACGCCGCCCGCACACGGTCGCACTGCTGCACGAACCGGTCGACGCTCTGGAACGGAAGGTTGAACTCGGCAGCGAAACGTGCTGCCAGCATCGGTGTCTTCTTCGGGCCGCCGCCTCCCACGATGATCGGCGGCGGTGACTGCACCGGCTTCGGCAGTGCAGGCGAGTCGGTCAGTGCGAAGTGCCGGCCGTCGAACGAGAAGTCGGCGCCGACCGGGGTGTTCCAGAGGCCCGTGATGATCTCGAGTTGTTCGTGCAGCACGGCGAAGCGGTCGCCGAGGGGCAGAAACGGAATCCCGTACGACGTGTGCTCGACCTGGTACCAACCCGCACCGAGGCCGAGCTCGACGCGGCCGTTCGACATGTCGTCGACGTTCGCGACGCTGATGGCGAGAACGCCCGGCAGGCGGAAGGTCGCAGAGTTCACCAGGGTGCCGAGACGGATCGTTGTCGTCTCGCGGGCGATACCGGCAAGAGTGATCCATGCGTCTGACGGCCCGGGCAGACCCGAGAAATGGGTGCCCATTCGCTGGTAGTGGTCGCTGCGGAAGAAGGCATTGAACCCCGCCCGTTCGGCGGTCTGTGCGACTGCGAGTAGTTGTCGATAGCTGGCGCCCTGCTGGGGCTCGGTGAACACGCGTACTTCCACGCGCTCAACCTAACTGCCCGGGGGTGCGGGGGTCGTTGTCGTGGTCGTGACGGTGGTGGTGGTCTGCCCCGCCTGACCGGTGGTGTATGCGTCGAGGGCACGTCTGATGTGGTTGGCCAGCCTGATGCCACCGCGTGCGTTCATGTGCACGCCGTCGCCCGTGAACCAGTGCTTCTGACGGCGCGCAATCTGTTCCCAGTCCATCACAGTGAATTTGAGTCTCTTTGCCTGGGTCTTCACCACCTGGTTGAACGTGCGCGCCTTCACGCGCACGTTTCCGTTCTCGCGGTAGGTCAGCCACATGAGGTGCGCCCCCATCGACTTCACCGCCGAGTGGATGCGCCTGATCGATCTCTGCAGGTACTGCGCGCCGGTGTCGTTGTAGCCGGCCGCCACGACGACGATGTCGAAGCCCCCGTCGCGGTGTTTCTCGATCAGTTGCAGTGTGCTGGCCTGCGGGACTTTGCCCTCGATGCACCCCGGGTCGACGAGTTTCTGGCACCCCCACACCTCGAGGGTGACCCGGTACGGGCCCTTCCAGAACGCCTTCATGGTGGGTGGCGACCACCGCAGCACCGACGCAACCGAGTCGCCGAGAATGAGAACCTTGACGGTGTCGGCCCGTGCGGCAGAAGGTGCGGTGCCGGAGACGAGTGCCGAGCACACGAGGGTAAGGGTCAGGGATCGAATGCGTGCGCCCACGCCCCGACTCTATTGGGTGTTCGCATGCCCTTTCTGGGAGTGTGCCGTGTTCGTGACATGCATCCAGTCGTGATGTGCGATCTGCAGTTGGTCGGGGAGTCGCTGGAGATGCCGCCGGGGAAGGTCGGGCAGGAAGCGCCTGACGGCGACGGTGTGCACCGGCTGCACGGCGACACTGCGCACTGCACCGAACATGGTGCACCGCTGCAGTGCGCGGGCAAACGGGTTGTGCCGGCCCGATGTGTGTGCCACGCCGATGCTGCGTGCCAGTTCGGCCATGTCGACGTCGAACGAGTCGAAGGTGTCGGCAGTGCCGTCGATGACCCCCGACGCCAGGCGCCGGTACAGCCAGGTTGCAGTCGGGCCGAGCACCGGCAACCAGAACATCTCGATGTACGGGTCGTTCACCGGGTGGCCTGTCGAGTCGACCACCGGGTCGGCCCAGGCCATCACGCGCAGAGTGCCCGGGGTGGCGTCAATGTGTGAAGAAACCGACTCGTGCACCGTGACCTCCTGTGCTGGTGCGGCCATGTGTGCCCATGGGGCAGAATGGGGAGACAATGACGACGGAACTCCCTCCCGAAGAAGATCTCGCGCGTGTTGCCGACATGCTGCGCGCCGCCGACAGAATCGTCGCGTTCACCGGCGCCGGCATCTCGACCGACTCGGGCATCCCCGACTTCCGCGGGCCGAACGGGTTGTGGAGACAGAATCCGCTTGCCGAAAGAACATCGACTCTCAGTTACTACCTGAACGACCCCGAGGTGAGGAAGGTCGCGTGGGAGGGTCGTTCGAGGACCTTCGACGGCAGGGCATTGCCGAACGCGGGGCATCTCGCACTTGTCGCGATCGACCGTGCCGACAAGTTGAGCGCGGTTGTCACCCAGAACGTCGACGGCCTGCACCAGGACTCGGGCATCGCCGACCACAAGGTGTGGGAGATGCACGGCACCATCAAGTTCGGGCGGTGCTGGGACTGCAACGACCGGCGGCCGATGGCAGAGTTCATCGCACGTGTGCGGGCCGGAGACCCCGACCCGCACTGCGAGGAGTGCGGCGGAATCGTGAAGAGCGACGCAGTGTTGTTCGAGCAGGCGCTCGACCCGGACGTCATGGAGGGTTCGTTCGCAGCAGCAGAGCAGTGCGATGTGTTGCTCGCGATCGGGTCGACCCTCGGTGTCGTCCCGGCTGCCTACGTGGTCGACAGGGCGAGGTCGAAGGGCAAACCGGTGGTCATCATCAACGGTGGCCCCACCGATCGTGACCATCTCGCGACTGTCTTCCTGAAGGGCGACATCTCGTCGATTCTCACCGACCTGGTGAGCCGCGCCGAATTCCCGACTTAGTCGGTAGGGTTTCGGTCATGGCAACCTTCCGTGACCTTCTCGCCGCAGCGAAGTCAGAAATCACCGAGATCGACACTGCCGAGGCGCAGCAACGCATCGATGCCGGTGGTGTGCTGGTGCTCGATGTGCGCGAGCCCGACGAATTCGAACAGGGGGCACTGCCGAATGTCCTGCACATTCCGCGCGGGCACCTCGAGGCACAGATCGAGGGTCGCGCGACCGACCGCGACCAGGACATCGTGGTGTACTGCGCGGGCGGCGTGCGCAGCGCCTTCGCCGCGCGCACCCTGCGGGAACTCGGCTACACCAACGTGTATTCGATGGCCGGTGGTTTCGGCAAGTGGAAAGACGAAGGCCGCGAGTGGCGTCAACCCGTCACGCTGACGCCCGACCAGCGCAACCGCTACCAGCGTCACCTGCTGCTTCCCGAGGTCGGCGTCGAGGGGCAGGCGAAACTTCTGGGTGCGAAGGTACTCATGCTCGGTGCGGGTGGTCTCGGTTCGCCGGCGGCGCTGTATCTCGCCGCGGCCGGCGTCGGAACCATCGGCATCGTCGACATGGACGAGGTCGACGCATCGAACCTGCAGCGACAGATTCTCCACAACCTCGACCGCATCGGCGAGCGCAAGGTCGAGTCGGCACGCATGACCATCGCGAAACTGAACCCCGACGTGAAGGTGAAGACATACGACACGCGGCTCGATGCGAGCAACATCATGGAGATCATGTCGGGATACGACGTGGTGGTCGACGGCGCCGACAATTTCCCCAGTCGCTACCTGTTGAACGACGCGAGCGTGAAGCTCGGCATCCCGGTCGTGCACGGCAGCATCTTCCGGTTCGAGGGCATGGTGTCGGTGTTCCACCCGAAGCTCGGCCCCACCTACCGCGACATGGTGCCCGAACCGCCGCCGGCAGAACTCGCACCGTCGTGCGCCGAGGCAGGGGTTCTCGGCGTTCTCCCCGGCATCATCGGCTCGATCCAGGCGCTCGAGACGCTGAAGATCATCCTCGAACTGGGTGACCCGTTGATCGGGCGGATCCTGAGCGTCGACACCACCGAGATGACGTTCCGTGTCTTCAAGCTTCGCTCCGACCCGAACAACCAGGTCACGTGGGAGAACCGCGATCGCGTCGAGGTCCGCGACCTCGACGGGCTGTGTGCCCCGTGGCTCAGCCACTGAACAACTAGCGTCTCTCTCCGTGACAGCATCCATCGTCATCGTCGGTGCGGGGTTCTCCGGCGCCGTCGTGGCACGTGAACTGGCCGAGGCAGGTGTTGCATCGTGGGTCGTCGACTCGCGATCTCATGTCGCCGGCAACGCGCACACCGAACGTCGTGACAACGGGGTCATGGTGCACGTGTACGGCCCGCACATCTTCCACACCGCATTCACGAACGTGTGGGACTACGTCAACCGCTTCGGTGTCATGCAGCCGTACAACCACCGTGTGAAGGCGACCTCGGGCGGCAAGGTGTACTCGCTGCCGGTCAACCTGCACACCATCAACCAGTTCTTCGGTCTCACGCTGTCGCCGAGCGAGGCCGAGGCCTTCATCGCGTCGCGCGCCGACACCACCATCGACGTGCCGGTGAGTTTCGAGGACCAGGCACTCAAGTTCGTCGGCCGTGATCTCTACGAGGCTTTCTTCAGGGGGTACACACAGAAACAGTGGGGACTTTCGCCGACCGAGTTGCCCGCCTCGATTCTCGCGCGTCTGCCTGTGCGCTTCACCTACGAAGACAGTTACTTCAACCATCCGTACCAGGCGATCCCGCGCGACGGGTACACACCGATCGTCGAGGCGATGCTCGACCACCCCCTCATCGAGGTCACTCTGGGCCGCACCGTGTCGGCCGACGAACTCTCTGGTGCCGAGCACGTGTTCTGGTCGGGTCCGATCGATGAGTATTTCTCAGCGTCGTTCGGCCGGCTCGGGTACCGCACCCTCGATTTCGTCGAGTCCGAGTACGAGGGTGACCACCAGGGATGCCCGGTGATGAACTACTGCGACGCCGAAGTTCCCTACACCCGCATCACCGAGCACAAGCACTTTGCACCGTGGGAGACCCACGAGCGCACGGTCATCTACACCGAATACAGCCGCCTCGCGGACGAGGGTGACATTCCTTACTACCCAATCCGGCAGGTGAAGGAAAAGGAGCAGCTGTTGAGGTATGTCGATACCGCACAGTCGGCCCGCGGGGTCACTTTCCTCGGTCGCCTCGGCACCTACCGCTACCTCGACATGGACGTCACGATCAAGGAGGCCCTCGACGTGGCGGAGGCGTTCCTGGCGAGCCGCAGGGAACAGCGCCCAATGACACCGTTCGTGGTGAATCCCCTGTGAAACTAGGGGAGTGACCCTTCGCCCACTGGCCAGAATCCAGGTTCCGGCCCCTGATTTCCCCGTGCCCACCATGTACGTGCGCACCGACGCGGAACTCACCGACGGGGGCATCAGGTTGTCTGCCGGGCAGAGCGTCACCTTCGACACTGCGTTCGGGGTCTTTGCCGCGGGGCGGTGGAGCCGGTTGACCTCTGTGCGCGACCTGACGGCGACGATGAACGTGTCGGGCCACTGCCGCATCGATCTCGTCGCCTATGCGAACGGTGTCGACACGGTCGTCGACTCGACCGAGTCGGGGTGCGCGGTGACGTGTGCCGACATGCGTGCGGTCGGTGCCGAGTCGTTCTTCGTGTCGGTGACCGCTTTCGCTGACGATGTCATCGTGCGCGGGGGCGAGTGGGCGACGGCGACGGCACCCGAACGTGACGTACGGCTCGGGGTGGCGATCACCACGTTCAACCGCCAGGAGTACGTGCTGTCGACCATCGACAAACTCGCGCACATCGAGTCTGACCTGCCGACGGTGCGCGGCCACCTCAGGGTCGTGGTCGTCGACAACGCACGCAATCTCGAGCCGGTTCTGCCCGACGGCGCACCGATCCGTGTGCTGCCCAACCCCAACCTCGGCGGCGCCGGTGGGTTCGCGCGCGGACTCATCGAGTTCCGCGAGGAAGGCTGGAGCACGCACGTCGTGTTCATGGACGACGACATCTCGCTCGAGCCCGAGTCGATCGTGCGCACCATCTCGCTGCTGTCGTACTCGGTCGACCCCGACCTCTGCGTCCACGGTGCGATGATGAGCGAGGAGCAGCCCTGGATGCAGTTCGAGGCGGGCTCGGCCTACGAGTTCCGGTCGGTGTACCCGTTGCGTGCGCACGGCAGGGGAATCGACCTGCGCAGCAGGGCAGAGATGGTGCGCGACCATCTCGAGATCGACCTCGACTACACCGCGTGGTGGTTCACGGTGTTCCCCATGCACCTCGCGACGGAGAACCCGCTGCCGGTGTTCGTGCGCGGTGACGACGTGGCGTTCGGTCTCATGCACACCGGCAAGCACACGGTCACGCTGAACGGCATCGCGGTGTGGCACGCCGACTTCGCACTGAAGAACAACCCCTCGTCGCTGTACTACGAGGTGCGCAATTTTGCACTGATCGACACGCTGGTGTTCGACGACCACAAGTGGCGCCATCTCGCGTGGCGTTACCTCAGTTTCGGTTTCCGCAACGCATACTCGCACCGCTACGCGAGTGCCGACTACATGATCCGCGGCATGAAGGATTTCCTCGCAGGGCCCGACGAGTGGATGAAGATCGACCATGCAGCCAAGCACGACGAGATCCGCCACGTGTCAGAAGAAAAGGCCGTGCCGCTGACCGACGATTTGAAGAGTCTCGGGTTCACCCCGCCGAGGTCGAAACTGTTCCGGCTGGGTGGTTTCATGCTCGCCCCGTTCACGGGTGCGGGCCACTGGCTGCCGCGCTTCCTGCGCTCGCGCAAGCCCGGTGTCGCCCAGATCGACGTGCGCGCGGTGGGTCTTGCGATCCGCCACGACAGCATTCTCTACCGTCACCCCCGTTTCGACGAGGGGTTCGTCTGCCGCCGCGACCGCAGGCGTTTCGTGCAGATCCGTCGCGAGGTGTTCCGCACCACGTGGCAACTTGTGCGCACCTACAACTCGCTGAAGAAGGCGTACCGCGCCAAGTACCCCGAGATGGTCAGCACCGAGGCGTGGAAGGCCCGCTGCGGTCTGTGAACCGGCGTCAGGCGCGCGCGACGGCGGCCATGAGAGACGACCAGGTTCCGGGCCCCACCTTGCCGCTCGGGCGGATCTTGGCCCGCTTCTGGTAGGTCTTCACGTCGTTCGCGAGTGAGGTTGTGAACACGCCGGTCACGGCGATCTTCTTGCGCAGAACCTTCGCAAGTGCGCGCTGCACCGTCGCCACCGCGGGGTGTCTGGTTCCCACGTAGAGAACCGCGAGGTCGCCCCGCGCGCCGAGCCCCATCGATTCCCATGTTGTCCGGTCGACGGTGCCCGTGACGGGAAGGTTCATCGATTTCTGGAAGACCTTGACGGCGCGCGCTGTGCCCGGCCCGAAGTCGCCGTCGACGGTGAGACGCTTCGAACCCTTCAGTTTGAGGGCGGTGTTCAGCACTTTCTGCACCGTTGTCACCATTGCCCCCTTGTGCTTCTGTTTCAGCGGAAGACCGTGGATCACCGGTGCGGTCGGTGCGGTGAGGGGCAGCAGTCCCTGTGAGCGAAGGAGGTCGAGCTGTGCACGCAGGAAGAGCGCAAACTCGATCTGCCCGCTGTTGGAGAGGTGCACCCAGCAGCACAGGGACGAGTTGTCGAACCACCGCCATTGGTTCGGTGCGGAACTGGCCGCGTTCCAGTCGAAGACACTGATGGCGGGGTTTGCCGCGGCCGCCGCCGCGAGTGCGGCATTGGCGGCGGCGTAGTTGCGCGTGGTGGCCCGGGTCGACATGTTGACGAAGATCACTCGCTGCACCGCCTTCGACGCAAGTGCCGACAGCATCTGCTGCAACTCTGCGTTGAAGGTGTTCGGGTCGTCGTTGTAGCCGAGTTCGACGACCGCGATGGCCGGAGCCGGGAGAGTGTTCACGATCCCGACACCGTCGAGATCGAGTTGCGGCGCTGTCACGGGAAACAGGCAGTCGGCCCCCGCCATTCCCCGGCCGGCGCACGACTGGAACTGCACATCGGGGTACGCCGGTGTCACGACGGTCGCGAACTCGTTCGCGATGCTCTCGCCGACCGAGTCTCCTACGAAGAGAATGCTGCCGACCGGGCCTGCCGCGGGGTCAGAGGCATGAACCGGGAAGGCCGCGTACCAGGGTGCAAAGAGGTCCCAGTCGTTGCGGAAGTTCCAGCCGCTGCGCGTCACCGATCCGGCGGTACCGGTGACGGTGACCGACGTGGTGTAGCCGTTCCATTCGCCCCCGAGGCCGTCATGGGTCGTGGTGACCGACATCAGCACCCCGATCGACGGGTATTTCTTCTGGAACTCCGCGGCGGTGAACACGCGGGTCCACGACTGCAGTGCGGGGTCGGCGGCGTTGTCGCCCTCGTCGACCTTTGCCGGGAACTGGCCGCCGGCGATACGCCCCCCGTTCGACGAGGTGAACTCGGTGCGCACGATGAAACCGTTCGAGTCGCGCACGACGTACCCGGCGGTCTCGGCGATGGCGCGGTCGGTGCGGGAGTCCTCGCGGGCCAGCACGAATGTCGACCCGACATTGCGCAACGAGGCGCCTTCGTACACCTGGCACGACTGCGTGTCGCACGTCTTTGCGTACGAATACCGTGCCTCTGACAGCGAGTAACTGCGTGCGGCGACGGCCTGGGCGCGAAGTGCGTGCATGCCGAGCCCGCCGGCCCAGTCACCCCACCCGGCAGGCGACTCGCGCGGCACGACGCCACGCAGGTACGACTCGAGCAGCACGAGGTTCGCCGTGCGGTAGTACCCGTTGCCGTCAGTCGCCGCGCGTATCCCGCCGCGGTAATAGCGGATGCGCGCCGCGTACGACGATGTCTTCGGTTCGCACACGCCGACGAGATCGCCGGGTGCCACGGCGGCGGGGTTCGACCCGTTGACCGTGACGAAGTCGATCGGGCCGGTGACGTTGTCGCCGATGAGTGTGAACCCGGCAGGCGTGCCCGATGACGCCCCGCATGTCGGCTGCGACGATGCGTACACGTCGTAGGTGTTGCGTGCGACGGGCCGTGCGATCAACGCACCGTAGGTTCCCTGACGACCGGCCCACTGTGCGGTCTTGTTGTCGGAGACGACAGCGGTCTGTTTGCCGTCGTGCACGAGCAGTCGCACGCTCATCACCCCACCCGGCTGGGCGTTCGCATCGCCCGGGCCGAGAGTGCTGAGGGTGCGGCCGCTTCCGCCGTAATAGAAGTTGATGATGTCGGTCCAGGTGGCGTTCAGTTTGGTGGCCCAGCCGAGGGCTCCCCACTGGCTCATGCCGCGTCCGTGCCCGTTGCCCTTGCCGCGGATCACGATGGCGACGGGCGGAAGCGCATCGGCCGATGCCTGCGGGGACGCGGTCGACAGGGGAACAACCGTCATCGCGACGGCTGCAGTCGTCACGAACGACAACCATCGACGCCGGGGACCCATGGGGAAGAACGCTAGGCGGTCTGGGCCTCCGGGTGGTGGCGCTCGATGACGTCGCGTTCCTGCACGCCCACCCCCACGAGGACAAGCATCATGCCCACCGTGTCGAGAAGTGTCGGCGTCTGGCCCAGAAACACGAAACCGAAGACCGCGGCCGTCACCGGGAGAAGCGCGAGCATCACGGAGAAACGGCGGATGGGGATGCGCCGGAGCGTGAACTGATCGATGCCGTACCCGATGACGTTCGACAGAACCCCGATCAGCACACATCCGGCGAGAATCGACGGGGTGGAGAACGCAACCGCGGCGTCACCTGCGGCAACGGGCGTGATCACGATGCCGCCCACCACCAGACCGATGCCGAGACCCGCGACGCCGCGGTTCCCGAGAGCGACTCGCGAGCCGATGACGATGTAGGCGGCCCACATCGCCGACGCGGCGAGAATGAACACGAGCCCGAGAGGTTCGTTGCCGATCTCGACCCCGCCGAGCACCACCACGCCGACGGTGGCGAGAAGAAGAGCCCACGTGTTGCGCACCGACCGTGTCATCACCGCGGCAACGGCGATGGGCCCGATGAACTCGATGGTGACCCCCTTGCCGAGCGGCAGATGGTCGATGGCGAGATAGAAGAACATGTTCATGAGCGCCGTGGCCGTGCCGAAGACGCCGGCCCATGCGATGTCGCGCGCGGTCCATGCGTGTTTCGCCCATCGGCCCGAGAGAACGACCAACACGATGCCGGCACTCAGCACACGTATCCACGCGATGGTGGCGGGCGAGAGGTCGTCGAACATGTTCACCGCGACGACTGCACCCGTGTACTGCGCGGCGGCAGAGAGAACGAACAACGCCTCCGGCGGTGCGACGGCGAGCATCCGCGATCCGGCGGAATCCGCCGACTGTCGGGTCACGCGTCGCGTCTAGTCGAAGAGATCGGGGTCGGTGCGGCAGATCTCCTGCCACAGCGGCTGGAAGTGCATCCAACCCGTGATCGCACTGCCGGCGTTCTCGCGGGTGTACACCGCAGACTCGTGCGGGATCAACTTGGGTGTTCCTGCGGCCATCGCGGCGAGTTGTGCCTGGGCGCAACGCTCGAAGCACACGAACCAGAACACGGCCTCGTCGACCGAGGCTCCCACCGTGAAGTGGCCGTGGTTCTGGTGGATGGCGGCGCGGTAGTTGCCGAATGCCTTCGCGAAATCGCGCCCGGCTTCCTCTTCGAACACGACGGCGCCGCCGTGGTCGGCGATGACGACGTTCTCCTCGTAGAAGGCGCACGAGTCCTGCGTCAACGGATCGAGCTTGATGCCGAGCGAACTGAACGCTTTTCCGTAGACGGAGTGTGCGTGCGCAGCCGCGATGACATCGGGCCGTGCGGTGTGCACCGCCGCGTGCAGCACGTAGGCGGCACGGTTCACGCTGTGCTTGCCGTACACCACCTCGCCGTGGTGGTTCACGAGAATCAGGTCGGACACGCGCATGTGGCGGAACGAGAGCCCGAGCGGGTTCACCCAGAAATGATCGGGGAACTCGGGGTCGCGCACCGTGATGTGCCCGGCGACGCCCTCGCCGAATCCGAAGCGACCGAAGATGCGGAGAGCACCGGCGAGTTTCTGCTTGCGGTGCAGGCGCTCTTCCTCGATGGTGCGGGTCGCGGTGAGATCCTCGAAACCGATGGTTGTGACCTCTTTCGGGGTCAACGGAATGCCGTCGATGGTCCGGGTCTCGGTCTGTGGTGCATCTGGCGTGATGGTCATGGCGTCACCTTAGGACAGAATGACCCCCATGGGAATGAGCGAGATCCAGCCCGAACACATGGCGCCCCCGGCGGCCAGGTACGCACACGCCGTGAAGGTGGAGAACCCCGCCGCCGTCGTCTTCACCTCGGGAGTCGTGCCGACGATGCCCGATGGCACGGTTCCCCCCTCGGTCGAGGGTCAGGCGCGCGTGGTGTGGGCCAACCTGCTCGAGATCCTGAAGGCGGGGGGCATGGGGGTCGCCGACATCGCGAGCATCACCACCTATGTCGTTGCGACCGACTCGTTGCGCGACGATCTTGCGGCCGTGATGGCCGTGCGCGACCAGGTGATGGGCGACCACCGTGCCGCGAGCACCCTCGTCACGGTGCCCGCGCTGGCCCGACCCGAATGGCTCATGGAAATAAGTCTCATCGCGGCCAGGTGAACCCCTCCATTAGGGGTGCCGGGGCGCACCCCCGTACCATTGACCCATGGCTGACGACGTAAAGCGCACCGATTCCGGCATCGAGATCGCACCTCTCTATTCTGCGGGCGACCTGGCGTCGTGGAATGCCGAGACCCAGCTCGGAGTGCCCGGCGGGGCCCCCTACACCCGTGGCGTCTATCCCACGATGTACCGCGGCAAGTTGTGGACCATGCGTCAGTACGCCGGCTTCGGCACCGCCGAGTCGACGAACGAGCGGTTCAAGTTCCTGTTGCAGGCCGGCCAGACGGGTCTTTCGTGCGCGTTCGACCTTCCCACGCAGATGGGCTACGACAGCGACCACCCGCGAGCCGAGGGCGAGGTGGGCAAGGTCGGTGTGGCGATCAGCTGTCTCGACGACATGCGCCTTCTGCTGAAGGACCTGCCGCTCGACAAGGTGTCGACCTCGATGACCATCAACTCCACCGCGGCGATCCTGCTGTTGATGTACGAACTGGTCGCCGAGGAGCAGGGCGTGCCGTCGACCGCGATCAGCGGCACGATCCAGAACGACCTG
>CAYRUT010000034.1:0-16359 GCA_964427545.1 uncultured Bifidobacterium sp. | reverse complement strand
CTAGTCCCGATACACTTCAGCGTCCGTTTCGAGGAGATGCCAGACAGATGAAGACCGACACACATCCCGAGTACACCGAAGTCAGCGTGAAGTGCTCATGCGGCAACACGTTCACGACCCGCAGCAGCAAGGGTCAGCCGATTCTTCTCGAACTCTGCAACGAGTGCCACCCGTTCTTCACGGGCAAGCAGAAGCTCGTCGACACCGGCGGCCGCGTCGAGCGCTTCAACAAGCGTTACGGCACCCGCAAGAACGCTCCCGCAAAGAAGGACTGATTGTCCGCCGACGCCGAGCGTCGGTCACGGCTTCTGTCGCTCAAGCTGCGCGCTCTCGTGCGTGGGCACCTGGGCCTCGAGTCGGATCCCGAAGGAACGCCCGAGGTGTTCGCCCTCGGTGCAGCCCTGGTCACCGGCGAACACGTCTGGATACTCGTCGACGGCGACGCATCACGGTCCCTCGGGCCATCACTCGCCTGGTCGCTGAAGTTCGACCGTCATGTTCACCTTCTGGTCGAACGCGACTCGGGCATCGTCGCCCGCCGTGCCGCGTTGTTCTCGTTGCCGGTGAGCGTGTGGCACGTGAACGAAAAGTCGCTGTTGCCCGCGGTTGCAGAACCCCATCTTCCGTCTGTCGGTGCCCGTGACTCGCACGCGGCCCTGATCCCCGTCATCACGTCGGCCGGCGCCGATGCCGTCATCGAGCATGGTGTCGTCGTGGGTGAGGTGCGCGGACTCGAGATGTGCAGGGTCGTCGACGACGCAACAACCGGCGTCGCGCGACTCGAGGTGGGTATGGGTGTGAACGACCGGGAGGCATTCGCGATGGTGCACGGCGAGATGCCGACCGAAGAGGCCATGCGCAACGTCATCGACGCAGTCGCGGTGCATCGCGAGCCCGGGGCCATGGTGCATCCGTTCAACCAGTTCGGCGCCGAACGTCTCCACCGGTGGAACGCACTGCAGAATCCCCGGTCGATCGGGTTCGCCGAACTGTCACCTGCAGACCCGCCCGTGAAGCGGACGAACCTGAAAGACGCTGTTCCCTGTGTCGCCACGGGAACCACCGTCGACGGAGACGCCGCAGTCGCGGTCTTCGTGAACGGCATCGACCTCGACGTCGTCACCTTTGCCGCAGATGCGGCCGACATGCACGGATGCAACCGTGTCGTCGTGGCGGCCCGGTCGCGCGACGTGACTGAGTCGCTGCGCCGGCTTGCGGCGGCATGCGTGCTTGCGGTGCAGTTCGTCGCCGTCGACGCCCGCTAGTTCCCCGCGCGCGGGGGCCCCGTGCCGTATTTTTGTGTGCGCATGCCGCGATTGACCCCCTTCGTGTACGCCGTGATTCTCGGTGCGACCGCATGCACGTCGCAGGGAGACGTGGCAGTCACCACCACCGCGACCGAACCCCCCGCCGTGTCGACGACGGTGCCGTGGGCGACGGGGGCGGCTGTGAAGGCGTGGAGCAGGCACGTGAAGTCGTTCGTGGTGAAAGACGTGAGCAAGGTGTCGAAAGGTGAGTGTGGTGTCTTTGCCATGTTGATCACCGAGGGCAGCGCGACGTTCTACTGGTGGGACGGCGCGAAATGGAACGACGACTCGCGGCAGTTGACGGGCGTCAGGGGGCAGATGCCCGAGAAGGTGTACTCGCACGACTTCACCAACGACGGCGTCATCGACTACTTCGTCACCTACTCGGACAACTCCGCCCGAGGCGGCCCGGTCTACGGTGCGTTCTTTGCCCACAAGTGGAGCGGCGAGAAGATGTGCGACTGGGACTGGGTCGACGTCGATGACGGCCGCGACCTCACGAAGATTGTCGAGTCACCCGAGGTCGACCAGCGAAAGGGTCTCGTGTACGGCACGGGTTATGCGAAGGGCCGTTGGAAGTCGTTCGGTCTGGTGGATTACCTTCCGTCGAGCAGTTCGTTCGTGTTCCAGGCGGTGACGAAATAGCGAATCACCGCGCCGTAGCCTGAGAGCCTATGAATGACCGGCTTGCGTCGATCGAGCGCGACTACACCGAACTCGAGGTGAGTCTCGGCAGCCCGGAAGTTCTCGGCGACCAGAACCGGCTCCGCGAGGCGTCGCGGAAGTACAAGCAACTGACGCCGCTGGTCCAGTGCATCCGCGACCTGCGTCAGGCCGTCGGTGACGCCGAGGCCGCCAAGGAACTGATGGCAGAGACCTCGGGTGACGAGCGGGATTCGTTCCGCGCCGAGGCCGCCGCTGCCGAGGCGCGGGTGGGCGAGCTGGAGGAGTTGCTGAAGGTTCTGTTGCTGCCGCCCGACCCCAACGACGGCAAGAACGTGATCATGGAGATCCGCGGGGCCGAGGGCGGCGAGGAAGCGAACCTGTTCGCCCGCGACCTGATGGAGATGTACCTGTCGTACGCCGCAAAACGCGGGTGGCAGGTCGAGACGATCCAGGTCGACGACTCGGAGATGGGCGGTGTCAACCAGGCAACGTTGTTGTTCAAGGGCGACGACGCGTGGAGCAGACTTCGGTTCGAGGGCGGGCCGCACCGCGTGCAGAGGGTTCCGGCCACAGAGGCACAGGGCCGCATCCACACGTCGTCGGCAACCGTGGCAGTGATGCCCGAGGCCGAGGAAGTCGACGTCGAGATCGACGCGAACGATCTGCAGATCGACGTCTACCGCGCGTCGGGAGCCGGCGGCCAGCACGTGAACACCACAGACTCGGCGGTGCGCATCACGCACAAACCGACCGGCGTCGTGGTGGCCATGCAGGACGAACGCAGCCAGCTGCAGAACCGCGCACGCGCCATGACGGTGCTGCGTTCACGACTGTTGAAGCTGCGCCAGGAAGAGCAGGAAGCCGCTGCATCAGCCGAACGGCGCGCACAGATCGGCGGCGGCGGACGCGGCGAGAAGATCCGCACCTACAACTACAAGGAGAACCGGATCACCGACCACCGCATCGGCTTCACCCTGTACCAGTTGCAGGCTGCCCTCGGCGGTGACCTCGACCCGGTGGTCGACGCACTGTCGGAAGACCTGCGTGCACGCCAACTCGCAGAACATGGCTGACCACGTCACGTGGCGTGAGATGTGGTCGTCGGCGGCCGACACGCTCGGTGACAGACATCTTGCGAGGTGGTTGTGCGAGACCGCGAGCGGGTGCGACGGGCCTGAGTTCGACGCCGCGCTCGACGAGACTGTCAGTTCACGGTGTGCACTGCATCTCGGTGCGATGGTGCGTCGCGTGCTGGCCGGGGAGCCCGCTCAGTACGTGATGGGCCGGTGGGCGTTCCGTCATCTCGATCTGATGGTCGACCCGCGCGTGCTGATTCCGCGCCCCGAGACCGAACTGCTGGTCGATCACGTTCTGCGCTTCGTGTCGACGCGCCCCGCCCCGCACCTGATCGCAGACCTCGGGACCGGTTCGGGGGCAGTCGGGCTGTCGTTGCTGCACGAACTGCCGCCCGCTTCGGCAGAAGTGTGGCTCACCGACGTGTCGACCGACGCACTGCATGTTGCCCGCGCGAACGCCGCCGGCATCGGCCGCCCGGCTGCCGGCGCGAGGTTCGCTGCCGGCTCGTGGTGCGACGCACTGCCTGCAGACCTGACGGGCAGGTTCACGGTGCTCGTGAGCAACCCGCCCTACATCGCCGCTGATGACCCCGAGGTGCAGGAATCCGTTCGCGTGCACGAACCCCACGTTGCGTTGTTCTCGGGTGACGACGGCCTCCGCGACATCAGCACGATCGCGTCGCAGGCACCGTCGTGGCTCGAGCCCGGCGGACTGCTGATCGTCGAGATGGGTCACCGTCAGGCCGGTGCCGTGTGCGGCATCTTCGCCAATGCCGGATTCGAACAGGTCGAGACCCATCTCGATCTCGCCGGCAGACCTCGGTTCGTCTCTGGCACCGCGCCCCGGTAGCCGCCGCACTCTGTCGGCCACCGCACCTCGGTAGCCGACACGGGCCCCGGCGGCGGTCAGGCGAGTGTGCGCTTCAGGAACTCGAGTTGGTGCAGCAACAGGTTCTCCGCGACGACTTCCTGCGGGGTCATGTGGGTGACGCCCGACAACGGGAGAACCTCGTGCGGTTTGCCCGCAGCCAGAAGTGCAGACGACAACTGCAGTGTGTGGGCGGCCACGACGTTGTCGTCGGCAAGACCGTGGATGATGAGCAACGGCCGTTCGAGTCGGTGTGCGTCCTCGATCAGTGAGGTCTTCCGGTAGTGGGTGTCGTCGATGCTCGGGTTGCCGACGTACCGCTCGGTGTAGTGGGTGTCGTAGAGACGCCAGTCGGTCACCGGCGCACCCGCCACCGCCGAATGGAACACGTCGCCGCGCCGCAGCACCGCGAGTGCCGCGAGATACCCACCGAAACTCCAACCGCGTATTCCGACCCTCGTGGTGTCGGCGCGCGGTTCCAGGTCGGGCAGGTCACGCACGATCTCCACCTGGTCGTCGAGAACAACCTGCGCGAGATCGTTCAACACCCCGCGTTCCCATTCGCTGCCCTTGCCGGGTGTGCCGACACCGTCTGCGATCACCACGATGAAGCCCTGGTCGGCGAACCACTGCGACGACAGGTACGCGGTGCGGGAGGCCACCACACGTTGGGCATGCGGGCCCCCGTAGGGGTCGAACAACACCGGCAGTCTGGTGGTCGCACCGTCGCGCGGTGTCACGATGGCAACGGGAATCCCGCGTGGTCCGACCGACATGATGCGCACGTTCGGGTCGACGAGAGGTTCCTCGGCGAACGACTCGACCGTGGTTCCGGTTCCGTGAACGTGGAACTCGGCGCGCGACGTTGTCATGGTCGAGACGCGCAGCACGAGATTGTCGACGGTTCCCGAAGCCGAGACCACGCCGTCGATGTGCGTCAGTTGTCGGGTCTCTCCCGTGGCGGTGTCATGGGCCCAGATGTTGTGCACCCACGGCGTCGACGGGTCGTTGCCCACGAACACGACCGTGTCACCGGTCGACACCACACTGCGCAGCTGCACCGATACGGGTGTGACCGGCTCGCCGTCGATGACGAGTCGACGGCTGCCGTCACGGTCGGCTGCAGTGACGATCGAACCGTTCGGAAGCGTCGAGGGAACTCCGTGCACCAACTCGACCCAGGCAGGGTCGGTGTCTGTGAACTCGATTGTCGAGTGTCCGGTTGCGGGGTCGATGCGATGGATGTCGACTCGCTTCTGGTCGCGTGACTGGGTCTGGGCGACGAGGCCACCGGCGTTCCACGACACAGAATTGAGGTACTCCCATTCGCCGGGCAGTGTCACGTCGCGGATCGGGCCGCCGTCTTTCGGCACGATGTGGAGAGACACAAGAGCATTGTCGGTGCCGGCGGCGGGGTAGCGGTGCTCGACCGCAGGGCGTTCGGGATGCGCAGGGTCTGCGATGTGCCACACGTCGACGGGTGACACGTCGACGCGGCACGCAGCGAGCGCCAGTGAATCGGGCGACCACCAGTATCCGCGCATGCGCCCCATCTCCTCGGCGGCGATGAACTCGGCGCTGCCCCACGAGACCGTGGTGTTTTCGTCGTGGGCGAGCACACGCTCGTTGCCGTTGAGGTCACTGATGCAGAGGTCGCGGCCGCGCACGTACGACACGGTGTTGCCGTCGGGGGAGAGCCGAACGTCGAACACCCCGGGCGCAATCGTGGGCAGAGTGACGTCGTGCGAGACGAGGTCGATGACCACGACCTCGCCGCCGAGAACCGTGACAGCGCGCGACACGGCATCGTCGGTTGCGTAGGTGACGATTCCCGCCGCTCCCTCGCGCGCACGCTCACGACGACGAAGTTCCTCGTCGGTGAGGTTCTGCAGGTTCGTGCCGAGCGTGCGGGGGTCGAGGATCTCGGTCTCGGTTCCCGACGCGGTGTCGAGCACCCACAGGCAGTTGACCGAATCGGCCCCTGACCTCGACCGCACGAACACCACACGGGCACCGTCGGGCGAGACCACGAAGTTGCGCGGCTCACCGAGGCTGAGTCGCTGCGTACGTGCGTACTGGCGTGGGAACGTATCGCTCACGCGAGAAGAGTACCCGAGGCGTCGAGACGCACCGTCGTGCCGACCCATTCGTTCTCGCACATGTCGCGGCCGATTGCGGCGTCGGTGGTGTCTGCCCATGCGCGGCGACCGTCGGCGAGCAGGCACGACACGATGCTGCGCTCGGGCTGTCCGTCGCGGTCGTGCATCACCGAGTACGCCTCGACCGTTGCGTCACCGGCGGCCTCGGCCGGCGACGCAAGGCTTCGGCTGGGCAGAGCGTCGATCTGTGCCTGCGGGTAGTCGTACCGGAAACCCTGCGTGGGTGGTTGCGATGAGTACACGCCGAAAGCGTGCTTCGTGGTGTAGCCGCCGTTCGCCCACACGAGGCCGGTGGAACCGACGCCGTCGCGCAGTTCGCGCGCGACAGTGGCGATCGCATGCATCACGTAGTTGTTCCACGGGCCGCCCGCGAACGGCAGGCCGCCGGTGCGCGTGAGCTGGGAGGAGATGTCGAGGCCGAGCGATTTTGCGCCGAGCTGTACCGCCGAGGGGAAGCACGAATACAGGTCGACAAGGTCGACCTCGTCGATGGTGAGTCCTGCAAGCTCGAGCACGCGTCGTCCGGCGAGTTCGATCGCCGGAGTGTCGTAGAAATGATGCCTGTGCGACACGAAGGCGTGTTCGTGGGCATCGCTCCCTGAGTGCGGGAAGATCCAGCGGTCACGCGGGACACCCATGAGCTCGGCCTTCTCCACTGAACACAGCAGCAGCGCTGCGGCCATGTCGACGTCGTTGTTCGAGTTCATGAACTTGGTGTAGGGGAAACCGATCATGCGGTTGTTCGGCGTCGGCGTGCGTATCTCCTCGGGTGAGTACGCCTTCTGCGACCACGCATACGGGTTCTGTGCCGCAACGTGGCTGAACCTCGACCACAGCTCACTGATGTGCGTCTGGTGCTCGGCAATGCCGCGGCCTGCCCGGGCACGCAGTGCGGTCTCGAACATCGGGTAGATCTGGATCGGCATCACGATCTTGCGGTCGATCTCTTCTTGCATGTTCATGCGCAGGTCCTCCGAGACCAACACGGGAACAGAGTCGGTCGTGCGCCACCCGGGCTCGACCCCGGCCTTGCGGTAGCGCGCGCGGGTGCGGGTGGTCTCCCCGCCGGCGAGCACCACGTAGTCGATGTCGCCCGCCTGTATCTGGCGACAGGCCGAGTTGACCAGCGTCTGGGGCGTGTTGCCGCCCATTGCCGAGTAGCCAGTCTCGAAAGGTGAGAGCCCGAGGTCTGCGGCGATGAGTTCGGCAGGGTTTCCGTACTTCCACGACAGCAGGCTGACCACCCGCACTGCGTCGGGGTTGTCGGTGCCGACGGGAATGCCTGCGTCGCCACACGCGAGCCGGACCGCCTCGACCATGAGGGCCACGGGGTCGCGGGCGTCGTCGAGACCCTCGGCGCGTTGAACGACCTGTCCGGTGCCGATGAGGACAGGGGTACGTGGGTCAAGTGTCATGTGTCAGACGCTAGGTCGTGCATGCCGTGCCCCTACTACTCTGAACGGAATGTCACGCATCGCAATCGGCGCAGATCATGCCGGCTACGTCCTGAAGCAGCACCTCATCGAGGTGCTGACGAACCAGGGGCACGATGTCGACGACCTCGGCACGCACTCGACGGAGAGCTGCGACTACCCGCCGATCTGCGCCGCAGTCGGGAGACGCGTGCGCGACGGCCAGGCCGACCTCGGAATCGTGCTCGGCGGCAGCGGTCAGGGCGAGCAACTCGCCGCCAACAAGGTGCGCGGGGTCCGTGCGGCGCTGTGCAACGACCTCTACACCGCGCGGATGGCACGTGCACACAACAACGCGAACGTTCTGTCGATGGGTGCACGGGTCGTCGGCGAGGGTCTCGCCGAGGAGATCCTGGCGACGTTCCTTTCAACCCCCTTCGAAGCAGGCCGTCATGAACGCCGTGTGGCGCAGCTGGCCGAGATCGAGCAACAAGAAGCGAGCAACTGATGCCGTTCCCCTCAGACACCAACCCCGACTCAGAGGTCTTTGCGCTTCTCGAGAAGGAACGGATCCGCCAGACCACGGGCCTGCAGTTGATCGCGAGCGAGAACTTCACGTCACCGGCGGTGATGAAGGCGACTGGGTCGATCCTCACCAACAAGTACAGCGAGGGGTACCCGGGCAAGCGCTACTACGGCGGCAACGTGAACGTCGACGAGATCGAGGCCCTCGCGATCTCGCGCGTGAAGCAGTTGTTCGGCGCCGACCACGCCAACGTGCAGCCTCACTCTGGTGCCAGTGCGAACATGTCGGTGTATCTCGGTCTGCTGAAGCCCGGCGACACAATTCTCGGCCTGAGTCTCGACCACGGTGGTCATCTCACCCACGGGTCGCCCGTGAACGCGAGCGGAATCCTGTACGACTTCAAGTCGTACGGGGTCACCCCGGGAGACGAGCGCATCGACTTCGACAACGTGCGGGAACTGGCACTGAAGCACCGGCCGAAGATGATCGTTGCGGGAACCACGAGTTACCCGCGACGGCTCGACCCCGAGCCGTTCAAGGCGATCGCAGACGAGGTCGGTGCACTGTTGATGTTCGACATTGCACACCTGGCCGGCCTCGTGGCGGGTGGTGCGCACCCGAACCCCGTTCCGTACGCCGACGTGGTCACCTTCACCACCCACAAGACACTGCGCGGCCCGCGCGGGGGTTGCATCCTGTCGAAGGCCGAGCATGCGCAGGCCATCGACAAGGCGGTGTTCCCCGGCAGCCAGGGCGGCCCGCTCGAGCACGTGGTGGCCGCGAAGGCGGTTGCGTTCCGCGAGGCCCTCGACCCGTCGTTCAAGGCATACGCGCAGCAGATCGTGAAGAACGCCGCGGCCCTCGCGTCTGCGCTCGCCAACGAGGGTTTCCGTCTCGTCAGCGGCGGCACCGACAACCATCTGATGGTGGTCGACCTGCGGCCCTTCGATGCGGAGTGCACCGGCAAGGTGGCCCAGCTCGTGCTCGACGACGCGGGCATCACGCTGAACAAGAACACGGTTCCCGACGACCCGCGCAGCCCGTTCGTGACGTCGGGAGTCCGCATCGGCACACCGAGCGTGACGACACAGGGCATGACCGAGGCGGAGATGCCGGTGATTGCATCGCTGATCGCCGAGGCACTGAGGCATCGTGACGACACGGCGGCGATCGCGTCGGTGCGGGCCAAGGTCGCAGAACTGTGCCTGCGTTTCCCCGTGTATCCCGAGCCCTTCTAGGGCGCTCGGCGGTGTCTCCTAGGCTGTCTCCGTAATGGGGGACACCACCGGCTATCTCTTCATCGGCGCCTGCGCCATGTTGGTGACTCTCGCGACGACGCCCGTGGTCAGGGCATTCGCGCGTGCGCGCAACTGGGTCGCGATGCCGGGAGACCGGAAGGTGCACACGGTGCCCACCCCTGACGTCGGCGGCATCGCGATGTTCGCCGGAGTCGTGGCCGCACTCACGCTCGCCTGGCAGATGGACCGTTTCAACGGTCTCTTCGACGGAAACAGCGAGTCTGTCGGCGTCTTGCTGGGTGCGGCGTTGATCCTCGTCGTCGGCGTGATCGACGACGTGCGCGACATCTCGGCACCCGCGCGCGTGGTGGCGGTGATCGCCACGGGACTGGTGCTCGTCTGGTTCGGGGTCACCATGTTCTATTTCCGCATCCCGTTCCTCGGGGTTCTGCAGCTGTCGAACGACTGGGTGCCGATCGTGACGGTGGTCTGGTTGCTGGCGATGACGCAGGCGGTCAACCTGATCGACGGCCTCGACGGCCTCGCCGCCGGAATCGTCGCCATCGGGTCGTTGGCGTTCTTCATCTACTCGCGCCATCTGTCGGGTCTCGGCCTTCTGTCAGAGCCGAACGTCGGGCCGTTGATCGCGATCATCACCGTCGGGGTCTGTCTCGGGTTCCTTCCGTTCAACTTCAACGGTGCCAGCATCTTCATGGGCGACGGCGGCGCGTACCTGCTCGGCTTCCTCGTCGCCGTGTCGACAAGCGTCGTGGGGGGTCGTGCAGACCCCACCACCCAGGCCTTCAGTGGCCAGACCTATTTCTTCCTCGCTCCGATCGCGATTCCGCTCATCATTCTCGGCGTACCGGTGTTCGACGTGTTGTTCGCGATAGTCCGTCGCGTGAGAAAACGGCAGGGTTTCGCCACTGCCGACAAGGGGCATCTGCATCACCGTCTCATTGCACTGGGTCACGGGCCGCGTCGGGCAGTGGCGATACTGTGGCTCTGGACGGCACTGCTCTCCGCGTTCGTTCTGTACCCCGCGTTCAACCGCACCACGACGAACTACGCGCCGTTCGGGCTGCTCGGTCTCGTGTTGTTTCTCTACACCGTTCTTCATCCTGATCTCGAACGATCAAGAAAGGATGAAAGTACGCCGGGGAAACAGGCGTAAGTACAAACGCGTCGGAACGAATTCGTTACCTTCGCCTTGTGACACTCATTGCACACAAAAATGATGCTTTCGAGGGCATCTCATCGAATCAACTCGCGTTGTTCATCTCGGAGTGGCGCGACAACGTCGCCGTCTGGAAACCCGTTGTCGACGACTTCGGTGCGGTCGTCGACGGCTCCCTGCTCTGGTGGAACCACTCGTTCGAGAGAGTCAGACGCAACAAACTCCGGGTCGGCACGTTGCTCAGCGAGATCTACGTTCACCCGATCCCGGGAATCGCACATCTGTCCCTGGCATGGGCCGAGGGTTCCTCGTTCCAGACCGTGACACTCACCCAGGAGTTCATCTCGAAGTACCGGGGTGTCGAGCAGCTCGACGGTCTCCTGTACTGGTGCCGGTGGCAGCGCGTCGGTGACGTCGTCATCACGACCACGCCCGACCTGACCGAACACAGGCAGATCCACGAGCTCCAGAACGACACGAAGTCGCTGCTCGCAGTCGCGAGCCGCAAGCGTGCGCTTGCCGTGGATCGCGAGCGGATTGCCCGCGGGCTGCACGACACCGTGATCCAGAACCTCTACGCGACGTCGCTGTCGTTGTCGATGTCGCTGCGCAAGGCGCACCACGAGGAGGCCAAGGCGATCAGTTCGGCGATCGATTCCATCGCAGACGTGATTGCAGAGATCCGGCGCGAGATCTTCAACATCGAGAGCCGCCACTCCAGCTCGTTGCGGCTGCAGATCGAAGATGCGCTGATACCGATCCTGCTGCCGACAGACGCAAGCCTCGACCTCACCATCGATGCGCCCGAGTTGAGCGATGCCCTGAACGGCCACATTCGTGCTGTCTGCACCGAGGGCGCCTCCAATTCGGTTCGCCACGGCGGCGCAACAGCCCTCGCGGTCGATGTCCGTGCCGCAGACGGTGAACTCTCCGTGACTCTCTCTGACAACGGTTGCGGTGTGGCACCCGATGCGGTGAACAGAAACGGTCTCCACAACCTGCGCGAACGCGCCGAATCCTTAGGAGGAAAAATGGAGATGACATCCAGCAGTACCGCCGGTACGACCATTCGGTGGGTCATTCCCACATTTCTGGGGGGGGGAGTGAATGATCACGGTTGCAATCTGTGACGACCACGAGATGGTGCGTCAGGCACTGGCCGATGTGATCAGTCACGAAGACGACGTCAACGTCATCGGCGTGTCGGATTCTCTCGTCACGACGAGGCAGGTCATCGAGAACGAGGTTCCCGAGATTCTGGTGATGGATGTCCGGCTGAACGGGGAGTCGGGGCTCGATGTCGCCCGCTTCGTGGTTGCCGACCACCCGGAGATCAAGATCATCATGTTGACCTCGTTCGATTCTGACGAGGCCCTTGTGTCTGCCTACGAACTCGGCGCGAGCGCGTTTCTCCTGAAGACGGGCAGTGCCGACGGCCTGGTGCGCACCATTCGCGACGTTGCGTCGGGTCTGCGGCTGATCAACCCTGCCGAGGTCCGCAGTGCCGCCGAGACACTCGAGAAGCGCGGTCTGGGGGTGCTGCGCAAACTCGACGCCAACGACCGGCACATTGCCCGTCTGATCGCCCTCGGGTACTCCGACAAACAAATAGCCGAGACCGTGTATCTCGGCCTGCAGACAGTGAGGAACCGGGTGTCGAGGATGCTGTCGCGTTTCAACAAGGAGAACCGCACCCAGCTGGCCCTGTTCTTCTCCGAGTATCACGCCGAGATTTCCGACATGTAGTCAATGGGGGGCATCAGCGGGTCTGTGACAAGTGTTCGCGCCCGTTGGTTTGACCGTTTTGCGGCCTCGCGCCTAGATTGTGGATAGTTTCACAAAGTCCTGGGGAACCCAGGCCGTCTGAAGGTGCCCCCGTTTGAAGTTCTTGCCGAAGCCGAAGCCGACTGCGCTCGACTCGGGTGTGTCCCAGGGCGCGGAACTTGCCGGCGGCATCGTCGTGTTCTTCCTCATCGGCTTCGGTCTCGATGCTCTGCTCGGCACGACGCCGGTGTTCATGATCGTGCTCACCGTCTTCGCGGTGGTCGGCCAATTCGTGAAGATGTACTACTCGTACTCGAGTGCCATGCGTCACCTCGAGGAAGAACGGGCCGCATCGGTGCGCGGAGAGACCCGATGAGCTCGTCACCGTCGCCTCTCGCAATGGCCTCCCAGGGGCTCGCCCCCGAGGTCACCGTGTCGCGCGACATCATCAAACGGGGGCTCATGGTGGCACCGGCTGTGATGGTCGTCGGCGGCATCATCTGGGGCATCAACGGCGCGTGGTCTGCAGGTCTCGGATTGGCGATTGTCCTTGTGAACTTTGGGCTTGCGGCCGCCCTGATCTCGTGGGCCGCCCCGATCTCGCTTGCCCTGATGATGGGGGTCAGCCTGTTCGGATACCTCATCCGGCTGGGTCTCATCGCGCTCGCGGTCTTCCTCGTGCGCGACGTGTCGTGGGTGTCGCTGCCCGCACTCGGGATCACCCTCATCGTCTCCCACCTCGGGCTCCTGTTCTGGGAGATGAAGTTCATCGCCGCCTCACTTGCATTTCCGGGACTGCGTCCCAATAAGACAGAATGGGTGCCGTCCGGCGCCGCTGAGAAACCCCTGAAGGACTGAATCGTGATTGCCCTCGAGTTCCCAGAAATCAACTCAATCCTCCGGTGGAAAGACATCTTCCCCGGGTTCAACAAGATCGCACTGATCGCTGTGCTCGCCGTGGTCATCAGCACGGTCATCTTCCTTCTCGCAGTCCGTCAGGACCACAAGGAAGCACCCCGCGGCATCCGCAACTTCGCCGAGACCATCGTCGAGTTCATCGAGAACGGCGTGGTCATGCAGACCATGGGCAAGGACGGGCTCGCATGGACCCCGTTCCTTCTCACGATGTTCCTCTTCATCTACCTGTGCAACGTGCCGGGGATCATTCCGTTCTTCCAGATGCCCGCCACCGCACGAATGGCTGTGCCGCTGTTCCTCGCCCTGATGGTGTGGGTCATCTACAACGCGACCGGCATCAAGCACCAGGGTGTGGGCGGCTACTTCAAGAGCACGCTCTTCCCCCCGGGCGTGCCGAAGGCGCTCTACATTCTCGTGACGCCGATCGAGTTCATCTCGGCGATCATCGTGCGCCCGTTCTCGCTGGCCGTTCGTCTTTTCGCGAACATGATGGCCGGTCACATTCTTCTCGTCACGTTCGCGCTTCTCTCCGAGGCGTTGTTCCAGGCGAAAGACAAAGTGCTGATTCCCGTCGGGATCCTGCCGTTCTTCATGCTCATCTTCTTGACGTCGTTCGAAGTTCTGGTGGCATTCCTGCAGGCATACATCTTCGCGATGCTCACCGCCGTGTACATCGGCGGCGCGACGCACCCAGAGCACTAGACAACAACGGTCTCCCAACCAACTACCTAACCAGGAGAAAACAAAAATGGAAGCAATTGCACGCATCGTTGCGGCGGAAATCACCCCCGCCGAACTCAAGAACAATGCAGCAGCAGCATCGGCGGGCTACGCCTACGGTCTTGCTGCGATCGGACCGGGAATCGGCATCGGTTACCTCGTCGGCAAGTCCGTCGAGGCCATGGCCCGCCAGCCCGAGGCGGCCGGCATGGTCCGTACCACCATGTTCCTTGGCATCGCGTTCACCGAGGCGCTCGCGCTCATCGGCTTCGTGGTGTTCATTCTTCTCAAGTTCGCCTGATCCGCGACTGAGTCCACGTTCACAATCGATCTCCGTTTTTGCGGAGTCCAGGAGCTGAAATGCCGACTGCGATAGTCAACCAATCGAACGGACACCTCGTCCGGGTGCAACTCGTGTCTGCCGAGAGTGGTGAAACCACCACCGAGGTCAAGACCGCACCGAACCCGATTGCACCGGAAACAAAGGAACTGGCATGGGCCGGCGGATCATTCATTGTTCTGTTCGTCATCCTGCGCTACTTCCTGTTCCCGAAGCTGAAGAAGGGGATGGAGGCGCGTTACGCCGACATTCGCGGAAACATCGAGGGTGCCGACCAGGTGAAGATGGCCGCCCAGTCCGATGTCGCCGAGTACGAGAAGGCGCTCGCCGCCGCCCGTGCAGAGGCGGCAGCGCGCATCGATGCGGCACGCCAGACCGTCGACAGTGAGCGCACGGCGCAGTTGGCGCAGGTCAACTCACGCATCGCGGCAGCGCGGGCCGAGGCAGACCAGCAGACAGCAGCAGCACGCGAGGCGGCCAAGGGTGAGGTCGCCGCGGCAGTTGCCCAGGTTGCCTCGAGAGCCGCCGAACTCGCGTCCGGCCGTGCTCCTGATGCATCAGTCGTTCAGGCAGCGGTTGCTGCCGCCATGCAAAGTGCAGGTTCACGATGAACAACGTCTTCTCGTCGCTTTTCGCAGCTGCCGGAGGTGAGCTGACCTACGAGACGCACCACTGGCTGCTTCCCGAGACCGCAGAGATCATCTACGGCGGACTCGCATCGGTGCTCGTCATCGCTGCCCTCGCGAAGTTCGCGGGCCCGATGATCAAGAAGTCGCTCAGCGACCGCACGGCTCGCATCCAGGCAGACATCGACAGCGCGCAGGCAACACGAGACGCGGCCGAGATCGAGGCGGGCAAGATCCGCACGGCACTCGGCGACATCACGTCCGAGCGTGCGCGCATCCTTGCCGAGGCAGACTCGCAGGCCGCAGCCGTTCTCGCCGACGGGCGCACCCGCATCGCGGCAGAGATGGCCGACATCGAGGCGAAGGCAATGGCCGACATCGCCAACGCAGCCGGCCGCGTCCGCGAGGAACTCGAGTCAGACATCAAGCGCCTCTCGCGCATCGCGGTCGAGCAGGTCGTGGCGAACGCGGTGAACGACACCGTGCGCCAGGACCTCATCGAGAACTTCATCAGCAACGTGGGAGCCGCACGATGAGCGCCGCAACAGTCGACGTGTTCGTCGAGTCGATCGTCAACCTCGCCGAGGCAGAGGGTGTTCTCGCCCAGGTCGAGTCCGAGTTCTCGAGTGTCGTGCGCAGCATCGACGCCAGCGACGACCTGCGCAGCAAGTTGGGCGACGAGCTTCTCCCCAGCGAGGTGCGTCAGCAGATCGTCGAGAAGCTGCTCGAGGGCAAGGCCCACCGTCTCACCACGCAGTTGATTGCTCTCGTCATCGGTTCCGGCCACGCACGCCAGTTGCGCACCATCGCCGAGCGCGTCAGCAGCAAGGTCGCCCAGGGGTCGGGTCGCGAAGTCGCAGAAGTGCGCAGCGCGGTCGCCCTGACAGACGACCAGCAGCGTCGTCTCGCCGAGGCCCTCAAGAAGGCCACAGGTTCCGACGTGAACCTGAAGGTCATCGTCGACCCGTCAGTGGTCGGCGGGCTCGTCGCCACGGTCGGCGACAAGGTCATCGACGGATCCGTACGTAACCGACTCGACCAGCTGAAGAGCCGGTTGTAAAGAATTTCGCGAAAGAAGGAAGACATGGCAGACATCACACTCTCCGCTAGTGACATCGCATCGGCGATTACCGGCGGTCTCGCCGGCTACTCGCAGTCGCTCGAGGCACGCACCGTCGGTCGCGTCGCCGAGGTTGGCGACGGCATCGCACGCGTCACCGGCCTGCCCGACTGTGCAGTGAACGAACTTCTCGAGTTCGAGGACGGCACGGTGGGCATCGCGCTGAACCTCGACGAGTCGCAGATCGGCGCCGTGGTTCTCGGTGACGCCGACGCAATCGAGGAAGGCCAGCCCGTGAAGGCCACCGGCCGCATCCTTTCGGTGCCCGTCGGTGACGCACTGCTCGGCCGCGTGGTGAACGCGCTCGGCCAGCCGATCGACGGCAAGGGCGACATCGTCGGCGGCATCGACCGCCGCGTCGAGATCCAGGCCCCCGGAATCATGGGTCGCAAGCCCGTGCACGAGCCGCTGCAGACGGGCATCAAGTCGATCGACGCGATGA
>CAYRUT010000033.1:0-16514 GCA_964427545.1 uncultured Bifidobacterium sp. | reverse complement strand
TGGCCAACGAGCATCGCGCGGATGCCGAGGCCCATCAGGAAGAGCCCCCCGCCGCCGTACAGCAGGTACAGGCGTGACTTCAACTGTGCGCGGTACGAGTAGATGATCGCAACCGCCATGATCGACACGAACCCGTAGAAGGCGTGGAACGCCGGGAACTCGAGTTTCTCCTTGTTCACGAGGATCACGCCGAGCGCCACCTGGACAAAGATCGTGACCTGCGCGAGACCTGTGAACCACCACAACGCCCTGGTGCGAAGGGGCATCACCTTGTGCGCGGCGAGTGCCCACAGCCCGGCGAGACCGTTGCTGATGATGGCAATCCAGGCCCACGACGTGTGGAGATCAAGCAACGACGACGACATCGGGTTCCAATCTACTAGCGGATGAGCGTGTCGGCCTCGCCGCCGACCTCGACGAGGTTGATGACGCCGTTGTCCACGTCGAGTGTGGTGACCGAACAGTTGTCGAGGCTCGCGATGAGAACCCTGTCGTCGTCGGTGGCCGCGCCGATCACCGCGTTGATCGCCACGAAGTGGCTGAACACCACCGTGTCGACCGTCAAACCCGCGATGCAGTCGGCGATGCTGCGTCGGTACGCGGCATATTTCTCGCCTGATGACTCGGCGGCCTGCGACCACGTGCCTGCCATCACCTCACGCAGCCACGTGACCCGGTCGGCGAGTACGTAGCCATCGGGCGAGGGGATCTCCCCCACACGGGGTTCGATCGACACCTCGCGCCTCCATGCGGTGGCCAACGGGAAGGCCGTCTGCTGGCACCGCAACAACGGGCTCGACATGACCTGCAGTGGCCCGTGCGACGACAGTTTTCCCGCCACTGCGAGCGCCTGGCTGCGGCCGAGTTCGTCGAGCGGCGGGTCGGGGTCGACGTCCCACCCGGCGGCGGCGCGACCGTGTCGCACCATGTACACGCGGGTCACTCGAAGATCCAGCCGTCGCGCATCGGCGCATCGCTCTTCGGGTCGATGAACCACTCGAATCCGAACTGCTGCGCGAAGCGGTCTTCGTCCATCGACAGGAAGAAACTCGAGTCACCCAACTGGCTCGCGTGGCACTTCATTGCCGCACGCTTCAACGGGGCGAACGCGGTCACGTCGACCTTCAGATTGATCTCCGACTCGAGAGACCCCATCGGGTTGCCGTCGTCCATCGGGCCGTCCGGGTCGAAGTCCTCCCTGTCGGGGGGCAGCATCCCGGCGTCGCGCGCCGCCTGCAGACCGCGACGCATCTGGTCCCGGTTCATGGTGCCCTCGAGAACTCGCACGCCCGGGACCAACTCCGCGGCGCGGTGTCCGACCTTGTGCACCATGATGTGGTCAGGGTGGCCGTAGCCGCCGTGCCAGTCGTAGGTGGTCATCACGTCTGCGTTCTCCTCGCGCAGCACCGCGGCAAGCCTGTGCGCGGCCTCGTCGAGAGACGCATTGCAGAAGGCGCCCGGGTTGGCGTTCTGTTCCCACCCGGTCATGCCGCTGTCTTCGTAGCCGAGGAACACCACGCGGTGCACACCGAGAGTCTCCGCAGAAGCGAGGGTTTCCCGGTGTCTGACCGACACCAACGTCTCCCCCGCCGGCATGTCAGCAGGAATCTCGCCGTGATCACCGTTGGTGGCGACCACGAGCACCACACGGTGACCATCGGCCGATGCGCGCGCGATGGTTCCGCCGGTGCCGATGCACTCGTCATCGGGATGTGCGTGGAAACAGACGAGGGTTGCCACTAGGCCTGCTTTGCCGCGCCGTTCGCGAGCAGAGCGTCGATGTTCTTCACGCCCCACTCCGCGAGCACCTCGGTCGTGTGCTGGCCCGGGTGGGCGGAGGGCCGGTCGATCGTCGGTGAGGTGCGCGAGAAACGCGGGGCCGGTGCAGGTTGCGGGTGGCCGTTCACGTTGACGAACGTCTTGCGCTCGACGTTGTGCGGGTGCGCGGCGGCCTCGCTCATCGTGAGCACCGGTGCGAAACACACGTCTGTCGCCTCCATGATCGCGCACCATTCGTCGCGGGTCTTCTGCTTCATCACTCCCCGCAGGCGTTCCTTCAGGTGCGGCCACTGCGACGAATCCATCTGCTTCGCGAATTCCGGGTCACCCTCGAGACCGGTGAGCCGCAGCAGCTCTGCATAGAACTGCGGCTCGATCGAACCGAGCGAGACGTACCTGCCGTCGCTGCACTCGAACACGTCGTAGAAGTGTGCGCCGGTGTCGAGAAGGTTCGTGCCGGGGGCGTTCTCGTTGAAGATGCCCATCGACTTGAACGACCAGAACATGGTCATCAGAACCGCTGCGCCGTCGACCATCGCAGTGTCGACCACCTGGCCGGCGCCCGACTTCTGCGCCTCGAGCAGTGCACACACGACCCCGTAGGCGAGGAACATCCCGCCGCCGCCGAAGTCGCCGACCATGTTCAACGGCGGCACGGGCATCTCGCCTGCACGTGCGAAGTGAGCGAGCGAACCTGCGAGGGCGATGTAGTTGATGTCGTGACCCGCGGCCTGTGCGTACATGCCCTCCTGACCCCATCCGGTCATGCGGCCGAACACGAGTCTCGGGTTGCGCGCGAGGCAGACGTCGGGCCCGACCCCCAGGCGCTCCATCACGCCCGGGCGGAACCCCTCGATCAGTGCATCGGCGTTCTCGACGAGCTGCAGCAACGCCTCCACACCGTCGGGGTTCTTCAGGTCGAGGGCGATGTTTCGCCGCCCGCGCAACATGAGGTCACCGGCAGGTGTGGCGGGTGCCGGCCCGCGAACGGCCTGTGCACGGTCGACACGGATCACCTCGGCACCCATGTCTGCGAGCAGCATTGCGGCGAAGGGCCCTGGCCCGATTCCCGCAATCTCGATGATCCTGTATCCGGTCAATGGTCCGGCCATGGCTGTTCCTTTGTGGTTCTGTGATGGGGCGACGGTGGGTGCCGACGCGGGTTTACGACTGGGAGCGGCGAACGTGCGACGTGATTGCGTCGACATACAGGGGCCACAGTGGCCTCGGCATGTCGTGGCCCATGTCGGACACGAACAGGAAGGTGGAACCCGGGATGAGTTCCGCGGTTCGTTCGCCTCCCGACGGTGTCAGCAACGTGTCGTCGCGACCGTGGATGACGAGTGTCGGAACCGTCAGTGACCGCAGTGCCTCGCTGCGGTCACCCGACGAGTAGATGGCGGCGAGCTGACGGTGGGCGCCCTCGGGATAGAAACTGCGGTCGTAGTCGCTGCCGGCGCGTTCACGCGCCTCGTCGATGTCGAAGTACTTCTTCGAGCACCACACGGCCCAGTTCTTTGCCCCCTCGACGTACGCCGCGCGGTCGGGTGCAGGAGGTGCAAGAAGCGCAGCCATTGCCTCTTCGGTGGGCGTGCCGTAGGCGAGGTCACCGGTCACCGACATGATCGAGGTGAGGCTGTGCACGCGGTGACCGTGACGGAGAGCGACGGTCTGGGCGATCATGCCGCCCATCGACGCACCGAGAACGTGCGCCTTCTCGATGCCGAGATGGTCGAGCACACCGACGGCATCGTCGGCCATGTCGTGCAGGGTGTACGGAACAGGAACCGTGACCTCTTCGCCCATCATCGCCTGCAGGGTGACCTTGTCGGTCTCGACGACGACACCGTCGTGCTTGTGCGAGAGCCCGCAGTCGCGGTTGTCGAACACCACGTTGTGGAACCCGTTGTCGACGAACATCTTCAGGAACTCGGGGTGCCATGCAGTGAGCTGCGCGGTGAAACCCATGATCCAGAGCAGGGTCGGGTTCTTTGGGTCGCCGTGAGTTTCGAACTCGATGGAGATTCCCGAGGGCAGTGTGGCTTGAGGCATTCCCCCATTCTCACAGGTCGCACGTCGGCGGCGACAACGGAGGTGCCGGTTACCCGAGAAGTCTGCGCTTCTGCTCCTCGAACTCGGCCTCGGTCAGGGTGCCCCGGTCGCGCAGGGCCTCGAGTCGCTCGAGTTCGCGTGCCACCCCCGCCAACGACGGCGCGCCCTCGAACCGTCGGTTCGACCGGTCGGACAGCGTCGAGATGATGGTCTTTTGCACCTCGTCCGGGCGACTGATGTCGCTGAAGGTCTGTTCGCCGTCTTCGCCGCCTGACTGCAGCAGGATGTCGCCGACCCCGAGCAGACGCTCGAGTGCCGTCTGCTTGAAGTTCACGTTCGCCATTCGGTCGAGCGGGATCTCGACGCCCTCACGCGCGACGACGCCCTGACGGAAGATGATGCGCTCGGTCGTGACCACGAAATACGTGGTGCGCCACTTCACCACGTCGACGGCCAGCCGTGCGGCCAGCACGACGATGATGCCGAGCGCGAAGTACCCGATGACGGTGGACAACCAGCCCGACACCAGGGACCGCACCCACAGCACCCCCACCATCGATACGCCGAGGCTGATGGCCGACGGGCCGAAGAACCACCAGTGCGGGTGCAGGTCGAGAACCATGTTTTCGTTGTCGTTCAGGAGTCGGCGCGGAAAGGGCATGTGCCGAAGGGTAGCAACCGCCTAGTTTCTGACTGTGCACATCCGGGGTATCGACGACGACACCGCAAGACCGACCCCTGGTTCGTTGCTGTCGGGTCTCGACCCGGACCAGCGCGCCGCAGTGAGCGCACCCGTCGGTGTGGTCGTGGTGCGTGCAGGGGCGGGTTCGGGAAAAACGACGGTGCTCACGCGTCGCATCGCCTGGCGCGTCGCGAGCGAGACTGCTGATGCCGAACGCACTCTTGCCATCACTTTCACCCGCCAGGCAGCAACGGAGATGCGGGCGCGGCTCGCCCAGTACGACCTCGACGGACGACCGACCATCGGCACGTTCCATGCAATAGCCCGACGGCTGATGCTGCAGCACCTCGAGGACAAGGGCCGTCGCGCGCCGGTCATCATCAACAACCGCTCGTCTGTCATGTCGGTGTGCATGGGTGACGACGCGCGGGCGGGCGGGGTGAACGACGTGCTGGCCGCCGTCGACTGGTGCCACGCACGCATGATCACCCCTGCAGCCGCGGCCAAACAACTCACCGCCGCGGGCATGCGGGTGCCGCTCGGTGAGGCGCGTTTTGCTGATGTGTTCGAGAACTACGAGAAGACGAAGAAGAAGCGCGGCATCGTCGACCTCAACGATTTCCTCACCTCGGTGGTGAGGGAGGCCACGAAAGACCCACGATTTGCCGAGTCGATCCGCTTCCAGTTCAGGCACGTGTCGGTCGACGAGGCCCAGGACATGAACCCCTTGCAGTACGAGTTCCTGAAGATCCTGTTGCCGTCGAAACCCGACCTGTTCCTGGTCGGCGACCCGAACCAGGCCATCTACGGGTTCAACGGTGCCGACAGGTCACTCTTCGATGCTCTGCCGGGCATCGATGCACCGGCCACGGTTCTCTCGTTGCCGTCGAACTACCGCTGCACACCCGAGATCGTCACCATGGCGGTGAACACCCTCGCACGAGACGGCCAGAGCGCCGACGCCCGGTCACAACGCCCGAACGGGGCGCCGGTGGTCCTGCAACGGCACGCTGACGAGGTCGACGAGATGAACGCGATCGTCAAGGCGGTGACACGGGCATCGGCGCGCGGCGTGCCGTGGGGCGACATCGCGGTTCTGACCCGGGTGAACTCGACGGCCAACGAGGCACGTGACAGCCTCCTGCGGGCGTGCATCCCGGTGAGATCGGCACGTCGCGGCGGGTCGTGGGGTCGCGCCGTCGGCGCCGCGACAGAACTCACGAGCAGGGAGAGCCTGTCGGTCTGGGCCGCCGATGTTCTCGACACGGGCGACTACGACCCCGACGACGCAGACGTCGCCGTCGCAATGTTGGTGCGGCAGTTTCTCGACGAGAACCGTGTGGGCTCGGTCGACGGGCGCACATTCGGCTCGTGGCTCGCCACGTCTGCCGACGTGCAGGAGTCCGTCGGGGTCGATGTTCTCTCTTTCCACGCGGCGAAAGGCCGCGAATGGTCGTTCGTGGTCATCGCCGGCATGGAGAAGGGCCTGCTGCCGCACCGCAGTGCGCGCACCGCCGCCGCACGCAGCGAAGAAGCCCGTCTCGCCTACGTGGCGCTGACGAGAGCGGCAGACGAACTCGTGATCACATGGACCGACACACGCAACGACCGCCCGTCGGGGCCGTCGCCGTTCCTTCCGACCGTCACCACCGACATTCCCGCACCGTCTCCGCCCCCCGAGGAGTTCCGGCACATCGCGACGAAGCGTCCGGCAGGGAACCCCGTCGAGCAGGCACTCGTCGAGTGGCGCGACTCCGTCGCGCGGTTGCACCGTGTCGAACCCGAGACTGTGCTGTCGACACGTGCACTCAAGCGTCTCGTGAAACTCGGGTCACCGACCCTCGACGACATTGCGGCAGCAGTCGACCCGGTGTTCGCGCACCGTCACGGTGAGACTGTGCTCGCGCTGTTCACCCGTCTGCAGGAGTAGAGAGGTCGCGCCCCTTGCGCAGCCGGTGCATGAGTTCCTCGGGCATCGACAGGAACAACGCCTCGGCCTCGGCGCACAGGGTGTCGCCGTTGTGGGCCGTGCCCTTCGTGAAGATCTTGCGCCCGTCGACACGGTCGACCCACCCCTTGAACCTGATCTTCGTGTGCAGCGGGGTCGGCGACCGGTACGTGATCGAGAGTTTGCCGGTCATTCCCGGGCGGCCCGTCAACGACTGCGTCATGCCCAGAACCTCGTCGAACGCCCCGGCGATGAACCCGCCGTGGCAGTGCCCGGGCGGCCCCTCGTACGGCTCGGTGAACACCACGTCGCCGAGCACTGCACCGAACTCGCCGACACTCTCGTCGAACGACAGCTGCATCGGCATCGACAACGGGTTCATCGATCCGTAGAAGGGGCTGCGGTCTGAGAAGTGCGACTCGGCCGCCGCCGTGCCGGGTTCGCCGCCACGGTCGAGCATCGCACGCAGACGCGCGATCTCTTGCTGCACCGCGAGGATCGTCTCGGTCGGTGCGGTCGTCATGAACGACCTGTACAAGAGGCCCCGCAGTTCGTGCGCCATCTGGATGCGCGCAAGATCGCCCTCTGTGAGTTCGCGGTCACGGTGGTGAAACGCAGGAAAAGTGAAGTGCTCACCCGCCATCACTCGCCCACCTTCAGCAGAACGGGTGCGTGGTCGCTCGGCGACTCGCCCTTGCGTGCGTTGCGGTCGACTGCTGTCCACGTGGAACGGGCGGCAACGGACTTCGTCGCCAGCAGAAGGTCGATCCGCATGCCGTGCCCCTTGTAGAAACTGCCTCCCCGGTAGTCCCACCACGAGAACAGGCCGGCATCGTCGTGGAACAGTCTGAACGTGTCTTCCATTCCGAAATCGCACACGTTCCTCAGCGCATCACGTTCGGGCTGGCTGACGTGGGTGGCGTTCGCGAACTGCTTCACGTCCCACACGTCGCGGTCGTCGGGTGCGATGTTGTAGTCACCCGCGACGATCACGTCGTCTGCCGGCGAACAGGTGGCGTCGAGGTGCTGACGGAGGCGCGCCAGCCACGACAACTTGTACCTGTAGTGGTCATGGTCGAGTTCGCGACCGTTCGGCACGTACACCGAACTCACCCGCACTCCCCCGCACGTGGCACTGATGATGCGGGCCTCGGTGTCGGGCTCGATGCCGGGGGCAAAGTTGTTGACGACATCGTCGAGACCCACCCGCGACAGGATCGCCACCCCGTTCCACTGGCCCTGGCCGAAATGAGCACTCTCGTACCCGAGGGCAGCAATTGCGTCGGTCGGGAACTTCTCCTGTGCCAACTTGGTCTCCTGCAGGCACACCACGTCGGGCTGGATCTCTGACAGCCACTCCTCGACACGCGGAAGACGGGCCTTCAGTGAATTCACGTTCCAGGTCACGAACAGCACGGACAAACGCTAGTTCTCGGTGCCCGGTCCCGGACAACCGAACCCCTACTTCTTCGCGGGCGACTTCTTCGCCGGCACCTTTGTTGCGGTCTTCTTCGCGGGCGACTTCTTCGCCGGCACCTTTGCGACAGTCTTTTTTGCCACGGCCTTCTTTGCGGGGCTCTTCTTGGCGGCCGTCGCCGCGGCTTTCTTCGCAGTCTTGGCCACGGTCGGTTTCTTCTCGGCGCTCTTTTTCTCGGCGGCCTTCTTCGCGGCCGACTTCTTTGCGGGGCTCTTCTTGGCGGTCGTCGTCCGCGATGCGGCACTCGTGATCATCGACGCAACCACCTCGGGCACACCGAGATCGACACTGCGACGAGCAGGTGTGTATCCCACCACCGTCAGTGTCGCCACATCGCCGATCTTGAACACGTCGCGGGCACTCCGCGGCATCGGACTGGCCATGTTCTTCAGGGGCACGTACCCGGCGACGTCGCCGATCATCACCGACACCCCGTTCGCTGCGTACGAGCGCACGACGGCCTTCACCTTCGAGCCGACGGGGTGTTTCTCGACGAACTCGAGGTACGGCACGACGTCGTTCGCCATCGCGACGTTCGCCGGCGCCTTCTCGGGTGCGCGCTTCTGTGCCCTCTTGTCGGGTTGCTGCCGCGCCGGCGGCGCCTGCTTGAGACGTGCATTCGGCGGCGGAGCCTTCGGTACCGGCATCGGCTTGCTCGCCTCGGGGCTCGCAGTGGCCTGTTTTTTCACCACTGTTCCGGTTCGCACCGACCTGCGGCTCGTGGGTCCGCGCACGGGCAGGCGCTCGACGAACACCCAGCCGACGAGGGGCACCGGCTTGCCGCCGATGAGCCGTCCCTCGTCGAACAGCCACTTGTATTTTCCGTGGAACTCCTGGTAGCTGTCGTTCGAAAGAATCGCGGCGTTCGCCTTGTCGGCGATCGCGAGGATGAACGCGTCACCCCTGCCGACTGCACCGGCGGGCGGGGCCACCAGTTCGTTGTTCGCGATGGCGGTGTCGAACTCTGCGCGCTCTTTCTTGGCGATGCGGTGACCGAAGGTTGCGTCGACGATGACAGTGACCTTCGCGCCCTTGTATTCGGCCATGAGGGCCTTGACTGCCTCGTCGAGCTGGGCGAGGCTCGGCTCGCTGCGGCCCTCGGTCGCAATGTTCGACCCGTCGACGATGATGTGTTTGGCCATTCATTCATTGAACCACCCCTGCCGCCGCCGCACGGGGCAATCGGGGCACCGGCGCCGGTTTCCCTGCGCCTAGCCTGAGGGGATGCCTTCCACGCCGATCAGAGCCGTTCTGTGGGATTTCGGCGGGGTGATCCTGTCGAGCCCGTTCGAGGCCTTCCGGCGGTACGAGACCGAGAACGGGCTGCCGCAGGACTTCATCCGGTCGGTGAATGCCCGCAATCCCGATGCGAACGCCTGGGCACTGCTCGAGCGCAGCGACATCTCCCCCGGCCGGTTCGACTCTCTGTTTGCCGACGAGAGCGAGTCGATGGGCCACAGGGTGCCGGGCGCCGATGTGCTCGCATTGCTCTCGGGAGACGTGAGACCCCACATGGTGCAGGCCCTCGATGCGGTGATCTCGGCGGGTTTTCTCACTGCATGTCTCACCAACAACGTCGTGTCGACGACCGACGAACCGACCGAACGTCAGCGTGAGGTCGCCTCGATCATGGCGAAGTTCGACGACGTGATCGAGAGCAGCAAGGTCGGGTGCCGGAAACCGGAACCTCGTTTCTACGAGATTGCGTGCGAGAGCCTGATGGTGCAGCCACAGGAGTGCGTGTTCCTCGACGACCTCGGTGTCAACCTGAAGCCGGCAGCCGCCATGGGCATGCGCACCATCAAGGTTGTCGACCCGTACGACGCTCTCGCGGAACTGTCGGGCCACCTGGGGCTCGAACTGCCGCGCCGCTGACCTCTCAGAGACCTGCGAACGCCGAGTTCATCAGGTCTTCGTGCTCCTGGTCGTGGATCACCTTCGACCCCGTCGCGGGGCTTCCCGACGGCAGGCGGGCCGCATGGCGAAGGTCGTAGCCGCGGTCTTTCAGTCGCCAGATGAGATTCTCGACGAAGTGCCACGGGCCCATGTTCTCGGGCTCTTCCTGCAGCCACACGACGTCTTTTGCGTTCGGGTAGCGCAGGAGAACCTCGTTGATCTGGTCCATGGGGAACGGATACAGCTGTTCGACACGCACGACCGCGACGGGAGCACCGCGCTTGGTGCGTTCGCTCATCGCGTCGTGGGCGACCTTGCCGCTGCAGAGGATGACGCGCTTCACCGCCGACTTGTCGGTGACGTGCCTGTCGTCGAGAACCTCGAGGAACGAGCCCGACACGAACTCGTCGATGTGTGAGCGGCTCTCCTTGATGCGCAGTGGTTGCTTCGGGGTGAAGATGACCAACGGCTTGCGCACGTCGCGGTGCAGCTGGCGGCGCAGCACGTGGAAGTACTGGGCCGATGTGGTCGCGTTCACAACCTGGATGTTGTCCTCTGCGCACATCTGCAGGAATCGCTCGATGCGTGCGCTCGAGTGCTCCGGGCCCTGGCCCTCGAACCCGTGCGGCAGCAGCAGCACGAGACCGTTCTGCTGCTTCCACTTGTCCTCGGCGGCGACGATGTACTGGTCGATCACGATCTGTGCCCCGTTGACGAAGTCGCCGAACTGGCCCTCCCACATCACCAGTGCGTTGCGGTTCGCGTGCGCGTAGCCGTACTCGAAACCGAGTGCGGCGTACTCGGACAGCAACGAGTCGTACACCCAGAAATGACCGGTGGCCCCGTCGAGATGCTTCAGGGGCAGGAAGGTGTCCTCGTTGTCGGTGTCGACGAGCGATGCATGACGGTGGCTGAATGTTCCCCGTCGTGAGTCCTCGCCGGCGAGACGCACGTCGAAGCCCTCGAGCAGCAGCGAACCGAACGCAAGAGCCTCGCCCACAGCCCACTCGAAGTCACCGTCGGTCTGGTACGCCTTCTCCCGCGCCTCGAACTGACGCACCAGTTTCGGGTGCACGTTGAAGCCGTCGGGGTACTTCGTGAGCGAATAGAAGATCTTCTCGATGGTGTCCTTGTCGACCCCCGTGTTCACGTGCGGCAGCACCCCCATCGGTGCGGGTGGCCGCGCAGCCTTCACCTTCTCGGGTGCGTTCTGGCGCGTGTCGTCGAGTGCCGCCTGGAGTTTCGACTGGTAGTCCTGCAGTGTCTGCTCGGCCACCTCGAGACTGATGTCGCCGCGGTTGACCAGGTGCTCGACGTACATCTTGCGCACGCTGCGCTTCTCGGCGATCGCCTTGTACATGAGCGGCTGCGTGTAACTGGGGTCGTCACCCTCGTTGTGGCCGTGCAGTCGGTAGCACATCAGGTCGATGACGACGTCCTTGTGGAACTTCTGCCGGTACTCGTACGCCAGCCGTGCCACGCGGGCGCATGCCTCGGGGTCGTCTCCGTTCACGTGGAAGATCGGTGCCTGCACGGTCTTGGCGACATCGGTGGCATACAACGACGAGCGCGCGAACTTGGGCGAGGTGGTGAAACCGATCTGGTTGTTGACGACGAGGTGGATGGTTCCGCCGACGCGGTACCCGTTGATGTCGCTCATGGCAAGACCCTCGTACACGATGCCCTGGCCGGCAAACGCGGCGTCGCCGTGCATGAGGACCGGGATCACGCTGTACAGCAACGGCGGCTGGATGGCGTCTTGCTTTGCGCGCACCATGCCGAGCACAACACCGTTCACGGTCTCGAGGTGGCTCGGGTTCGCGGCGAGCTCGACCTCGATCGAGTTGCCGTTCGCCGACACGTAGGTGCCGTGCGCACCGAGGTGGTACTTGACGTCGCCGCTGCCCTGCACCGACTCGGGGCTCACGTGCCCCTCGAACTCCTTGAAGAGCTGCGAGTAGTCCTTGCCCATCACGTTCACGAGCATGTTCAGTCGTCCGCGGTGCGGCATGCCGAACACCACGCCGTGCATGCCGTCGTCTGCCGCCGAGCACAGGATCTCGTCGACCATCGGGATCATCGACTCGGCGCCCTCGAGACCGAACCGCTTCGTGCCGACGTACTTGGTGGCGAGGAACTTCTCGAACGCCTCGGCCGCGTTCAGTCGCTCGAGAATGCGCAGTTTCTCGTCGAGGGTCGGGGTGAACGTGACACCCTCCATCTTCGACTGGATCCAGCGCTGTTCGTCGGTGTCCTGGATGTGCATGTACTCGACACCGATGGTGCGGCAGTACGCGTCACGCAGCACACCGAGCAACTCGTCGAGTTTCATCTTCGTGCTGCCCGCCACGCCGCCGGTGAGGAACTCGCGCTCGAGGTCCCAGATGGTGAGGCCGTAGTTCGCGGGGTCGAGCTCGCGCGGCAGTTGCGGGTCTTTCCAGCGCAGCGGGTCGAGATCGGCGATGAGATGTCCGCGCACACGGTGCGAACGCACCAGGAGACTGACCTGCATCTGCTTGTGCATCATCGTCTCTTCGCGGTTCATCGGCGACACGTCGGACGCCCACTGCACCGCCTGGTACGGGATCTCGAGACTGCGGAACAGGTCGTCGTAGAAGTGGTGCTCACCGAGCAGCAGCTCGTGCACACGCTTCAGGAAGAGACCGCTCTCGGCGCCCTGGATGATGCGGTGGTCGTACGTGCTCGTGACCGTGACGACCTTCGACACGCCGAGGGCATTCAGGTTGGTCTCGTCTGCGCCCTGGAACTCGGCCGGGTAGTCGATGGTTCCGACGCCGACGATGACACCCTGGCCGGGCATCAGGCGCGGCACCGACTGCACGGTCCCGATCGTGCCCGGGTTCGTGATCGACACGTTCGCGCCCTGGAAGTCTGCGATGGTGAGTTTGTTGTTCTTGACCTTGCGGATGATCTCGTCATAGGCAACGAGGAACCCGGCGAAGGTCATGGAGTCGGCCTCGCGCAACACGGGCACGACGAGATTGCGCGTGCCGTCGCCCTTGTCGACATCGACGGCGAGCCCGACGTTGACGTGCGGGTTGCGGATGATCTGCGGCTTGCCGTCTGCGTCGATGGTGTAGGCGTTGCGCATGTTCGGCACGGCATCGGCGACCGCACGCACGATTGCGTACGCAATGATGTGCGTGAACGACACCTTCGAGAGCCCGTGGCGCGAGCGGTAGTCGTTGATCTGCTTGCGGTTCACCTCGAGCAGACGCGCGGGAACGTTGCGGAAACTTGTGGCCGTCGGGACCGAGAGGCTCTTCTCCATGTTGGTGACGATTGCGGCGCCGACCCCACGGATCGGCTCGGGCGTCACGTCGGAAGCGACGGCGACAGGCGCAGGGGTCGAGGGCGCCGAGACGGGCGCGGGAGCAGACGAGGGAACGACGGGTGCTTCGGATGCAGGAGCTGCAGGCTGGGCAGGGGCAGAGACGATTCTCTGCGCCGGGTCGGCAGCACCGCGGTAGTCGCTGAAGAACTCCCGCCAGGCCTCGCTGACAGATGCGGGGTCAGAACGGAACTGCTCGTACATCTCCTCGACGAGCCATGAGTTGGCTCCGAAGTCCTGCGTACGGTCTGCTAAGTCGGCCATGTTGTCGCCTCAGATTGTGTCCCCGAAGGGTGATGAGATGCCCCGGGGAGGCACCGCGGACGCCGTTGTCCGCGTGACGAATGGTACTTCGCCGGCATGGTCGGGCCCTCTCTTTGCGCCGTTTCCGGCAGTAAATTCGGTCTCATGAAACGTTTCCTCCCTCTGACTGCAAGCCTCGTCATCGCACTCACTGCGTGCGGAGGTTCCGGGACCAGCGAGCCCGCCGAGACGGTGCCCGCCGGTGCGCTCGTGGTGAAGGCGGTGCCGGGTCTCCAGTTCGACCTCGACGACTACGGCCCCGTGCCTGCCGGTGACATCACCTTCGGGTACGTGAACGACGATTCCATGCGCCACACCCTCATCGTCGCCGACGGCGACGAAAAGATCGGCACCTTCAAACTCGAGGTCAACCAGAAGGGCGATGTCGATTCGGGCACCGTGTCACTCGATGCCGGCACCTACACCCTGCTGTGCGACGTGCCGGGTCACGGGAACATGAAGGCGACCCTCACCGTCGAATAGACGCGATACACACAAAAAGGGCCGCCCCTTCCGGGACGGCCCTTTTCTGTCGGATTCGACGGGCTTATGCGCCCATGATGACGACGCTGAGAATGAACAGCACCGCCCACAGCACCACGCCCGTGATGATGGCGTTCTTCTGGCTCTCGTAGATGACGAGTGTCTTGTTGCCGGCCTTGATGCCCCCGAACTTGCCCAGTGCGTTCAGCTGCAGCAATGCGCCGATGACAATGGCGATCAGCAGGAAGGTGTTGGCCTGGCCGGAGGTGGCAGAGAACAGGTCTCCGTTCTCGATGAAGTGCGCCGAGGCGACCATGTAGAACAGCATCGACACGGAGAAGATCATGTTCTGTCGCGAGGCGAGCATCGCGCGACGGCCCGCCGTCGCCGCGTCGGGGTTGGCCTCACCACCGTTCAGAACGTTGGTCGCGTTGGCGATGACGACCTTCTGGTTCTTCCAGATGATCATCCACACGTTTGCCGCCATCAGGATGCCGAGCAGCATTCCGACGGAGATTCCGGCGTTCTTCGCGTTCGCCGGGTCGCTTCCGGCGTGGTTCATGAAGTCCTTCATGTAGTCGGGGGCCACCGCTGTGATGAGGAGACCCGTCGCCATGGTCGCGATGGCGGCCCAGCGGAACCACCACAGTGCGCGGGTCGCGATCTGGGTGATGGTGATGTTGCGTGCCTTGCCCTCGTCGCCGTACGCGGCGAGACCCGGCACCTGGACCAGGTTGAAGTAGTAGAGCAAACCGATCCACGTGATACCCGCGAGGATGTGCAGGTAGCGGAACCAGAAGTTGCCGATGGCGTTCTGGTCGAACAGTGACGCTGCGTTCATGATGTTGTGTCCCCTTGTGTGAGGGCCCGAGTCGGGCGTGGGAGTCAAATTACCCCCAAACCCCGCGGGAAGGGTGGAATCAAGCGTCCCCAACTAACCTCGGGTGGGTCATGGCGCACGAGTTCATCTACACCTGTTACAAGCTGGCGCGGTTCTACCCGCCCGACCGGACCATCCTCGAGAACATCTCGCTCTCCTTCTATCCGGGGGCAAAGATCGGGGTGATCGGCTCGAACGGCAGCGGAAAATCGAGCCTCCTGCGCATCATGGCCGGCCTCGATGACGGCTATTCGGGCGAGGCCCGTCTCACCCCGGGGTTCACGGTGGGCCTCCTCGAACAGGAGCCCCAGTTGGATCCCTCGAAGAACGTCCTCGACAACGTGATGGACGGCGTGGCCCCCATCCGCGACATGCTCGCGCGCTACGAGGAAGTCATGGCCATGTGGGGCGACCCAGACGCCGACTACGAGAAGGTTGGTGCGCTGCAGGCCGAACTCGAGGACAAAATCGCCGCCGCCGACGCCTGGAGCCTCGACCGCAACGTCGAGATCGCGATGGACGCACTGCGGTGCCCGCCGAACGACGCCGACGTCACCACCCTCTCGGGTGGCGAGCGTCGCCGTGTTGCGCTGTGCCGCCTGCTGTTGTCGCGGCCGGACCTGTTGTTGCTCGACGAACCGACGAACCACCTCGACGCAGAGAGCGTCGACTGGCTCGAGCGGTTCCTCAAGGAATACCCCGGCACCGTCGTCGCGATCACCCACGACCGGTACTTCCTCGACAACGTGGCCAAGTGGATTCTCGAGCTCGACCGCGGTCGCGGTTTCCCGTTCGAGGGCAACTACTCGTCGTGGCTCGAACAGAAGCAGGCCCGACTCGCCGCCGAGGAGAAGCAGAGCGACAACCGTCAGCGCACCCTGCAGCGCGAACTGGAGTGGGTCAAGATGTCGCCGAAGGCGCGTCAGGCAAAGGGCAAGGCCCGACTCGCCGCCTACGACAAGCTGCACGCCGAGGCGATGGCTGCAGAGCGCGGCCCCGACAGGCTAGAGATCAACATCCCGGCCGGTCCGCGACTCGGCGACAACGTGATCAAGGTCGAGAACCTCTCGAAGGGTTTCGGCGACAGGCTTCTGATCGAGAACCTGTCGTTCTCGTTGCCGCCCGCGGGCATCGTCGGCATCATCGGGCCGAACGGCGCGGGAAAGTCGACCCTCTTCGCGATGCTCACCGGTCAACAGGCGCCGGACTCGGGCACCGTCACCATCGGTGACACCGTGCAGCTGAGCTACGTCGACCAGAACCGTGACTCACTCGACCCCACAAAGACCGTGTACGAAGAGATCACCGAGGGCGTCGAGCACATGAAGGTGGGCGGGCGCGAGATTCACGGCCGCGCCTACGTTGCGAGCTTCAACTTCAAGGGGGCCGACCAACAGAAACTCGTCGGCGACCTCTCGGGTGGCGAACGCAACCGGGTTCACCTCGCCAAGGTGCTGAAGCGCGGCGGCAACGTGTTGCTTCTCGACGAACCCACGAACGACCTCGACGTCGACACGCTTCGTGCGCTCGAGGATGCTCTCGAGAATTTCCCCGGTTGCGCCGTGGTCATCAGCCACGACCGGTGGTTCCTCGACCGCATCGCGACGCACGTGCTCGCGTTCGAGGGCGACAGCCAGGTGCGCTGGTTCGAGGGCAACTTCA
>CAYRUT010000032.1:0-17431 GCA_964427545.1 uncultured Bifidobacterium sp. | reverse complement strand
ATGTGTTCGTCGCCGGCAACGCCGTGTTCCGCCACCCGGACGGCCTCGCCCCTGCCATCACCGGCCTGCGCGAGGCCGCTGCGGCGGCCGGCGCCTGACGCACGATGTTCCTGGCGCGCCGTGCTGCGGCGCTCGTCGTGGGGCTGGCCCTCGTCACTGCGGCGGCTGCCTGCGGCGACGGCACGCCCAAGTTCTGCGACTCGCTGGCCCGACAGGCCGACGTGGCACGGCTGTCCTCCGCCCTCGACGCCGGCGACCTGCCCAAGGCGCGTCGTGAGGCGGCACGGTTCTCGAAGCTGGCCGAGGAGGCGCCCGACGAGGTGCGCCCCGACCTGAAGGCCCTGGCGAGCGGGGTGTCCGACGTCGTCGGGATCCTCGAGGCCGACAAGGCCGGTGGCGACCCGGCCGCGCTCGAGCGTCAGCGGGAAGAGCTCAACAACCGGCTGGCCGAGCTGGGCCGGCGCAGCACGTCGGTGCAGACCTGGGCGTCCCGCGAGTGCGGGATCGACCTGTAGCCCCCGACCCCGGCCGCAGCCCGGGCCGGACGGTCGGACTGGGTCAGGCCATCTCGCCGCGGCGAAGGATCACGTTGTCGATGATCCCGTAGTCCTTGGCCTGGTCGGCCGTGAACCAACGGTCGCGGTCGGAGTCCTCGGTGACCTGTTCCTTGGTCTGGCCGGTGTGGTCGGCGATGCGCTGGGCCAGCAGGTCCTTGATGTACTTGAGCTGCTCGGCCTGGATGGCGATGTCGGTCGCCTGTCCGGCCATGCCCGCCGAGGGCTGGTGCATCATGATGCGGGCGTGCGGGAGTGCGTAGCGCTTGCCGGGGGCGCCGGCGCACAGCAGGAACTGGCCCATCGAGGCACCCAGACCCATGCAGATGGTGCCCACGTCGGGGTTGACGAACTGCATGGTGTCGTAGATGGCCATGCCGGCCGTGACCGAACCGCCGGGGCTGTTGATGTAGAGCCAGATGTCGGCGTTCGGGTCTTCGCCCTCGAGGTAGAGCAACTGCGCGCACAGGCTGTTGGCGATGTCGTCGTTGACGTCGGTTCCGAGCATGACGACTCGGTTCTTCAGCAACCGCGTGAAGATGTCGGCGCGCGGGTCGCCCATGGAGTCGAGTGCAACGGCAGGAACTGGAAGACCGGAGGTGCTCATATCTTCTGAAGGCTACCTGCTGGGGCAGAATGTGAACGTGCCGCCATCTGACGACTTCTCTCCCAATGCCGACGAACTCCTGGGGCACAACGCCGACTTCGTGAACAAATTCGCCGACCAGGGCCTGTCACTGACCCCGAAACGGCACCTCGCGATCGTGGCGTGCATGGACAGCCGCATGGACATCTTCCAGATGCTGGGACTCGCCCACGGTGACGCGCACATCATCCGCAACGCCGGCGGCGTCGTGACCGACGACGTGATCCGTTCGCTGGTGGTGTCGCAACGACTGCTCGGCACCCGGGAGATCATCCTCGTGCATCACACGAACTGCGGGCTGCAGAAAATCACCGAGGACGGCTTCAAACACGACATCGAACAGGACTGCGGCATCAAGCCGTGGTGGGCGATCGAGACGTTCAACGACCCCTACCTCGACGTACGCCAGTCGATCGCGCGACTGCAGCACAGCCCTTTCATCGTGAGCAAGGAGTTCATCCGCGGGTTCGTCTACGACGTGGAGACCGGGGCCCTGGTCGAGGTGGCAGCGGCCTAGCGCTGCACTCCGCTCATGACCACGACGACACGTTCGTCGTCTTCGATGTGTTCGCGCATCTCGAGAACACCGGCGAGACCGGCGCTGCCCGTCGGGCTCACGTTCACCGAAGTCAACTCGTGACCCATTCTGTGGGCGGCCACCACCGAGGCTTCAGACGCAACCACGGGTGAGCCGCCCGTCGAGGCCATGCCTTCGACGACACCTATCCAGTCGTAGGTCTCGTCGTCGAGGATCCCGTCGGCGAGAGACCGCGGTTCTGCCTCCCACGGCCACATGCACTCGGCCCAGCGTTCTGCGACGTTGTGCACGCCGCCGGTCTCGAGCGCGCGCGTCCATGCGCGGGCGAGCGGCGCGCACCCTTCGGCCTGCACCGCATGCAGCTTCGGGTGCATCCCCACGGTCTTCATGCTGGCCGCCACGCACGACGCAAAGGCGCCGCCCCCGACCTGGATGAAGATGCGGTCGATCGGGTTGTCCATCTGACCGAACATCTCCCACCCGATCGTGCGGCCGCCGTCGAGACACCAGGCGTTCTCGGTTCCCTGCACACCGAACGGGATCGCACCGTTCGCAACTGCCTCCCTGAACCTGAACACGCACGGGTCACCCGCCGGGTCAGACCCGAGGCGTGGGCACACGCGCATGTCGGCACCCAACGACGAGAGAACGGCCAGTACGGTGCCCGACGACGACACGGGCACGTGGACCGCGATCGGCCAGTCGACCGCGGCGGCCAGAGTCGATGCCGCGATCGCCGCATTGCCGCACGATGCAATCGCGAGCGGGGGCCGGCCCGTCGGCGACGACCACGGAACGCGACCCGCAGCCTCGGCAAAGAGAAGATGGAGCATCTCTGTCATGAGGTGACGCGCCTTGTGCGAGCCCGCGACGTTGTGCGTCTCGTCTTTCACCCAGATGCCGCCGCTGCCGGAGAATCCCAGTGCGGCAGAGAGACGGTCGGCACGTGTCAACGGCGTCGTGCGGAACCCGGTGCCGGCAACGCGGGCGATTGCACCGTCGAGGGTCTCGATGATGCGCACACGTTGAGTGTCATCGAGACCGATGTGCTCACCGAACGCATCGACGGCCAGCCAGCGCCTGTACGCGAGGAAGGGATTCGCGTCGTGCCCCGGGCGGAACGGCTCGAGTGCACTCTCGAACTGCAGCACGTGACGCCGGTCGGCGTCGGTCGAGTTCGGACAGCGCCACGACAGAGGTTCGCCGATGTCGACGTGCGCACCGCACACCGAGCAGACGAGCCCGGTGACGACACTTGCCATCGGTCGCTACTTCGAGACCTTCGCGACCCGCGCGTTGAAATCGTCGATGAGTTCGTCCCACACGGGGGCGTACGCGCGCACCGAACGCCAGAACGACTGCGAACGCCGGGCCTCGAACACCTCGAGCGGGGTGCCCTGCTGCTCGACCCACGTGTAGTAGCCGAGATTGAAGATGCGGTTGCGGTCGCGTTCCGTGCAGTCGATCATCGCGTCGGTGCCCACCGAACCGAGATGCTCGCTGAACACCTCGGCAGCGTCGATCTCGGTGAAATCGTCGTTGAAGCGCGACGCGAGGGTCTTCACCCGTTCGCTCGGGTACAACGCGCTGCCGTCGGTCGCGACTGTGACGATCGCGTCGTTCGCGCCGAAGCCGAGCAACTTTGCCGTCTTGATGGCGGCCAGCACGTTGCAGATCGACGAGAAGCCGAAGTGCGTGAGTGCCTCGATCAAACCGGGCGATGCGCCGTGGCGGGTGGCGAGGTACTTCTGGCCAGCCGGGGTGTTGAAGAGCACGTCGAGTTCGTCGGTGGCACGGTCTGACACCCCGACGACCACGTCGGTGTTCATCACGTTGTGGATCAGGGGGATGTGCTTGTCCCCGATTCCCTGGATGTTGTGCTCACCGAAGCCGTTCTCGAGCATCGTCGGGCACTCGAGGGCCTCGACCGCAACGATCTTGGTGCCGTAGATGTCTTTCAGTCGGTCGCCTGCCGAGATGGTGCCGGCAGAACCCGTCGCCGAGGTGAACGCGGCGAGACGGATGTCCGAGTAACCGTTGGCCTTCACGTGCTCGAACGCATGGGCCAGCGCACGGCCGGTGACCTCGTAGTGCCCCACCGGGTTGCCGAACTCACAGAACTGGTTCAGGATGAAATTGCCGGGGTCCTTCGCCATCTCGTTGCACGCGTCGTAGATCTCCTTCACGTTGCTCTCGGTGCCGGGGGTCCGCACGATGTCGGCAGGATCGGCGACCCAGCGGTCGAGCCAGTCAAAACGTTCCTTCGACATGCCTGCGGGCAGCACGGCGACCCCGCGAGAGCTCATGAGTCGACTGATCGCGATGCCGCCGCGCGCGTAGTTGCCCGTCGACGGCCACACTGCGCGGTGACGCGTGGGGTCGAACTGTCCGGTGATGACACGCGGGGCGAAGCACGAGTACGCCGCGAGCACCTTGTGTGCCGTGATCATCGGGAACCGGTCGCCGAACACCACGATGACGGGCGATTCGATGCCCGTCAACGACGACGGCAGCACGACATGGTCGGGAACCTCGACCCGGTCGCCGTTCAGGTCGTTGTACCAGTGGACACGGAAGAGGTTGCGGGGGTCGGCGGCGTTCTTGTCGACTCCCTTCGTGATGTCACGGGGGATGCGGTGCGGTTCGGCGAGCTGCATGAACGTCGGCAGGACGATCTTCTGCTCGGCAAACCGGCGCACGCTGTTCTCGAGCGATGCCGGGTCGATCACATGGTCGGCGAGTCCGAGTTGCTCCTGCAGTGCGTGTGCATCGAGAGTTGATTCGAGAGCGGAAGAGACAGTCACCCTCACAGTTTGCCACCTCACACGCTGTACCGGCGTCTGCTCGGGTACCCTCACAGTGTCGCCGGTGTAGCCCAATTGGCAGAGGCAGCAGGTTTAGGTCCTGCGTGTTGGGGGTTCGAGTCCCTTCACCGGCACGGTGCACATCAACGATCTTCCCACTCCATCCGTCGTCATCGACATCGGCGCACTGCGCAAGAACATCGCCACCATGGCCGAGGTTCACCCCGGCCGTCGCCTGCGTCCGCACGTCAAGGCGCACAAGTGCACAGGTCTGGCCGCCGAACTCGAGGCTGCCGGGCATCATGCCTTCACCTGCGCGACGCCGCGGGAGATCCTCGGCATGATCGACGCACAGGTCGGCAACAACTTCCTCCTGGCGAACGAGGTTCTCGACCCCCGTCGGCTCGAGGCGCTCGCGGCCGCACAAGACGATGCGCTCATCATCGTCGCCGTCGACTCTGAGGAGACTCTGCGTGCCGCAGAGTCAGCCGGCATCCGGAACGTGATGATCGACGTCAACGTCGGTCTCCCCCGCTGCGGATGCGACCCGAAGAACGCAGGGCGTCTCGCCGACGCCGCACGGATCCGCGGCATGACGGTGCACGGCGTGATGGGGTACGAGGGCCATCTCATGATGGTCGCCGACCGCAACGAGAAGAAACAGAAGGTGCACGACGCGATGGCGCTGCTCGCCGCCGCACACGACGATGTCGGTGGCGAGACCGTCTCGGCGGGAGGCACGGGCACCTACGACATGTTCGCCGGCACGACGGTGAACGAGGTGCAGGCCGGCAGCTACGCCCTGATGGACACCCACTACGCACAACTCGGTCTTCCGTTCACGCAGGCGATGTGGGTGGTGGGCACCGTGGTGTCGGCGAACGAGACATGGGCCGTGTGCGACGTGGGTCTCAAGTCGCTCGGCATGGACCACGGCAACCCGTCGATCAAGAACCACAGCGTGTGGTTCTGTTCCGACGAGCACATCACCTTCTCGGCCCACGACGACACTCCGCGACCGAAGGTCGGCGACCGCGCGTTCGTGACCCCCGCCCACATCGACCCCACGATGGCCATGCACGACGTCGCCCACGTCGCGAACCAGTACGGCGAGATTCTCGCGCAGTGGCCGATCGACCTACGTGGCTGGTGACCCGAAGATCCGCGACAGCAGACCCGGCAACTGGCGCAACGCAGCACCGCGGTGCGACAACACGTCTTTCTCCGTCGGGGCCATCTCTGCGAACGTGCGCCCGTCGCCCGCAGCGGGAACGAACAGGCTGTCGTAACCGAAGCCGTGGTGCCCGCGCTCTGCGGTGGAGATGACCCCTTCGCATTCACCCGAGAGAACATGTATCTCGCCCGTCGCGTGCACGACCGCAAGCACGGTCCTGAAGCGGGCACGCCGGTCGGTCACGTTGGAGAGCCGCCGCAACAAAAGAGCGCGGTTCTCGGCATCTGTCGCGTCGTCTCCCGCGAACCGCGCACTGCGCACACCCGGCTCGCCCCCGAGTGCATCGACAACGAGCCCGGTGTCGTCGGCGAGCGCCCACTCCCCCGTGTGGTTCGCGATCTCGACCGCCTTGATGATGGCATTGCCCTCGAGTGTCGGTGCCGACTCCTCGACCTCGCCCACCTCGTGCGGTCGCGGCACAAGAGTGACCCACCCGGGCACGAGACGCGCGAGTTCCTCGACCTTCTTGGGGTTTGCACTCGCGCACACGAGCCTCACGTCGACTACCTCTCGGGAACGCGCGCGGGGGGTGCCTCGGAGAGAAGCCCCGACTGGAGGTCGAAGATCCTGTTCAGTCCGGAGTCGGCAAGCATCAACAGTTCGTCGAGTTCGCCGCGCGTGAACGCCATTCCCTCTGCGGTGCCCTGCACCTCGACGAAACGTGACTCTCCCCCGTTGACGGGGCGCAGCATGACGACGTTCATGTCGACTTCTGCGGTGGAATCCTCGACATAGGGAAGATCGAGAACGGGAACCCCGCCGCACACACCGACCGAGATCGCCGCGCACAGCGAGTGCAACGGATGATCGGTGATGAGACCGTTCTGAACCAAACGCGTGAGCGCATCGTGCAGCGCGAGATAGCCGCCGCAGATGCTGGCGGTTCGAGTGCCACCGTCGGCCTGGAGCACGTCGCAGTCGACGACCACCTGTCGCTCGCCGAGGGCGCGCATGTCGCACGCCGCACGCAGCGAACGCCCGATCAGGCGCTGGATCTCGACGGTGCGTCCGCTCTGTTTGCCCTTCGCGGCCTCGCGGTCGACGCGCTCGGGCGACGACCCGGGCAGCATCGAGTACTCGGCGGTGACCCAGCCCTTGCCCGATCCCTTCATCCACCGCGGCACGTCTTCGTCGACGGATGCGGTGCACAGCACACGCGTGCGTCCGAACGTGACCAGCACCGAGCCGGCCGACATCTCGGTGAAGTCGCGCTGGAACGACATCGGTCGGAGTTGGTCGGGGGTGCGTCCGTCTGGGCGTGTCATGTGGTTTTCCTCCGCGTGCACCGGACAACGGCGCGATTGCCCTGACCACAATACGCACTCCGGCGCCGGGGTCGGCGTAGCGTCATCATCCGTGCTCGCCGCAACACTTCTCGCACTTGCCGCTGCCGTACTGCATGCGGCGTGGAACCTGTGGGTGAAACAGAGCGGCGACAGGTGGATCTCGCTGTGGGGCCAGATGACCGCCGGCGGCGTTCTGTGCGCGATCGTGCTCGTGGTCACGGGGATTCCCGACAGTCTTGCGTGGTGGCCGGTCGTCGCAAGCGGGTTGATCCACGTCGTCTACATCACGACGCTCGCGCGTGCATACGACGTCGGTGACTTCTCGGTCACGTACCCGATCGCCCGTGGTGCGGGTGCACTGCTGGCCGCGTGCGGGGGCGTTCTCTTTCTCGACGACACACTGACGACAGCATCGGTCGCCGGGATCGCGATGGCCGTTGTGGGCATCTTCCTGCTCGCGGGGCGCGCCGACGCATCGCATGTGCGAGCTGCACTCGCGGTGAGCGTCACCATCGGTGCGTACTCGGTGGTCGACGGATTCGGCTCGCGCGAGACCGGCGGCAACCTGTACCCGCTGGTGCTGTTCGTTGCGACGGGGGTCTGCACCACCGTTGCCGGCATCGCGACGGGCCGTGCCCGTGACATGGTGGCCGCGATGCAGGTGAACGCACACAAGTTCGCTCTCGCCGGAGCCGCGTCGGCACTCACGTACTGGATGGTGTTGATCGCGATGCAGAAGGCGCCTGTCGGCTACGTGACCGCCCTGCGCGAGTCGAGTGTGGTGATCGTGGCGCTGGTCGGCACGCGCTATCTCGGCGAGAAAGACATGAAACGACGGGTGTTCGCCGCCTGCGTGGTGGTGTCCGGACTGGCAACTCTCATCGCCGGGCGCTGAGAGGCGCCGGAAAGTCGGTCGTCAGAAGTAGATGATCTTCTCTGCGTTCGCCTCGGCCTGGTCGAGGTCGTCTGTGTAGGCGCCGGTCGACAGGTACTTCCAGCCGCCGTCGCACACGATGAACACGATGGTTCCCTCTTCGATCTCGCTCGCAACCTTTGCCGCTCCTGCGAGCGATGCACCCGACGAGATGCCGGCGAAGATGCCGCACTCCTGCACGAGACGACGGGTCCACTCGAGCGACTCGCGCGGGCGCACCACGCGCTTGCGGTCGAGCAGCTCGCGTCCGTGCCAGTTGTCGAACACAGGCGGGATGTAGCCGTCGTCGAGGTTGCGCAGGCCCTCCACGCGCTCGCCCAGCGGCGGCTCGACAGCGACGATCTTGATGTCGGGGTTCTGTTCCTTCAGGTACTTGCCGGTGCCCATCAAGGTTCCGCTGGTGCCGAGACCGGCGACGAAGTGCGTGATCTCCGGACAGTCGCGCATGATCTCGGGCCCGGTTCCCTCGTAGTGGGCACGCGGGTTCGCGTCGTTCGCGTACTGGTAGAGGAAGCACCACTCGGGGTGCTGGGCGGCGAGTTCCTGTGCTCGACGCACCGCTCCGTTCGAGCCTTCCTCGCCGGGGGTGAGGATGATCTCGGCCCCGAACACCTCGAGCATCTGGCGGCGCTCGATGCTCACGGAGGTGGGCATGAGAATCGTGATCGGGTAGCCCTTCATCTTTGCGATGGCTGCGAGCGCGATGCCGGTGTTGCCCGACGACGGCTCGACGATGCGCTGACCCGGCACCAGCCGGCCGGTTCGTTCGGCATCCTCGATCATCGCCTTGGCAATGCGGTCTTTCACGGAACCGAAGGGGTTCTGGCTCTCGAGCTTTGCCACGAGACGCACGTTGGGGTTCGGCGACAGAATAGAGACATCGACCATCGGGGTGTTGCCGACGAGCTCGAGTGCGTTCTGCAACACGAACACCGAGCCTCCGTTCCTGCGAACATCCGCAATTGACATGGTTCTCCTTCGCGACCTTCTCGGGTCTCCCAGTGCAACCTCGGCGCACCCGGGGCTATTCCCGATAAATCCAGTCGGAATTGTAACCATCGCCACGGCGATTGTCACCCCCTTTGAGCACAGGGGTCAGACGGGGTCGAGGGCCTCTTCGGTGATCGTTTCACCCTCGATGCGGAACGACCGGGGCCGAGGTTCGCCCGTCTTCAGGCTGACGATGACGTAGTGCCAGCCGGGGTCTGGTGCCTGGGCGACATCTGTCGCGCTCGGGTAGGCCTCGGTGTGTGTGTGGCTGTGGGCGCACCCGATGATCTCGAGGCCCTCGGCTTCGGCGGCCAGCTCGGCACGAAGATGCTCTTTCGGGTCGATCGTGTACACGAGAGCACTGTGGGCGATGTTGGTGCACGGCACGAAACGCGAGACGGTGTGCGACCCGGGGGCACCCACCAGCAGACCGCACATCTCCTCGGGATAGCACGCCAAAGCGTGGGCAGCCATCGCATCGAGCGCATCGACAGGGACAGAAAGGCTCTGTGTGAAACGCTCGGACATGCCTGCGCAGGCTAGCGGTACGCTCGTGTACCCCTATGGCAAAGTCACAGAACACCGTTCTTGCGAGCAATCGCAAGGCTCGGCACGATTACGAGATCCTCGACGTGGTCGAGGCCGGCATCGTGCTCGTCGGCAGCGAGGTCAAGAGCCTGCGCGCCGGACAGGTGCAACTTGTCGACGCCTATGCGCGGATTCTCGACGGCGAGATGTGGCTCGACGGTGTGCACATCGCCCCCTACTCCCATGCCGTCGGGGTGGGGGCCCACGAGCCTGACCGCGCCCGCAAACTGCTGCTGCACCGCGACGAGATCGACCGCCTGCACGACCGTGTCGCACGCGAGCGCCTAGCCCTCGTGCCTCTTGCCTTCAAACTGGTGGACGGCCGGGTCAAGGTCGAACTCGCCCTCGGTCGCGGCCGCAAGAAAGGCGACAAGCGCCAGGCGATAGCCGAGAAAGACGTGCAGAGGGAGATCCAGCGTTCTCTCGGCCGCCAGCGCAAGGGAATGGAGTAACCCGCCCCGTCGGGTCGACACCGGAAAAGTTGGCGCACGCACGCCGTACACTGACCACCAACACAACCAACCAATGGGGCTGACAGGTTTCGACAGCAGTTTCGTTGTTTGCACGTGCAACCCGAATTGCTCAGATTCGTTAAACGGGGCAACAAAAGAATTGCCAACGAGCAGTTCGCTCTCGCCGCCTAATACTCGGTAGAGAGACATCGTGAGCAGCAATGCCGCACGGGGCCAATCCATCGCAGCCCGGCAACAGAAGCGAAGGATGACGGCGGGAAAGAACGCTGGCAATGGGAAAGACCGTTGACATGCCGGAAAGACGGCACGCGACCCAGGTAACTGGGTAGCCGACCCGTCGGTGGTGCTGCGTCAGCGCCGAAACGGGAATGGTTGTATCACTGGCAGACAGCGCCTGATGGACGGGGGTTCGATTCCCCCCAGCTCCACCACTTTTTTTACTTCTGTCTGCACCTTTCTCTCGACGCACTGCCCGCACCCAGTGAGAGTCGTCTCCACACGCCATCGGTCCCGGCTGTGGTCGCCTCTCCGTCTCGTCAGGTTTCTTGGCAAAACTGCGTTGATGTATTTTTTGACTCGAAAGACCCTCTGCCTACACTTCACTGTTTCAGCGGGAGACGAGGTCCAAAATGAGCGAAGACGAAGAGTACAAAGAGCTGTTGATCGGGTACGAATTCTTCCTCGACCTGATGCGAAGGTTCGGCAATACGCTCGAGGAGGCGAAATCGACCCTCCACAGGATGTTCAGTGAAGACCTGGCCGGGAGGATCATCAGATACTGGGAGCAACTCGTCGCTGACCAGGCGAACGCGGACCGTGGAGTGGCGCTGATAAAGGGCCTCGGTGCCGCCGATGCCTGGTACCCCGGGCCGGGTGCGAATGACGTGTACTGGACCAGCCTCCGTAACCACCTGCTCTCTCATCCCTCGAAGCCGTGGACCGCAGACGACGTGTCGGGGCTGGACCTTGCCTCCAACACTGTTCTTGCGAGTTGCCGTTCGCCGTGGGACTCCACCAGTGCGGGTCGCGGGCTCGTGGTCGGGTACGTGCAGTCGGGAAAGACGACCAACTTCACAGCCGTCATTGCGAAGGCGGCCGACGCGGGGTTCAGGCTGTTCATCGTGCTGTCGGGCACCACCAAGTCGTTGAGGCGCCAGACCCAGGTGCGCCTCGAGGAACAGTTGATGGCACTCAATCCCCACTCGTGGTACTTCCACACGACTCTCGATGCAGACATCGGGAAGAACACCAACTGGGTGCCGTTTCTCGGCCAGAAAGCGATGCGCACGTGCCTCGTTGTGAAGAAGAACAAGAAGCGGCTCCAGAACCTCAACAAGTCGCTCGACGCGGCAGAAAAACTCGGGATTCTCGCCGACTGCCCGGTGTTGGTGATCGATGACGAGGGGGACAACGCATCTCTCTCCCCCAACTGCGACCCCACGAAGGCAATGGCGATCAACAAGCAGATCGTCAAGGCAATCAACCGACCACGGGTCACTTACGTCGCCTACACCGCGACCCCGTTCGCGAATTGCTTTGTCGACCCCGAGTACCAGGAGAATCTTTTCCCGCGCGACTTCATCTGCGGACTCCCGGAACCCGACGGGTACTTCGGCGCCCGGCGACTGCACGGCACAGGAGACGACAGCGATGTACAGGCAGTCATCGACGTCCCCCCCGCCGAGGCCGACGGGTACCTCGTGCCCCCGCCGCCGGAACCCGACACCCACAGCCTCCGCGAGGCCGTGCTGTGGTTCCTGTTGGCCACCACAGCACGCCGCATCCGCAAGGGCGGTGCACAGCCGCACAGCACAATGCTGGTGAACGTCAGCGAGAGGATCGAAGCTCACCACCGCTACTGGTTCATCGTGCGCGACATCGTTGCGGGCATCGCCGCCAGCCGCGCCGCAAACGACTCAACCCTGACGAACGAACTCGCGACACTCTGGGAACGTGAGACCCAACTGGTGGACGCCGGGCAATTCGGGCTCCAGAAGGTGGGCTTTGCGGCAATCGATGCAGAACTCGACGCAACCATCTCCCTCCTGGGGCCGATCAACGGGGCCGACCACAACTCGAACCCGGACTGCGGCATCGTGATCGACAACTCGACCTCCGCACTCCGTCTCGCGTACGATGACGATGCACCCCGGCCCGTGATTGTCGTCGGGGGCAACACCCTCTCGCGCGGTCTCACGCTCGAAGGTCTCACTTCGACGTTCTTTCTCCGTTCGACCAGACTGTACGACACGCTCCTGCAGATGGGTCGCTGGTTCGGGTACCGCCCTGGTTACGAGGATTTGTTCAGGATCTGGATGCCGTCCGAGACCAGGGAGAAGTTCGAGTTTCTCGCGCGGATCGAGATCGAACTGCGCGACTGGATCGAGACTTTCGCGCGGACAGGGATGACTCCGCTCGAGTTCGGTCCCCGCTTCAGGATGCACCCCCAGATGCAGATCACGCGCGCTTCACTGATGAAGCGGGCACGTGTCGAGCGTCTCGACCTTGCGGGTACCCAGCCCGAGACGAGCATTTTCGAGAACACGATCACCGCAGTCGGACGCCATCAATTTGCGGCTGCCCGGCTCGCCGGCGCGGCATTGTCGTCTTCGGGAGGCGAGAAGATTCCCGAAGGTCATCTCTTCCGCAACGTCGATGCAGACGACATCGTGGAGTTCTTCGGGGACGACGGCTTCGGCGTCGTGGGGCACTCCTACCTAAAGAACGACATCCTCCTCGACTACGTCGCCAAGAAGCGCCTCCGTGGGGAACTCGGAAAATGGAACGTGCTCTTCCGCAGGAAGACCGGCGGTGCTCCGGTCGGGTTCCTCCGCGGCATCGATGCATCTCTGGTCGTGCGTACTCGCAAGTCGGCCAACGGAGACTTCCTCGACGTCGGCAGCCTCGCCGACAGCGGCGACAAATGGAAGGACATTCCTTCCGACTGGCCGGGCACAAGGGAGCAGTACCGCTCCCAGCATCCGCTTCTCGTGATCTACGTCATCGACAAGGACTCGAAGGCCACCAAGAACGCCCGAGTGAAGAACCGCGAGGACCTCGGTGCCGTCGACCACCTTGTCGGTGTGGCGCTGTTCATGCCCCAGACGTCCCACAGCGACAACCTCGGGGACTTCGCAGTTCCGCCCGGCCCCTGGGACGACATCACGGGCGAACCGCCCGCCGACGAGCCGGATCCGGACGCCGACGACGAGGCAGAGGCCGACGGCACCCCGCCGACGGCGTGACAAACGAGACGAGAAACCCGATGACTCCTTCGTCCGCCGTCAGATGGACCCCGCAACCGATGTCGAAGCACGGCGACTTTGTTGCCAAGAGTTTCCTCTCGCTGCTCAGCAGGGGTTCTGACGACAACGGGCTGAGCGAACCTGAACTTCTCGTGCGCGAGACCGCCCAGAACACGTGGGACGCACGCAAATCCGGAAAACTGGCGATGAGCTTCCGCATTGTGGATGTCGCTCCCGACGAATCAGTTCACGCCGCTGTCTGCGGGTTCTTCGGTGGCTACACCGGACTGACCACTGCGAAGAGGCCGGTCCGCGTCGAGTGCCTCGGGAAACTCGAGGAGGTGCTCGGAGCCGAGACCCTCGCCCTCATGTACGTGCGTGACACCGGCACGCACGGCCTCGGCGGCCCCACGGATGCAAGTATCGCAGTTCCCGACAGAGGAACGGACCGGTACGTCAAGTTTCTGCTCAACATCGGCGATGCCAACACTGACACCACCGCAGGCGGGGCCTACGGACTCGGTCGCTCGGTCTTCTGGCGAATGAGCACGTGCAGCACTGTCGTCGTCTATTCACGATGTGTTGTCGACGGGAACCCCGAGTCACGACTCATCGGACTCTCCCTCGGTGACAAGTTCGTACACAACAAGGTCAACTACACAGGCCGACACTGGTGGACCGCGGGCGAGGAAGGTCAGCCCCTGCGCGGACCAGATGCGGATTCATGGGCACAGGCGCTTGGTTTCGAGCCGTACACCGCCAGAGCCACAGGGACAACCGTACTTGTCGTCTCACCCTATGCACCGGCCGGAACTAACGACCTGGCGCTCGCACTCGCGCGCTCCATCGAGTACCACCTCTGGCCGAAGTATGTCGAGATTGCCGAACGAACCCCGGCCGAGCCGATGACGTTTGCAGTCATGCACAACGGGAAGAAGGTTCCTGTCAGGACCAGAGCAGAACTCCACCACACGCCGTTGAGACACTTCATCGAGGCCTTCGCCGACATACTGCGGGCCCAAGATGGCGGGGCAAAGTTGGAAGAGCCCAAGAACGACGGCCCTTCCAAACTGGCGCGACTCTCCTACAGATTCAACAATGACCGGCTCAACGGGATCGAGTACCCCGCTGATCTAGGTGTGCTCTCGGCAAGGGTCCACACCGAGAATCCCCGAGCCGGTGCTCAGCAGGGTGCAACAGCAGACGACGACACCGAACAACTTGAGTCGATCGTCGCCGGGAAAATCGAGCGACTCAGGCACAGTGTCGCACTGATGCGCGCTCCCGAGCTTGTCGTCACCTACCGGAGGTTCGAGATGGAACTCTCCGTGCCCGGCGCCACCTTCGCGGGAGTCTTCAAGAGTTCACCCGAGGCGAACGAATTCTTCAGACGCGCTGAGACCTCGACTCACAGCGAATGGGACGCGGCAATCTCGCCCAGAACCGACAGAAGGGTCACGAAGAAGTTCCACGAGCTGCTCGGGAAGACAGTGTCGGACTGGTTCGCCCCGAAGGGCGGCGCAACACCGAAGGGAACAGGCGGCGTACTCGCCATCGACGAGGCATCCGTGGAAATGGGCCGCTGGTTCACCGACTGGACCTCCGGCGTGGGGGATGAGCCCGACAACGACCCCGACGACACCAACGGCGGCGGTGGCGGCGGTGGCGGCGGTGGCGGCGGTGGCGGCAAGAGGAACCGTGCCACCTTGATGATCGATGCGCCTGAGATCGTCGCTGAGGGTGAATCGACTGTCAACCGTTGGAAGATCACCGCCCGATCGGGTGGAGCCTTCCGGATCGATCTCGAGATTCGCGAGGCCGACGATGACGGCAGGTCGACCCGTGAGGTCAACGTTGCGCCAGGGGCTCGTCCTGCGATTGTCGGTCTCTCTGCCGACACAGGATTTCGCTTGATGCCCGACAACCGGACCGTGGCGACAGACAACGGCGGCGCCGCCGTCATGCAGTTTGTGTCGGGCCCCACGGCCGACAACCGCGTGGAGTGCACACTGGAGTTCGGAGACGGTGGGGAGGTTCAGGTCACCGTGAGCGCGCTGGTCGAGAGCGGAACCCTCCCTGTCCTCGGGGCAGACATCCGGGCATCCGGCCCGGCAGGTGCAACAAAGTGAAGAAATATTCGTTCGGGCAGAGTTTCTTGACGGCACACGATCTTCTTGTGCCGAACCTGTCGTTGGGGGGCATCTCACTCGTCAAGGGAGACATGAGTGACGAACTCAAGGGGATTGCCGGTGACCCCGAACTGGTTCTCGACCATCTCGATCTCGATGTTCCCGGCATCCTCGGGCTCTGCCGGCTCGACGCGGTTTCCGAACTCAGCCTGCGCATCGACCTCGATTGCCGCGGCTTCAGTCTGTGCACGAACATCTGGTCTTCGGTACTGGCCGATGTCGGCGGAACCACCTGGGAGTCAGTGCACATTGCGACGATTCCACGAGCCGTCGTCGCCGAGGGCTTCACGCTCAGGATCTCCGTCGTGGCGACCCGGCCCGTACCCGACCACCCCACCGCGTGCTCGACGCGCGGGGGAACCATCTGCTCGTGGGAGACGAGGATTCCGTCGCGAAACAAGGCGATCATGTTTCCGCTACAGGAAGGCGATGTTTCCTCCGTGTGGCGCCTAGACGTGGCCGTCGAGAGCCCCGACGACCTCGATCTGCCTGCAAGGGCGGCCCTCCGGCTCACTCTCGATTCGGGGTTCCTGCGACATCTGGTTGGCGAATCAACTGCTCCGGACGTGCGACGGTCGGCGGTGTCATGGCTGATGGTCGAGGCAGGCACGGCTGCCGTGCTGCATGTTCTCTCGAACGACGAACTGCGCGACCATTTCGCTGTGTGGCTGTCCACGAACCCCCCCATAGAGAAAACGCTCGACCCACGCTCGGTCGGCTTCTATCTGGTCACCATCCTGCGCAGGGCTCGTGTCGGGGACCTGGCTGCCATGCACAGCAGGATTCAACTGCAGCCGGACCAAGCAGCGGCAGAAATCCGTGCAAACCTCGCCTCACCGCTGCGGTCCGGGGCGGGGGCCGACCGACAGGGGATGTCAGCATGAACAGCCTCGACCGTTACGGGTCCACACCCGGACAGCTCAAGTACCCGGAGGCAACCGGTCGCCACGTGCGAGTGGTTCTCGGCACCGAGACCGACGAGAAGATTCTCCAGGAGAGCTTCCGCGCCACCGAGAACGACTACGGCAGCGCCCATGTCATCAAACCGACGGGAAGCCTGGTGTCACCCGGGGAGTTGTGGAAGATTCGGACAACAGTTCTCGACCAGCTCGCCGATGCAGGACTGCGACTGGGTACGCCGCTCATCAGCAAGACTGCAGTTACGACCTGGGACCGGGTCGTCGGGGCGGTTCTGCTTGAGCACATCGACATGGACCCGTTCCAGCGCTTCAACACAGATGCGTGGACGTACCTTACAGTGCACCTGTTCCCGGAGTTCCCCGAATGGCGCTTTCCGGGGCGGGCGCGAGCAGCCAGTGATGATGACGAGACCGAAAGCGACGGCGAGAGCAAGGCGAAAGCCAGTGACCGCGTCTTCGGCGGGCGCCGAAACGTGCTATGGCGTGTCTGGTTCAGGGCTTTCATACTCGGCCCCGAACTTTGTGTCCCAGCCGGAGACGACCCAATGGGCGAAGACGAACTCGACAACCTGTTCGGGCGGCCGACAATCTGCCGGAACCACGTACTGGCGCGGGGCATCGTGGAAACCGTGTACCGAAACCAGCCAAAACGCGGAAGCGGCCGGCATTTTGTCGTCCGAGAGTTCCTCAAGGAGATCAGAAGGCGGTACTCCACGGTGAATTTCCCCGCTCTCGGCGACGAACTCGCTGCGGAACTCGACCGCCTGTGGACCGTTGCGGTCCCTGCGGGCAAGAAGGCCGAACTAGTGCAGGCCGAGAAACAGAAGAACCGGAACAAGGGAAAACGGAAATAGAGCCACCGCGCACCACGCCGACGTTGTCGATCATGCGCCTCACCCGCGAATCAACAGGCCCAGGACGGGCAAGTTTCCTGTCGTCGTAGACTCTCGGCACTCGACAGACAGGAGTGATCGGTGAAGGTTGGCTATGTGGTTCTCTACGTGAACGACGTCGATTCATGCGTACGGTT
>CAYRUT010000031.1:3507-18304 GCA_964427545.1 uncultured Bifidobacterium sp. | reverse complement strand
GGCCGGTGGTGCCCGAGGTGTAGAGGATGGTGCAGTCGTCGTCGGGCTGGATGTCGGCCATCAACGGGCCGAGGCCGCTGCGTACTTCCTTCGACCACTCGTCGATGTCGGGGCCGACCTCGGTCTCGGGGCGCACGATCAGCATCTGCACGCCGAGCGTGCGGCACGAGTGGTGCGCGGTGTCGATGCGCTGTTGGTCACCGATGAGAACCTTCGCCCCGCAGTCCTTGAGTGCGAAGTCCATCTCGTCCTCGGTCCACCAGGCGTTGAACGACACGTTGACCGCACCGACCGAGATGATCGCCGCGAAAGAGATGATCCACTCCGGGTAGTTGCGCATTGCGACCGCGACACGGTCACCCTTCTTGACGCCGTACTTGTTGACCAGCAGGTGTGCGAGACCGTCGACCTGGTCCATCACGCTCGCGAAGGTGTGGCGCTCGCCTTCATAGAGAAGGAACGTCTTGTCACCGTGGGCACGTGCACCCTGCAGAACCATCGCGAGGTTCGGCGGTGCGTGCCGGAAGACCTCCATCTTCACCCCGAAGACCTCGGCCTCGGTGAGCTCGAACGGGGTTCCCGACCCCGGGCTCAGGACAGCGTTCTGTGCGTCTTCCCATGACAGTGCCATGTGTGTTCCCCTTGTTCTGTGGAAGTGGTGGAGCTGAGGGGAATTGAACCCCTGACCTCTTCATTGCGAACGAAGCGCTCTGCCAACTGAGCTACAGCCCCGCGTACGGGTATGAAAGCGAAAGTCTACGGGTGAGTACCAGTGGCGGCATAGCCCGTGACGGGGCCGTCGTGGGGAGAGCGAACCGGGCCGGTCAGGCGGCGCGGCGCTGGCCGTAGTAACGGCGCAGGTATTCCTGGTTGCGGATCTGCACCAGGATGTAGCAGTAGGCGCCGAGGCCGAGGAACGCCACCGTGAAGACGTAGACCATGGCGTTGCTGCCGGTGGTGAGACCGAGGAAGAGCGACACGGCGTTCAGGGCGACGAGCGCGTAGAGAATGTTCACGCGGCGCCGACGGATGACCTCGCGCGGAGACAGGTAGGCGGTCTCGGCGGCAAAGTGGCGACGGGGCAACTCAGCAGTGTGGTGCGAGCGACGCTGGCGGGGCTCGTTCTCGAGCACTCCGTCAGAGGCGACCAACCGGGGGCGCTGGGCAACTCGGGGTGCCTGCGGGCGGGCTGCCCGGCCGGCGGCGGGACGCGGGGCGGGGGCAAGCGGGCGGGTCATCGCACGCATCGGGTGGGTCGCACCGAGGTGGCTCTGAGTGCGCTGGAGCGTGTTCAGTTGACGACGAAAGTCGGAGACCGACGAGACGGCACCACCGTCAAAGCGGGAGCGCAAGAGTGGCGGCAGCAGTACTGCCATCCACATTGCCCCGACGATGAGGAGAACGAGTTTGCTCATAACTTGAGAAAGCCTAGTAACGAATGCCGGCGGAGACGACGAAAACGGGGCGCCGGCGGGGATGAAAATCCCTCAATTTGCGCCTTTTGCGGCCATTTCTGCGAATTTCGGCCGTTTTTCACACCCCTTGACACGGGTGTCCCGGCCACGCCGACGGGTCACCCGGCCCTGTCGTAGTCGCCCGAACGGCCACCGGATTTGTGCCAGAGAGCCACGTTCGAGATCACCATCTCCTTGTCGGCCGACTTGCACATGTCGTAGAGGGTGAGAGCGGCCACCGAACAAGCCGTGAGTGCCTCCATCTCGACGCCGGTCTGTCCGGTGGTCTCGACGACCGCCTCGATGAGAACCGCAGCCTCGACAACCGTGAGATCGACGCTGACCGTCGAGAGCATGAGCGGGTGGCACAGCGGAATGAGATCGCTCGTGCGCTTGGCGGCCTGGATGCCGGCGATGCGTGCCACGGCCAGCACGTCACCCTTCGGCAGCGTGCCCCCGGCGATCGCCGCGGCGGTCGCGGGCGCCATGAGCACCTGTCCCCTCGCAACGGCACGGCGCCGGGTCACGGCCTTGTCGCCGACGTCGACCATGCGGGCCTTGCCGGCATCGTCGAGATGGCTGAAGGTCGGCTCGCTCACGATGTCACCCTACGAGCGCTTCCAGGGCCAGCGCACGGGACGCTTCGCCAGGAACGCCGCGACCCCCTCGCGCACCTCGCCGCTCTTGTCCATCTCTTGTTCCCAGTGCAGCGTGGTGGCCGGCTTGACCCGACCGTCGCGCACCACCTCGTCGATCATCGCCTTGCTCGCCACCTGGGTGAGCGAGGACCGCTCGACCAGGACGGCGACGAGTTCGTTCACCCGTGCCTCGACCAGGCCCGGTTCGAGCACCTCGTCGACCAGACCGATGCGCAGTGCCCGTGCCGCGTCGATCAGTTCGCCCGAGTACATCAGGTGCTTGGTCGCCGACCCGCCGATCAGGCGTACCGCGCGCTCGAGGGCGTTCGTGGGGTAGACGATGCCGAGCTTCGAGGGCGTGATGCCGAACACCGACTCGCTGCCGGCGATTCTGATGTCGCAGGCGGTGGCGATGCTGACGCCGCCGCCCACGCAGTTCCCGCGGATCTGGGCGACGGTGGGGCCGGGGAAATTCGCAAGCGCCTCCTCGGCGTTCCAGTTGACCCTTGCGTACTCGCCGCCGGGTCCGTTCGTGAGTTCGGAGATGTCTGCGCCCGCGCAGAAGTGGTCACCGGCCCCACGCACCACCAGCACCCGCACCTCGGGGTCGTTCGCAAGCGCCGTGACATGGGCGGCGATCGCGGCCCACATGCTCTGTCGCACGGCGTTCCGCTTGTCGGGCCGGTTCAGGGTCAACGTGGCGACAGGGCCGTCGACGGTGACGAGAACGTTCAGGTTGGCGAGGTCGCCGGTGTCGTCGGTCGCCATGTCAGCCGCCGATCTGGCTCATCGAACGGTTCGGTCTGATGAAGTTCACGTTGCTGATCTGGTGACCCGCCCATTTGGTGCCGACGGCATGAACGATGAGTCCCGCGATCTCGTCGTCTGTGCCGCCGTTGCGCAGCAGGGCACGCAGGTCGAACTCATCGGTGGCGAACAGACAGGTGCGGAACTGCCCGTCGCTCGTGAGGCGCACGCGGTCGCAGTCACCGCAGAACGGGTGCGACACGCTGGGGATCACACCCACGGTTCCCCTGCCGTCGACGTATCTCCACCTGTCGGCCGGTGCTGCGCCGCGCGCCGCGACCTGCTCGAGCGGGAACTCGGCCGAGATGGTGCTCACGATCTCGTCCTGAGTGACGACACGTCGGCGTTCCCATTCGTTGGTCGCGTCGAGCGGCATGAACTCGATGAAGCGCACCTCGACCCCGGTGTCGCGGCCGTAGCGGGCCAGGTCGAGAATCTCGTCGTCGTTCACCCCGCGCTCGATCACTGCGTTCACCTTCACCGGGGCAAAACCGGCGGCCTGTGCCTCGGCAATGCCGTCGAGCACGTTCTGCAGTTCGTCACGCCGCGTGACCGCGAGGAACCTCTCGCGCTGCAGGCTGTCGAGGCTGACGTTGATGCGGTCGAGACCGGCCGCGCGCAGTTCGCCGGCGATGTTGCGCAGCGTGGCGCCGTTCGTGGTGAGCGCAAGGTCGGGCTTGCGCCCGTCGGCAAGACGCAGCCCCGCAAGACCCTCGATGAGCCGGGGCAGGTGCGCGCGCACCGTGGGTTCACCGCCCGTGAGACGCAGGCTGTCGACGCCGAAGCGCTCGACGCAGATTCGTGCGACCCGCTCGATCTCTTCGAACGTGAGAACCTCTGACCGGTCGAGCCAGGTGAGACCTTCCTCGGGCATGCAGTAGGTGCAGCGGAAGTTGCAGCGGTCGGTCACCGAGATGCGCAGGTCGCGCACGGTGCGCCCGTGCCGGTCGATGAGGTCCACGGGGCAATCCTACGCAGTCGTCAACTTTTGACTACTTCGCGGCCGGGCCCGCGTCGGGCCCGAGAAACGTGACCTCGACGGTGTCGCCGGCACGCACACCGTCGCCGTCGGGCACCGCCATGATCGCGTTGGCCAGGGCGGTGGCCGCCAGTTGGTGACTGCCCTGGGCACCCGTGCGGGTCACGTGCACCCGGCCGTCGTCGCCCCAGGTGGCGTGCACGCGGTCGAAGTGGATCTTTCCGTCGGGTCTGCGCGGCACGTCTTCGTCGACGATCGCAGCCACCGTCGGGCGGTACGGGTTCGCGTGACCCATCATGTGGCGCAGGGCAGGGCGCGCGATCAACTCGAAACTCATCAACGAACTGACCGGGTTGCCCGGCAGACCGAAGATCGGCACGATGCGGCCGTCGGCACCGGGCATGACTCCGAAGGCGAACGGTTTGGCCGGTTTCATCGCGACCTGGAACCACTGCATGTCGGCCACCTTCGCGAGAACCGCCTTCACCACGTCGTAGTCACCCATGCTGACGCCGCCGCTCGTGATCAACGCATCGATCGCACCGTGACGGATCGTCTTCCTGAAGACGGCGGTCAGCTCGTCTTCCCTGTCGCGGAAGATGCCGAGGTCGATCGGCTCGGCGCCGCACTCCTCGACGATGCGCAGCAGCATCTTGCGGTTCGACTCGCGTATCTGGCCCGGACGCAACGGTGAGCCGTCGTCGATCAGTTCGTCGCCCGTCGACAGGATGCCGACGCGCGGCCGCCAGTACACCTGCACCTCACGTGCGTTGATGCTCGCGAGGACTCCCTCGACCATGGGGTTCACCACTGTCCCCGCGGTGAACACCGTGGCGCCCACCGCGACGTCGGAGCCCGCGCCACGGATCGCGTCGCCCGGGTTCACCGACCGCGAGATGCGCACCCCGTCGTCGCCGAGCCGCTCGGTGTCTTCCACCATCACCACCGCGTCGCACCCGTCGGGAATCGGCGCACCGGTCATGATGCGTATTGCGCTTCCTGCGGTGACGGGCACCGGCGACACCGCGCCCGCGGCGACCTCACCGATCACCCGCAGGTCGACCGGCACGCTCGCTACGTCTGCGGCGCGCACCGCATACCCGTCGACGGCGGTGTTCGCGAACGGCGGAACAGACTCGGTGGCGACCACGTCGGCGGCCAGCACGCAACCACGGGCCTCACGCACGGGCAGAGACACGACCGGCCCCCGCGAGCACTGTGCGAGCACGATCTGGCGCACCTCGTTCAACGGAGTCATGCGCTCAACCTACTGTCAGGCGATAGACCTAATGACATGCCGAATTACCGTGCACCGTCGTCGTCGGGCCATTCCGCGGCATGGACCACATGGGACGGCTCACCGGCGAGTGCGGTGTCGCTGCGCTGGGAGAACGAGGGCTGGACCGCCGAGGTCGCGCTCCACGCCGACAACGCCCTCGCGATCATCCGGCTGTCGGCACAGTGGATGGTGCAGCAGATGCTGTTGTTCCGCGACATGGACGAACCCGACCTGTGGCTCGCCACCGACGGTCACGGACGGTGGGGCGAGATGAACGGTGCGCACCGCACCGAGCTCGACGGCTGTGTCGACATCGACTTCGCGAACACGCCGTTCACCAACTCGATCGTCACCCACCGCCTGCCGCTGCACGTCGGCCACACCGCCGACCTTCACGTGGTGACGATCGACGTCGAGACACTGAGTGTCGAGAGTGCCCCTCAGCGCTACACACGCCACGACGAGTTCTCGTGGGAGTACACGTCGCTCGTCGACGGCACCGCGCACGCCGCCCGCGTCGACGAGTTCGGGTTCGTGGTCGACGAACACGGTGCCTTCCGCCGTGACGACCCCGGGCGATACTGACCCGGCAGTCGGGTCAGTCGTCGAGTCGCTGTGCCAACCAGTCGCGCAGTTCTGGCCCGACGTCGCTGCGACGCAGCGTCATGTCGATGACCGCCTCGAGCCACCCCATCGGGGTTCCCGTGTCGTATCGGCGGGTGGTGGTGAGGTGACCCAGCAACCGACCGCGCAGCCCCTGGGCGAGAAGTGCATCGGTCAGTTGGTACTCGCCGTTCGCATGAGGCGCCAGTGCGGCGATGTCGTCGAAGATGTCGGGGGTGAGAACGTATCGACCGAGAATGATCAGGTCGCTCGGTGCGTCTTCTGCCTTTGGCTTCTCGACGACCCCGATGATGCCGAAGGGTCCGTCGGTGGGTGAATCGTCGGTGACGGTGACGACGCCGTAGGCACTCACTTGGTGCATCGGGACACGCTTCAGCTCGATCGCGCTCTTGCCCGTCGACTCACACGAATCAATGAGCAGGCGCAGCAGACCCGGGTCACCTCGGAGTTCGTCGGGAAGCAGAACGGCAAAAGGTTCGTTGCCCACCAGGTCGCGCGCACACCCCACCGCGTGCCCGAGACCCTGCGGGTTGTCCTGGTAGGTGATGCTGACGCGCACGTCGCCCCCGATTCGTGCGAGTCGGTCGGCAATGTCTTCCCGGCCCTGGCCGCGCAACCGTGCCACCACCTCGGGTGACGGCGTCACGTAGTTCTCGAGGCCCGGCTTGGCCCGGCTCGACACCAGCACCACGTGGTCGATGCCCGCACCGATCGCCTCGTCGAGAATCAACTGCAGGGCCGGCACATCGAAGACCGGCAGCAACTCCTTCGGCACGGCTTTCGTGACCGGATAGAAACGGGTTCCGAGCCCGGCGGCGGGAATCACGGCGGTGCGGGCTCTCATGGATTTCCACGCTAGCCAGATACCATTTGGCACTCGTAGGACCAGAGTGCCAGCCGCGGAGAACCCCCATGCCGACATACGTGTACAAGTTCGTGGAGACCGGTGAAACCATCGAGGTGCAGCAGGGTTTCTCAGATGACACCCTCACCGAGGCCAAGCACCCCGTCGACGGCACCATGCGCCCGGTGAAGAAGGTGTTCCTGCCCGTCGGCATCACGTTCAAGGGCGGCGGGTTCTACAAGACCGACAGCGGCAAGTCGGGGGCCAGCGCGTCGTCGGCCTCGTCGGGCGACTCTGCAACATCGAGTGCATCGTCGAGCGAGTCGTCGAGCGAGTCGTCGACCTCCACGACGACTGCTTCATCGTCGACCGACTGACCAAGGAGCACTGCTCGGCCACGACGCCCACGCACACATGGGGCTGTCGAAAGGTCCCACCGGTTGCATCCACGTCGGTTTCTCTCTGCCGCCGCCCGACAGTTCTCTGCGTTGGCGAACCGTGCCGTCTCCGTTCTCGACCGCGAACGCAGGTCACAACTCGCGCTCGTGGTCGCGTTGTCTGTCGTGTGCGCAATGCTGGCAGTCGACGCGGTGACTGCGGTGCGGCGCGAGAAGGCGGCATGGACACGCGACGTCTCGGTTGTCGTTCTCGCAGGTGACGTCGGCAAGGGCGAGGTGATCAGCGCGTCGAACACCAGCACGGTGCGCCTGCCCCGAGCACTCACCCCGGCCGATGCCCTCACCTCGCTTCCCGCAGGCCTCACCGCGCGAGTTGCGATGCGGGCGCACACCTTGTTGGCGACCTCGCTGGTGGTGCCACCTGCCGATGCCGTCGAGATTCCCCATGGCTGGCGGGTCATCGCGCTGCCCCGCGACCTTGCACTGCCCGTGGTCGACCCGGGCGACCGTGTCGACATCGTCGTGGGAGACACCGTGGTGGCCGTCGAGGCGGTGATGGTCTCGACCGACCCGTTCTCGGTGGCGGTGCCCGCCGACGTGGTCGCCCGGGTGGCCGCCGCGGCCCGCCTCGGCGAGGCCACCGTGGTGGCGCTCCCGTGACACTCATGAGTGCCATTCGGGGGTAATGTCGGGCACGGGGCCAGAAAGGCGACGGGCATGGCATACGACAACAACACGACTGCAGACGCACCGGTCGTCACCGACTGGGTGAATGACTGGGACTGGCTCGACGAGGCCTGGGGCGAGAGCGCCATCGACATCTGGAACTCGGTGCGCGAACAGTGCCCGGTCGCCACCACCGAGCGGTACGGTCGCGCATTTATGCCCGTCACCATGGACGCCGTGCGGCAGATCGCGAACAACACAGAGAACTTCTCGTCGTTCCGCCCGAGCGTCGCTCGGCCCGAAACCCCGCGCAACCCGTTGCCGCCGATCACCTCGGACCCGCCCGACCACCACGGCCACCGGCGCCTCATTCTCCCCGCGTTCAACCCGAAGACTGTCGCATCGATCGAACCCGAACTGCGCCGGTACTGCCGCGAACTCATCGCAAAGGTCGACGGCACGGGTGCAACCGACGCGGCACTCAACTACTCGCAGCACATTCCCGTGCACGGCATCTGCCTGCTCACCGGCCTGCCCGAGGAAGACGCCGACATGTTCCGCGACTGGATCTACAGGTCGTTCCAGTTGGGGCCGCGCAACCCTGCCGTGAGAGTCGCCGTCATCACCGAGATGACCGCATACCTCGACGTGCTGCTGAAGGACCGCCTCGCCAACCCGAAAGACGACCTGCTCACCACCATCGCCAACGCCGAGATCGACGGCAAGGAAGTGCCGTGGAACATCAAGGTCGGCTACATGATCCTCCAGGTCATCGCGGGCATCGACACCACGTGGAGCGCAATCGGCTCGGGCATCTGGCACTTCGCACAGCACAACGACGACCTGAAGAGGCTGGTCGCCGTCGACAACGACGACATGCTGTGGCAGACCGCCAACGAAGAGGTGCTGCGCTACTACGCACCGGTCACCATGGCGCGACAGGTGGTGTCCGACGTGACGATCGCCGGCTGCCCCATGCATGCGGGCGACCAGACCCTGGCGACGTTCCCCGCCGCCAACCACGACCCCGCCGCGTTCCCCGACGCACACGTCTTCAAGATCGACCGCGAGAACAACCGCCACGTGGCGTTCGGCCTCGGCATCCACCGTTGCGCAGGTTCGAACCTTGCCCGCCTCGAGTTGTTGGTGGCATTCCAGGAGTGGTTCAGGGCCTTCCCCGACTACAGCCTCGACCCGACGAAAAAGACCACCTGGGCGAATGGCCAGGTGCGCGGGCCCCGCAACATCCCGGTGCTTCTCAACCAATAGGTTCACCCCGGGGCCCGACCGGTAGACAGCCGTCACACCAACGGGGATAATGTTCGGGTTACCGCATACCTGGGGGGCATGACATGGCATACGGCGCAGACCAACCACTCGACACACCACCGGTGACCGACTGGGTCAACGACTGGGACTGGCTCGACGACGGCTGGGGCGAGAACGCCATCGACATCTGGAACTCGGTGCGCGAGCAGTGCCCTGTCGGCAGCACCGAGCGCTATGGCCGGGCGTTCATGCCCGTCACCATGGAGGCCGTGCGCCAGATCGCCCACGACACCGAGAACTTCTCGTCGGTGTGGGTCAACGTGTCACGGCCCGATGCTCCGCGGTCTGCGGCCCCGCCGATCACGTCGGACCCGCCCGACCACCACGGCCACCGTCGCCTCATTCTCCCTGCCTTCAACCCGAAGGCCGTTGCGGCACTCGAGCCCGAACTGCGCCGCTATTGCCGCGAACTCATCAGCAAGCTCGACGGCCAGAGCGCGACAGACGCGGCGCTGAACTACACCCAGCACATTCCGGTGCACGGCATCTGCGTGCTCACCGGCCTGCCCGAGGAAGACGCCGACCTGTTCCGTGACTGGATCTACAAGAACTTCCAGCTCGCGCCGAAAGACAACCGCATCCGCCTAGAGGTGATCACCGAGATGAGTGCCTACATCGATGCGCTGCTGAAGGAACGCCTTGCGAACCCGAAAGACGACCTGCTCACGATGATCGCCAATGCCGAGATCGACGGCAAGGAGGTGCCGTGGGACATCAAGGTCGGCTACATCCGTCTGCAGATCGTCGCCGGCATCGACACCACGTGGAGCGCGATCGGCTCGGGCATCTGGCACTTTGCCCAGCACAACGACGAGGTGAAGCGCCTCGTGGCCGTCGACAACGACGACATGCTGTGGCAGACCGCCAACGAAGAGGTGCTGCGTTACTACGCACCGGTCACGATGGCCCGCAAGGTCATCAACGAGACCGAGGTGTCGGGTTGCCCGATGCGTCCGGGTGAGCAGACCCTGGTCACCTTCCCCGCGGCGAACCACGACCCCGCCGCGTTCGAGGACGCGCACGTGTTCAAGATGGACCGCGAGAACAACCGCCACGTGGCGTTCGGCCTCGGCATCCACCGTTGTGCAGGTTCGAACCTTGCCCGCCTCGAGATGATCGTTGCGTTCCAGGAATGGCTGAGGGCCTTCCCGAACTACAGCCTCGACCCGTCGAAGAAGACCACGTGGGCGAACGGCCAGGTGCGCGGGCCACGACAGATTCCGGTGCTGCTGAACCGCTGACACTCACGGGCCGCGTCGACGCGGCTCACACAGAGGGAATGATGCGCGGGCTCCATGGGCGCGGCTCGTCCCAGTAGTGCCCGGCAACAGTGCCCTCGCGCAGTTTGGCGAGGAAATCGTGCGGGCCGTCGAAGTCGGGCATCTCGACGAATGCGCTTCCCAGTGCGAGCGGCACGTGTGCGTCGCTGCCCGCCCCGATGGCGAGGTCGCGATCGTGGGCGAACGACACCGCGCGGGCGTTCAGCGACTTCAGCGAGGTTTTCGAGTTGTGGCCCTCGATCGCGTCGACCAGGCCCGCGTCTGCAATGTCGTTGAGGGATGCCTCGGTGAGGTTCTTGCGCATCGGGTCGAACGGGTGCGGCACGTACACGATGCCACCCTGTTCGCGGATCGCCCGACAGGTGTCGGCCGCGCTCGCACCGTACGAGATCTTCTCGGTGAGGAACAGCCCGATGACCTCGCCCGTGTGGGTGCGCACCTCTTCCCCCACGATCACCCGGCACACACCGTCGAGAATCTTCTGCAGGCGCAGCGCACCCTCTATCGCGTTGTGGTCGGTGACACAGAGGACATCGATGCCGCTCTGCACGATGCTGTCGTGAATCTCGTCGAGAGTCGTGGTGGAGTCACCCGAGAACATCGTGTGGCTGTGCATGTCGACGCGCACACGGCCCGGCGCACACGGCGACGACAGGTGCGGGTGCCGCCCGATCGCCTCAGCCGTCGCAACCGCCACGGTGCCTAGGCCCCGCTCATGGTGACGCCCGAGATCACGAGCGACACACCGGCCGCGCGCATGGGCAGCCAGTCGACATCGCCACCGATCTCCTGCACGTCGAGCAGCATGCGCTGCAGGGTCGACGCGATGGTGAACTCGCGCACCGGTTCGGCGGTCTTTCCGTTGCGGATCATGAGACCGCTCGCGCCGGTGGAGAAGTCTCCCGACACCGGGTTCACGCCGCTGTGCAGACCCTGGACGCTGTCGATGAGGACACCCTCGTCGATGCCCGCAATGAGTTCTTCCTGCGACTTGGTGCCGGGTGTGAGGCGCAGCGCGACACAGCCACCCGCGTTGCCGGTGCTCTTCGTCTTCATGCGACGTGCGCTGTACGCGTCGTGCACGAACATCTTCAGCACACCGTTCTCGATGAGAACGTTGCGGCGTGCCGCCAGGCCGTCGCCGTCGGTCTCCCGCGCGTAGTAGGCAGTCGAGTCGGTGGGATCGTCGATGAGGGTGACCAACGGCGAGGCCACCTGCTCGCCGATGCGCTCGGCGAAGATGCTGCGGCCCTTCGAGACGCTCTCGCCGTTCAGGGTGCCGCCGATGATCGAGAGGAACTGGGCCGTGACCATCGGGTCGAGAACCACCGTGGTGACCTTGCTGGCCGGCTTCACCGCACCGAGAAGGCGCGTGGCCCGCTCGGCCGCCTGCTTCGCCGCCGCCTCGAGGTCGAACTTCGCGGGGTTGTCACCGAGTGCGTACGCCCAGCCGGTCTGTGTCTCGCCGTTGTCGTCGACCAGCACGCTGACCGTGGCATAGCAGCTGTTCGACCGGCTGCTGCTGCGGATGCCGAGCGTGGTTGCCGAAGCCTCTTCGGTGCTGCCGTCGGAATAGTTCGCGTCGTCGATGCGCAGGCGGCTGTCTTGTGCGAGAACGAGACGCTCGAGCTCCTTGGCGATCTCGATCTTCTTGTCGGTGGGGAACGCCGCGAGGTCGTCGTCCCACAGTTTCTGCTCGACCACCGGCACCCCGTCAGGTTCGGCCAGACCGGCGAACTCGTCGACGCTTCCGTACCCTGCGTTCTCGCGGGCCTCGGCCAGAACCTCGCGCCACGATGCCTCGTCGAACGAGCCTGCAGATGACGAGCCGGTGCGGCCGTCGACGATCACCGTGATCCCGATTCCCTGGCTCTGTGCCGACACGAAGTGCTCGACCTCGCCGTTGCGGACACGGATGTCGGTCTCGGTCGACCGCGCGAGCGACGCAGCGATCTGTTCGCCCGGCAGCGCCTCGGCCACGATGGCGTCGGCGATGGCTTGAAGATCGTCGACGGTGCGACGTGTCATGCCGCGGTTCCGCCGATGGTGAGCGACTTCACGCGAAGGGTCGGCTGGCCGTCGCCGACCGGCACGCCCTGGCCGTCTTTTCCGCAGGTGCCCGGGTTGCCCATAGCGAAGTCGTTGCCGAGAAGGTCGATGTCGGCGAGAACCTGCGGGCCGTTGCCGATGAGGTTGCCCTCGCGCAGCGGCTCGGTGATCTCACCGTTCTCGATGAGGTATGCCTCTGTCATGCCGAACACGAAGTCGCCGGTCGCGGTGTTGACGCTGCCGCCGCCGAGTTTGGCGACATACACACCCTTCTCGGTGGCGCGGATGATGTCGTCGGGCTCTTCGGTTCCGTTCATGACGAACGTGTTGGTCATGCGCACCATCGGCAGGTGTTCGTAGCTCTGGCGGCGTCCGTTGCCGCTCGGTGCGCGGCCTTCCTGGCGCGAGCGGATGTGGTCCCACATGTAGTCGGTGAGGATGCCGTTCTCGATGAGCACGTTGCGCTGCGCCTTGTGCCCCTCGTCGTCGATGCCGATGGCACCCCATTCGCGCGACATGGTGCCGTCGTCGACCAACGTGACGAGCGGTGATGCGACCTGCTCGCCGACGCGGTTCGCGTACACCGAAGCCCCGCGGGCGACGAGGTCGGCCTCGAGACCGTGGCCGCATGCCTCGTGGAACAGCACCCCGCCCGAGCCGCACTTGATGACGACCGGCATCGCACCGCTTGGCGCGGGGCGGGCACGAAGTTTCGTGACGGCCTGTCGCGCCGCACGCTCGGCGAGTTCCTCGATGCTCTCTTCGTCGAACAACTCGAAACCGATGGTGTAGCCGAGCGAGTCGAACCCGGTCTGCATTCCGGTGTCGCCGTTCGCGACTGCAGTGATGCGGAAATTGGTGCGCACCTGTTCGTCGGTGGCGAACACGCCGTCGCTGTTCACCACGAGGATGCGGCGCTGGCTGTCGCCGTAGCTGGCCGAGACCTGCACGATGCTGTTGTCGACACCACGGGCGACATCGTTCGCCAGTTTCAGCAGTTCGACCTTCTGGGCCTTCGGAACCGACGTGGGTGCGATGCGGATGGTGTTGACCTGTTGGCGTGTCAGCGGCTTCAGCGACACCGTGTGGGTTCCGCCGTCACCGGATGATGCAGCGGCGGCCGCGGCCTCGGCTGCTGCCATGAGACCCTTCTCGGTGAGATCGGATGTGTAGGCAAAACCGGTGGTCTCTCCGTTGATGACGCGGATACCGGCACCCGAACTGCGGGCGTTCGAGACGGCCTCGACCTTCCCGTCGTCGAGCCCGGCGCCCATCCCCCGTTTGTCTTCGATGAAGATCTCGGAAAAGCCCGCCCCCGTGGAACGGCCCTTTGCGAGGACCCGCTCGAGGACGGATGTGTCGAACTCTTGGGACAGATCAATGAGGCTCACGCCGCACAGCCTACTGAGGGCGTGGTGCTCATCTGATGGCGACCGGACAGCGTGCTTCCGACCTGCCCGCGGGTCCTATTCTTGAGGGCGAATGTCCGAGTCGATGGCCGCCCAGGCTCTTCCCGATGTGCGCGAACACCAGACGCGCTGGTGGAAAGAAGTTCTCATCATGGGTGTCTTCTATGCCATCTACACGGCGACCCGCAACCGCTTCGGGTCGTTCTCCGTGGGAGACACCGACATTCCGTTGCATGCGTTCAACAACGCGGTGAAGGTGATCCGCATCGAGCGAGCGATCGGGCTCTACCACGAGGAGACGATCCAGGACTGGTTCCTGCCGCACGAATGGTTCCTGCAGCTGCTGAACACGTTCTACGGCACGGCACACTTCGCCGTGACGATCGCTGTGTTCTTCATCTTGATGAAGCGGCGCAAAGACGTCTTTCCGCTGTACCGCAACGCACTGGCAGTCATGACCGGGCTCGCGATCGTCGGGTTCGCGTTGTTCCCGCTGATGCCCCCGCGACTGCTCGACGAGCCCTGCCCGCCTGTCGGCTACGGCGGGGCATGCATCGAGCACGAGCTGCGCAACTACAACGAGGCGCAGAGTTTCGGGTATGTCGACACACTGAAGGAGTACGGCGGGCCGTGGGACTTCAGCTCGGGCGGAATGGCAAAGGCGTCGAACCAGTACGCCGCGATGCCGTCGCTGCACATCGGCTGGTCGTCGTGGGTGGCATTCGGGATGTGGCCGCTGCTGAAACGACGCTGGTTGCGGGCGGCGGCGCTGCTGTACCCCGCGCTCACGTTGTTCTGCATCGTGGTGACGGGGAACCACTTCTGGCTCGACGGAGTCGGTGGCCTGGTGGTTCTCGGGTTCGGGTTCATGATCGGCAGTTCGATGCACCGGTGGAACCAGCGTCGGCTCGATGAGAAATTCGACCTGCTGAAGAGCGGGCACCCGTCGGCCGGCACTCTCACGTGACGGAGTGGCGTCGCCGTGCCGGTTCCGGGAGCCGGACCCCGGCACCACTTTTCAAAAGGTCTGCCATGCCGTCA
>CAYRUT010000031.1:0-3407 GCA_964427545.1 uncultured Bifidobacterium sp. | reverse complement strand
CGGTTCCGGGAGCCGGACCCCGGCACCACTTTTCAAAAGGTCTGCCATGCCGTCATGACGGCATCCCACCACTTGCCCGCTTCCACGGTGACGGCATCCCGTCACTTGAAATGATCCCAGTGACGGCATGCCGTCACTGCCACACTCGATTTTTGATGCCTCCCGGATTCCGCCTCGTTCGCCACTCGCAACGAGCCGAACACGCGCGAACGGCCCTCAAAAACTGTGGTAGCCCCCGTCGATTGTCACCACGTCGCCTGTGTGGTAGGCACTCGCATCACTCGCGAAGTATGCCGCGATCGCGCTGAAGTCGTTCGGGTCACCCCACCGACGCATCGGCACGCGGGGCAGCACATTCGCCACGAACTTGTCCCACCCCAGCGCAGGCGCCGTCATCTCGCTCTCGATCCACCCCGGCAACACCGCGTTGCTGCGAATCTTGTGCCGCGCATGTTCGACCGCTATCGCTCGCATCATCGAGATCAACCCCGCCTTCGATGCGCCGTAGTGCTGGCCCCGCTGCTGACCGAAATACGCAGAACCAGAGGTGGTGAACACCAACGACCCGCCGCCGCCACGCGCGACCATGTGCTTCACCGCAGTCTGGGCTGTGTAGAACGCGCCGTCGAGATTCACGCGCAACACGCGGTGCCATTCATCGTCTGACATCGAGACGAAACTCTCTGCTTTTCCTCCCACACCTGCGTTCACGAAACATGCATCAACCCGGCCGAGCGCATCGACCGTTGCTTCGAACGACCGGGACACCTGTTCCTGGTCGCCGACGTCGCACACCATGTCGACGACTTCGACACCCATGGCCTTCAACTCGTCGCGTGCCGCCTGGTTCTTCGCGGCGTTCGTGCCCCAGATCGCCAGACTCGCGCCCTTGCTGGCCAGCCCCCGCGCCATTCCGAGCCCGATTCCGCCGTTCCCACCGGTGACCAGAGCCACCTTTCCCGTCAGGTCAAATAGGTCCTTCATACGACTGAGACCGTAGCCTTGACGGTGTTATGGCGCTTCTCGACGGCATCCACGAGCCTTCTGATCTCCGCCCGTTGACCGCGCCCCAGCTCGACCAGCTGGCCGAGGAGATCCGTACCTTCATCGTCAACGCGGTGGCAGAGACCGGCGGTCACCTGGGGTCGAACCTTGGCGCGGTCGAGCTGTCGATTGCCCTGCACCGGGTCTTCGAGTCGCCCACAGATGCCGTTCTGTGGGACACCGGGCACCAGGCCTACGTGCACAAGATTCTCACCGGTCGCCAGTCGGGCTTTGCGAAACTGCGGCAGCACGGGGGCATCTCGGGCTACCCCAGCCGCGAGGAGAGCCGGCACGACTTCATCGAGAACAGCCACGCCTCGACCGTGCTGTCGTATGCGCACGGGCTCGCTGTCGCACGCGATGCCGGCGTGAACGACTTCCGCCACATTGTGGCCGTGATCGGCGACGGGTCGATGACCGGCGGCATGGCCTACGAGGCCCTCAACAACCTCGGCCATTCGAAGAGCCGGGTCATCATCATTCTGAACGACAACGGGCGGTCGTACGCACCCACCATCTCGAACCTGTCGCACGGTGGCGCGGTCACCGACTCGACCGAGGCAACGGGCGAACACCCGCGCTTCATCGACCGTGCGACCGGAAAACTGTCGCGCAAACTCACCGACATCCGCCTGAACCCCGTGTACGTGAGGCGTCAGCGCAAGTTCGAGGCATTCATGCGCGACCTTCCCGTCGTCGGCAAGCAGGCAGAACAGGGCGTCGAGGCATTCAAGGCCGCCGTACGCGAGTTCCTGCAGCCGCCGTCGTTCTTCGAGGCGCTCGGTGTGCAGTACGTCGGGCCGGTAGACGGCCACGACATCGTCGAACTCGAGCACGCCCTCAACTCGGCAGTCGCGCGCGAAGACGAAGGCCCGGTGGTCGTGCACGTGCTCACACAGAAGGGCCGCGGCTACTCACCCGCCGAAGACGACGACGAGAAGCACCTGCACGACACGCCCACGTTCGACCCGCTCGATGGTCCGCAGAAATCGGGCCCCTCTGGATACACGGGTGCGTTCAGCGAGGCACTAGTCGCCGAGGCCAAGAACGACCCCCGCATCGTTGCGATCACCGCCGCGATGCCCGGGCCGACGGGGTTGCTCGACTTCCAGGAAAAGTTCCCCGACCGTTTCTTCGACGTCGGCATTGCCGAACAGCACGCAGTCACTGCGGCAGCGGGAATGGCGATGGGCGGCCTGCGCCCGGTGGTGGCCCTGTACTCCACCTTCCTCTCGCGTGCGTGGGACCAGGTGGTCTACGACGTCGCCCTGCACAGACTGCCGGTGGTGTTCTGCCTCGACCGCGCGGGAATCACCGGCGACGACGGGCCGAGCCACCACGGCATCTACGACATGGCTCTGTTGTCGAAGGTGCCGGGCATGCGCGTGTTGGCACCGTCGTCGGTGCAGGACCTCGAACAGATGCTGCACGACGCCATGACACTTGCTGCAGAGGGTCCAGTGGTCATCCGCTACCCGAAGGGGGCCGCACGGTCGGTCGACGCATCGCGTGTGGGTCGCGGCCTGTCAGCGCTGAAGATGACAACCGGTGACGGCTCGCTGGCTGTGCTCGCCGTCGGCAAGATGGTGGGTGCCGCCGAGAAGGCCCTGCCGCTTCTCGAGGCGGCCGGCATCAGGGCCACGGTGTACGACGTACGGTCGTGCACGCCCCTCGATGCCGAGATGATCCGCGATGCCGCATCGCACCGTGCCGTGTTGACGGTGGAAGACGGCATCCGCGACGGCGGAATCGGTTCGATGATTGCCGACCAGGTGCACGCAATTGCGCCCAACCTTCCCGTGGAGTCGCTCGGCGTTCCGACGAAGTTCATTCCGCACAACAAGCCCGACGTGATCCTGTCGTCACTCGGGCTCGATGCCGACGGAATCGTGGCCACCGCTCGACGCCTGTTGGCGTAGCGTTGCGGCATGTCGTCTGACCTGGCCGCCGAACTCGACTTTGCCCTGACACTGGCCGATGCAGCCGACGCGTACACGCTTCCCCACTTCGAGGCACGTTCGTTCAGCGTCTCGCTGAAGGAGAACCAGACCGAGGTCACCGAGATCGACCGCGGCTGCGAGGAACTCGTGATGAACATGATCCGCCAGCAGCGCCCACACCATGCGTGGTACGGCGAGGAGCACGGCTCGGGCGGAGAGTCGGAGTGGACATGGGTGATCGACCCCATCGACGGCACCAGCAATTTCGTGCGCGGCGTGCCGGTGTGGGCCACGTTGATCGGTCTGGTGCATGCCGACCTCGGCCCTGTGATGGGCGTGGTGTCGGCACCGGCGATGCAGTCGCGGTGGTGGGGCATCGTCGGAGAAGGTGCCTACCTCAACGGTCGCCCGATACGGGTGAGC
>CAYRUT010000030.1:0-18604 GCA_964427545.1 uncultured Bifidobacterium sp. | reverse complement strand
CGTCACAGCGGCACGAAACGCACCAGGCGCGACGCGTTGATGAGAATGTCGGGGAAGAACCCGACCACCAACGTGAACGCCACCGACACCGCCAGTACCAGACCGGCTGCGCGCGGCACATCCAGGCTGCCGCCGTCTGCCGCGTCTTCCATCCACATGCTGACCATGATGCGCAGGTAGAGGAACGCGCCGATGACGGCCCCGACCATCGCGACGACCGCGATGGCGTAGGACTCGGCCTCGACTGCCGACTTGATCACACCGAACTTCGCGACGAAGCCCGAAGTGAACGGAACGCCTGCCTGTGCGAACAACAGCGCGCTGAACGCCAGTGCCACGACGGGTCGGCGCCCGGCGAGGCCCTTGAACGAGTCGAGTGATGTGGCGTCGTCACCCCGGCCGGCAACGACCACGAGGACACTGAACGAACCCATCACCAGCATCGTGTACACCGCGAGGTACGCCATCGACGAGGCAAGACCGTCGCTGCCGCGGTGCGACGCCGCCTCGACACCGACCAGCACGAAACCTGCGTGGCTGATCGACGAGTACGCCAGCATTCGCTTCACGTTGGTCTGCACGACGGCCATCGTCGAGCCGACGAAGATGGTGAGCGCCGCGAGAACCCACACCACCGGGCGCCAGTCGTCGACCCGGGTCATCAACCCCGACATGAAGAGGCGCAGCATCGCGGCGAATGCGGCAACCTTGCCGGCAGATGCCATGTACGACGTGATCGGTGTGGGTGCACCTTCGTACACGTCGGGGGTCCACACCTGGAACGGTGCGGCCGAGACCTTGAAACCGAGCCCGACGATCATCAGTCCGATTCCGATCAACAACAGTGCGTCGTTGTTGCCCGTGGTGAACTCGCCCGACAGACGGTCGGCGATGCCCGAGATGGAGACCGCGCCTGTCGCGCCGTAGACGAGCGCGATTCCGTACAGCAGGAACGCAGACGCGAATCCGCCGAGAACGAAGTACTTGAGCCCGGCCTCCTGGCTCTGCTCACGGCGTCGGTCGCTGGCGGCCAGCAGGTACAACGACAGACTGAGTATCTCCAGCCCGAGGAACAACACGATGAGGTTGTTCGAGGCCACCATCACCATCGCACCGATCGACGCCGTCAACAGCAGCGCAAACTGCTCGAGCTGGTCTCCGTTCTCGTCTGCATGATGGACGGTCATCAGCAACGCGGCACATATCGCCGCAACCGAGATGACGATCGTTGCGAAGACCGAGAACCTGTCCTCGACGACTGCACCACCGACGAGGAAGGTGCCCTTGCGGAAGTACAGCTCGTTCCATCGAACGCACGCGGCGACGCCGGCGACAGCCGCCGACGAGACCGTGAGCAAAGGTGCGACCCACCGTGGCAACGACGGCAGCAGCGTCGTCAGAAGCAACAGACATGCACCCGCCAGCAGTGCCAGCAGAGGCACCAGCTGTGCCCATTCGATGTCGGGGGCCAGCAGTCCTGCGGACAACATCACTCGCCTCCCTCGTGGTCGTGGTCAGCAGACCCGCCGTGCGATGCACCGGCCGGGGCCTCGTAGTCGGAGTGGTTCTCCACGTGGGTGATCAACCTGTCGACCGACGGTTCGATTCGCTCGAGCATCGGCTTCGGGTACAGACCCGTGAACCCGATGAGCCCGATGAAGACGAGCACGAGCACCCCTTCTTTCGGGGTGATCTCGGCGAACGACTTGTTGGCATCGTCGGGCTCGCCGTGGAAGACCCGCTGGTACGCCCACAACAGGTACAGGGCAGCGAGAATCACTCCGGTTGCGGCGACGACGGTCCACCACCGTGCGGTCTCGAACGAACCGATGAGAATCAGGAACTCGCCGACGAAACCGTTCAGGCCGGGCACACCGATCGACGACAGCATCACCACCATGAACGCCGCCGCAAAGACCGGCGCCACGGCCTGGAGACCCTTCAGTTCGGCGATTGCACGGGTGTGGCGGCGTTCGTAGATCATGCCGACCAGCAGGAACAAGGCACCGGTAGAGATCCCGTGGTTCACCATCTGCATGACCCCGCCGGTCAGCGACTGTGCGGTGATGGCGAATGTGCCCAGAACGATGAACCCGAGGTGCGCGACCGAAGAGTACGCGACGAGACGCTTCAGATCCTTCTGCATGGTCGCTGCGATCGCCCCGTAGAGGATGCCGATGACCGCCAACGTGAGGAAGACGGGCTTGGCCCACACCGTGGCCTCGGGGAAGAGATACAGGCCGAACCGGAGGAAACCGTAGGTGCCCATCTTCAGCAGCACGCCGGCGAGAATCACCGACCCGCCGGTCGGTGCCTGGGTGTGCGCATCGGGCAACCAGGTGTGCAGCGGGAACACCGGCACCTTGACCGCGAACGCAATCGCGAACGACACGAACAGCCAGCGACCCGTGTTGGTCGCGAAACTTGCCTTCTCTGCGATGGTGACGAGGTCGAAGGTCAGGTAACCGATGTCGCGGCGCGCGAGTGCGGCCGTTGCGATGATGCCGACGAGCATGAACGCCGAGCCGAACATCGTGTACAGGAAGAACTTCGTCGCCGCGTAGATGCGCTTGTCGTAGCCCCAACCCCCGATGAGGAAATACATCGGCACGAGAACGATCTCGAAGAAGATGAAGAACAGGAAAAGGTCGAGACTGAGGAAGCTGCCCATGACCCCGGCCTCGAGCAGCAGGATCCATGACAGGTACTTCTTCTCGTCGTGATGCGGGTCGATCCCGAGGATCACCAACGGGAAGAGGATGCCGGTGAGCACCACGAGGAACAGCGAGATGCCGTCGACACCGAGATGCCACGAGATTCCCCAGCGCGAGATCCAGTCGTGCTGTGACACGAACTGGAACCCGCCGTCGTGGGTCGAGAATTGCCCCAGCATCCACAGCGACAGCGCACCGGTCGCGACACTGACGAGGCTCGCGGTGAGTTTCACGTATTCGGGGCGACGGTTGCTGAGAAGTGCGACCGTCACCGATCCGATGAGCGGCAGCAGGATGAGCCAGGTCAGAACAGGGAACGGCATCGTCTCCGATGCGGCGGCAAGAGCGGTACCCGACATCAGAACACCCCTCTCACGAGGAACCAGGCCAGCATCAGAACCACGCCGATCGCGATGATGAGTGCGTACGAGCGCACGAGGCCGCTCTGCACCTTGCTGAGAAGACTGCTCGCCGCACGCACTTCCCTGCCGACTCCGACCACGGCACCGTCGACGATGTTCGCATCGAACGAAGCAACGGCATCGAACGCCTTGTGGCCGACCCCGCCGACCACCGCAGAGACAGCCGCGTCGTAACGCCATGCATCGGCAAGTATCTGCGGCTCGACCGCCTTGAACCTGCCCTTTGCGTACACCGCAACAGAGGCGGCGATGCCCACCGACGCGATCACGACCGCAAGCCCGAGAAGGAGCCACTTGTTGTTGTAGGCCCACGACTCGTGAATGTCTGCCTCGGCATGGTGCACCACCGGTTCGAGCCAGTGCTCGAGCCAGTGCGTGTCCTTCGAGAACGGCAGCTGCATGACACCACCCACCACCGACAGACCTGCCAGCACGACGAGCGGGGTCAGCATTGTCCAGGGACTCTCGTGCGGCGTGTGGTCACCATGGGCCCCGTGCTCCTCGGAGTGGTCGTGCCAACGTGCCTCGCCGTAGAAGACCATGATCACCTGACGGGTCATGTAGTACGCGGTGAGCAGTGCGGTCACGACGCCCACGAGATAGAGCGCACGGTTGTTCGCGAAGGCGAACAACAAGATCTCGTCTTTCGACCAGAATCCGGCGAACGGCGGCACACCGGCTATCGCCAGCCAGCCGATGATGAACGTGAAGCCCGTGATCGGCATCACCTTGCGCAGGGCACCCATGCGACGCATGTCCTGCTCGTGGTGCATGCCGTGGATGACCGAACCGGAACCGAGAAACAGCAGGGCCTTGAAGAAGGCATGCGTGACCATGTGGAAGATCGCTGCCACATAGGCACCGGAGCCGATCGCGAGGAACATGAACCCGAGCTGCGAGACGGTGGAGTACGCCAGAACCTTCTTTATGTCGGTCTGTGCAACCGCGACGGTGGCGGCAAACAACGCTGTCACCGCACCGACCGTGGCGATCACGTCACCGGCCCACGGATACGACGCGTGGATCACGGGGGCCATGCGCGTGAGAAGGAACACGCCCGATGTCACCATCGTCGCCGCGTGGATCAACGCAGACACGGGCGTGGGGCCCTCCATCGCGTCGGGCAGCCACAGATACAGCGGCAACTGGGCGCTCTTTCCGCAGGCACCGACAAAGAGCATCATCGCGATGCCCGTCGCGGTGACCGCGGCGAGACCGCCCTTCTCGGCGGCATGGTTGATGCCCTCGTACGAAAGGGTGCCGACCGCGCTGAACGCGAGGAACATCGCGACCATCATTCCCCAGTCGCCGACCCTGTTGGTGACGAATGCCTTCTTGCCCGCTGTTGCTGCGGAATCACGCGTGTGCCAGAAGGAAATGAGGAAGTACGAACACGCACCCACACCCTCCCAGCCGAGGAAGGTGACGAGCAGGTTCTCGCCGAGAACGAGCATCAGCATCGAGAAGACGAACAGGTTGAGGTACATGAAGAACTTCGGGAACTTCTCGTCGCCGTGCATGTAACCGATGGCGTACAGGTGGATCAGCGAGCCGATACCGGTGATGAACAGGGCCATCGTGATGCTGAGCGGGTCGACCAACAACGCGAGGTCGATCGACAGTGAGCCGACGGGAATCCACGAGAACAGGGTCACCACGTGGTGCCGTTCCTCTGCCGGCAGCGAGAGCAACTCGAGATACGTGAGTGCCACCACCACGAAAGACGACGCGGTCATCGCGGTCGCGAGAACCCCGGCGAACGGCTCGCCGAGTCTGCGCCCGAACAGCACGATCAGCAGGAAACCGGCGAGCGGAAGTGCAGGCACGAGCCAGATGAGGTCCAACATGAGCCCTACCCCTTCAACGCCGTGAGATCATCGGCTGTGAGGCCGGAACGACGACGCATGATGGCCACGACGATGCCGAGACCGACGACAACCTCGGCCGCGGCGACCACCATCACGAAGAACACGACCACCTGGCCGTTGACATCACTGACCGCCGTGGCGAGGGTGACGAACGTGAGGTTGACTGCGTTCAGCATGAGTTCGATGCACATGAACATGACGAGCGGGTTGCGGCGAACCATCACCCCGAAGGTGCCGATGCCGAAGAGCACGGCGGCGAGCACCAGGTACCAGGTGTCTGTCGGCTGCACCGCGGCGACCATGGCGTTCACTTGTTGACCCCCGACTTCACACGCCGCGCCATCAGCACGGTGCCGACAACGGCAACCAACAGGAGAACCGAGGTCAACTCGAACGCGAACACGTTGTCACCGAAGATCGACCGTGCCAGTTGACGCACGTTCTCGTCGGGCTTCTCCACCGTCGTGGCCGAGAGTCCGCTGCCGCGGCTGACCAGCACGTCGTCGGCCGCGACGATGGCGGCGATGATGACCCCCATCACGCCGAGACCGACTATCGCTGCGAGCGGGCGCTGCGCAGAGATCGGCTCGAGGTTGATGTCCTCGGCCCGGTCGACGCCGAGCAGCATGATGACGAAGAGAAAGAGCACCACGATGGCACCGGCGTAGACGATGACCTGCACCGCGGCGAGAAAGTGCGCGTTGTGCGAAACGAACATGACCGCAACGCCGAAGAGGGTGAGCACCAGACTCAGCGCGGCGTGCACCGGGTTCGAACGTGTGATGACCCCGAGGGCACCCCCGAGCACCATCGCGGCGGCAAGCACGAAGACGACGAGTTCCATCAGTCGACCTCGTTGTTTCCTGCGTCGCGCAGGTCTTGTGCAGGTTCTGGCGTGCGCACCCCGTATCCGAGTTCGCCGCTCCAGGACACGACTCCCTCGAACGTGGCATCGCCGGCCGGGGCGGTGGCGCGCATCCAACCGGAGGTGTTGAGGTCCTCGCCCTCGCGCCAGTCTTCCCACGGCAGTTGCTGCGGCTTGCCGTCGTTGCCGACGAGCAGTTCGGACTTCGTGTAGATCGCGTCACGCCTGTTGGTGAACGAGAACTCGAACAGTTTCGTCTCGGTGATCGCCTCGGTCGGGCACGCCTCGACGCACATGTCGCAGTGGATGCACCGCAGGTAGTTGATCTCGTAGACGAAACCGAAGCGTTCACCCGGTGACGTGGGGTTGTCGGGGTCATTGTCGGCACCGCGCACGTAGATGCACTTTGCCGGGCAGACACCAGCGCACAACTCGCAACCGATGCACTTCTCCATGCCGTCCTCGTAGCGGTTCAGCACGTGACGGCCGTGAAGACGCTCGGGCTTCTCGATCTTCTCGTCCTTGTCGTCGCGCTTCTTCTTGCGGAAGACGCGTCCGCCCGAATACTCGGTTGTCACCTTGTTCTTCGCGCCGTGCTGGCGCATGGTGACGAGGAATCCGCCGAAGTAACCCATCAGAAGCTTGCTCCGTCCTTCTCTCGGTTGCGGCGACCGACTGCATGGGCGGTCTGCAACAGGGCGTACCCGACAATGAGCACGAGTGCCGAGGAGACCGTGACGACGGTCTGGTCCCAGCCTGCGCTGCGGCCGACCCTCTGTGCGGCGAGCAGCATGAACCACCCGAGGGAGGCGGGGATCAGGATGCGCCAACCGAGATCCATCAGTTGGTCGTAACGGAACCGGGGCAACGTGGCACGGAACCATACGTACACGTAGAGGAAGACGAGAACCTTGAGCAACAGCCACACGGTGCCCTCGAGCGCGTTCGGAACCAGGGGAATGTCGAGCACCGTGCCACCTATCGCGATGGGTTGCGGACCACCGAAGAACAACGTGACGATCAGTGCCGACATCGTGATCGTGTTCATGAACTCGGCCAGGAAGAACAGAGCGAACCGAATCGACGAGTACTCGGTGTTGAAACCGCCCACGAGTTCCTGTTCTGCCTCCACGAGGTCGAACGGCGGCCTGTTCAGTTCTGCGGTCGCTGCGATGAGGAAGATGAAGAACGGCACGAAGCCGGTGGCAACGATGTTCCAGTTGCCGAGACTCGACTGCATGTCGACGATGCCGGCGGTCGACAGTGTCCCCGACACCAGCAACACCGCACCGAGCGAGAGACCCAGGGCTGCCTCGTACGACACCATCTGGGCGGATGCGCGCACCGAACCGAGCAGCGGGTACTTCGAACCACTCGACCATCCCGCCAGCATGATTCCGTAGACCGCAATCGACGAGATCGCGAGAGCGAACAGCACGCCGACCGGCGGGTCCGCCAGCTGGAGGCGGGTCTGCTCACCGAAGAGAGTCACCATGCCGCCGTTGTCATTGCGGAAGTCGCCGCCCAGCGGGATGATGGCAAATGCGAGGAACGCCGGCACGAGCGCGAGATACGGCGCGAGGCGGAACACCAGTCGGTCGGCACGTTCGGGCAGCAGGTCCTCCTTGAAGAACAGCTTGGTCCCGTCTGCCAGCGTCTGCAGCAGTCCCCACGGGCCGGCCTTGTTGGGTCCGACGCGGTTCTGCATGCCGGCGATCACCTTGCGTTCGAACCACACCATCAGCATCGTGGCAACGAGGCCGACGACGAACACGACCAGCACCTTGACGAGAACGATGAGCAGAGGGGTCCACAGCACGTCGCCCTCGAGCAACGGGTCAACAGAGAGAATCGAGATCATGCGATTGCCTCGATTCTGACATCGACGACGCCCTCGCCGTGACGGATCAGTTCCCGCACGTCGGCACCGGGCTGGTTGAAGGGCACCACGGCGCTGCCGCGCGGCACGGCATCGGACACGAACACGGGCAGCACGATCGAACTGTGCGAATTCGACACGCGCACGTTGCCCCCGACCGGGGCACCGACGCGCTCGAGGTCGAGCGGGTTCACCGTCACACGGGCGCCCGACGCGAGGTTCGACAGCGAGGGGCTCGTTGCGGTGCCGACGGCGTTGTCATAGAGCTTGCGGCCGACAGACAGACGGAAATCGTAGGAATTGCGGGCCACCGACGTCGTCGGTGCCGCCTGCTCGCGTGCAACCACGGTCGACACGACGACACCGTCCCGCTTGATGGCGACCGACGTCGTGGTCGACCCGAAGCCGACGACCGACGATGCCATCTTCTTCTGCACATCGGCCAGCGTGGTGACGCCGAGGTCGTGACCGAGCATGTCGGCCAGTTCGGCCGCGATCATCCAGTCGGCACGCGAGGTGCCGCGCGGCGTGATCTTCTGCACCACGTTCGTGACCCGGCCCTCGAGGTTCATCGTGGTGCCGTCTTTCTCGCCGTATGCGGCCACCGGCAGCACCACATCGGCATGCGCCGCAGACGACGTGAGGAACGTGTCGAGTGCGACGACGAACTTTGCACCCGCGATTCCGCGTCGGGCAAGGTCGGCATCGGGCACGTCGCTCAACGGGTCTGCACCGAGCAACACCAGACAGTCGACACGGCCGGCCGCCGATGCCTCGAGAATCGCGGTTGCGTCGGTTCCGTTGCGTGGCGACAGACCGACGGCGAGGGCGCCGCGCACGTTGCCCCGACGAAGAACCGGGAGAACGGTTGCACCCGGCACGGTCGCGAACACCGCATCGACTGCGGCCATCGTGTGGCTCGGTGACTCTGCGAGGTTGGCACGACCCGCGACCACCACGACGGGGCCCGACGCGAGCTGTGCGGACACCGCGGCATCAGACATGAGGGAGCGCAGTTCTGGGGCCACCGAACTTCCGTCGGCGCGCACCGACTTCCACGCGAGCGCGGTGAGACCGGTCTCCTGTGCCGACACCTCGATGATGCGGATCCGCTTCTTGGTCGCCGCGTCACGCAGACGGATGTGGAGAACAGGGAGTTCTTCCTTGAGGTCAGGTGCGAGAAGAATCACGGTGCCCGCCGAGCAGGCGGCGTCGATGGTCGCCTGCGGGTACCCGAACACGGAGACCGGCAGGCCGTCAGCGAGTTGCGCGTCGCGCGACGTGACCCCGATGGCGTCGGCAAGCTGGGCCCACATGAAGGCATCCTCGTTGGTGCCGCGCGCACCGCCGAGAACCGCGACAGACGACGGTGATGCGTGGCGCAACGAGCGTGCGACGGCCTCGAGTGCCTCGGACCACGATGCCTGCTGCAACGAAGACCCGGATTTCACGAGCGGGTGCGTCAACCGGTCGTCTGAGTTGACCGACTGGAAATTGAAACGCCCGCGGTCGCACAACCAGCCCCAGTTGACGGGGTCGCTGTCGACGCCCTGGTAGCGCAGCAACTCGTCACGGCTCGACTGCACGACCGTGCGGCAACCGACCGAGCACGTCGTGCAGGTGCTCTCGCGTTGCTCGAGGTCCCACGGACGCGCCTTGAACCGGTACGGCTGTGCAGTGAGTGCACCGACCGGGCAGATCTGCACCGTGTTGCCCGAGAAGTACGAGGCGAACGGTTCGTCGGGGAACGTCATCACCTGGGTGTTGTTGCCACGCTGGGTGAAACTGATCAGCGGGTCACCGGCCACTTCGTCGGCAAACCTGGTGCAGCGGTCGCAGAGAATGCAGCGCTCGCGGTCGAGAAACACCAGGTCGCTGATCGGGATCGGCTTCTCGTAGTGACGCTTCTCCTCGACGAACCGGCTCTCTCCGGCGCCGTGGCTGAAGGCCTGGTCCTGCAACGGGCACTCGCCACCCTTGTCGCAGACGGGACAATCGAGCGGGTGGTTGGCGAGCAGCAACTCGATGATGCCCTCGTGCGCACGCTTCACCTGCGGTGTGTCGGTGCGAACAACCTGGCCCTCTGCGACGGGCGTCATGCACGACACCACCATCATGGGTCCGCGCGGGCCCTCGACCTCCACCAGGCACTGCCGGCACATGCCGACAGAGCTCATGCGTGGGTGGTAACAGAACCTCGGGATGTACTCGTCTGCGCGGTCGGCTGCCGCGATGATCAGTTCACCCTTGCGGGCTGCAACGGTGCGGCCGTTGATGGTGATGCTGACTGCGTCCGGGTCCGGCTCGGGCACGTCGGTCGCGTCAGTGGTGTTGTCGATCGTGGTCATTGCCCCACCGCCGTGACCGGGATGTGCGTGCGCTTCGTGACACGGGCCTCGAACTCGCTGCGGAACAGGGTGAGCGCCGAGTGCACCGGGGCATACGCCGACGGGCCCACGAAGCAGATGGTGTTCATGCGGTACGGGAACGGCACCGCGGTGAGACCGAGCTTCTCGTTCGAGGCATGCGGGAAGGCTCCCGGGCAGATCGACTCGCCCACCTCGAGCAACTGGTCGAGATCGGCGTCGGTTCCCTTGCCGTCGACCACGCGCGACAGGATTCGCTCGAGCCACGTTCCGCCCTCGCGGCACGGCGTGCACTTGCCGCACGATTCGTGTGCGTAGAACTTCGTGAGGGTCAACGCGGCGCGCGGTATGTCGGTGGTGGAATCCATCACCATCACCGCACCGGACCCGAGCATCGACCCGGCAGGGCCGACCTGGCTTGCTTCGAAGGGCAGATCGAGTTGGTCGGGCGTGAACCACGGAGCAGAACCACCACCGGGAACGAACGCCTTCAGGTCGTTGCCGTTGCGGATTCCCCGGCAGAAGTCGTCGCCGTAGAGAAGGTCGCGGAACGTGGTGGTTCCGTTGATGATCTCGTACACACCGGGCCGGTTGACGTGACCCGACACCGCCACCATGCGCGTACCGGGTGACGTCGGCGTACCGATGGCGGTGTATGCGGCGGCTCCGTTGCGCATCAGCCACGGAAGATTTGCCAGAGTCTCGACGTTGTTCACGATCGTCGGCTGACCGTAGAGACCGATGGCCGCAGGGAAATACGGGGGCTTCAGGCGTGGCATGCCGCGGTTGCCCTCGAGACTCTCGATGAGCGCGGTCTCCTCGCCCACCACGTAGGCACCGGCACCCCAGTGCAGAACGATGTCGACCGAGAACCTCGACCCGAGAATGTTCCTGCCGACGTATCCCGCCGCGTAGGCCTCGTTGAGGGCGGCAGCCACACGCTCCTGCGCGAGCGCCATCTCCCCGCGGATGTAGAGGAAGCACTGCGACAGACCGGCCGCATAGCACGCAATGAGACAGCCCTCGATGAGTTGGTGGGGGTCGCGTTCCATCAACAGACGGTCCTTGTAGGTGCCGGGCTCGCTCTCGTCACCGTTCACCACCAGGTAACGGGGCCACACACCCTGCGGAGTCAGTCCCCACTTGTTGCCGGCAGGGAATCCTGCGCCACCGCGACCGAGAACGGTTGCGTTCCTCACCTCGTCGTGCACGTCGGATGCCGGGCGACCGAGTGCCGCACGCAGTCCCGAGTAACCGTCGGTGGCGAGGTAGCGCTCGAGGGTGTACGAATCCTCGTGCTCGAAACGTGATGTCACGATCTGCGGACGGTCACCGGCATAGAAGCCGGGTGCATGCGGCCAGGTGCCACCGGGGTTGCTCGTCATAGCGCGGCCTTTCCGTCGAGCCATGCAGGGCCTTCGGTCACGAGTTCCGGGTCGACAGCACCGACACCCTTGTCGGCCGGGATGTGCTGTCGTGTCACCGCAAGGGTTCCGTGCTGCGGAATCTCGTCGGAGAGTTGTCCCGACTTCAGTTGGTCGACAAGGTCGTCGAAGTTCTGCGGCGTGACGCGGAACCTGTAGCGGTAGTTCACCTGCAGACACGGTGCCTCGGTGCAGGCTGCCTGGCATTCGGCACGCTCGAGGGTGAACATTCCGTCGCTCGTGGTGCCGCCGATGTGCACACCGAGCGTCTCTTCTGCATGATGCATCAGTTCCTCGGCACCCATGAGGGCACATGACATCGTGCCGCAGATGTTGATGAGGTACCTGCCGACGGGCTCGAACTTGAACATCTCGTAGAACGATGCGGTTCCGTACACCTCGGCCGGCGTCGCGCCGACAAGCTCGCCGATGTGCGCCATCGCCTCGTTGGTGACGTAACCGTCCTGTTCCTGGGCGAGGTGCAGCAGTGGGATCGTGGCCGAACGTGGCTTGGGGTAACGACCGATGATCTCGCGCGCGAGGCGCAGGTTCTCTTCGTTGAGGCGTGCCATCAGCGGTCGACCTCCCCCAGCACAGGGTCGACAGACGAGATGACGGCGACCGCATCAGCCACGAGACCCCCGCGCATCATGTGCGGCAGGGCCTGGATGTTGACGAACGACGGCGCACGCATGTGCATGCGGTACGGGTTCGACGAACCGTCCGACACGATGTAGCAACCGATCTCGCCGCGCGGGCTCTCGATGGCGACGTAGACCTCGCCCTCGGGCACCTTGAAACCCTCGGTGAAGATCTTGAAGTGGTGGATCAACGCCTCCATCGACTCGTCGATGCGTGCACGCGGAGGAGGGGTCACCTTCTTGTTCTGGATGCGGTAGTCACCCCGGGGCATGCGGTCGAGAATCTGGTGGACGATGCGCATCGACTCGCGGATCTCGTTGAAGCGGATCGCGTAACGGTCGTACGCATCACCGTGTGCGCCGACGATGACGTCGAACTCGACCTCGTCGTACTTCAGGTAGGGCATCTCGCGACGGAGGTCCCACGGCACTCCGGTCGAACGAAGAATCGGGCCTGTTGCGCCCAGTGCCATCGCTTCACGCGCGGTGATCGCGCCGACCCCCTGCAGGCGCTCGCGCCAGATGGGCTGACCCGTCATCAAGATGTCGTACTCCTCGAGTCGTGACGGCAGGTTCTCGAGAATCTCGAGGACATCGTCGCGCCAGCCCGCGGGCAGGTCGGCTGCGAGACCACCGGGACGGATGAAGTTGTGGTTCATGCGCAGGCCCGTGACCTTCTGGAAGAAGCGCAGCACTTCCTCGCGCTCGCGCCACCCGTAGAGCATCATCGACACAGCGCCGATGTCCATGCCGTTGGTCGCGAGGAACAGGAGATGGCTGCTCATGCGGTTGAGTTCCGACAGCAGCATGCGCATCCACACGGCGCGTTCCGGGATGTCACCGTCGATGCCGAGCAGCTTCTCGACAGCGAGCGAGAAAACGAGTTCGTTGTTGAGCGGCGAGAGATAGTCCATGCGGGTGACGTTCGTGCCGCCCTGCATGTAGGTCAACGACTCACCGGTCTTCTCCATGCCCGTGTGCAGGTAGCCGATGATCGGCTTGCAACGCAGCACCGTCTCGCCCTGCAGTTCGAGCATCAGACGGAGCACACCGTGCGTGCTGGGGTGCTGCGGCCCCATGTTGATGATCATCGTCTGGTCTTCGGGGGCCTCGGTCTGCACCTCTGCGAGTCGTGCGGCCTCGGCCTCGCTCATTCGCAGAACCGCACCCACCTCGCGGAAGAGTTCCTTCGCGCTGAGGTCGGAGCGCGAACGGAGTTCCTGGCCGCCCTCGCTGGTGCCTGCTGAGATCACCGTGCTCATGCGTTCGACCCCTTGAACTGCACGGGAATCGAGCCCTGGTCGTAGTCCTTGCGCAACGGGTGGCCGTCCCAGTCTTCGGGCATGAGAATTCGCGTCATGTCTGGATGGCCGTCGAAGGTGATGCCGAACATGTCATACGTCTCGCGCTCGTGCGCCTCGGTTCCGGGATGCACGTCGAAGAGCGACGGCAACACGGCGTCTGACTCCGGCACCTGCACGCGCAGTCTGATGCGCTCACGACGAGGCATCGACAACAGGTTCACCACGACCTCGAAGCGCTCAGGCCTGACCCCGTGCCCCACGACCCGCGCCGGCATGTTCAGGTAGTCGACACCGGTGAGGTCGACACACATGTCGAAACCGTCTGCGAGCAGACTCTTCACGACGGACACGTAGTTCTCGCGCGGCACGAGCAACACCTTCTGCCCGTGGGAGACCAGCACCGGGCAACCGTGGAGCGTCTCGACAGTATCCACCGATGTTTCCTCGCCCGCCGACATGGTTACTTCGACCCGAGAACGACTGGGGAACTCGACGGAACGTGCGCGTCGAGTTCGACACCGGCACCCGCGCCGGTCGCCGAACGACGACGCATGATCTCACCGTCTTCGATCAGTTGGTGGAGAGTCTCGATTGCGTGGATCAACGTCTCCGGGGTCGGCGGGCAACCCGGTGCGTAGACATCGACGGGGACAATCTGGTCGACACCCTGCACGATCGCGTAGTTGTTGAACATTCCGCCGCTCGATGCGCACACACCCATCGAGATGACCCACTTTGGTTCCATCATCTGGTCGTAGACCTGACGCAGAACGGGTGCCATCTTCTGGCTGACGCGGCCGGCGACGATCATGATGTCGGCCTGTCGCGGCGAGGCGCGGAAGACCTCCATGCCGAAACGCGAGATGTCGTAGTGCGAGGCGCCGGTGCCCATCATCTCGATGGCACAGCATGCGAGGCCGAACGACGCACCCCAGCTCGAGCGCGAGCGCGCCCACTTGACCAGGTCCTCGATGCGCGCGGTGACGAAGTTGTGTTCGATTCCGCCGAGACCGTCATCGAGCACGTTCTGCACGAGACCCATCAGGCTGCCCTTCCGTCACGGCCCTCGGTGCCCACCACGCGCACGGTGCTGCGCGGGGTGATTGCCGGCGCGTCGTTCACGTCGGTGCTTCCGTTCGCACGCTTCATGGGGCCCCAGTCGAGGGCACCGCGGGCGACCATGTACACGAAGGCCACGAAGAACACCGCGCTGAACGCGACCATCTCGACGAACCCGAAGGTGCCGAGGAACTCGCTGTCGACTGCGTATGGGTACGCAAAGATGATCTCGATGTCGAACATGATGAACAACATCGCGATGACGTAGAAACTCACGGGGAAACGCTCGGGTGGTTCACGACCGGGAACGATTCCGCACTCGTACGGTGCTTCCTTCGCGGTGTTCGGCCGTTTGGGGGCCAACAACCGCGAGGCAATCAGACTGAGAACACCGAACAGAACGGCCAGCACCGTCAACACCACGATGGGGAGGTACTGGCCCATGGCTTATGCCGCCGGCGACTTCAACGCAAGATTCCCGCGCAAGAACGCTTCACGTCGGTGGAGAACCCATGCGAGAAGGAAGAAGATGATTCCCGAGCCGAAGGCAATCAGGAGTGCGGGAAGTCGACGGGACCCCAGGTCTCTGATCATCACCACATAGCGGTGCGGCTGAGTCGTGTCGATCTGTGCGCGTGCGGGTGCACGGCCGGGCTCGCTGCGCTGCTCGACGAGAGGGGCGACCTCGACGATCGAGTAGCGGGGCTTGTGCTTGAACGCGAAGAAGTCGATCGACTCACCGATCTTCGGGTAACGCTCGCCGCCCTTGTCGTACACCGCAACAGGTGTGTACTCGCCCGCGGAGAACTCCTCGGCCTCGATCTGGATGATCTCGTCGGCGGAGGCGACCGCCTGCCCACGACGTGGGTCTGACTCCTCGAGAACCGTCCAGCCCTCGTCGACCAGCGTCTCTGCAACCTTCTTCGCCGCGTCGGTGGGGCTCATTCCGTCGGTCTTGATCGGCACGTCGACGACCTCGGCACGGTTGAGAAGAGCACCGTCACGCACGATGGTGATCGGCTCGGCCGGTTCCCATGTGGGGAAACGACCCTGCAGGCCGATGCCGTACACGGCCCAGATGATCGCCATCGACATCATCCAGCCCGCGAACGCAGTGGCGGTGACGAGGAATCCGAGACGGGCACCGAGGTTGGTGCCCAGAATCAGATAGGTGCCACCGATCAGGGTGACGAACATGACGAGAACGACGACGATGCCGCGCAGGCCCGGCGAGAAGTCGATGGAGAGAAGAGCAGACAACATCAGAGGCCCCGCACGTATTCAACGATCAATTTGATCTGGTCATCGGTGTACAGCTGTCCGAAACCGGGCATGCGTCCGCTTCCCTGTCCCTGCTCGCCGTAGCGCTTGCCGTACTCCGAACCAGCCTTGATGAAATCGATCATGTCTGACTGCTTCGGGAACTGACGGATGCTCGAGCCGCCGGTGAGGTTCGGTCCGAACGCACCGCCGCCGGTGGCCTGCGGATCTCCGTACGACCAACCCTTCGTGTGGCAGCGCGCGCACGAGTACGCGCCGGAACCGAGGTCGAGATTGAACAACGCCTCACCCAGCGAGCCGTAGACCTTCTCGTCGACGAGGCGCTGGGCCTCTTTCATGATCTCGGCGTTGTTCGCCGCCGGCAGTTTCCCGGAGTCGCATGTCGGGTTGTAGTACGCGCGCGTCGTGTCGCATCCGTCCTGCGGGATCTGGATCGACTTCATGTAGTCGATCAACGTGGTGACCGCCTGGTCGGTGAGCGGACCGCCACCGATCGTGCCCCACGCCGACATCGGCGAGAACGGGCGCCCGTAGTTCAGGATGAAGCGGATCTCTTCCTCGTTGAAACGGTAGAGAACCGTGTTCAGTGCGGGCGCCTTCCACGACACTGCCTTGACTTCGCCTGTCTTCGGGTCGGTGACCGCGTACGCCGCGACGCCACCGGTGGCCTTCATGCCGCCGTGACAACCGGCGCAGTTGAAGCCACCGTCAGCAGTTGCTGCGAACAGTTTCGAACCCCACTTCACGAAGCGCTTCTCGAAACCGAACTCTGCCTCTGCCTGGCGTGTGGGTTCCATGACCCAGTAAAGAGGAAGAGCAATCGTGATGATCACGAGGAACACCAGGCCGAGAACCTGCACCCGCTCGAGACGCGGACCCTCGAGTTCTTCGTCGTCGTAGTACGGGCGACGGTTGGCTGCGAGCTTCTGCTCGGCCCCGGCCTCTGCCCGGCCCTTGCGGATGTTGAACAACGCATAGACGATCCAGCCGCCGACAGACAGCAGCAGGATGATCCACGCGATCGATGTGCTCGTTGCGGCCACCATGATCAGTGACCTCCCGATGCACCGACGCAGTGCGGTCCTTCGGCTTCCTGGCCGGTTGTGTTGACACCGACTGCAGGTCCGGCGAACACAGCCCCGGTGTCGATGGTCAGCTGACCGTTCGAGACGGACACGGCGAAGCGGTCCATGCCGCGGGGCGCAGGGCCACCCTTCTTCTCACCGACGCGGTTGTACTGCGAACCGTGGCACTGGCACTCGAACCATTGCGAGCTCTTGCACTCGGGAACACGGCAACCGAGGTGCGGACACTTCTGGTAGAGCGCGACGACTCCGGCCTGCATTCCGGCGAACACCGGTGCCTGTGTGCCGTACACGGCCTGTGCCTTGCCGAGCGCCGTCTTCGGGTACTCGGTGATCCATGCGCGCGCCTCGGCCAGGTAATAGAAACCCTTGTTCGACCGGATGTTCGCGATGATGTCGTCGACGTTGCCGGCGTTGATCTTCGAACCGAAACCTCCCTCGGCCCCCTTCCAGAGGAATGCGAGCAACGACGCACCGAATGCGCCCACGCTGGCACCCATCAGCGTGACTGCGGTGCGGTTGAAGAACATGCGACGTGACACACCGAGTGTCTCCTCGTCGGGCGCCACGAACGGCGCGATCTCGACCGGTGCGGCCTTCACGATGTCGGTGGTGCGGGCTGACGCCTCGACTTCCCGGCCCGTCGCCGCGGTTGCACCGACCGTTGCCTTGCGGTCACGCGAACGTGTCTCACGCGACAGTGCACCGGCACCGCGTACTTCGGTGCTGCGCGCGGTCGTGAACACGACGATTGCGCCGAACACAATTGCCGCGACCACCACGATGGCGATTACGAATCCGGTACTCATGCCTTTGCCGTTCCTTGTCTGTCGTTACGTCGATTGTTCATCAGGGGTTGCATCACAGTTCGAAGAAGATTCCGTCCCGCCACGGGAAGGTGAAGTTGAATCCCGGACCGCGGAAGAACGAACCGATGATCGTGAGCACCGCCCAGAAGATGAGGAACATGGTCATCATCGATGTCATGAACTTGCGGTCCTCGGGCTTGTTCGAAGCGTTGCGGTCGAGATACGGGGCGAGAATCAGGGCCACCAGCCCCATTCCCGGCAGCGTCACACCTGCGATCATCGGGTGGAACATGGTGAGAAGTTCCTGGAGACCGAGGAAGTACCACGGCGCCTTCGACGGGTTCGGGGTGTTGTTGAAGTCGGCGGCCTGCAACAGCGGCGCGTTGACGACCCACGAGAACACGAACAAGAACGCCGTGAGTGCGAGACCGGCAACAAACTCGACTGCCAGAAGGTGCGGCCACGTGTGGACCTTGTCGACCGGGGCGGCCTTGGCTTCCTGGATCGACCCGGACTTCACCACCGTCAACAGACGCTGGGTGTGACCACCGGGACCCGCGCCGACGGGCACACCGCCGGTGGGAGCGGCAGCAACGACTGCAGCACCCGACGATGCGCCGGATGCCTTGGTGCGGTCGAGCAGCGCGTCGGGGATGCGGTCGTCGCCACCGGACGCGGCGTCGCCCGACGACCCTGCGGCCTTGTCGCGGGCAGCCTGTGCCCGCTTCAGGAGGTGTTCGGGGATTTCAGTCATGATTCCGTCTCCTCAATTCTCACAGTGGTCCGGAGATTCCGCCGTCCTTGCGGACTCGCCAGAAATGGATGGCCATGAAGATCACGATCACGAACGGAAGCATGAGCACGTGCAGCACGTACCAACGCAGCAG
>CAYRUT010000029.1:0-19042 GCA_964427545.1 uncultured Bifidobacterium sp. | reverse complement strand
CATCATCGTGATCGACTTCATCGACATGGAGATCAAGGACAACCGCAAGAAGGTGGTCGAGTCGTTCCGCCAGGCGCTGTCGCGTGACAAGACGCGCACCCAGGTCTTCGACATCTCCGAGCTCGGTCTGGTCGAGATGACCCGCAAGCGCATCGGCGAGGGCCTGATCACCGCCTTTGCGGGCGAGTGCCCCGAGTGTTCGGGCCGGGGCATGAAGGTCGACTTCAGCCTTCTCGACTGACCGGCGACGGGAAACATGGGCAAATCCGGCCACCCGCACGGTGTCAGGGGGCCGAAAAGGCAGATAGGGTAGGAAACCGCTATGTACGCAGTGATCGCATCCGGTGGAAAGCAGGAGAAGGTGTCGCAGGGCCAGCAGGTCCAGCTCGAGCTTCTCCATGTCGAAGACGGTGCCGAGGTGTCCCTCACCCCGGTGCTGGTCGTCGACGGCTCCACGATTCTCTCGACCCCCGACCAGTTGAAGGGCGCCTCCGTCAAGGGGCGCGTCATCGGAACCGCCAAGGGTCCGAAGATCGACGGGTTCACCTACAAGCGCCGCACCAACCAGCGCCGTCGCTTCGGTCATCGTCAGAAGTACTCGGTTGTCGAGATCACATCGATTGCGAAAGGCTGATCACAGATGTCAAAGACAAAGGGCGGCGGCTCAACCCGTAACGGTCGCGACTCAAATGCACAGCGTCTCGGCGTGAAGGTGTTCGACGGAACCCTCATCACCGCCGGCACCATCATCATCCGCCAGCGCGGAACCAAGACCCACCCCGGCAAGAACGTGGGCATCGGCAAGGACGACACCCTGTTCGCTCTCGCCGACGGCAGCGTCAAGTTCGGCGAGCGTCGTGGCCGCAAGGTCGTCGACGTTCTTCCTGTCGACTGACCCGTCGGCACCCTGCGGAAAAGCGCGCCTGAGGGCGCGCTTTTTTGTTTACCCGGCGAGAAGTGTGTCGATTCCCTGCGGCAGTCTGTGCACCGGGAAATCGAGGAGTTCGACGGCCTGCTTGCAGGCGTATCGGTCTGTCATGCCGCCCACGTAGTTGACGGCCTGACGGGAGGCCTCGACAGTGTGGGCGTCGAACGGCGACTCGTGCCACGCAGGGAGCAGGTTCGGCCGGGCGATGTAGTGCTCGACGAGCGGTCGCAGCATGTCGATGACGCTGCGTGCCTGTGCCTGCGACTCGGGCCGGTGGTAGATGGTGTCGTAGTTGAACCGCCGGAACTCGGCAAGTGCCTCTGCTGTGTCCGGCACCATGCCGATGCGGCCGGTGACCGAGGTGGCATCGATCATGGCGGTGATGAAGGCGCTGAGCTGCTGGCGGCGTGTCGTGCCGCAGCGTGAGCGCACGAGATCGGGAAGGTCGTTCGGGGTGACCACGCCTGCGTACACGGCGTCTTCGAAGTCGTGGCACACGTAGGCGATGCGGTCTGCCCAGCTGACCACCTCGGCCTCGGGGGTCGACGGCGCGGGTCGGGACCAACTGTGGTTGCGGATGCCGTCGATGGTCTCGCGACAGAGGTTCAACGGTTGCAGCACCACGTCGGCTCCCCACACGGCATGGTCGTAGCCGCCGTCGATGTAGGGAGACAGCGCATCTTCGCTTGCATGCCCGCCGGGCCCGTGGCCACAGTCGTGACCCAGGGCGATGGCTTCGGTGAGCGCGACGTTGAGACGCAGGACGCGTGCGACAGACACGGCGACCTGGGCGACCTCGAGCGCGTGCGTGAGTCGGGTGCGCTGGTGATCGTCGGGAAACACGAAAACCTGTGTCTTGCCCGCGAGGCGACGGAAGGACGACGCATGGAGAATGCGGTCGCGGTCACGCTCGAAACAGGTGCGGTAGGGGTCTTCGTCTTCTGTGCGCTCGCGGTTGCCCGGGCCGACGGCACGGGTCGCCAGCGGTGCGAGATGCGAGTCTTCGGCCGCCTCGCGCGACGCCCGGTCGGCGATGTCGGTGGTGCCGATGCCGGCCCACGAATCGGCATGCGCCAGCGTGATGGTGGACGTGGTGTTGCCGCTCATGGTGGAGACCCATGTGCTGTTTCTCTCGGTGGAGGGGGATTCGTCCATTGTGTCCACGATAGGTGAGTGGTGTGTCGTCGGGAGGGGAGTCGTTGCCCGTAGCCTTGGTGAGTCCCTATGAGTGCGTTCGTCGACGAAGCCCAACTGAACGTCCGCGGTGGCGACGGCGGGGCCGGCTGCGTCAGTTTCCGCCGCGAGGGCCCCGTGGCGATGGGCGGCCCGAACGGTGGTGACGGCGGCAAGGGCGGCGACGTGTGGCTCGTCGCCGACCGCAACGTAGCGTCGCTTCTCGCGTTCCGTGACCATCCGCACCGCAAGGCGTCGAACGGGGTTCACGGCAAGGGCAAGGACCTCCACGGCCGCCGGGGAGACGATCTCTACGTCGCGGTTCCCGAGGGAACGATTGCGCGCGACATGTACACCGGCGAGATCCTCGCCGACCTGGTGAACCACGGCGACAAGTGGCTGGCGGCGGCCGGCGGGCGGGGCGGGCGCGGCAACCACAAGTTCATGAACAACAAACGCCGCGCCCCGTCGTTTGCAGAACAGGGCGAAGAGGGTCTCGAGCGGTGGTTGCTGCTCGAGTTGAAGTTGATGGCAGATGTCGCCCTGGTCGGTTTCCCGAACGCGGGCAAGAGCACGTTCATCAGCACGGTGTCGGCGGCGAAGCCGAAGATCGCGAACTACCCCTTCACCACACTCGAGCCGCATCTCGGTGTGGTGCGTCTCGACAGTGCGACGGAGTTCGTCATGGCCGACATTCCCGGTCTGATCGAGGGTGCGAGCGAGGGCAAGGGGCTCGGTCACCAGTTCCTGCGCCACATCGAACGTGCCCGCGTGCTGTGCTACCTCGTCGATCTCGCCCCGGTCGACGGCGTGTCACCCGACGAACAGCTGCGCATCCTGCGGTACGAGGTAGGCAACTACCGACCCGAACTGCTCGAGCGACCGTCGCTGGTCGTCGGCACCAAGATCGACAGTGCAGACGCCGACACGGTCGCTGCATGGCCCCACATGAAGATGTCGTCGATCACCACCGAGAACGTGAAGTCAGTGGTGAACGCCCTGGCCCAGACCGTCAGCGAGGCACGCATGTCCGAGCCGGTCGCCGAGGCCACCATCATCATGCGGCCCGAGCCCGAGCATTCGTGGGTCGAACGAGTTGCCGACAACGAGTTCCGCGTGCACGGGCGTGCGGCAGAGCGCGTGGTCGCCCTGAACGACGTCACCACGCCCGAGGCCCTCAACTACATCGACGAGCGCCTTGCCAAGCTCGGGGTGCCGAAACTGCTGTCGAGGGCGGGTGTCACCGAGGGTGACGTGGTGTGGATCGCACAATTCAGTTTCGAATTCGTGCCGGAAGTGTGAATCTGTGGGTATGCGCGTCGTCGTCAAGATAGGGACATCGTCACTCACCGACGATGCCGGGAGGATCCGGGTCGAGGTCATCGAGTCGGTGGCCTCGCAGCTCGCTGCCGCCCGTGCGCAGGGACACGAGGTCGTGCTGGTCACGTCGGGCGCCGTGGCGTCGGGGGTGGCGGGCCTCGGGCTGTCCGCACGGCCCGCCGATGTTCTGTCGTTGCAGGCCGTCTCGGCGGTGGGTCAGCCGCAGTTGATGGCCGCGTACAACGCGGCTCTCGGGCGTCATTCGTTGGTCGCTGCCCAGGTGTTGTTGGTTCCGCACGATTTCGTCGACCGTCAGCAGTACCTACACGCGCGCGACACGATCCTCAGGTTGTTCGAGCTGGGTTGCGTGCCCATCGTCAACGAGAACGACGCGATCGCCAACAACGAGATCCGCTACGGCGACAACGACCATCTGGCCGCCCTCCTGTCGCACCTGGTCGGTGCCGACATGCTCGTGCTGTTGACCGACACCGACGGCCTGTACACCGCAGATCCGCGCACCAATCCCGGTGCGAGCATCGTGGCCGAGGTCGCCGCCGATGACCCGCTGTTGAGTGTGTCGACCAGCGGCGCGGGAACCGACCGCGGCAGCGGCGGCATGTCGTCGAAGCTTGCGGCCGCACGCATCGCTTCGTGGTCCGGTGTCACCGCGGTGATCGCTGCTGCGTCCGCTGCCGATGCGGTGCTGCGTGCCGTCGGCAACGACGGGATCGGCACCAGGTTCCTGCCGCACGACCGCAATCTCTCGGCGAGAAAACTGTGGATTGCGTTCGCGGCAGAGGTCGAGGGAACCGTTGTCATCGACGACGGCGCCGGTCGTGCCCTGCGCGAGCGCGGCACCTCGCTTCTGCCCGCCGGCGTGCTGTCGGTCGCGGGCTCGTTCGACGCAGGTGCGGTGGTCGACATCGTCGACTCGCAGAACCTGCTGGTGGCCCGCGGAATGTCGGCGATGTCGGCTGATGCGGCGCGTCGTAGTGCAGGCAAGCGCACAGCCGACCTCGACGACACGTCAGTGGTCGAGGTGGTGCACCGCGACGACCTCGTGGTGCTGTCGGCCTGAGGCGCGGTTCCTAGAGGGTGGTGTCGACGTCGGTGCTGCGTTTCGGCAGCAGCGCCGACAGGTTCTGCATCTCGGGCACGCGCAGTGCGATGAGTGCGACCACGTAGATCACGAAGCCCCCGGCAACGCACAGGAAGAGTTCGGCAAGCTGCGACGGGCCAGACTTCGGGTGCAGCAGGAACTCGAAGGTCCAGACCCCGCAGCCCATGAGAGTGGTCGCGACCAGTGTGCGCCACATCATCGTGCCGATACTGGCCCACCTGATGGCGCGGTACTTGCTGTGCAGCATGTACAGCACCACGCCCGACGCGATCATGTACGCGATGCCGAACGAGAGCCCCAGCCCCAGCACGCCGTGTCGCTCGACAAGAACGACAGCCAGCACGATGTTGAGCACGTTCTGGAACACGTTGAGATAGAAGGGTGTCCGCGTGTCCTCGTGTGCGTAGAAGCCGCGCAGGCAGAAGATGTACAGCGAGAACCCGGCGAGGCCGACAGAGAAGCCGGCAAGTGCCCGCGCGGTGTTGTGGGCTGCCCCGGAGTCGAAGTGGCCGTGCTCGAGAAGCGCGCTGATGATGGGGTGGGCCAGCAGCACCATGGCCACCGACGCGGGGATCGTGAGGATGCTGATCCACCTGATGCCCGATGTTGTCCAGGTGGCGAAGCCGTCGCGGTCGCCCGACCGCACGCGTCTCACGAGTTCGGGCACGAACGTGGTGGCGATCGAGATGGCGAGCAGGCCGTGGGGCAGCATGAAGAACGTGAAAGCCTTCGAGTAGGCGTCCTGGTTGCCGCTACCCGGCTCCGCCAGGTTCTTGATGACGATCAGCGACACCTGGTTGGTCACGACGTACCCGAAGGTCCACGACGAGAGTTTCACCATCGTGCGCACCGCGGGGTGCGAGAAGCTGGGTGTGAACCTGAACGGGATTCCCGCACGCCGGAGGGCGGGTATCAGCACAAGGCCCATCGCCATGATGCCGCCGGTCGCCGACATGGTGAAGAGAAAGAAGAACGTCTTGTCGTTCAGCACGTCGGTCAGGTCGGGGGTGCCGTCACGGGTGAACGGGATGACGAGAAGCAAGGTGATGGTGACCACGTTCGACAGCACCGGTGCCCACGCCGCGGCGAAGAACCTCCGACGGGAGTTGAGAAGCGCAGACCCGATGGCCGTGAGGCCGTAGAAGAAGATCTGCACGAGGAAGATGCGTGTCATCGCGGTTCCGGCACGACGGAACTGGTCGGCGTCGACAAGGGGGCTCGGGTGCAGCGAGAAGATGCGGAAGACGTAGGGCGCCGCGAGGATCGCGACGACAGTGGCACCGGCGAGAACGATGAGCGACGTCGACACCACGGTCTGGGTGGCCTCTTCGTCGTTGTCCTCGGCAAAGCGGGTGAACAAGGGAACAAGGCTCGCCGCGAGAAGGCCGCCCACGAGCAGTTCGTAGATCGAGTTGGGCGAGTTGTTCGCCCCGTCGAACGCGTCGGCGAGTGCGGTCTGGCCGATGATCACACCGAAGACGACCACTCGAAGCAGGCCCGTGAACCGGGAGATGGCCGTACCCAAAGCCACGACGAGGGTGTCTTTGAACATGTCCGTCAGGTTAGGTGCTGGGGGCGGTGCGGATGCGGAGCGGTTATCCAATGCCCCGGCCCCGTGCCCCCGCAAGTAGGTTGGAGAGTCTTATGGCACCACGTTTTGAATCTGTCCAACAAGTTCGTGACGGGCTGAAGTCCGTCAACTATCTCGCCGACGACGGCATCGCTGGTGTCGCTTTTCTCGCCGACCGTCTCGGCAAGCCCATCCTCGTCGAGGGCCCCGCGGGCACGGGCAAGACCCAGCTCGCCAAGAGCATCGCCGAGATGACGAACTCGCGTCTCATCCGACTGCAGTGCTACGAGGGTCTCGACGAGTCGAAGGCCCTCTACGAGTGGAACTACAAGAAGCAGCTGCTGCGGATCCAGGCGGACAAGAACTCCGATTCGTGGAGCGAGATCCACGAGGACATCTTCGGGTCTGAGTTCCTTCTGACGCGACCGTTGCTCGAGGCCATCACGGCCGAGGACCCGGTGGTTCTGCTGATCGACGAGGTCGACCGTGTCGAGGTCGAGACCGAGGCTCTGTTGCTCGAGATCCTGTCGGAGTACCAGGTGTCGATCCCCGAACTCGGCACCATCACCGCCAAGCAGGTGCCGATGGTGTTCCTCACCTCGAACAACACCCGCGAGCTCTCCGAGGCTCTGAAGCGCCGTTGTCTCTTCCTGCACGTCGACTACCCGCAGATGGAGCGCGAGAAAGAGATCGTCCTCACGAAGGTCGAGGGCATCACCGACATGCTCGCCGACCAGGTGGCCCGCATCGTGCGCAGCATCCGCCAGCTCGACCTCAAGAAGGCACCGTCGGTCAGCGAGACCCTCGACTGGGCCCGCACCCTGGTCCTTCTCGGCATCGACCACATCGAGGCCGAGCAGGCCAAGGAGACGCTGCACATCCTGCTGAAGTACCAGACCGACATTGCCAAGGCCGCAAAGGAACTCGCAGTCGACTGAGTCGACGGAAGACCCACATGCTCGAACTGCTCTCTGGATTCATCGTCGAGTTGCGCAACGCGGGGCTTCCCGTGAGCCTCACCGAGAACCTCGACGCGATGACTGCGGTGTCGCACATCCCGCTCGAGGACCGGGAGGCGTTCAAGTACGCACTCGGTGCGACGCTGGTGAAGAACCACGCCCACTGGAGGTCGTTCGAGACGGTGTTCGAGGTGTACTTCAGCCTCCGCGGGCCCGAGTACAAGATCGGCGACGGTGACGGCGAGGGAAGCATCGACGATTTCCTGCGCCAGATGCAGGACGCCCAGATGAAGGGCGAGGGCAACGGCGGCGCCGGCGGCATGGACCAGTTGACTCCCGAGGAGTTGATGCAGATCCTGATGAACGCCCTGATGAACGGCGACCAGGCAATGATGCGTGCGCTGGCGCGACAGGCAGTGCAGCGTTTCGCCGGCATGGAGCCCGGCCGCCCCGTCGGCGGCACGTACTACCTGTACCGCACGCTGCGCAACCTCGACCTCGACGGCATGCTCGACAAGCTGATGGACGCGAGCAAGCAGCAGGTCGGGGGAGAACTCACCAACCTCGAGCAGCGACTCGAGCGCGACGAGTACAACCACCGCATCGAGCAGTTCAAGCAGGAGGTCGAGGCAGAGATCCGTCGTCGTCTCGTGGCCGACCGCGGGGCAGAGGCGATGGCGAAAACGTTGCGCAAACCCCTGCCGGAAGACGTCGAGTTCATGCACGCGAGCCGCGACGAGATGCAGAACCTGAAGAAGGCACTTCAGCCGTTGACCCGCAAACTCGCCGCGAAACTGGCGCGCAAGCGTCGCCACGGCCGGAAGGGCCCTCTCGACTTCCGCAACACGGTGCGTCACAGTCTCGCCTACGGAGGTGTGCCGGCCGAGCCGAAGTTCAAGTACCCGCGCCCCGCCAAGCCCGAACTGATCGTGGTCGCCGACATCTCCGGTTCGGTCGCGGCGTTCGCGCGGTTCACGCTGATGCTGGTGTACGCACTGTCGAACCAGTTCTCCAAGGTGCGTGCGTTCGTTTTCATCGACGGCATCGACGAGGTGACCGACTTCTTCAAGAAGACAGAAGACGTGTCAGAGGCGATACAGCGCATCAACACCGAGGCCGACGTCATCTGGGTCGACGGCCATTCCGACTACGGGCACGCATTCGAGGTGTTCTGGGAGCGCTGGGGCAAGGAAGTGAACCCCAAGTCGAGCGTGATCCTCCTCGGCGACGCGCGCAACAACTACCACGCATCACAGGCGTGGGTGGTGAAGGAGATCAAGCAGAAGGCCCGCAAGGTGTACTGGTTGAACCCCGAGCCGCGCTCGTACTGGAACACCGGCGACTCGATCGTCGGCGAATACGGAACCCACACCGACGGTGTCTTCGAGTGCCGCAACCTGCGTCAGCTCGAGGCATTCGTCGAGAAACTGGCCTGATCGCACGTGACACAGACTCGGTTGGTGCTTGTCCGACACGGTGAATCGCGCGCGACGGTCGAGCGTTTCCTCGGCGGTCCGCGTTCGTGCACCGGTCTCACCGACTTCGGGCGCATGCAGGCGGCAGCCCTGCGCGACCGTCTGGTGGCCGGGCACGACGTCACCGCAACCGCCGTCTATGCGAGCAACTTCCCGCGGGCCCTCGAGACGGCGAACATCGTGGCCCCGGCCCTCGGTTCGTTGCCCGTGAAGGTCGATGCCGGCTGGGGCGAGCACGACCCGGGTCCTGACTGCGACGGGATGTCGTACGTGGAGTTCGTCGAACGCTTCGGAACCCCGAAGTGGGACGACCTCGATGCGAACGTGTTCCCCGGGGGCGAGACCGTCGGCCAGTTCCAGGACCGAGTGATCGAGACACTGCGGCGCACCGTGCGCAACAACGAGGGCGGAACCATTCTCATTGCCTGCCACGGGGGCGTCATCGACTCGGTGCTGCGTCACACCCTGCAGATGCACCGCACGGGCAAGTTCGAGTTGTCGACGAACAACACCTCGCTCACCGAACTCGAGCACATTCAGGGTTCGAAGTGGCGACTGCTGCGCTACAACGACTCGGCCCACCTGAACGGCCTGGTCCGCCCCGGGGTGAGCGGAAACTGACCATGGACGCCCCTGTCGTCATCGTCGGTGGCGGTACGGCGGGATGCACGGTGGCCGCACATCTCGCGGCCCACACAGACCGCCCCATCGTGGTGTGCGAGCCGGGCAGAGCGTCTCCGAACGATGACCGTCCCGGGTTCTTCGACGGGCTCGACGACGGGTCACTCGCCGTGTCGGGCACCGTCGCCCTGACCCCGCAGCGCAGTGTCGACACGTACGTGCAGGCGCGCGTTGTCGGTGGCGGCAGTGCGGTGAACGCCATGTTGCTCACCGGCGACGAGCCGGATCACCTTCGTGGGTTGACAAGACTGGCCCGAGAAGACGACATGGGCGACGTCTCCCGTGCTCTCGTGGCATCAGGGGGCGAGCCGTGTCGACTCTGGTGGAACCGCGGCAGATGGAACCCGGGCCGGGCCTTGCTTCACCTGGCCGACGAAGGGCGCATCGAGATCCGCGGCGGTCACGTCTCGCACATCGAGTTCGAAGACCGCCGAGCGGTCGCAGTGCGTTGCGGTGACGAGACGATCGAGACCGGACTCGTGGTGCTTGCGGCAGGTGCGATCGAGTCGCCGCGGCTGCTGCTGCGGTCGGGGTGTGCCGACACCGTCACCGGCATCGGTGCGGGGCTGCAGGACCATCCGTGCATTTCCTTTCTGCTGCCGTTGAAGAAGGCGAACAGGTTCCGCTTCGACGCAACCGCAGTGAAGCGAATCGACAATGCCGACGGCTCGAGAGGGCTTCTCGTGGCGTACGAGCGGGCGGGTGCCCGCGACCGTGGACACGCCCTGTTGTCTGTTTTGCTCGTGAACCCGCGTTCGACCGGCAGTCTCTCGCCCGACGGTGATGTCTTCATGAATCTGCTGGGCGACGAATCAGACCTGCACGCGATGGCGGCGCTGGTTCGTGGGGCCTGCGCACTTCTCGCCGCTCCGCCGTTCGCGGGCGTCAGCGACGAACCGCTCGGTGACGACAGGGGAACCACGGCGCGGGAGATCTCGGCGATGTCCGATGCCCGGCTGCACGAATGGGTGCGCGGGGCTCTGGTGCCCGTGTCACATGCATCGGGCTCACTCAGCCGGTGTGTCGACCGCAGCGGCCGTGTGAAGGGACTCGAGGGTGTCGTGGCCGCCGATGCATCGGTGCTGCCCGGGGTCCCACACGAGACGCCGGCCGCACCTGTCACAATGGAGGCTCTGCGCATCGCGCGCGCACTGGGGGAGGAACTGTGATGACATACACGCTCGGGCTTCACGAGATCGCCGACGGAACCCACGCATACCTGCAGCCAGACGGTGGGTGGGGCTGGTCGAATGCGGGGCTCGTGGTGGGCGACGGTGCATCGCTGCTGGTCGACACCCTGTTCGACCTGAAGATCACGCAACGGATGCTCGATGCAATGGCTCCGCACACCCGTTCGGCGGCGATCTCGACAGTGGTCAACACGCACGCGAACGGCGACCACTGTTACGGCAACCAACTGGTGAAGGGCAGCGAGATCATCGCGTCGGCGGCGACTGCGCACGAGATGAGCGAGGTGCCGCCTGCCATGCTCGCGGCACTCAACAAGGCGCCCGGCGAGGTGGGTGACCTGTTCCGCCACTTCTTCGGGGAGTTCGACTTCGACGGCATCGAACCGGTGCTGCCGACCCGGACTTTCACGGGTCGGTTCGAGTTCGAGGTGGGCGGTCGTGCAGTCGAACTCGTCGAGGTCGGCCCCGCGCACACCCAGGGCGACACGTTGGTGTTCGTTCCCGACGCAAAGACCGTCTACACGGGCGACATCCTTTTCATCGGCGGCACACCCGTCGTGTGGGTGGGCCCGCTCGACAACTGGATCGCGGCATGTGACCTCATCTGTTCGAGCGACGTCGACCACATCGTGCCGGGGCACGGCCCGCTCACCGACAAGGCCGGCGTGGTGGCGATCCGCGACTATCTGTCGTTCGTGCAGAGCGAGGCGACCGAGCGCTACAACGGCGGCATGGACGCATGGGATGCCGCCCGCGACATCGCACTCAACGGGTTCGGTGAGTGGGGCGAGTTCGGTCGGCTCGCCGTGAACGTCGACACCGTGTACCGCACGCTCGACTCGGGGCACAAGAGCCCCGACGTCGTCGAGCAGTTCAAGCGGATGTTTGCGCTTGAGAACCCGCGGTAGCCGGTTCCTTCATTCGCCTCACGACCACCACGACCCACGCGGCGAAGGCAACCGACGAGAAGAAGAACCACTGCAGTGCGTACGAGAAGTGCGACCCCTCGTCGAGAGCGGGCAGCGGAACCGGGGTGGGGAACACCGGGCTGGGTGACGGCGACTCCTTGATCAGCTGCACGAAATACTTGGTGTTCATGTTGGTGCCGAGTGCAGCCCTGATGCGGGGCAGGTCGAACCGCTGGAACTCCCGTGCTGCGCTGTCGTTCGAGTCGACCGCGCCGAGAGTCCCGCGTGTCTGCGAGAGACGCACGTAACCGACGAGTCCGATGGGCTCGTCGGGCACTGCCGTCGCCGTGACCGCGAGCGGCACGAAGCCCCGGTTCACCAGGAACACGCCGTTCGTCTCGGTCTCGAACAGAGCCGCGAGGTTGTCGCCGGCGACGCCGTCCTGCGAGCGGTTGATGACGGAGACCTCGTACCCCTCGAGGTAGCGACCGCGCAGCTCGACCCGGCGCCATTCGTCGGCCGGGGTTCCCATCGACTGCGTCGCGGTCTCGATCTCGCGTTGGGTGTTCGCCTCGATGGCGGCGTTGCGGTCGCGTTTCTGGTCGAGACGGTCGAGTTGCCAGAACCCGAGGAAGACCATGAATGCGGTCAGCGAGAGCACCGCGACATGAAGCAGGATCCATCGGGGAGTGACCAGCCTGCGCATCGGTGATGAACGCTAGCGGGGCGGGCACTACCGTGGTCGTCGTGGGTGACAGGGAATACCGCGAGGACACCATCGATGCAGAGTTCTGGCGCGAGGTGTTCGGCGCCGAGGTGACCGCGAGCGACCCGAAGCGCATCGGCGAGGGGCAGGTGGGCATGAACCTGCGCTACACGCTCTCGAGCGGCGCCGGACATGTCCCGCAGTCTGTGGTCGTGAAGATGGCGTCGCCCGACCCCACGAGCAGGGCCACGGGCATCAGCCTTCGCAACTACGAGCGCGAGGTGAAGTTCTACAACGAACTGGTCGACACACTCGACGTGCGCAGCCCGAAATGCTGGTTCGCCGACTGGCACGAGGCCACCGGCGACATTGCGATCGTGCTCGAGGACATGGCCCCGTGCGAGCAGGGCGACCAGATCCGGGCGTGCGGCATCGACCACGCCCGTCTGGCCGTCGACCAGCTGGTGAAGATGCAGGGGCCGCGCTGGAACGACGACTCGCTCGCCTCGATCGACTGGTTGCAGCGACGCGACGCCAGCGACGTCGACCGGCTGTCGGGTCTCATCGCCATGGTGAAGCCCGGGTTCCTCGCCGTGTACCGCGACGCCATCAACGACCAGATCGGGCCCGAGGGGCTCGATTTCGTCGAGACGATGGCCGCACACATCGAGGGGTACGTCAGGGGCAAGGGCGAGGCTTTCTCTGTGACGCACGGCGACTACAGGCTCGACAACCTGCTGTTCGCCACCGAGGCGGGCGGGGTGCCCTGTGCGGTGGTCGACTGGCAGACCCCGGGGCACGGCAACGGCATCGCAGACCTTGCCTACTTCATCGGCGCCGGCCTGCTGCCCGACGACAGACGTCGCCACGAGTGGGAACTGGTCGAGCGGTACATCGCCGGAATCGAGTCGTACGGGCACGAGGTCGACCATGACTGGGTCAAGCATCACTACAGACGCGAGGCGATCTCCGGGGTGATCATGGCTGTCGTCGCATCGCAGATCGTCGGCCGCACCGAACGCGGCGACAAGATGTTCGAGGTGATGGCGACGCGCCACATCCTGCAGGGTCTCGAGAACGGCGCGCTCTCACTTCTGTAGGCGGCGGTGCTCGACCAGGTGCTTCACCACGGCATCGAGAGATGCGATGTCGTGCCCACGCAGCCTGTCGTGCGCGGCGATCGTGTCGGGAATCTGCCCGACGATCGAATCCCACGAACCGTCGTGCGTCTTGACGATCTTTACGAGCGCTCGGGTGAGGGCGCGCACGGGGTCAAGATCGTATGAATCGAGAAGTTCCTCGATGTCGCGTTTCGACAGTGTGTCCTGTTGCACGCGACAGAGGCTAGGTGGCTCCAACTCCGCCCGCTGGAACGCCCCACACGGTAACCACACGACCGACGAATGCCAACCGTACGTGTGTACGCGGCGGGTTCGCCCTTGCTACGGTGCGTACACGCATGTTGGCGAAGGGGGAAGCCATGACAACGTGGAACTACGGCCTGATGTGGGCGGGCATCGCCCGGAAGGACCCGGACCGTGTCGCCCAGATTTTCGGCGACACCGTCCACACATGGGGTGAGTTCCACCGCCGTGCGAACGCGCTCGCCGCAGACATGCTGGCCGCCGGTGCAACCCACCAGGCCAAGGTCGCCCACTATCTCTACAACTCGCCCGAGTATCTCGAGACGACGTTCGCCTCGTTCCTCGCGGGGCTCGTGCCGGTGAACACCAACTACCGCTACGGCCCGGACGAGATCCTCTACCTCTTCGACAACTCCGACGCCGAGGCCGTTGTGTTCCACGCCACGTTCGTCGACCTGCTCGACCAGGTTCGCGCCAAGCTGCCTCTCGTCAAGCGTTGGTACATGGTTCCCGACGAGTCGGGAAATGCGCTCCCGTCATGGGCGCTCGACTACAACTCGGTGGTCGCCACGACGGCGCCCGATGTGGTGCCTGCACAGCCGCTGTCGGGTGACGACCTGTTGTTCCTCTACACCGGCGGCACCACCGGCATGCCCAAGGGTGTGATGTGGCGCCAGGACGACCTCATCACGGTTCTCGGCCGTGGTGGCAACGCGATTCTCCAGGTTCCTGCGGCCGAGTCCGTCGACGAGGTGGTCGACCGCATCGTTCCAGGTGCGCGCGGACAGATCGCACTCGTGGCGTGTCCGCTGATGCACGGAACAGGCCAGTTCTCGGCGTTCATCAATCTCGCGATGGGTGGGTGCATTCTCACCATGCCGAACCGCAATTTCGACCCGGCGAAACTGTGGGGTGAGGTCGAGAAGCACAAGGTCAACAGCATCGTGATCGTCGGCCAGGCTTTCGCGGGCCCGATGCTCGAGGTGCTCGATGCGAACCCCGGAAAGTGGGATCTGTCGAGTGTGATCCAGATGGGTTCGTCGGGTGTCATGTGGAGCCAGGAGAACAAGGACGGTCTTCTGAACCACATCCCGCAGATGTTCATCACCGACAGTTTCGGTTCGTCTGAAGCAGTGGGCATGGGCATGTCGGTGTCGGCAAAGGGCGCCGCGGCCAAGACAGCGCAGTTCGCACTGGGCCCGAACTGTGTGGTGTTCACCGAAGACGGCCGTCGCGTCGAGCCCGGAAGCGGAGAGCGCGGGCTGGTTGCCGTCGGTGGCGCGATTCCCCTCGGTTACTACAAGGACGAAGCCAAGACCGCCCAGACATTCCGCATCTTCGAGGACCGCCGGTGGACAGTGCCGGGCGACTGGGCCGAGGTGAACACCGACGGCACGTTGCACCTTCTCGGTCGCGGCTCGGTCTGCATCAACACCGGCGGCGAGAAGGTGTTCCCCGAGGAAGTGGAAGAGGTGCTGAAGACGCACCGCACCGTACGCGACGCCGTTGCCGTCGGTCTGCCCGACCCGCGGTTCGGCGAGACCATCTGTGCGGTTGTCGAGGCAGAGCCGGGTGAGACGCCCCACCTCGACGAACTGTCAGAGCACGTCCGTTCGCGCATTGCCGCCTACAAGGCGCCCCGCAGCATCGTCGTGGTGCCGACCATCGGTCGTGCCCCGAACGGCAAGGTCGACTACAAGCGTCTGAAGCAGCACGCGATGGACACGCTCGGGGTCAAGTGACCGCCGACGCGGTTCGATCCCGCCTGCGCCGCACCGAACCACTCGTTGTCCCCGGCGTGTGGGACCCGTTGTCGGCACTGCTCGCAGAGCGTGCAGGGTTCTCCACGGTGTTCCTCTCGGGCTTCGCCCTCGCCGGCACGCACCTCGGAGTTCAGGACATCGGCATTCTCGATTTTCCGCATGTCGCCGATGCCGCGCGTCGGGTCTGCGCCGCGGTGCCCGGTCTGTCGGTGATCGTCGATGCAGACACGGGGTACGGCGACGACGACGCAGTCGCTGCAACGGTGCGAACATGGGAAGACGCCGGTGCGGCCGGTCTCTTCCTGGAAGACCAGGTGTGGCCGAAGAGATGCGGGCACATGGACGGCAAGGAAGTCGTGCCGGCGCAGGAGTGGGTGTCGAAACTGCGCACCGCTCTCACGACGCGCACGAATCTGTTCGTCACCGCCCGCACCGATGCACGTGCGGTGACAGGTCTCGCCGACGCCATCGAACGAGGGCGCATGGCCCGTGACCTCGGCGTCGATGCCGTCTTCGTCGAGGCTCCGCAGTCGACAGACGAACTCGAGACGATCGCACGCGAACTGGGCGATGTGCCCCTGGTGGCGAACATGGTCGAGAAGGGCAAGACGCCGTTGCTGTCGGCCGCCGAACTTCGCGAGATCGGTTTTTCCCTCGTGCTGTCGCCCGTGTCGGGGTTGCTGGCCTCGTCGAAGGCGATCGAGACCGCGTACGCGACCCTCGCCGCAGAGGGAACCATGCGCGGCCACCTGGGGTCGCTCACCGGCTTCACCGAGTTCACCGACATCGTCGGGCCATAAAGACCTGTTTCCGACGTTGCCCCACCGATAGAGTGGGGACTGCATTACGAGAGACCTGATGGTCCGGCAACCGGGGTAACAGCCGCACGGTGCCTCTTCATCGCGAGATGGAGGATGTGGTTCTGCGAGAGCAGGGCAACAGGCCGTCGTTCTCTCCGAAGTGCCGACACATCACACGGTTGCACGGAAACGGAGGAGACATGGTTGCACAGTTCAGGCACAACCTCTCGCCGTACCCTGCCTCGGGTGCGTGGAGACAGGGAGACCCCGTCGGTCACCGTCAGTTCCACACGTTCGCCCTCGACAGACCGTTCTCGTTGGAGGGCGGTGCGTCGTTGTCGAACGTGACCGTGGCCTACGAGACATGGGGCACCCTGAACGAAGATGCATCGAACGCCGTTCTGATCTGCCATGCGTGGACCGGCGACAGCCACGTCACCGGCCCCGCCGGTGAGGGACACCCCACCCCGGGATGGTGGGAGGGGGTCGTCGGGCCGAACCATGCCATCGACACCAACAGGTACTTCGTGGTGTGCGCAAACGTTCTCGGCGGCTGCCAGGGCTCGACGGGGCCGGCATCGCCGCACCCCGACGACGCGAGGCCCTACGGGCTGCGGTTCCCTGTGGTGACGATCCGTGACATGGTGCGCGCACAGGCATCGCTTGCCGACGCGCTCGGCGTGCGCACGTGGCGCGCGGTGGTGGGCGGCTCGATGGGCGGCATGCAGGCACTCGAGTGGGCGATCATGTTTCCGTCGCGCGTGCGCGCACTTGCTGCCATTGCGACATCGGCCGCTGCGTCGGCCCAGCAGATCGCGTGGGGGTCGATCGGGCGACGCGCGTTGTTGATGGACCCGGGTTACAACAATGGCGACTACTACGGAGCACAACCCGACGAGGGCCCGTGGTACGGACTCGCAGTCGCACGCATGGTTGCCCAGGTCACGTTCCGCACCGACTCGCGTTTCACCGAGAAGTTCGGCCGCGAACTCAGCGACAGCAACCTGAACGAGCACGGCATCGACTTGTTCTCGCGTTTCAGTGTCGAGGGCTACCTCGACCACCACGGTGACAAGCTCGTGCGGCGCTTCGACGCGAACAGTTACCTCTACATCGGCAAGGCGATGGACCTGCACGACATCGGTCGTTCGCGCGGCGGCATCGACCAGGCACTGAAGCGCATCACAGCACCGACCCTGTCACTCAGCATCGACTCCGACATTCTCTACCCGCCGTACCAGCAGGAGTTCCTGCACCGGCGCCTGGCCCACGTCGACCCGCGCACCCGGCACGTGACAATAGAGAGCGGGGAGGGCCACGACGGGTTCCTGGTCGATGTGGCACCGGTCAGCCTGCACCTGTCGGAGTTTCTTGCCGACACGGAATGAGACCCCAGCGGTGAGACCCCGCCGACGCGGGCCGGCGTGAGAGAATGACGGGGTGACCGCCCTCCTCGTCGCCTCGAGACTCTCTGTGAACCTGCTGGGGATCGGTCTCGTCGTTCTCGGTCTCGTACTTCTCGCGGTGACCCTCGTGTTCTGGCGGGCCGCAGTGGAGGACCACGAGGTGCTCGCGCCGCTCGAGGTGATGGCCGACCGCTCGTACGCACGTGCCGACGACGCGAAGAGGCTCGCGTTGCTGAACCAGGTGCGCCCGGAGAACGCCGAACCGGTCGTTCACCACGCGGCACCACCCGTGCTCACGCGCGAACCCGTGTCAGAACCCGAGAGACCGTTCCGCGACCCGTTTGACCACTCCGACGACGCCGTCGACGTCGTGAACGAGAGTCCTTCGATCATTGACCCGCTGTTGAGCCAGAACAAGGAGACCGACTGATGGCTGCATTCGACCCGAACGAGATGATTGCCCGTTTCCGTGACCGTGCCGCCGCGGTGCGCAAACGGCCGTTGCCCCCGGTGGCGGGAGAGGAACGGCAGTTGTTCATCGCACAGGCCGAGGCCGACTTCCGTGACTTCGCGATCATCGGCGATGCAACCGCGACCCTCGAGGACGGGATTCTCACTCTTCGCATCGACCTGAACCCGCCGAAGTGACGCACACCGCGAGCGCCTCGCAGCGACTGCGCAGTCGTGACGACATCCATGTTCTTGCGGCGATCGCGGCGGTGTCGGCATGGGGTGTCGGGCCGGTGCTGAACAAGGCGATGACGGTCGACACCCCTGCCATCGTGTTCTACAGAATGATCGTCGGACTGCCGATGATGGTCGCGATGGCCTATGCGACGGGCGGACGCATCTCGCGTGACCTGCTGCGACAGACCGCAGTTCCCGGCATTCTCTTTTCGCTCTCGTTCATCAGTGGTTTTGCCTCGGTGAAGATGACCTCGATCGCCAACGCCACCCTCATCACCACCATCCAGCCCGTGCTGGTTCTCTTCGTTGCTCCCCGGATGTTCGGGGAGCGGCTACGTGCCCGGCAACTGGTCTACTCGGCGCTGTCGATGGCGGGCGTGCTCACGGTGGTGCTCGCGGCAGCATCGACCAGCGGCGCCAGGATCAGCGGTGACCTGATGGCCCTGTTGAACGTGGTGCTCTGGACGATGTACTTCGTCATCTCGAAGAAGCGACGACTCGCCGGTGTCCACTCGTGGTCGTATCTCGCCGCGGTGTTCATGTGGGCATCGGTGGTGATCCTGCCGTTCGGCGCGGTCGGGTCGAACGATCTCGGCGCGATGACGTCACTCGACTGGGTCTACGTGGTCGCCATGGCGGTCGGTCCGGGACTGGTGGGTCACGGTCTGATGACATGGGCCCAGAGTCATGTCGATGTGACCCTCGCGTCGTTGCTCGGGCTGTTGAGCCCGGTGATCTCGACTGTTGCGGCTTGGTGGGCATTCGGTGAGTCGCTCGAGCTGTGGCAGATCGTGGGCGCAGTCGTTGTGCTGGGTTCCCTTGCGATGTTGGTGGGGGAACAGCGGACTTCTGCCGAGGCAGTGGTTGATCACGAGGCCTAGTTGGGGTTCCGCAGCCCGTTGCGACATGCATTTGCCTCGCTAGAATGGTGGTTACATACGCGGATGTGGCTCAGTTGGTAGAGCATCACCTTGCCAAGGTGAGGGTCG
>CAYRUT010000028.1:0-19335 GCA_964427545.1 uncultured Bifidobacterium sp. | reverse complement strand
GCCTGCTCGAGGAACCTGAAGTACACAATGCCCAGGAAGCAGTGTGCATCCGGGTAGGTGGGGTCGGCCTTCTGGGCGCGCATCAGGTCGCTCACCGCAGTGGCCAGCGCCAATTGCTTCACCTCGCCCGTTGCGTCGCGCGACGACAGCGCGAGAATCCACGACCTGTAGGTGAGAGCCTCCACGTTGTCAGGCTCGAGCTTCAGCACCTCTGAGTACAGCTCGATGCTCTTCGCGGGGTCAGAGAAGTTCACCTGCCGCGCGGTCGCGAGAATGTTCGCGGTGCTCTGCTCGATGCCACCTGTTGCGGTCTGCCCCGGCAGACGCTGACCCGACGACCGCGCCACCAGCACGCCCGACCCGATCGCGATGGCGAGCACGCACACCGACACCAGCACCCGCCGCAGCCACGTGGGCGGCGGCGCATCGTCGGCAACCTCTGCACCCTGCAGCTCACGCGTGATGGCCGCCGTGCGCGCGACATACCCGTCGCGCAGGGTGCGGTAGTCGTCGTCGTCGATGTCGCCGGCCGCACGCTCACGTTCGAGGTCGCGCAACGAGTTCAACAGAAACTGCTGTTCGTCGCGCAGTTCGTCGCTCATCACACGTTCTCGTCGTCGGTCGGGTCTTCGCCCAGCAGGCGGTTCACCAGGGCGAAGTCCTCGTCGGTGGCGTCTCCCCTGTTCTGGTCGCGCCACCTGCGGAACGCCACTCCGAGGCCCACCACTGCACACACCAGCACGGCAATCGGCAGCACCCACACGAGGGAATCGAGCCCGGTTGCCCGCGGCACCAACAGCACCTGGGCGTTGAACGAGTTGGCGATTGCCGCGATGATCTCGTTGTCTGTCAGCGACCCGGCGGCAACGTCGCGCGCCACCTGCTTGCGGATCGCCTCTGCCGCCGTTGCACGCGACACGTACACGCTCTCGCCGTCGCACGTCGGGCACGCGATGCGCTTGGTGATCGCATCGATTCGGTCGCCCTGGGTCATCGGCCCGCTGTCACGTGTGGTGCCGACCGCCAGCAACGACACAACCACGATGCCCATCAGCATCCACACGGGCCACGACTTCAGTCTCGAGTTCAGTGCTGTCAGGCTCGCCATGTCACTCGACCCCTGCATACTGCTTCTTCAGCAGATCCATCTGCCCCGTGAGGAAACCGTCGGTGAGTGCACCGATGATGCGCAACCGCACGAAACCGTCGGGGTCGATGATCCACGTCTCGGGAACCTTCGCAACCCCGAACGCCACCGAGATCGCGCCGTCATCATCACGCACCTTCGGCCAGTCACCGCCGTTCTTCGCGAAGAACGCCTTCACGGCGGCATCGTCGTCGTCGTTCACCACCGTGTACACCTCGACGGGGTCGTCTGACGTCTTCTGTTCGTCGGCGAACTGCACCAGCAACGGGTGCTCCTGGATGCACGGAACACACGTGGAGTTGAAGAAGTTCAGCACCACCCAGCTGCCCTTGCGCCGCGACAGAACGAAATCGTCGCCGTCGATCACCGTCGAACGAACCTCGGGCGCGGGCTTGCCGAGCAACGGCGAACGCGCGACGGTGCCGTCGCCCGGTTCGGCCATCACCAACACCACGAGGAACGCAGCCAGCACCACACCGACTGCCGCCGCAACGAACGGCGCGACCCTGCGTGTCTTCTGCTCGCTCACACCGGCTCCTCAACAGGAACGGGTGCCGACGTGGGGTCGGTGGGTCGACGACGCCGGCCCGGGAACACCGACAGCAGCGTGCCGACACCCATCAGGCCGCCGCCGATCCACAACCACAGAATCATCGGCTTGATGAACACCTTTATCTTCGCCTCGTTGCTCGAGGGTTTCACGGGTGGCTCGAGCGTGAGATAAATGTCTTTTGCGAAGCCCGACTTGACCGACGGCGTGCCGATGTTCATTCCCATCGAGAGGTACTTGCTCACCGCCGGTGCATACGCCTGACCGCCGTCGATGCTCACCTGTGCAGAGATCGAGGTGCGACGTGCATCTTCGGTCTCGGTGAAGCCCACCAACTCGAAGGTGTGCCCGCCGAACCGCGCGACCTCGCCTTTTGTCAGGGTGAGTTCCTGGCTGTGGGTGTAGCTGTTCGACGCACCGAGCGCGACCGCCACCAGTATCACGCCGATGTGAACCACCATGCCGCCGTTCGCGCGCCCCACCAGGCCGCGCAGGCCCTGTCGCCGAGTCGCGAGCACCAGTTGCCTGAGTGCCGCGCCACCTGCGAAACCACCGAGGGTGAACGTGAGCAGCGGCTCGAACCCCGTGGCCCCGACCGACAACGACAACACGAGAGCAGCAATGCCGCACCACGCGGGCCAGAACAGACGCTGCGACAGCAGCTCACCCGATGCCTTTCGCCAGGGCAGCACCGGCGCCACGCACATCAGGAACAACAGCGTGAGCCCGATCGGCACCGACAACCTGTCGAAGAACGGCTCGCCCACCACCAACTGCCTGTTCTGCAGTGCCTCGACGACCAACGGGAACACCGTGCCGAGCAGAACGACGAAGGCGAACACGCTGAAGATCACGTTGTTCGCGAGGAATGCGCCCTCGCGCGACACCGGCGAGTCGATGGTGCCGGGTGCGTGCAGTCTGTCGCCGCGCCACCCGATGAGCCCCACCGACACCACCACCACCAACGCAAAGAACCCGAGCAGGTACGCACCGATGTCCGACTCGCTGAACGCGTGCACGCTGTTCAGCACACCCGAGCGCGTCAGGAACGTGCCGAGGATCGTGAGACTGAACGTTGCGACCAGCAGCGACAGGTTCCACACGCGCAGCATGCCGCGGCGTTCCTGCACGAGAACACTGTGGATGTACGCGGTCGCGGTCAGCCACGGCACGAACGAGGCGTTCTCCACCGGGTCCCACGCCCACACACCGCTCCACCCGAGCACCTCGTAGCTCCACCACGACCCGAGGATGATGCCCAGTGTCAACAGCCCCCACGAGATCAACGCCCACCTGCGTGTCTCGACGAGCCACCCCTCGCCGAGTCGCCCGGTCACCAACGCGCCGATCGCGAACGCGAACGGCACGGTCATGCCGACGTAGCCGAGGTAGAGAATCGGCGGGTGGAACACCACGAGAACATGGTTCTGCAGCAGGGGGTTCGGGCCGGGGCCGTCGAACACACCGGGGGCACCGTCGACGAACGGGTTCGCGGGGCCGATGGTGAGAACGAAGAAGAACACCGACACGAAGAACATGGTCGCCATCGCCCACCCCACCATGTGGTCGTTCATCTTGTGGCGGTACTTGAACGCAACACCCACGGTGAGCCCGGTGAGCACCAGCACCCACAGCAGGATCGACCCCTCGAGTGCACTCCAGATTGCCGTGAAGTTGTACAGCGCGGGTGTCGAACGCGACCCCACCTTCTGCACGTACGCCAACGAGAAGTCGCGCGTGATCAGCGCGTACTCCATGAACGCGAACGCGGCGGCGCTGGAGAACAGCGTGAGCCACGCGAACCGCGGCACGAGCCGCATGACCCTCGCGTCGTTCTGGCGGGTGCCCGACACGGCGGCGAACATGCCGAAGGCCGCCGCCACGAGACCGACAATGAGCGCGGCGCGACCGAGCGGGCCCGCTACTGCTGCGCCGAGCACGCGTCCGCCTCTTTCTCCGATTCTGCGATGCGGTCGGAGTTCACCTCGACGTACTGGTTCGAGTGCTTCACCTCTATGCGGTCGCCGTCGAAGACCTCACCCGAGAGTCGTCCGTGCACGACGACCGGAATGCATTCCTGGAACACCCCACCGGGGTCACCCTGGTAGGCCACGGTGAGCGACTCGTCGTGGAACGAGATCACGAACCGGGTCTCTCCGTCGACGCTCTTCACAGACCCCTCGTCGACGACACCCTGCACGCGGATGCGCCGGTCGCCGTCGCACCCCTCGCGCACACCGACCTCGTCGACGTTGCAGTAGTAGTCGATGGCGCTCGTGAGGAACTGGGTGACCACCACGCCGCCCGCGACCACCGCGAGAGCGACAATGACCATCGGCATCCACTTGCGCCTGCGTGCCGACGACGCCGAACCGTCGCCGGTGCGTGGAGTCAGGTCCACGGCATGTCCTCGTCGGTTGCGTGTTCGGCAAGTTTCCTGCCGCGCCGCATGACCCACACCGCGTAGGCAGCAACCGACACAGCGGTGATGACCCAACTGCCGATGATGAAACCTGCGTCGTCCATGTCAGCCCACCGCCTCGCTGCGCCGTGCAGAGATTGCCGCGTCGAGACCGCGGTCGGCGACCGTGTCCTCGAGGGTGAGGCCGCGCTGGCGGTGCAGCACCAACCACACATACAGCGCGGTGAACGTGACCAGACCGAGGAACAACGAGAACAACATCAGGCCGTCCATGTGCACGTCTGTGCCGCCGGTGGCCACCGTTGCCTCCTGGTGCAGCGACCGCCACAGGCGAACACTGAAGTGCACGAGCGGGATCTCGAGAATCGCGAGCAGAGCCAGCACTGCCGACCTGCGGGCGCGCTGGCGCTGGGTTCCCCCGAGGCGTCGCACCGCGAGATAGCCCACGTAGGTGATGAAGAGGAACGCGGTGCTGGTGAGGCGGGCATCCCACACCCAGTAGGTGCCCCAGCTGAGACGGCCCCACAGGCTTCCGGTCACGAGAGACACGGCCACGAAAAGAACGCCGATCTCTGCCGAGGCCCCCGCAATGCGGTCCCACGACAGCGAGCGGTTGCGTTTCGACAGGTACACGGCCGAGCAGACGGCGGTGATGATGAAGGCGATGTAGGCGACCCAGATCGAGGGAACGTGCACGTACATGATGCGCACCGATTCTCCCTGGTCGCGGTCGGCCCCCGAGAACACCAGGCCGAACAGTGCGAGCGCCACGAGCAGGGCGAGCACCAGCACGCCGAGCCTCCGGGTGGCGGGGGTTCCGGTGCCGCGTCGGGGGTTCACGGCCGAAGTCACGCCTGCAAGTCTTACCTGCCACGCCCCCGATGAGAAATCAGGAAGCCCCGCAGACGGCGTGACCTATGGCAGCCCGACGGCCCTGCCCGACCGGCGCGGAACCCTCGCGGGTCACTCGTCGATGAGGGGCCCGAACGCCACCGACCCGACGGCCACGAACAGCACGGCGAACACTGCCAACAGCCCCACCCACGGCCACCCTTCCGACACCGTCGCGCCCCCGCTGCCGAACGCAGATTCGGTGGCGCGGGTCGCCCCGATGAGAACCGGCGCCACCACGGGCAGCAGCAGCAGCGGCAGCAGCGTTTCGCGGCCCCGCACTCCGGCGGCAAGGCCGCCGTACAGGGTGCCGACACAGGCAAGACCCACCGTCGCGACCGGCACCGTGACCGCGAGCAGACCGAGGCCCGCCGCCGACATGTCGACTGCGTACAGCACCACCGCGGTGAACGAGAGAATGACCTCGAGAACGAACAGCTGCACCGCGAGGGCGAGCGACTTGCCGAGGAAGATCGCAACGGGGTCGACACCTGCGACACGCAGTGCATCGAGCGCACCGTCGGCCGACTCGACCGCGAACGACCGCTGGATGACGACGAGCATCGAGAACAGGGTCGCGAGCCACACCAGCCCCGGTGCGACACGTTGCAGTATTCCCTCGTTGTCGAGGGCGAAGGCGAACAGCACCATCACGATGGCGGCGAACGGCGCGACCTGGTTGGTGAGAATGCGGCTGTTCCACTCGATGCGCAGGTCCTTGCGGGCCACCGACAGTGCGACACGTGAACGAGTCGACCCGGTCACCGCGCACCACCACCGTCGATGGTGATCGTGCGCGAGGCAAGACCGGTTGCACGTTCGCTCTCGTGGCTCGCGAGCACCACGGTCGCGCCGGCCTGCACCGCCGCCCGCAGCAACGCATCGAGTTCGTCGCGACCCGCTGCGTCGAGACCCGCGTGCGGTTCGTCGAGCAACCACACCTCTGCACGGCGCACCGTGAGGCTCGCGAGTGCTGTGCGGCGGCGCTGACCTGCCGACAACTGCGACGCCTTCACACCCGACAGCCGGCCGTCGATGTGCATGCGCGACATGGCGTCGGCAATCTCGTTCTCGGTGGCACCGACGGTGCCGGCCCAGAACCGCACGTTCTGCTCGACGGTGAGATCGAGATACAGACCGTTCTGGTGCCCGAGCAGACCCACACGCGAACGGATGTCCTCTCTCTGCGTGGCGAGATCGATGCCCAGCACACGACCGGAACCACGCTCGATGGGCAGCAAACCGGCACACACGCGCAGGACGGATGTCTTCCCCGCACCGTTCGGCCCCTGCAGCAATGCGATCTCACCGCGTTCGACCGACAACGTGACACCGGCGAGCGCCGGGAAACCACCCAACACCGCCACCACGTCGTTCAGTTCGATGACGGTGTCCATGCCGTGTTCACGCTAGTGAGCGAAGAACAGCGCCAACAACGTGCCAGTAGAGTCAAATGGGTGGACACGGTCGAGCCAACCAAGGAGACCCCGGCGTCGCGAAGGTTCGACCGGGCTCTCGGCACCATCGGCAAATCTCTCATTGCGACGGGGGTGCTCTTGTTGTCGTTCGTGGCCTACCAGTTGTGGGGAACCGGACTGGCCGAGAGTCGCGCCCAGGCCGATCTCTCCCGACAGTTCAGGTCGCAGGTGCCGTCGACCCCCCTCTACGGCGCACCGGTGACCCGTCTGCGCATCGAATCGATCGGTGTCGACAAGATCGTCGTGGCCGGCACCAACAACGAGGCACTGAAGAAAGGCCCGGGCCTCTTCGACCAGTCGCCGCTGCCGGGCCAGTTCGGCAACGTTGCGATCGCGGGGCACCGCACCAGTTACGGGGCACCCTTCGGCCGCATCAACGAACTGAAGACGGGCGACGAGATCGTCTTCGACCGCGGCGGCACGACGTTCACCTACGTCGTCAGCGAGGATCCGTTCGTCGTCAGGCCCACCGCAATAGACGTGGTGAAGACCTTCGAGAAAGACACGGCACGGTTGACCCTCGTGACGTGTCATCCGAAGTGGACATCGAGCAAGAGACTCATCGTGAAGGCGACCCTGGTGTCGACCCAGACACCGAAGCCACCCACCGTGTACGCACCGGCGGCACAACAGGAATCAGAGGTGTTCAGCGACGGCTGGTTCCATGATCCCGATGCGATTCCCGGTGCAATGATGCTGGCGCTGGCCCTTGTCTCGATTGCGGTGCTTGCGCAGCGACTCGTGGCCCGCGGCCGCAGAGCGTGGATGATCTACCCGGTTGCGACGGCCGCATTTGCCCCGACGCTGTTCGCGTTCTTCTCGTTCCTCACCCGCCTGCTTCCTGCCAATATCTAGGCGATTCCACGACTGCGCGGGTTCGCCCGTACCCTTTCCCCCATGGCAAGTCACGACCCCGTGCGCGCACAGCGCGAACGCATCGCCCGCTACAACCTTCTGGCGAACCGCATCGGGTACCTGCTGTGGGCGGTCGCGATCGCGTGTTTCGTGATGGCGTTCGCGTTCGGGTTCAAGGGCCCGCTCGTCACCGCGGTGATCGTGCTGCTGATCGCAGGCTCGGTTCTCCTGGCGCCGTCGATCATCGTCGGGTACGCGGTGAAGGCAGCCGAACGCGACGACCGTGAGAAGGGCCTGTAGCGGTGTCACACACCGACCGCCGCACGCAGATTCTCGAGGTGGCCCTCACTGCGTTCTCTTCCGGCGGGTACCACAGCACGTCGATGAACGACATCGCAGAGGCGATGTCACTCACGAAGCCGGTGCTGTACCAGTACTTCGACTCGAAGCGGTCGCTCTATCTCGAGTTGCTGCACCACGTGGGCGCACAGCTCGTCGGCGACGTCACGGGTGCCGTGTCGGGCACCACCGACCCCCGTGAGCAGACCGAACGCGGCATGATCGCCTACTTCACGTGGGTGCACACGCACCGCGAGGCGTTTGCCCTCTTGTTCGAGTCGTCGGCGCGCGTCGACGAGGAGTTCGCCGACATCGTCAGCGAGTTCGAAGACGCCGCCGCCCGCGCCATTGCCCCGTTCATCGCCGTCGATGCCCCCGAGGTCAACCTGTACACGTACGCAATCGGTCTCGTCGGCATGGCAGAGGCCGTCAGTCGCCAGGTGATCCGCCACGGCCGCGAGTTCGAACCCGAGGTGCTCGGCCGCAGCGTGGCCGGCCTCGCGTGGGCCGGGCTTCGCTCGTTGGGTCAGTCGCGCAACGACCAGCCGCGGTAACCCTCGGCAAACCCGACCCGCTGCAGCACCTTCACCGCCGGGTGTTCGGCATCGGGTGCATCGCCGTCGATCTTTCTCACCTCGCACCCGCGGCGACGCCCGTCTTTCACGAGTGACACGAGGGCATCACCCCACGATGTGTCGGTGGTCGATGCGGGGAAGGTGACCAGATGGTGCGACCGCGGGTCGAACCACACGAGCGGTTCGCCGTTCGACAGCACCACCACGGCACCGGCACTGCGCGTGGGCCGACCCGTGGTGAGCGGCCATGCAAGAGTCGCGCCGTACGGCTGGGCGGGGTCGGTTGCTGCCAGGGTGAGTGCTGCGGGCGCATCGTCGGGGTGCAGCTCGATGTCGACCGAGAAGCGTGAGTCGCGCAGGCGGTCGACAGCACCGGGTAGTGCGAACTGTGCGGCTCCGAGGCCGTCGACGAAATAGCCACGACGCACCTGCCCGCGCTCTTCCATCGTCTTCAGCACGCCGTAGACACCGGCAAACCCGCCGACTGCACCTTCGGCCAGCACAGCCTCGCGGGTGACCACACCGTGACGCTCGAGCATCTGAAGTGCGAACGAGTGCGACGCCTCGGTCACAGTGGGTCGTGGCTGCAGCAACGGAGCAACAAGACTCCAGCGGCCGGCGCCCGTGGGAGGGCCCACGCGGTTCAGCCGGCCCGGCCGCGGTCGTGCGGTTCGCCCGTGCACTCGTGGCGCCGTGCGCGACGACGACACCTTGCCCCCGGCGATCATCGCGCGCAACGGCGCGAACGTGTCGTTCGTGACCTCGCCGGCCCACACGAGGTCCCACAGTGCGGCGAGAACCTCTGAATCGGTCGCCTGGGGTGCGGCCGCACGCAACTGCGAGAAGAACACTGCACCGCGTGTGGTGAGTGCGAGCCGCAGTGCATCGTGGATGTCACCCGTGGGCGGTTCGGGCCATTCGATGGCGGGAGCCAGCAACGCGAGTTGGTCGGCAAAGAACACACGCACCCGACCGTCGCTCGCACCGAGTGCACCCGCACCCACCCACACGATCTCGCCGGCGGCGCACAGTTCGTCGAGATCGCTGACCTTGTACCCGCGCACGCGCAACGGCAGGATGTCGCTCTCGAGCGACGACGCCACGAGCGCCGACCCCTGCAGCACCCCGAGAGCCGAGACCAGTGCATCCTGCCCGCGTTGCGGCGCCGCAAGGGAGTGCCATGCGGGGAGAAAACGTGCGAGAGCCTGCTGCTCGACCGGTTCGACCTCGCGGCGCAACGAAGCCAACGACCGACGTCGCAACTGGCGCAGCACGTCGGCGTCGCACCACTCGCGCTCTGAACCGGTGGGCCTGAACTCGCCGCGCACCAGCCGTGCCTCGGCCTCGAGCGACTCACACGCCGCCGCGATGCGCTCGACGGTGACACCGAAATGCGCCGCGGCATCAGCCGACACGAACGGGCCGTGGGTGCGTGCGTACCGCGCAACGAGATGCACCAGGGGCTTCTGCACCGGGTCGGTGAACGCCGCGGGCAGCCCGAGCGGCAGCGCGCACCCCAGGGCATCGCGGTACATCGCGGCGTCTTCTGCTGCGATGACGCGTTCTTCGCCCGCGACGACGACGGTGACGGCGCGGCGGTCGTGGATGAGTTCGTCGAGCCATTCATTCGCTGCACCGTCGGTGCGCTGTGCGACACCCTCGCGGGTGGTGTCACCGATGCGGCGCAGAACGTCGTGCACCTCGTCGCGGCTCTTCGCGCGGCGGTGACCCGTGAGGCACTGCAACTCGAGCTCGAGATCGGCGAGCACACCGGCGTCGAGCAGCTCGCGCAGTTCCTCTGCACCGAGCAGGGAATCGAGAAGGTCGCGGTCGAGCGACAGTGCCGCGGCGCGCCGTTCGGCCAACGGTGCGTCACCCTCGTACATGTACGCCGCGATCCAGTTGAACGTGAGGCTCTGTGCGAACGGCGACGCCTTCGGCGTGTCGACGTTGACGAGACGGATCGACCGCGAACGCACGCGTGACAGGACGTCGCACAGTGCGGGCACGTCGAACACGTCTTGCAGGCATTCACGAGACGTCTCGAGAAGAATCGGGAACGTCGGGTACTTAGCCGCCACCGCCAGCAGGTCGGCGGCGCGTTGGCGCTGCTGCCACAGCGGCGTGCGTTGGTCTGGGCGACGACGCGGCAGCAACAACGCACGCGCGGCACACTCGCGGAACCTCGCCGCGAACAGGCTGGTCGAGGGCAGGCCGTTGACCACGATGTCGCGCACCTCGTCGGGGTCCATGATGATGTCGTCGGGCGAGATCGAGTCGACCGACTCGGGCAGACGCAGCACTATTCCGTCGTCACCCCACATGACCTCGACCTTCATGTCGAGTCGCTGCTCGAGCCGTTGCTCGATGGCCATCGCCCACGGCGCGTGCACCGGGGTGCCGAACGGTGAGTGAATGCACACGCGCCAGTCGCCGATCTCGTCGCGGAACTTCTCCATCACGATCGTTGTGTCGTCGGGAACCACACCCGTCGCCTCGGCCTGTTCGGCGAGGTAGTTGACCACGTTGTTGGCGGCGAACGCGTCGAGTCGGTGGTGCTGCATCAACTTCGCGACGGCGGCATCTGCATCGAGCGACCGGATGTCGCGGATGAAGTCACCGAGTGCACGCCCGAGTTCGACCGGTCTGCCGAGGGAATCTCCCCGCCAGAACGGCATCTTGCCCGGCTGGCCCGGTGCCGGTGTGACCACCACACGTTCGAACGTGATGTCTTCGATGCGCCATGTGCTGGCACCCAGCAGGAAGGTCTCTCCCGGTCGCGACTCGTACACCATCTCTTCGTCGAGTTCACCGACGCGGGTGCCGTCGGGCAGGAACACACCGAACAGACCGCGGTCGGGAATCGTTCCGCCGTTGGTGACTGCGAGACGCTGCGCCCCGTCGCGCGGTCTCAGCGTGCCGGTGAGACGGTCCCACACGATGCGGGGGCGCAGTTCGGAGAACTCCTCGCTGGGGTACCGACCCGACAGAAGGTCGAGAACGCTGGTGAACACCGCGTCGTCGAGATCGGCGAACGCCGCACTGCGCCGCACCATCGCGGCGACCGTGTCGACTGTCGATTCGCCCGAGATGGCGAGGTGGGCCACGATGTGCTGGGCGAGAACGTCGAGTGGCTGGCGCAGGTAACGCGTCGACTCGATCTTGCCGTCGAGCATGTGGCGCGCCACGACTGCGGTCTCGAGCAGGTCGTGCCGGTGCTTGGGGTAGATGGTGCCGATGCTCGGCTCGCCCACGCTGTGGCCCGCACGGCCGATTCGCTGCAGACCGCGACTGATGGCACCGGGAGACTCGACCTGGATCACCAGGTCGACCGCACCCATGTCGATGCCCAGTTCGAGACTGCTGGTGGCGACGATTGCGCGCAGGTCACCTCGCTTCAACGAGTCTTCGATGACCACCCGTTGTTCGCGTGCGAGCGAACCGTGGTGTGCCTTCACCAGTTCGTCGCGCACCGCACCGGTCTCGGGGTCGACACCGATTCCCTGCTCTGCGGCAAGTTCGTTGAGGTGCGCGGCGAGTCGTTCGGCCTGGCGTCGCGCGTTGCAGAAGATGATCGTCGACCTGTGCTGCAGGATCTGCTCGAGAATGCGCGGGTACACGCTGGGCCAGATGCTGTTGCGGCGCGGTGCAAGCGCCGCAGTGGCGGGGCCCGACGTGAGTTCGCCGGGCTCTGACAACCGGCCGAGATCGCCCATGTCTTCCACCGGGACAACGACCGAGATGTCGAGTGTCTTGCGCACCCCGGTGTCGACAATGGTGACGGGCCTCGGCTGGCCCTGCGACTGACCACCGAGGAAGCGGGCGGTTTCCTCGAGAGGTCTCTGCGTGGCCGACAGACCGATGCGTTGCGGGGGCGTCTTCGTGATCTCCTCGAGCCGTTCGAGAGTGAGCATGAGGTGTGCGCCGCGCTTGGTGGGTGCGAGAGCATGGATCTCGTCGATGATCACCGTGTCGACGTTGACCAGCGTGTCGCGCACCGACGAGGTGAGCATGAGATACAGGCTCTCGGGGGTGGTGATGAGAAGGTCAGGTGGCTTGCGCGCGAGCTGCTGGCGCTCTTTGGCAGATGTGTCGCCGGTGCGCATCGCGACGACCGGTTCGTTGAACGCGAGACCGAGCCGCTCGGCGGCGAGACCGATGCCGGCCAGGGGTGCGCGCAGGTTCTTCTCGACGTCGAATGCGAGTGCACGCAACGGTGAGACATACAGCACACGGGTGCGTTGCTTGACCGGTGGCGCCTCGGTGGTGATGAGGCGGTCGAGACTCGACATGAATGCGGTGAGTGTTTTTCCGCTGCCGGTGGGCGAACAGATCAACGTGTGCGCACCGCCCACGATGGCGGGCCAGCCCTGCACCTGCGGTGGAGTCGGTTCCGGGAACGACGTGGCGAACCACTCTCGCACCGCGGGCGAGAACGCCTCGAGCACTCTGTGATCGGCCATGCACGCAGGGTACCCACAACATGGGTCACGGGTAGAATGGGAACATGCCGAATCCCGGAGAACACCACCCTGCCTTCGAGGAATACTGCGAGTGCATCTTCGAGTTGCGCGAGGACAATCTCGAGGTGATCCAGGCCCGTATCGCCGACCGCCTCCGCGTGTCGCGCCCGTCGGTGTCGGAGATGATCAAGCGGCTGAACGAAGAAGGTCTCATCACCGTCACCGGTGGCCACATCACACTCACCGACGAGGGCGAAGAACTCGCACAGCGGGTCGTGCGCCGGCACCGACTGGCAGAACGCTTCATGACCGACATTCTCGGTCTGTCGTGGGCCCTCGCACACCGCGAGGCAGGCCGCTGGGAACACGTGATGTCCGACGCGGTCGAAGAGGCGATGCGCCAGAAACTCGGCAACCCCACCACGTGCCCGCACGGAAACCCGATCCCCGGCTCGGGCTACACCGCACCGCCGTCGGTGAAACTGGCGCAGGTGAAGACCGGCCAGTCGTTCACCGTGTCGCGCATTCCCGAGGAACTCGAGTTCTCCCCCGGCATGTTGGAATTTCTCGAGAAGACGAACCTGATGCCCGGCATGAGCGGCGCAGTCGCCGTCACCAACGACAAGGGCGACATGACCGTGTCGGTCGAAGGTCACGACATCGTTGTCGAGAAGTTCGCCACCGAACGAATTCTCGTCACGGTATAACGGGACAATGAAATTCCCCCGCGCGGTTGTCGCGCTGTCGTGCACTCTCGTGCTGAGTTCTTGCGCCACCGAGATTCTCGACTCAGTCGACACCACCGTGCCTGTCGAGTCGACCACCACCACGCTCGCGACGCCCACCGGCGACGTGCAGCAACTGCTCGCCCAGCTCGACGAGACGATCGTCGGACTCGGCCAGAAAATCGTCGACGGGGACTCGGCCGCCTACAAACTGACGTATGCGCAGACTCTCGCGATCTGGGAAGTGCTGAAGCCCCAGGCCGAGGCCAGTGGCGTCATCGGGCTAGACGAAGACATCCGGCGCATCGTCGAACTTGTGCGCACGGCCACCGAGCGCAAGCGGCCGGCAGATGCCGACAAGGCGGCACGGTTTCTCAGCCTGATGCGCGAGTCCCTGCCTGCTCTTCTCGCCGACTAGAGCATCGCGTCGGGCAACGGCAGCCTGTGCACCACCGTCAGGCTGCGCGTCGAACGCGTGAGCGTCACGTAGAGCAGACGCAGACCCTGCGGGTCCTCGTCGACGATCTCGGCGGGCTCAACGACAATCACGTCGTCGAGTTCGAGACCCTTGGCGAGACTCGCCGGAACGATGGACAAGCCCTTGTCGAGACCGGCTGCCTGTGCGCGGCCGTGCGCAAGCGACGCTGCGTCGAGGGCGGCAGAGATGTCGTCGACCATGTGGTCGGGGCAGATGACCGCGGCACGCCCGTCGCCACGGGCAACCAGCTCTGCCGCCCGTGCCGCGACCGCCGCGACCAGTGCCGCGGAATCGGCTGTCTGTGTGATGACCGGCAGTTCGTCGCCGTCACGCACACTGCGCGGCGCACGGAGGCCGGGGGTGGCGACGTGCATCACCTTGTCGGCGAGTTCCATGATCTGCGACGGGATGCGGTACCCCACCGACAGGCCGACGATGCGCGGTGCCTTCCGTGACGGCAGGTGGTCGAGAACGTCGCTCCACTCGTCGGGAGCGAGAGGGCCCGTGGCCTGCGCGATGTCGCCCACGATGGTCATCGAGCCGCTGAGTGACCGGCGTGTGACCATGCGCAACTGCATCGGAGTGAGGTCCTGCACCTCGTCGACGACGATGTGGCCGTAGGTGCGGATCTCGTCGGACTCGTCGACTTTTCCGTTGCGGCGTGGCTTCGGCCCGAGCAGGAACCGTGCCTCATCGAGCAATGCGACATCGGCGTTGGTGAACCGTACGTCGGCCACCGACCCGGACCGCTCGCGGTAGAGCGAGAGGTAGTCGGCCTCGGGAATGACACCCGATGCGGCGAGCTTCAACAGCGCCTTCGAACCGAACAGGTCGTGCAGCAACTGCGCGGGCGTCAGCAGCGGCCACATGCGCTCGAGCGCGGCGCGCATCTCGATGTTCTCGCGCAGCGCCTCGCGGACATCTTCCGGGTCGGCCTCGGCGCGCACCGAAGCCGCCATCGCCGACCACACCTCGTTCTCCACGAAACGACGGGCCTGGTTGTGACGGTGATAGCGACGACGCGCCGACTTGATGATTGCCGCGCTCTCCTCGACAGTCAGTCGTGCATACGACGTGCTGTAGGGCAGCACGAGATCCTCGCGCAGCGGGCGTTCGCGGTCGGAGATCGCCTTGTCGATGATGCGTGCCATCTTCTTCTGGCCCTTGACCCGCGCGACATGCGACGGCTCGCGGCCGCCGAACTGCACGTCAGGCACGAGGTCGGCGAGAATGACCTGCTCGACGCCTGCTTCTCCGAGCGACGGAAGGACACGTTCGATGTAGCGCAGGAACACTCGGTTCGGGCCGATGACGAGCACACCCTGGTCCTCGAGGGGGAAACGATGCGTGTAGAGAAGGTATGCGGCGCGGTGCAGCGCAACGACCGTCTTGCCGGTTCCGGGGCCACCCTGCACCACCAACACCCCGCCCTGCGGCGAGCGGATGATCTCGTCCTGTTCGGACTGGATGGTGGCGACGATGTCACCGAGTTGGCCGGTTCGGCTGCGACCGAGAGCAGTGAGCAACGTGCTGTAGCCGCGCAGGCCCTGCCGCGGGTCGTCGGTGAGTCCGTCGTCCTGGCCGATGCCGAGGTGTCCCTCGCCGAACAACTCGTCTTCGAGGGCCAGCAGCCTTGCTCCTTCGACGACGAAATGGCGACGACGCAGCAGACCCATGGGGTCGCGGCCGGTGGCACGGTAGAAGGGTTCGGCAACCGGCGCGCGCCAGTCGACGACAACCGGTTCCCTGTTGGCATCGGCCACCGCGAGACGACCGATGTGGAAGTTCTCGACGTCGCCGTTCTCGCCGGTGCGGTCGATGCGCCCGAACACGAGGGCCGCGTCACCCAGGTCGAGCTGTTCGAGACGGTGCACGAGGTTCTCGTCGAACACATTGCGCTCGAGACGCGCCTGGAAGGTTCCCCCGGGGCCCGCGGAGGTGAGCTCTCTGATCTTCATCGCGCCGGTGCGACTGGCCTCGAGGCAGTCGTAGGCGAACAGGATGTACTGCTGCTCCTGCTCAAGTTCAGGGTGCTGTTGGGTCATGGACACCAATCACTTTCGGCTGTTGCCTCCCGAAAATGGGGTTAATGAAGGCTATCGGCGCACACATGACCCACAACCCGAGTCGCCGGGGACATCTGTTCCACCACGGGCGAGACAGCACACCTGCGTCACCGGGCCAACGCGAGAAAGGGTTTCGTCATGCGCCGAGGTGCGTTCTTGTCCGGGGTGGGCCGGCTCTGTGCTCTCATCGCAATCGTGTCGGTCGGGGCGTGGCCCGCACAGTCGGCGAATGCCGGTGCGGGCGGCGACGGTTCGGTCAACGACGAGATCATCACCGCCGAGGTTCGCTTCGACACCCCGCCCACTGAGTCGACGTGCACGTGGGAACCCGTCGCGGGGGTGCAACCGGTCACCGTGCGAAACGACGCCGGTACGCACACCGAGACTCTCGTGTACCGCGCGTGCGACAACCGCATCATGTCGTACCACTGGGTGCGCAACACCTCACCCGGCAGGGTCGCCGAGTCGGCACAGTCACGCGTGTCGCGGCTCGTCAACATGATCGCGTTCCGCACCGCCCCGTCGCTCGACAACATGGTCGTCACCGTCGGCACATGGTTCTGGGTGCCGCGCCAGCTCTGGAGACCCGTGAGCGTGACCGCATGGATCATGACCACCCACGGGCCCGTCTCGGTCACCACCACCGCACGCCCCGACATTCTGGTGTACTCCCCCGGTGACGGCAACGAACCGGTGCGCTGCGCGGGCCCCGGCAGGCCGTGGACCCCGCGCACGAACGACCGGGAACGGACACCGTGCATGTACACCTATGCATCGGCCTCGCACACCCGTCGCACCGGCACGTACCGCGCACGTGCATCGATCGTGTGGAAAGTGTCGTTCCGCTCGAATCTCGGCATCGGCGGGCCGTTGCCGAGCATCAGGACCTCGTTGCCGTTGAGTGTGCGTGTGAACGAACTGCAGGTGTTGGTGAGATGACCGCTGCAGCAATTAGCCTTGCAGGACACCCCGAAAGGCCTGTCATGACCGACGAAAAAGACCGCTTCCTGCTCGACCGCCGCTACAGCGCGACATTCGAGACCCTCGACGACGACACCCTTGCCGCACTGGCGAACGAACTCGAGGGCGAACTGCGCGACGGCTTCGCCCGCATCACCGGCCTCGCCGAGGGCGCCTTCGACGACATGAGCACTCTCGGCGCTGCAGTGCGCGAGGGCATCACCAAGCGCCGCGTCGCCCACGACGCGGGGATCATCCTCGCCGAACCCTGCACGCAGTGGGCCATCGAGGAACTCGGCGACGCTTCGGAAGACCCCACTCTCGAGCAGCTGAACGAACTGTTGCCGAAAGCCATCGAGAAGTTCGGGCTCGTGGCGGTGCGCCTCATGGTGATCCAGTACTCGCGCTCGTTGAAGGGGTTCCGCGACCTGGTTGCGAACGACGAGCGCTTCGCCGCCTCCGGCGCGGCTGCGCCCGTTGTCGTGCTGGAGAAAGACGCCGCCGAGCAGGCCGCAAAGCGCGAGGCACGCAAGGCTCGCAAGGCCGCAGAAGCAGCGAAGAAAGCCAAACAGCAGGGCCGTCGCCAGTAACTGCACCCCGCGAAGGTGGTGCCTCAGCCGAAGAACACCGTGGCGACGTTGTCGTACAGCGACAGATCGACGTAGCGAGTCTTTCCGACCACCTGGTCGAGCGGAACTCGCACCATGTCGTCGTTGCGCACCGCGATCATCACGTTGTCGGCATCGCCGTGCAGCGCACTCACGGCCTCGACCCCGAGCCGCGTGCACAGCACACGGTCGAAGGCGTTGGGCGTTCCCCCGCGCTGAACATGACCGATCTGCACGACACGGGTCTCGAACCCGGTGCGTTGCTCGAGTTCACGCGCCACCTCGGAACTGATTCCACCCAGCCGCGGACGACCGAACGGGTCGAGTTCGTACTTCGGCTGGGGCATGGTTCCGTCTTTCGGCACGGCGCCCTCGGCAACTACCACGATCGATGCGTACCGGCCGCGCGAGTGCTTGCGCCTCACTGCATTCGCCACGTCGTTGATGTCGAACGGCCGCTCGGGGATCAACACGGCAGTCGCGCCACCGGCGATGCCGGCGTGCGTCGCGATCCACCCTGTGTCGCGACCCATGACCTCGACCACCATCACGCGGTCGTGGCTCTCGGCGGTGGTGTGAAGGCGGTCGATGGCATCGGTGGCGATCTGCACCGCCGTATGGAAGCCGAAACAGACGTCGGTTCCCTCGATGTCGTTGTCAATCGTCTTGGGGATGCCGACAACGCGGAGACCGACCTCGTCGTGCAGTTTCGATGCGACCCACAGCGACCCGTTGCCGCCGACGACGATCAGAGCGTCGACAGCGAGTTCACGAAGGTTCTCTTTCACCCGTCGGGGCCCGTCGGGAAAATCGAATGGACTTCCACGACGGGTGCCGAGAATCGTGCCGCCGCGCGGCAACGCCCCCGCAAGCGACGCAACGGTGAGTTCCATCGTGCGCTTCTCGAGCACACCGTCCCACGCGTCGAGAAAGCCGACCACGCTGTCGCCGTGGTCGTTGATGGCCTTGCGCACCACGGCGCGGATGACCGCGTTCAGTCCGGGGCAATCGCCGCCGCCGGTCAGAATTCCGATGCGCATGGAATGGAGGTTAACGAGACGGTGAGTGGATGCAGCCGCTACGGCAGTGCCGGCGGCACGGGAGGTACGGGCATCTCCGCGTCGTGCTTCGCCTTTTCTGCCTCGAGTTCGGCGAGGTAGCGAGGCAACTGGTTGCGGGCGATGGCCGCCGCGAGTTCGATGCGGAACTGCACCTCTGTGGCGACGTCGGGGCCGAAACCGATGCCGGTGGGCTTCGACTTCCCGCTGACGGCAAAGATCGAGTAGCCGGGTGCGTGATGCGTGATGCTCATCATCTTTGCGAACTTCCATTCCTGGGTTCGCTTCGCACCGGTGAACATGATGCGCTCGGTGGTGATCATCGTGGTTCCCTCGTCTGTCCACTTGATCGATTCGTCTCCGGGTGTGACCTTGCCGCCCATGCGCCCTGTGTTCACACGCACTCGGCCGAAGAGCGGGAACGAGACGCCGCCGTACCCTCCGCTGTAACTCGACGGCGCGCGGACCACCTCCAGAAAGAGGGTTCCGGGCATGTAGGCAACAGGCATCTCGCCCTCGTTCAGCAGGAACCCGTAGTCGCTGGTGTCGACCAGTTGGTCGGCGATCCGGCCCTCGGCACAGTCACGCACGACGGTGATGTACCCGTCGAGAGTGTCGGACTCTTTCTTCCACTCCGCATGCAGCTTCTCGTATGTTTCGTGTGCGTCACGCAACTTGCGAGCAGCACGGTTCTTCTGAAACGACGAGAACAATCCCATG
>CAYRUT010000027.1:0-20277 GCA_964427545.1 uncultured Bifidobacterium sp. | reverse complement strand
AAACTGAGGGGGTCGCCGACGGTGACGACACCCGGAGTGAGCACCCGGGCGTACACCCCGACGTTCTGGTCGAGATCTCGCACCACATGACGCAGAATCGCACGGTCCTCGGGAAGATCGTCGTTGATCCGTCGTGTGATCATCACGCATCGCGGGCACGGGTCGAGAAACTCGATCTCGGCCGAGCCGATGCGCGCGGTGCGGCCTTTCCATGAGAACTCGGGATGTCCGGCATCTGCCCCGTCGATCATGATGCTGGGGCGGAAACGTCGTTCGTCGATCCGCGATCCGGGAAGCGCCGTTCTCAACGCATCCATCGCCGAGGTGGTCATGACCATCAACGGCCAGCAGTCGTGATGCGTTCCCGGGGGTGACTCGAACTCGGCGATCTCGGGCGGGAACGCAGCGAAGTTCGGAAGCGGTTCGTGCTCTTCCCTGCCGAACACACCCCGCAACTCGGCCATGGGGTCGTCGCTGTCGCGCGGACCGCGACGGAAGTGCTCGGGGTCGCCGTCGGCCGGAAGGCAGTCGAGGGCCACCTCGTGACCGAGTGCCGACGACAGCACCTGGTTCACGTTCGCGTCAGCCGACGACACGGTCTCGCCGCTCGGGCACGTGATGGTGACGGTTCCGTCGTTGTTCCGCGATGCGGAGAACTGCATGAGCCCACCGATCTTCTTGGCGCCGCGAATGCCGCCGCGTTCGAGGTCACGCACCGCCCAGTGTCGGTCGCCGACGATGCCGAGTTCCGAAATCTCGACCGTGGAGACCGTGCCCCCGACCATCGACTTCACGGGGTACGACCACAGCTGCGCAACTTTCATGTGCACAGCATTGCACGGATCAGCTGTAGTACGGGTTGGCTCCGGTGGCGTGGTCGGTGACGTCGCGGACCTTCACGATTCCGGCGACCTGCTCGACGAGGGTGGTCTGCACACCGTCGAGCATGGTCATCTTGCTCATCGAGCATCCGTGGCAGCCGCCGCCCATCGTGAGGTAGGCAATGCCCTCGCCGTCGTGGCCGACGAAGGTCACGAACCCTCCGTGCGCCGCGAGCGATGGGTTGATGTCGGTGGCGATGACCGCCTCGACCGACGCCGAGAGTTCGTCGTCGTTCACGAGGCCGTCGATCATCGGTGCGGGTGGCTTGTTCGGGTTGCGGATGATGAGGCCCTGGCGGTCTGAGAAATCGAGAACTGCACCGTTGATGTGCTCGAACGTCTGCAACGGAATGATCACCTTCAACCCGCCGATCGTGCGCACCTCGTCGCTGAATGCGGCCTGAGTGACGATCTCGAACGACAGGTCGTACTTGAACTCCTCACCCGGGGTCGCGATGACCTCGAGGCGCAGACCGAGACGCTCTTTCTCGGGCTCTTCGTCCCGGAGCATGAGCAGCTGGGTGAGAGCCGCCTCTGTGATCTCGATGATGGTGTCAGAACTTTGGGGGGCAAGTGGGCTCACACCCCGCAGGCTACCGACGCCCCGACCGACGGGCAAGGGAAGTGTCTCCGTGGGTCCTGCCGACCCCGGAGAACAGTGACACACCCGGGGCTATAATTAATGGTATGAACGACACTATTCCCCGAAACACACCGAAAACCACCTTCTCTTTCGACCACGGAGCATGCACCCATGTGGGGCGGCTTCGACAGGTCAACCAGGACTCCCACGGCACGTGCCCCGGAGTGTTCGTGGTGGCAGACGGTCTCGGTGGGCATGCCGCTGGTGAGGTGGCGAGCGAATTGGCAGTGAACGTCATGATCGAGGGGGCACGAGCCGGGGTCAAAAGCCCCGAGGAATTCGGCGAGCTCGTACAGCAGGCAAACCGCGCCATTTTCGAGGCGGCAGCCAACGACCCCTCGTTGCACGGGATGGGCACCACTGTCACGGCACTCGCATGTCTGCCCGGCGACGGCAACCGCGTTGCCGTCGCGAACGTCGGCGACAGCCGCACGAGCCTCTACCGGGCCGGGGATCTCATCAGGGTCTCGAAAGACCACAGCCTCGTGCAGGAGATGATCGACGAGGGGCGCATCAACCCCGACGACGCCTGGCGACACCCCGAGGGCAACGTGCTCACCCGTGCTGTCGGTCTCGAACCCGCGACGAAGGTCGACGTCATCGTGCTCTCGGTGGAACCGCGTGACCGTTTCCTTCTGTGCAGCGACGGTCTGATCGACGAGGTCAGCGAAGAGGACATCGCCGAGGCGTTGTGGCGCTACCGCGACCCCCAGGAGTGCGCAGAGAAACTTGTCGACATGGCGAACACCAACGGCGGCAGTGACAACATCACGGTCATCGTGGTCGACGTCAACCCCGCCGCGTGAGACCGAGCGATTCCCGGGTCGACCGGGCGGTCGGCGTCACTGACCGACACGAAGGCTGTTGCCGCCGCCGTTGACCTGAAGGCGTTGCCCCGTGAGGTACGACGCCTGTGGAGAGCAGAAGAAAAGAACGGCGTTCGCGACGTCTTCCGGCTGGCACACCCTGCCGAACGGTGACGAGGCATCCATCGCGCGGAGGTCCTGCATCTCGTCTCTCGACTTGCCCTGTATGGCGCGCGCGAGACGGACCCCCATGTCGGTCTCGACCAGACCCGGGGCCACGATGTTCACGTGGATGTTGTGGGGCAGTTCTTCCTTTGCAAGCGTGAGGGCAAGAGCCTCCATCGCGGCCTTGCCCATGTTGTAGGGGGCGCCGTTCGCGCTCATGCCCGAGGTGGCAACTGACGAGATGAACACGACATGACCGCCGCCGCGTCTGCGCATGTGCGGCAGGAACGCCCGGCAGAGTTGGTGCGGCCCGAGCGCATGCGTGGCAACGAGGCTCCACAGTTCCTCTGCTTCGGTGTCGACCACACTGCGACCACGTGACGCCACCCCGCCGTTCAGCACGGCGATGTCGATCGCGGAGTGCGTCGCGATCACATCGTTCACCAGTGCGACGTTCTCCTCGGGGATGTCGTTCGACCCCTGGTGCACCGTCGCGGTTCCACCGTTGTCGAGAATGAGCCCCATCGTCTCCTCGGCTGACTCTCTGTCGCGCCTGTAGTTGATCGCGACGGTCGCCCCCTCGTTCGCCAACGCGATCGAGATGGCCCTGCCGATCCCGCGACCGCCCCCGGTGACGAGTGCAACCTTTCCCTCAAGTACGCCCATGATGACCTCCGCGGTTCAACCTAGTTGCGGGCACGGCGGAACCCGTCAGGCGGGCGGCATGCACGAGGTCTCCCCCGACGCCCCGATAACCTGACCCACACAACACAACCAAAGGGGAGCTCGCACGACACCGGCGGGCTGAGAGGGTGGCCGCGGCCACCGACCCAAGAACCTGATCCGGGTAATGCCGGCGGAGGGAACCGGACATGGCACCACGCCAAGCACTCATCTTCATCGGCGGAGACCCGCCCCACGCGAATGCGCTCGACTTCGCCGAACCCGATGCTCTCGTCATCGCGGCCGACTCGGGCTGGGAACACGCAGTCGCGGCAGACCGGACACCCCATGTGCTGATCGGCGACATGGACTCGATCACCCCCGAACACCTGAACGCTGCACGTTCACGGAACGTCGACATCATCGAGCACCCGGCAGACAAGGACCACACCGACACCGAACTTGCGCTTCAGTTTGCCGAATCGCTGAAGTACGAGAGCATCCACGTTCTCGCCGGTGGAGGCGACCGCTTCGACCACGTTCTCTCGATGGTGCATTCACTCGTCGCGTTCAGCGAGAACGCGACAGTCACCGCACACATCGGCCGGTCGTTCGTGCGCATCGTCACCCCGCGGGACAAGGTCACCCTGCAGGTGCACGAGAACGACACCGTCTCGTTGATTCCCCTCGGAGGAAACGCCCGGGGTGTGACCACGACCGGCCTGAAGTGGAACCTCACGCGATCGACTCTCAGGTCGTTTGCATCACGGGGGGTGAGCAACCTCGCACAGGCCGGGACGGTCACTCTCGCTCTCCGCACCGGGGTTCTCGCGGTAATCGTCACCCCAGGCGCACAGGCCGCGCATTCCCCTGTCGACCACACCAGCGTCCATCACATCAGCGTCGACCACACCAGCAAGGAGCAACCATGAGATCCCCCCGTCGAATCGGCTCGATTGCCGTCATCGCGTCGCTCGCCCTCGCCCTGACGGCCTGTTCGCAGCAACCTGACGCGGCGCCGACCGAAGTGGTGCTCGTCGCGTACGACGCATTCACACCGCAAGAGGGCATCTTCGATGCGTTCACCGCAACGACCGGCGTGAAAGTGCGGGTCGTGAACGCCGGCGACACGGGCACGATGGTGAGCAAGGCGATTCTCACCGCCGGAAAACCCGAGGGCGACGTGATGTGGGGAATCGACAACACCTTCCTCTCGCGGGCCGAAGGTGCAGAGGTTCTCGAATCGTACGAACCTGTCGACGAAGGTGACATCTGCGTGAACTACGACAAGACGTGGTTCGCATCGCGCAACATCGCCCCGCCGGAAACGTTCGAAGACCTCGCACGGCCCGCGTACGCGGGTCTTCTCGTCACACAGGACCCGACCGCATCGTCACCCGGTCTCGGGTTTCTGCTCGCCACCATCGCGCACTTCGGCACCGAGAAATGGCAGGACTACTGGGCACGACTCGTCGACAACGGCACAAAGATCGTGAGCGACTGGACCACCGCCTACACCGCAGAGTTCTCCGGGTCATCAGGCAAGGGCAGGTACCCGCTCGTGGTGTCGTACGGGTCGAGCCCGCCGGCCGAGGTCGTGTACTCGGCCACCCCGGTCTCCGAGCCGCCGACCGCGGTGATCGAGTCGACGTGCTTCCGCCAGACCGAGTACGTCGGCATCCTGCGCGGGACAAAGAACCGTGACATCGCACAAAAACTCGTGGACTACCTGCTCGACGTGCCGTTCCAGGAATCAATGCCCCTCTCGCTCTTCGTCTTCCCGGTGAACCCGGAGGCGACCCTGCCGCAAGTGTTCGTCGACTTTGCGGTGCGGCCGGCCGACCCGCTCACCATCAGCCCCGACGACATCGAGAAGAACCGTGATGCCTGGCTCGACGCGTGGAGAGCCATCGCCCTGTGACGCTGCCGCGATGAGACCGTGATGACGAGACCCGACTCAGTGTCGCTGACCGCGCGTCGCCTGCAGGTACTCCCTCTGGCGTTGGTCGCGGTCTTCTTCGTTGTCCCGGTGGTGTCGATGGTGACCCGGTTCGTGCGCCCCGGCTCTCTCTTCGACGCTCTCACCGAAGAGTCCCTGCGCGGGGTGTGGTGGTTCACCTTCTGGCAGGCAGGTGCGTCGACGCTGCTGACGCTCGTCGTCGGCATCCCTCTCACGTGGGCCGTCGCACGGTTCTCGTTCGCCGGGTCCCGCCTTGTCACAGCCCTGATCACGGTGCCGTTCTTCATGCCCGCCGTCGTGGTTGCGACGGGAGTGAAGGCGGTGATCCCGGGCCAACCCACACTCGGCATCCTGTGGGCCCACATGGTGTTCAACGTCGCCGTCGTGGTGCGGGTGCTCGGGCCGCGTTGGGCTCTGATGGACCCCGACATGGAAGACACCGCCGCCGACCTCGGGGCGAACCCGGCCAGGGTGTTCACCGCCGTGGTTCTCCCCCACATCGCCGGGGCACTGCGTGCCGCAACGTCGATCGTCTTCGTGTTCTGTTTCACGAGTTACGGAGTCATCGCGATTCTCGGGGGCATCTCACGGCGCACGGTGGAATCGGAGGTGTTCGTACAGGCCGTGCGTCTCGGAGACACACGCACCGCGGTCTCACTCTCGATGGTGCAGGCGGTGGTGGTGTTCGTGGTGTTCGCCGTGGGTGCCCGCGGCGGCAGCGACAATGCCCGTGACGGCAGTGTCTCGGTTCGACCGCGCCGCACGACACGGCGAAACCGTCGAACGGTCGCGGCCGCGGTGCTGGTGCCGACCGCGCTCGTGGCAGCACCGCTCGCGGCGATCGTGATGCGTTCGTTCGTTGTCGACGGAATGCCGTCACTCGACGGATACAGATGGCTCTTCGACGGCACCACCGAACAGATCGGGATCGACACCCGCCGGGTCATTGCCACGTCAGTTGTGTTCGCCGTTGCGTGCACGGTACTGACTGTTGTGTGCGCGACGGTCATCGCCTTCGCGAGAAACCCGACGGGCACACTCTCTGCACTCACTTCGCTTCCCCTGGTTGTGTCGGCGGTGACCCTCGGACTGGGCCTCATCATCACGTTCGACTCGTCTCCGTTCGACTGGCGCGGCGAGACATGGTTGATCCCCGTGATTCACGCGGTGGTTGCGTTGCCGCTTGCCGTGCGAACACTCGACGGTGCCGTCGGTGCGATCCCCGACGACATGCGTCGCGCGGCGGCGTCACTCGGTGCCGGGCCGTGGCGGACATGGCGCCGGGTCGAGCTGCCTGTCATTCGACCTGCTCTCGCACGCGCAGCCGGGCTGTCGGCGGCGGTCTCGATCGGTGAGTTCGGGGCAACATCGTTCCTGAGTCGCAGCGACTCCACCACGATTCCCGTCGCGATCTCCCGGCTGATGGGACACCCGGGTGCGGTGCTGCCGCAGACGGCATTCGCGCTCGCCGCACTGTGCGTCGTGGTGTTCACGTTGGCGTTCGCGGCTACGGTCTGACGCATGAAAGCAGCCGTGTACGACCAGGTGGGAGGCCCCGAGGTCTTCCGTTACGACGATGTGCCCGAACCGGAACTGCGCCGCGGGTCGGTGCGCATCGACGTGAAGGCGATCGCCATCCAGGGAGGAGACCTTCTCCACCGCCAGGGCGGTGTTCTCGCGACAACGCCGCACATCGTCGGCTATCAGGCGGCCGGAATCGTGCGCGATGTCGGCGAGGGCGTCTCGCGCATCTCCGCCGGCCAACGAGTGGTTGCCACGATGGGGTTCGGTTCGCACGCCGAGGTTGTGTGCGTTCCCGAACAGTCGGTGTGGGTGATCCCCGACGGTGCATCAATCGAAGAAGGTGCAGGCGTGCCGATCGAGTTCGGCACCGCACACGACTGCCTGTTCGAGTTCGGTCGTCTCACCGCCGGCGAACACGTGCTGGTGCAGGCCGGTGCCGGAGGGGTCGGCATCGCCGCGATCCAGCTCGCCAAGGCCGCGGGTGCCACGGTGTATGCCACCGCGTCTAGCGACGAACGCCTCGAGAGACTGAAACCGTTCGGGCTCGACCACGCCATCAATTACGCAACGAGCGACCCCGCCAAGACCGTGATGGACCTCACGAACGGCCGGGGTGTCGACCTGGTCGTCGATCCGGTCGGGGGCAAGACTCTCGAGTCGAGCATCGCCGCGCTGGCGTACCGGGGCCGTGTCAGTTGGGTCGGGCGCGCGGGGCGCGAGCCCCAACCGCCCGAGGTGTGGCCCCTCATGCAGAAAAACGCATCGATCACCGGGGTTTTCCTCGGCGCAGAGATGGGGGTGAACGGCCACCGGACCCACCCGCTCATCGACTCGCTTCTCGCCAGGGTCGCGTCACGCGAGCTCACCGTGGTCATCGACAGGGTCTTCCACCTGGCCGAGGCCGCCGACGCCCACCGCTACATAGAGAGTCGTCAGGCGTTCGGTCGGGTCCTGATGACCCCGTGAACCCCCTCCGGGTGTGACGGGAAATTCGCGACAGAAATCCCCGATTTCACTGGCGATATGGAATACGGTGGGTTCCATGAAGAAGCGTGAACTCATTCAAGCAGTAGCCCTACACACCGGACTTCCTCCCAAGGACGCCGCAAAAGCCGTCGAAGGAACCATCGACGTCATCCTTGCGAACGTCGCGAAGGGCGAAGTCGTCAACATCTCCGGTTTCGCGAAGTTCGCGAAGATCAAGCGTCCTGCACGCACCGGTCGCAACCCTGCCACGGGTGAAACAATCCAGATCAAGGCAAAGACCGTTGCCAAGATCACCGCACTCAAGGGATTCAAGGACATCGCACTCGGCGTTGCAGCTGCACCGAAGCTGAACACCAAGCCTGCGGCACCTGCACCCGCAAAGAAGGCAGCACCTGCAAAGAAGGCCCCGGCCAAGAAGGCAGCTGCAAAGAAGACCGTCAAGAAGGCAGCCCCCAAGAAGGCTGCAAAGAAGGGCAAGAAGCGCTAGTCGCTTCTCCATCACCACTCGGGACAACCCGGTGGCCGTGGTCGCGAGGCCATGTGCTGCCGGGTTGTTTCATTGTGAGGCCAGGTTCGTGGCGGCGGAGTCGCGTGGCTGCCTGAACAACTAGCGTGAACCCCGTGACGAACCCTGCACCCACCGTCGGTTTCATCGGCACGGGCCACATCGCAACGTTCCACTCGAAGATGCTGAGACGCTCGGGGGTCGACATGGTGCGCGGCGGGTGTTTCGACATCGACACCGCCCGCGCCGAGGCCTTCGCCCGGGCATCGGGCAGCACGGTCATGAAGTCGGCTGATGACGTCATCTCGTCGAGCGACCTCGTGTACATCTGCACGTGGACCAGCGAGCACCAGCACCTGGTCGATAAGTGCATCGCAGCGGGGAAACCCTTCTTCTGCGAGAAGCCGCTCGGAACATCTTTCGAACAGGCGCGCGCGATGCACGACTCTGCCACGGCCGCCTCGCTCACCCACCAGTGCGGTCTCATTCTGCGTCGGTCACCGGCCTATCTGTGGGCGCGTGAACTCATCACCGACCCCGCCGCCGGCGCGGTGATGTCCGTCGTGTTCCGCGACGACCAGTTCATCCCGATCCAGGGTCACTACAAGTCGACCTGGCGCAGCGACAAGACGAAGGCCGGCGCGGGCACCCTGCTCGAGCACAGCATCCACGACGTCGACATGCTGCGCTTCCTCATCGGAGACGTCGAGTCGGTCAGTGCACGCGCCACCTACAGACACGGGCTCGACGGCATCGAGGACTGCGTGGCCGCCTCCGTGCAGTTTGCCGACGGTGCAGTCGGAACCCTGACGACGGTCTGGCACGACAACCTGTCGCGGCCGAGCCTCCGTCATGTCGAGGTGTTCTGCGAGAGACGCACCGTGGTCATTGCAGGCGACGACTGGTTCGGGCCGGTGACGTGGAGCGACGCCGACGGCACTGTCGGCACCCTCGGCGGCGAGGAACTCACAGAGAGGACCTCACCGCTTGCGCTCACCGACGCGAACCCCGACGGTGCGTTCGTGCGCAATGCCGTGGCGAGGGAGCCAGGTTTCCCCGATTTCTCGATTGCTCTCGAGGCACACCGCATCGTCGAGGCGATGTACCGCAGTGCGAGAGACGGCGGGAACTCCGTCGCCGTCGCAGACGTGGGATGACCCCGTGAAAGCGGAACCCGCACGCCTCGACGAGATCACCGACCTGCGGGTGCGCGTGTTGCGCAGGAACACGCCGGTGACGCATGCCGACTACTCCGAGGATTCGCTGCCCGACGCGGTGCACCTAGTGATCCGCGAGAACGGCTCGGTTGTGGCCACGTCGACATGGTTCTCCAGGGAATGCCCCGTGACTCCCGGGCGGCCCGCGGTGCAACTGAAGGGCATGGCAGTCGACGAACACCTGCAGTCGTCCGGTCACGGTCGGGTGCTGGTCGAGGCAGGTCTCTCGTTGGCCCGCGAACGCGGTGCCGATGTCGTGTGGGCACGGGCGCGCGACTCTGCAATCGGTTTCTACGAGAGATGCGGCTTTGGTGTGGTCGGCGACGGCTTCATCGACGAGCCGACAGGGATGCCACACCACATCGTGGTGCGCGGGCTCTAGTCGGCCACCTCGACGTCGGCAGTGTAGAGAAGCGTCGAGTTCTTCTCCGGCTGCACACGCGCCTCGAGTGTCCACGAACCCGCATACGGGAACTGCATCACACCGCTCCAGTGGTTGGGGCCGACCTCGACCAGCTTCACCGGTATGGCGGGAATCCCCCGCGACGGCAGCGTGAACGACATCGCGACGTTCTCCACCGGCGACAGCGAACCGCCGGGCGGTGTGAGGTACACGTGAACTTCTGCCCCGCCGACACGTGTCGGAAGAATCGAGAAGTCGGCGACCACATCGGCCTGTATCTGGGTGGCACTGAACGCCGAACCCGATGCAGCGGCGGAGTTCGGCGATGACCCCACCATCAGGGCCGAGACCGCGATGACAACAACGAGCAACGCGGCCTCGATCGAGAGCATTCGGCCCACGGTCGGTTCGCCCTTCTTCATGCGCATGCGCAGGCGACCACCGACCGCGAGACACACCGCGATCACGACAACCTTCACGAACAGGTAGTCACCGTGTCTCGTGTCGAACACGTTGCCGACTCCGCCTGCGAGATGGATGCTCTGCGCCGCACCGGTCACCACCGCGCACGGCATCGCAACGGTGGCAAGTGCCGACAGTCGCACCACACCCTCTTCGGTGCGCACCAGCCATGCAGCGAGGAACGCGCCGACCCACACGGAGACCGCCGTGAGGTGCACTGCGTCGACGCTGACGAAGAGCGCGGGCAGCGAACCGGCACTCGGGTGCCCCGACACCGAGAACGAGACGATCGACAGCAACGCGAGTGCCGCGAACCCGAGTCTCCACCGCCATGTCGACGAGCGTGCGTGCGTGATGACCACCAGAGCCCACCCCGCGGCACACGCGAGGCGAACCGACGATGCGAGGCCCAACCTCGTGGGGATCACATCGGCAAGCAGCGTTGCGTCGGCCACGGCACCCCACCCGCGGCCTGCCGCATACGGGCCCTGCAACAGGAAGATGCCGGCGGCACCGACGCCGAACCCCCACACTGCCCTGCGCAATGCCACGAGAAGAACAGGTGCGAACGACGGCTGGCCGAACGCGAACACAATGATTCCGACCAACGCGACGAGACCCACGTACGAGAGAAAACGCGACACGGCAAGCGGTGTGCCGAGCGGCGACCGGGTGTCGAGACCCTCCAGCACGCGGGTCAACAGTTCGTTCGCGTTGACCGTCGGGGCATCACCCACCTGGAACGGGAACGCGCCACTGACGGGATGACCGTCGGCGCTGACAGCGCGCCACACCACCACGTACACGCCGTCGTCGAGGGACGGAACCGATGAACGGGCGAACGATGTGTCGGTTCCGTCGCGTTCTGCACGGCCGATCGCGACCTCGCGCTGGTCGGAGTCGAACAGACGGATCGAGAGCAATGCATCCTCGATGGCCTCGTCGAAATCAAGGGTGATCTCCCCCGGCGACGCATCAAGCACCGACGACGGTGCCGGCGACGACTCCTCGAGAATCGCGTGCGCCGACGCTGCACCCGGCCATGCCGTCACCAGCACTGCAGTTGCAGCGACAATCCAACGCAACATCCGGCCCATCAGAAACCGAGTCCCTTCGGCAGACCGTCGACATCGGTGCGTTGCAACAACCATGCGAGTCGGTGGTTCTCCGGCAGTTGCAACGCTGCCTTGGGCAACTGCGTGAGCCCCATGGCGTGACTCGCGGCCCACGCCATCTTCTGGCGCTCGAGTTCGAGACGCACATACAGAGAGGGCCAGGTGTCCCACCCCTGTTCTACGTCGAGATCGGTCAGGTGCACCACGCTCTCGCGCCAACGGAGAAACGGAAGTTCGTGCATCGCCACCACAGACCCCGACGCGAGCGTCCCCGTCCCGAGCCATGTGTCGTGTGACGCCCCGGCCCACGCGCCTTCTAGTGCGTAGACGGCCGACCGCAACTCGCGCACGAGAGCCTCACGCGTCCAGGTCGACACCTCGGCGATGCCGCGCTCGCGCGCGCCCGGGCCACCCGGGTACTGGTCGCCAGTTTCGCCGCGCGATGCACATTCGAGCAGGTGCACGTGACTGCGGGCGTTCAACGCAAGATGACCGACAAGAGTGGCGCGGGACCAGCCGGGAAGCATCGAAGGTGCCGAAAAGCCGGCGTCATCAAGACTGTCAACAACTTCGAGCAGCCGTTGGTGCGTTGCTGCACAACCCTCGACGCACGCATCGAGTTGCCTGGCATCGAGTGGTCGCGTCACGGCACAACGGTACTAGACCACCCGGCCGGGCACCCGTGGCTACGTGAGGCGTTCGCGGTTCGGCACGACGACGATCGTGCCGTCGGCTTCCCTGTGCACACGCACCGACACGCCGTAGAACTCACCGAGCGTCTCGGGCCTCAGCACCTCCTCTGCGGTTCCCGATGCCACGCAGTGGCCGGCGTGCATCAGAACGAGTCGGTCGCTGTAGATGCCGGCGAGAGTGAGATCGTGCATCGCGCTCACCACGGTGAGCCCGTGCTCGCGTCGGAGTCTGTCGACCAACTCGAGGGCCTGCTGCTGGTGCCCGATGTCGAGCGCGCTCGTGGGTTCGTCGAGCAGCAGCACCGGTGCCTCCTGCGCGATCGCGCGCGCGATCACGAGTCGCTGACGCTCGCCGCCCGACAGCGTGTCGACGTCGCGCTGTGCGAGATCTGCAAGGTCGAGACGCTCGATCACGTCGGCAACCATCGAGACATCGTGGTGGGACTCACGGCCGAAGTGAGTGACGAACGGGTTGCGGCCGAGAAGCACGTACTCAACCCCCGTCATCCCCGACGGCAGCACGGGCGACTGCGGCACATAGGCAACCAACTGGGCCCGCCGGCGCGACGAACGTGCCGACAACGGCGAGCCGTCGACGAGTATGCGCCCGTCATGCGGGGTCACTCCCGCAATGGCCCGCAACAGCGACGACTTGCCCGCGCCGTTGGGGCCGATCACGCACAGCCACTCGCCGGGTCTCACGGAGTCGGAGAACGGGGCAACTGCCGTGCGGTTGTCGTACGAGACGCACACGTTGTCGAATGCGAGCGATGTCATCGTGCCGCCTGCCTCGTGCGCAGGATCAGAAGGAAGAACGGCGCACCGAGGAACGCCGTGACGACTCCGATCGGGGTCTCTGCGGGGTTGTCGAGGACACGACCCGGAATGTCAGCGACGATGAGGAACGCCGCGCCCACGAGTATGCACATCGGCAGAACGACCCGGTACGAGGCCCCCACCACGAGACGCACCGCGTGCGGCACGATGATGCCGACGAAACCGATGAGCCCGCTCACCGCCACGACTGCGGCGGTGCCGAGGGTGGCGGCGATGACGACGACCACGCGCACACGGGCGACATCGACACCCAACGCACTCGCCTCCTCGTCGCCGACCCGCAGCACGTCGAGCAGCCGCCGGTGCAGCAGCAGGGCGACCGTCGACACCAGCACGTACGGAAGCACCAGTCGCACGTCTCCCCACGTCGCCGACGACAGACGACCGAGGATCCACGAGTACACCTGCCGCACCACGTCGGAGTTGCGCTGCAGCAGGAACGTCTGCAGGGCGGTGGTCAGCGAGGTCACAGCGACACCGGCAAGAACGAGCGTGATCGACGTGTTCTGCGCACGCACGCTCGACCCCACCACGTAGGTCACCAGCACCGCCGCGAGTCCGCCGACGAAGGCCGCCAACGGCAACGGGTCGATGATCCACGAACTGCTGCCGACACGGTTCACCGTGATCACCACCGTGGCACCGAGACCGGCGCCCGCCGCGACACCGAGAAGGTACGGATCGACAAGCGGGTTGCGGAACACTCCCTGGTAGCTGGCGCCTGCGAGCGACAGTGTCGAACCGACGAGTGCAGCAAGCACAACACGGGGTGCGCGGATGTTCCACACGATCGACCAGTCGGTTGGGCTCATGCCGCTCTCGACGTCGACGAGCGGCAGGCGGTCCAGCAACTCGAGCGGCACCCGCCACCAGTCGGGCCCCGCAGGGCCGATCATGACGCCACCCAGCACGGCACACAGACACACCGCGACGGACGCGGGGATCCACCAACGGCTCGCACCGTGGATGGCGGTCTGTGGCACCGTGCCGGACGACATCGTGTTCTCCGTTACCCGGCGGTCTTCTCGAGCATCGCCTCGCGTGCCGCGGCGATCTGTTCGATGAGATCGACGATGCGTGGTCCCCAGCGCGACGCAATGTCATCGTCGAGCTCGACCACGTTGCCGTTCTTCACGGCGGATATGCCCGACCAGCCCGGCCGTGCCGCCACCGTCTCGGCGGACTGCTGGCAGCACTTCGTGTCGGCAAGGAAGATGACCGCGGGGTCTGCCGCGACGATCGCCTCTGCACTCAACTGCGGGTAGTCATTGCCCTCCTCGACGCCGTCGGCGATGCTCTTCAGACCGAACTGGCTCAGCAGTGCGCCGACGAAGGTGTTCGAGGTGATGCTGTAGTACGTGTTGTCGAGTTCGTAGTACGCACTGAACGTCGTGAGACCGGAGTCGTCGGGAACGACATCGGCGATTCGCTGCTTCATGTCGTCGACAACGTCGCCGGCGGCGTCAGCACGGCCGGTGAGATCGCCGAGCTGTGCGATCTGTGCGTACACGTCGTCGATGGTGGCTGCGGCGGCACCGGTCCAGACCTGGATCTCCGGATCTGCAGTGGTGAGCTGCTCGCTGATCTTGTTCATGTCGTTCGAGATGAGGACGACGTCGGGTTCGTAGGCGAGAATCGCCTCGGCGCTCGGTTCGAACGCGGAGATCTTCGTGACCTTGGGCTCGACCTCTGCCGGGTAGGTGCTGAGGCTGTCGACGGCGACGACCTGGTCGCCGGCACCGATGGCATAGAGCATCTCAGTCGCTGTCGGCGAGAGACTCACGATTCGAAGCGACGCCCCGGGCGACGTGGTGTCCGACGAATCTGACGAGCCACCACAGGCGGCGACAAAGAAAACGGAGGCTGCAATCAGGCTGAATGCGCGCCTCCGGTGTGAACGGGTGTTTTTCATTGTGGATCTTCCTCCAAGTACGTGTCTGGAGAAAGAAGAGTGGGTCACAGAATCCGGCGTGAACCGGTTGCCTCCGCGGACCGCCCTTCCTTCGAGGACTGGTTTTTCGCACACAGGTACCAGGCGACCGGACTCGTCTGCGCCGGGTTTCCCCGGACAGAACCACCGTTGCGGGACAGTGCCGGGATCTCACCGGACTTCGCTGATGTCTGTGCAACACCCCTATCGGGGTGCGTGGGTCAAGGTAGCACGAACTGCAGTGACAAGACGACTACGCCGGCGACGCAGTGCGGGTCACGACACAAGATCGATGATGCGCTGCACGCCCTCGACCAGGTCGTCGTCGCCGAGGGCGAACGAGAACCGCGCAAAACCGGGAGTGCCGAACGCCTCGCCCGGCACGATGGCGACCTGTGCCTCGCCGAGGATGAGATCGGCCAGCTCGAGCGTGTTCGACGCTTTCTTGCCTCGGATGTCGCGGTTGAGCAGCGCGGTGAAGTTGGGATAGCAGTAGAACGCGCCCTGCGGCTCCATGCACGTGACACCGGGGATCGACGTGAGCATGCGGTGCATGGTCTTGCCGCGACGCTCGAACGCCTCGCGCATCATGTGCACGGCGGAGAGGTCACCGCTGACCGCAGCCATCGCCGCGACCTGCGCGACGTTCGACACGTTCGACGTGGAGTGTGACTGGAAGTTGATCGACGCCTTCATGACGTCTTTCGGGCCGATCATCCAGCCCACGCGCCAACCGGTCATTGCATAGGTCTTGGCGACACCGTTGAGAATGAGGCACTGCTCGGCGAGTTCGGGCACCAAAGTGGGCATCGATGTGAACCTGTGGTCGCCGTAGGTGAGATGCTCGTAGATCTCGTCGGTGATGACCCACACCTTGTTGCGCACGGCCCACTCGCCGATCGCCTTCACCTCGTCGGCCGGGTACACCGAACCGCTCGGGTTGTCGGGCGACACGAACAACAGCGCCTTCGTGCGCGGGGTGAGGGCGGCATCGAGTTGTTCGATGGTCACGCGGAACCCGTTCGACTCGTCGGTGTCGATGATCTTTGCGACGCCGCCCGCGAGCGTGATCGCCTCCGGGTAGGTGGTCCAGAACGGCGCAGGGCAGATGATCTCGTCGCCCGGGTCGCACAGCGCAGCGAACGCGGTGAACACCGCGTGCTTGCCGCCGTTGGTGACCAGCACCTGGTCGGCAGTGCATGCAAAGCCGCTGTCGCGCAGTGTCTTGGCGGCTATCGCCTCGCGCAGCTCGGGGAGACCTGCCGCCGGTGTGTAGCGGTGGTACTTCACGTCGCTGCAGGCCTTGATCGCGGCCTCGACGACGTGCGCGGGGGTGGGAAAATCAGGCTCACCTGCACCGAAACCGATGACATTCTGTCCCTGGGCCTTCAGGGCCTTCGCCTTTGCGTCGACCGCCAACGTGGCAGATTCGGCAATGGCGCCGAGGCGGGCAGAAACACGTCGCAATTCTTTGGGACCAGGCATAAATGACAGGATTACAGAGTGAGCGAGAAGAACCAACACGATTTCCGGATTCCTGCAGGGTTGTTGCCGGTTGACGGCCGGTTCGGATGCGGCCCGTCGAAGGTCCGCCCCGAACAGGTGCAGGCGGTGATGTCGCGGGTCACATCGGTGATGGGCACGTCGCACCGCCAGGCCCCGGTGAAGAACATCGTGGGTTCGGTGCGCGACGGCCTGATGTCGCTGTTCTCGTTGCCCGAGGGCTGGGAGATCGTGATGGGCAACGGTGGCTCGACGGTGTTCTGGGACATCGCAACGTTCGGTCTGATCCGCGAGCGCAGCCATCACCTCGTCTTCGGTGAGTTCTCGTCGAAGTTCGCAGAAGCCTCCGCCGCGGCCCCCCACCTCGCCGGGCCTGTGGTCCTCGCGAGTGACCCAGGCACCCACCCCACCCCGGAAGACGATGCCTCGTGCGACGTGTACGCGTTCCCCCACAACGAGACCTCGACCGGTGTCGCAATGACACCCGTGCGCCCGGCACACAACGGCCTGGTCGTTGTCGACGCGACGTCAGCGGCAGGGGGCCTGACCTGGGACCCCGCAGACGTCGACGTGTACTACTTTGCCCCGCAGAAATGCTTCGCCTCCGACGGCGGGCTCTGGATCGCCGCGTGCTCACCGGCAGCCATCGAGCGCATCAGGGAGATCAAGTCGTCGAAACGCTGGATGCCCGCCTCGCTCGATCTCTCGATTGCTCTCGACAACTCGGTGGCCAACCAGACCTACAACACCCCCGCACTCGCCACCCTGATCATGTTCGACGAACAGGTGAAATGGATGAACGACAACGGCGGTCTCGCATGGGCCGCGGGGCGTTCCGCCGAGTCGGCCCGCATCATGTACTCGTGGGCAGAGTCGCGCGACTTTGCGAACCCGTTCGTGGCGAACCCGTCGCAGCGCTCGAACGTGGTGGCCACCATCGACATCGACGGCATCGACGCGAACTCGATCAATGCGCTGCTGCGTGCCAACGGGGTGGTCGACACCGACAGCTACCGCAAGCTCGGCCGCAACCAGTTGCGGGTCGGCATGTTCCCGGCGATCGACCCGTCAGACGTGGCCGCCCTGACATCGTGCATCGACGTGGTGGTCGACCATCTGCGTTCGTAGAGTGAACCTCGATGACGATCACGGTTGACGAGGTGCTCGAGAGGTACTGGGACGACATGTCCCCGTTGCGCAACCCCGTCATGCTGGTCGCCCTCCGGGGCCTCTTCGACATCGGCGGCGTCGCCACGTCTGCCCTCGACTGGATGCTGAAAGAGCGCGACTGCACCGTCGTCGCCGACATCGACCCCGACCCGTTCTTCGACTTCACGCAGGAGCGGCCAGAGGCGTACCTCGACGAAGACGGTGAGCGCCAGTTGCGCTGGCCGGAGAACGAGTTCATGGTCATCCGCTACCCCGAGGGCGCACGCGACATGGTGGTTCTGAACGGCGTCGAGCCGCACGTGTCGTGGAACGTGTTCACGCAGTGCGTCGTCGACGTCGCACGCGGTCTCGGGTGCAACCTCGTCGTCAGTCTCGGTGCAGCCGCCGAACAGGTGCCGCACTCACGCGTGCCGTTCGTTGTCGGCAGCACCACGCACCCCGACCTTGCCGCCCGGCTCGGTCTCTCGCGCCCGCAGTACCAGGGCCCCACCGGCGTTGCTGGGGTCATGCTCGACGCACTCGACCGGGCATCAATACCAAGCGTGAGCCTGCGCGTCGGTGTGCCGCACTATCTGATGCACGCCCAGCACCCGAAGAGCGCGGCGGCACTGTTGCAGCACCTGCAGCACGTTCTCGGTATCCCCACCGACCACGCGAATCTGCAGAGCGAGATCGGTCGCTGGCAGGAACTGCACGATGCCGCGGTCGAGGGCGACCCCCAGGCCGCGGCCTACGTGAACATGCTCGAGCGCCGGCACGACCAGATGGTCGAACGCACGATGCCCTCGGGTGACGATCTGGCGGCGGAACTCGAGGAGTTCCTGCGCAACCAGAACGACGACACCGACTGACTATTTGATCGCGGCGAAACCCAGTTCGAGGTCGGCGATGATGTCCTCGATCGACTCGAGACCCACGGACAGACGCACCAGACCCGGCGCCACGCCTGCCGAGCGTTGCTCGTCCTCGGTGAGCTGGCTGTGCGTGGTCGACGCGGGGTGGATCACCAACGAGCGCACGTCGCCGATGTTGGCGACATGGCTGTGAAGTTGCAGGGCCTCGGCGAACTTCTGCCCGGCCTCACGACCGCCTGACAGTTCGAACGCGATGACCGAACCGAATCCCTTGCCACCGAAGTACTTCTTTGCACGCTCGTGCCACGGGCTGGTGGGCAGACCCGCGTAGTTGATCGAGGCAACCGCACTCTGCTTCTGCAGGAATGAAACGACCTTGTCGGTGTTCGACCAGTGACGGTCCATGCGCAACGACAGGGTCTCGATGCCCTGCAGGATGCTCCATGCGTTGAACGGGCTGACGGCCATGCCCATGTCGCGCAGCAACTGCACGCGTGCCTTGATGATGTAGGAACCGGCGCCGAGTGCGGGCCAGTACGCCAGACCGTGGTAACTGGGGTCGGGTTCGGTGAAGTTCGGGAAACGACCCGATGCACCGAAGTCGAATTTTCCGCCGTCGACGATGCCGCCGCCGATCGACGTGCCGTGCCCGCCGAGGAACTTGGTCATCGAGTGAACGACGATGTCAGCACCCCACTCGAGCGGACGGATGCCGTACGGTGTCGGCACGGTGTTGTCGAGCATCAACGGCACGCCGATGTCGTGGGCGACCTTCGACACACCCTCGATGTCGAACACGTCGTTCTTCGGGTTGGCGAGAACCTCGCCGAAGAACAACTTGGTGTTGTCTTTCGACGCGCTCTTCCACTGGGCGAGGTCGTGCGGGTCGTCGACGAAGGTGACGTCGATGCCCATCTTCGGCAGCGTGTAGTGCAGCAGGTTGTAGGTGCCGCCGTACAGCGACGGCGACGCGACGATGTGCCCGCCCGCCTCGACGACGTTCAGGATCGCGAGCGTCTCGGCGCTCTGTCCTGATGCCACCACGAGTGCGCCGGGAAGGCCGACTGCGGTGGCGGTGCCACCCTCGAGTGACGACAGACGTGCCTCGAGCACGGCCTGCGTCGGGTTCATGATGCGGGTGTAGATGTTGCCGATCTCGGCGAGCGCGAAAAGATTCGCCGCGTGTTCTGCACTGCGGAACTGGTACGAGGTGGTCTGGTAGATCGGAACCGCCCGCGACCCGGTCGCGGGATCTGGCTCTTGTCCGGCATGAATCTGGCGGGTCTCAAAACCCCAGTTGGCGTGTGTCATAGGCGACGAACCCTACTGGCTAATTCCCGACCTTCCAAGTCGGGAATTAGCCAGCCTCCGAGAGGAGACCATCGATTCGTTCAGGCAGGCGTGTCTGTGGCACGACGCGCCACGGCACGACGCCAGCGGCGGTATGCCTCTGCCCCCGCAACGAGCACCAGCAACACCCACCACAGTCCGATGAGCGAGTCGGCACCGGGCTCACCCTGAACGTCTGTCGAACCGACGCTCGTGAGGTCTGCTGACTCAGCCGGGGCGCCGATTTTTCCGATTCCAAGTGCCGGGACATCGACACCCGCATTGTCGTCGGCCGGCAACGTGTCGGTCGGGTTGTCGGTTGGGTTGTCGCCGGTCGGCACTTCTTTCGGCGGGTATCCGACAATGTCGTTGCCCAGATCAATGGGTGACCCCTCGGTCGGTGCACCGGGCACGGTGGTCGTCGAGATCGGCGAGAGGGCCGGCACCTCGGCCACCGGGGTCGCGACACGGTCGGAAGGGGTCGACTCGCTCGACCCGGAGTCGGGCGAAGCGGCATCTCCGGGGGCGGCAGGAACCGTGGTGCTGGTCGACGGCGAGCCGTCGTGGTCGTCGTCGTGGTCACCGTGGTGGTCGTCGGGGTGGCAACGGTCGTGGTCGTGACCGACCGCGT